>CALQJI020000101.1 GCA_943330855.2 Klebsiella pneumoniae
GAAGCGGCAGAATCAGACACCGGCAGCCTACCATTGGAGCACGCGATTACTTCGCGGACTTCGCCTTCAGCGCGTTCACTTTTACCCATCTGGCCTTTTGTGCCGCCTTGATGTTGGCCTTTCCCGCCGCGCTCATCTTCCGCTTCTTCCTCGTAGCCGCAGGCGCAGCCGGCTCAGCACCTGACTTGGCTTTCAACTTCACCAAGCGAGCCTGATGGGCAGCCCGCATCTTGGCCTTCGTAGATGCGCTGTGGGTTCGCTTGCCCGGGGTAGTTGTCGTTGCCGGTGATGGAGCGGCGGTAACCGCAACGTCCGCCCCGAGCACCTTGGAGATCTCCCCCAGTCGGGCCTCAAGCTTCGTCTTCTCATTCAGCAGGGCGGTTCGGAGGGTGACATATTTTTTGATGTCAGTCATAGGGAAGACACCATAAGGAGCTGAAGCTGTTATTACAAGGTGCTCCCGTCGGCCCGATTGAACATTCGCCGCCGCGTTCAGTCCGAATTTCCATATGAACTTAAAAAGCCAAGTCCCGCTTCACCCAGCCTTTGAAGCCGGCCAGAAATGGCGCATGGAAGGTGTCACCTGCCACATCGGCGAAGTGGGCAAGACGCTGGTCAACTACAAGCTGCTCAAGGACAATGTCGTCCGGGGTTCTAATTCACTGGGGAACCAAGCAGTTCTGGCGAAGTATTTGGCGGCGAAACAAGCGGTGCTCATGCGGGGATGACGGGAGGTCGTCGAATGACCAAGCTCTATGGGCGCCTTCATGTGCGCGTTCAGGGGCGGCGCGGTCCAGGCGGCTCGTCAGGCGGAGCTGCACCGGGTCGATTCATCTGCCTGAACGGCGTGGCGAGCAAACCGGCGAGCGTGTGGTGCTCCGGCGCAGTCAATTCGCGCAGACCGAAACGCAGCGTGCGCGGGTCGTCGCGCAGGCGGAACGTCCCCAAGAGCCGATCCCAGAACGAGAACAACGAGGCGTAGTTCGAGTTAGTCTCCGGCTGCCAGTCCGAGTGATGCACCTTGTGCATGAGCGGCGTGACGATGAGCAGCCGCAGGCAGCGGTCCACCGGCCCGGCCAAACCCACGTTCGCGTGATGTAATTGGACCACCGTGAACATCGCCAACTCGTAGAGCGCGAGCTCCCAGAGTCGGACGCCGAGCAGCGCCAGCACCGGCGCACGCAGCAGGCCGGACAGAACGATCTCGCCGACATGGAAGCGGTTGGCCGTGGTCACGTTCATCATCGGGTCGGAATGGTGGACACGATGGAAGCGCCAGAGGAACGGGACGCGATGGTTCAGCCGGTGCCATGCATACATCCAGCCGTCCACGAGCAAGAACACGCCGGTCAGGCGTGCCCACTCAGGGAGCCGCAGCCAGTGGAGCACGCCGAACTGATGCGCCTCGGCCCAGTGCGCCACGGTCCACCACAGGCCGACGAACACCAGCCCGGTCACGGCCGCGTTGAGCACCCCAAGCAGCACGTTGCGCATCCCGTGCCGGACGCCTTCGCCGGGCGCACGCGAAAAGCAGTCGAAGAACGGGGCGAATGATTCCCAGGTCAGCAGCGCGACCAACATGGCGGCGCTGGTCACGGCACGGAGAGTTTCTATCGGCCATTCGGTCATGCTCACGGCGGCCAGTGTCGCACGTCCTCCACCTGGTGCCGACATTCTGTGCGCGCCAACCGGCGAACAGGTGGTGCTCGGGCGGCATCTGCGCTGGCAGCACAAAGTGAGCTTGCGCAACCTGCGCTTCTCGCTGTTGGTGACCGCGGGCGTGCTGAGCCATTCGGCAGGCAAGAGCACGATCAAACTGGCCGTGCCAGAGCGGGAACGCGACTGGTGGTGACGTTTATGGGAGAAGATTCAGAGCCCGTTCCCCCAACTGCAATGCAGTAGAAAACCACCCCGCTTTCACCAGCCAATCCGCATGAAAATTCGCTTCCTACTACCTTGATCCGGCTAAACGGCTCCTCCACTCGCAATGCATCCGTGCACATCCGCAGCACGCACCGCCAGTCGCACAGCCGCACCAGGCCGGCTCGTCCCTCTATCAGGAGCGCCGCCCACTGGAGTTCCAGCAGCCGCGTGAACTCCCGTGGTTGTTGCGCCGACTCACATAGCGGCCCGAGTCGGCGGATGCCATCAAGGCGTGCTTTCGGATTACGACCTGAAAAGTTTCGCGGTGAGGTGCGGGGGATAGATTCACTTTAAGCCCTTGGACTCATTCGTGAGCGCTTGGATCCGGAGCACGGCTTCGTTCACCAAATTCTCACCCGCATCCGCAGCCAAGAAGCTGCACTCAGCCGCGCCGTAGCCGCCCTCCTTCACGGCTTTCACGGTCGGTATGTAAACCGTGAACGGGGTGCCCTTCCCATGGTAGGCGAGGCCCAGGATGAAGGCGTTCGGAACGGGCGACTTGGCCGTCAAATCTAGCTGGTGCTGGATGAAGGGCTCGCCGGGGATGGCCACGAGTGCGAGGTCGCGCTGGATGACCACGGTCAACAGGCCAACCTCGGTCCTCTGCGTGCCGTGCCGATGCGGAATCGTGAGCAGGCTCTCCTTCACTTGAATGGCAGGCTGCGCGCTGCCGGGCCGGGCCTTTAAATTCGTGGCGAGTTGGAGGGCGGCCTTGCCCAGTGAGATGCCGTTTTGCTTCACGATGTTGAAACGGTTCTCGCCGCGCAGACCGCTGAGATCGTAAGGGTCGAGGTCGCCCGACGCGCCTTGGAGAAACATCGCCATGCAGTCGCTGCCCAACTCCTGTTCGATGTGGTCCACCATCGCGCCGGGGAAGTCGCGCGACACCACGCCCGCCCCCATGAGCGCCACCGGATGGCAGGCGTAATGCACCGCGAAGGCGCGCGGCTTGCCGGACAAGTCCTCCACGCGCAGCACGCCCACGGTCGGGTCCACGGGCTGGGTGGGGCGGCGGTTGGGATTTTCCCATAGCGGCAGGACGCGGTCGGGCCGGACGTCGCGGCGGTTGTGCGCCATGTAGGCGCTTTCATACGGTCCCTTGCCGGCGGCGAGCCGCGCGGGAAAGAGGCCTTGCATGGCCCGGCCAATGGCGGTGATGACCTTCGCCTCGGTCGCGGCATACCAAGGATCGTCGGAGAGCTTCAGCCAGTTGACGGTGGTGGCCGGGCCGTTGGGGTTGCGCGTCCAGTCGGGCGCGGCGGGTGGCTGGATGAACAGGCCGCGCGGAGCCATCGCGGCGTGCGTGTGCGTGGCGCTGAGAATGACGTGGTCCACGCCCCACTGGCGCTTCGCCTCGGCCACCACCTTCGGCGACGCGAAGACGATGAGGTCCGCTGAAACGATGGCGAGGGAGGTCTTCGCGTCTTTGAGCACGAGCACGCGGGCAAAGAGCGGGTCGCGCAGGCGCAAGGGCTGGCCGGACAGATTCACGGCGGCGTCCTCGGCGGGCGTGATTTCGACTTTGGCGGTGCCGGCCCACAGGCCCGAGGGAGACTCAGCCGCACCGACCACTACAGCGGGGGCAAACCAAAACAGCGCAACCCTCAGAACAGCGAGCGAACGGGTAAGTTTCATGTCTGTGTAAAATTGCTATTCCTTCAGCGCTGCCTGTGTCTCCTGATGCTGCGCCCACGCCGCCGCTTGCAGTTCCTTGGCGACCGCCGCCGGCATATCCGCCGGTGCGGCGAGCCCCATCGGACTGCGCCCCGTCAGCACACTGTAGAGGCTGCACGCGTAGATATACGAACCCCACAGGCCGGGGTGCATCTTGTCCTTGGCGAACAGGCTCTCCATGCGCTCGGCGGAAGGCTGGCCCCCGAAGTATTTCGTGTAAGCGGGGCTGGCATCCACGATGGCAGCCTTCAGCTCCCGCCCCATGTCGAGGTGCAGGCGATGCTGCCGCTCGAAGCCTTGCGGGTAGTCGCTCAGAATCGAGGCGGTGCCGAACAACAGCGTCTTCGCCCCCTTGCTCTGGATGAACTCGTGGAACTGCCGCGCGTAAGGCTGAAAGGCCGGGGCCTGGACGTTGTAGATGTCCTGCAACACGACGTAATCCCACGGGCCGCCGGCAATCATCCCGCGCGCCGTGTTCGTCCCGATGCCCGCCTCCCAATGACTGCGCAACGATGCCCCGCGCTTGATGCAGCCGGTGATCTGGATGGGCGGCGCGCCCTTGTCCGACGCCGCGAGGTTCTCAATCAGCCGGTTGTTCACCAGCAGCGGACACTGGCTGTTGCCGATCATCAGCACGCGCAGCGGCTTGACCGGCACCGGTAGCAACGGCGCGATGACCTGCGCCACCTGCTTGGACTGAAGCGCCGTCCCCTCCGCCGAATAATGCACCCCGCCGCCGTCCCACAACTTCGTCGGGTGAGTCGCGACCAGCGTGTAGAGATCGTCCACGACCAGCCCGGCCTTCGCGATGTGCGGGGCGGCGATCTGGTTGCGCTCGATCACGCCCTTGTCCGGCGCGGCGTCCTTCTGCTGGCACGGCGTGGTGGTGGCCCAGACGAGTTTGGCGCTGGGCGCGTAGCGTTGCAGCGTGGCCAGCAAGTCCGGGAAGCCCTTCCGGAAGCCTTCGATGCCGCCGTGCAGGCCGTAGTTGAAGTGAATGACGGAGTAAACATTCTGCCGCAGCACCAGCTTGATCTCGTCGAGCAACGCGGGATCACCCACGGCCTTCGAAGTGCCCAGCACGGAGACGTAAGCCTTGTCCTTGAGCGCGGTGCCAACTTCCGCGGCGTAGCGCACCGTGATCGAATCGCCGATCAGCAGCACGAGCGGCAGCGCGGGGCCGTTGGCAGGCTTGGTGCGGAGGGTGATGGTGCACCAGTCCTGCGCCTCGCGCGGCGTGCGGTAGTCGTAGAGGTCTTCGGCGCTGGCCCGTGGGGTGGCGAACGCGACGAGCGTCGTGAGCGTGAGGAGGAGAAGCTTTTTCATGGCAAGACTACGGTTGATCAGGGACGCGGTTCCAGCTCGAGCGCCTCGCGGAACTTTGCGAGCGATTCCTTTTCCTTCCCCTGCGCCGCGTAGGCGTGGCCGTAGGCGCGGAGCAACTGAATGCGCCACGTCGGGGCCATGCCGGCGAGGTCGCCGTATTGCCCGAGCACGGCGAGCGCCTCGTCCGGCTTCACCTGGCTGGTGAGGATGCGCGCGATGGACACGGTTGCAGTCAGCGGCTGCCAGCCCTGGCCCTTGCCGGTGATGGCGAAGGACTGCCGATACGCCGCCAGCGCCTGCTCATCGTCGTTCAGGTTGTTCACGTAATTCTCGCCCAGCGTGAGCCAGATGGCTGCGTTGCTGGGCGCGATTTTCGTCGCCGCCTTCAAGTCCGTCTCCGCGTGCGCCCCGTCCTTCAGGAAAGAGTAAATCTGCCCGCGCAAGTGCAACGCCTCGCTGGCCTTCCCGCTCGCGCCCGCCGGCCAGGCCGCGAAGTCCTCTCCCCCAAACTGCTCGATAAGCTCCTTCCACTTCCGCTCCTGCTGCAAAGCCCGCATCCGCCCGAGCACCGCGTCCGGGTCCGCCGTGTAGCGGGCGTATTGCGCCGCGACCTGCGCGAGTTGCGCGTCGCCGTGGTGGAAGTAAAAGCGGTTCCGCAGCGTGAGCTTCTGGCCGGCCGCGAGCGTGAAGTCCCCGGAGTGCGAGTTGCACGCCGGGCAGTTCGTGCCGTGGGGGCGGCAGACGACGGTTTTGTGGTCGCCGTAGTTGCCCTTGAAATGATCCGTGCCGAAACGGTTCGCCGTCATCAACCCGTAGGTGCGCGCGTGCCAGTGCGTGGGGAAACGCAGGTTCCCGGGATGGTCGAACATCGCGATGCCCACGGTCTTCCCGCTCGCGTCTGGCCCGAAGTAATCCGTCCACTCCGCGCGCTTGCCCCACGCCGCTTCGTTGCGGTCGCCGCGACTGTTCACAATGGTGCCGTGGCCCTTCTCACCCTTCTCGGACTCCACCTTCATCGTGCCCGCCACGCGCACGAGCAGGCCGCCATCGCGCTTGTCGCCGAAGACCACCGGCGCGTCGGCCGCTTGCAGCTCCACATCGTAATCCATCAGCACCTGTCGATTCGCGAGCGGCGTGAAGACGAGCCGCACCTGCTCGCGCAGGACGAGCTTGCCGTCGCCGAGCCATTGGTTGCGCAGCACCACCTCGCCGGACTGGCCCGAGCTGAGGCGCTCGATCTTCTCCAGCTTCACCTCGGCGGACTGGCCGGGCTTGGGCTTGGGCGGCGACCACCAGAAGTTGAACCCGTTCACATCGCTGTGCGAAAAGCGAATCGAGCGATGGTGCGGATGATCCGCGTCCTCACCGGGCACACCCGGCTTCATCGGAAAGTGCCGGGTGACGTTTTCGCCATTGGGCCCGATGACGGGATAGAGATACGGCCCGACCCAATCCCTGTGCCGCCACTCGGTGAACACCTCGCCGTCGATGACGACGCGGATGCGATCCGGCAGTTCGGTGATGGCGACGGCGGCGGAAAGCCGGCCTGCGAACGCCAGCACGAACGCGAATGTAAAAAAGGTTCTCATGGGGTGAACTGGGCGCTACTTCCCTGCCAAGCTCTGCACGAGCACCGGCCGCCAGAGGCCGCCGTTGGCGACGGAGTTGTGGACGCGCACGGCGACCACGATGGGCTGCCCGGGCTTCAGCAGGGCCGGCGGCACCTCGGCGATGAAGGGCAGTTCCCAGAGGTCGTTGAAACTCTTCTTCTCCGACTGCTCGGTGTGCTCGCGCACGAGTTGGCCGTTCACATACACCCAAGCCTGCTCGTCCACGGAGCCGAAGAGGAGTCGCAGGCCGCGCCCCTGCCAGCCGGCGGGCAGCGTGACGGTGGTGCGATACCAGCCGTGGCCTTGGAAGCTGCCCACGGCGGCGTTCTCTGCCCAGAAGGACGGCACGGTCATTTTCACCCAGTCGCGCTCGTCCAGCGCGGGTTGGTGCCAGCGGAGCTTCACGCCCTGCTCCAAAGGGTCAGTGCGGAAGCGCCACTCACCGAGCGGCGCGGGCAGGAGGTTGGGAAGCTTCTTCCAAGCGGTGGGCAGCTCGAAGGACTTAGCGTTGTAGTCGTCGCGCCAGGCCTGCAACGGGTGCTTCGCCGGCAGCGCGGCGGTCTTGGTCGCTGCTGCACTGGCGCTGGCGAAGGCGAGTTCGCCGAAGTCATTCCGGTCCTCCAAGCTCTTGGTGTTCGGCGTGACCGACCAGAGCGAGCGCTCGACGCGGTTGGTCGCGGCGACGTGGGCGCGGGCGAAGTTCGCACGCCAGAAGGACTCGGCCTTGGGCGCTTCCACGCCGAGGGTCTTGAAGGGAATCTTCAGTAACGCCAGCCAGCGGTTCTTCTCCGGCTCGAGCCGCGACTCGTATTTCCAATCGCCGTTCCAGTCGGGGTCGAACTGGCCGTGGCGCGGGTCCATCGCATCGGTGACGAAGCCGGCGGCGGCATCGGCCTTCGCGTCCGCGCGCGGGCCGACGGTGAAGCGGAACGCCAGGTCGCGGCCGGCTACGGGCGCGAGGTAGAGGGCGAAGGATTCTTGGTTCGTGCCCGCGCCGGGCGGCTGCAACGCGGCGGGCAGCTCGCTCTCGGCGAGCACGTAGAGATGCGCGTCGTCCACGGTGGCGCGCACGGTGGTCTTGCGCGTGAGCGGGGCCGCGCCGGGCAAGGCGACCAGTTCGCTCGCGGCCGCCTTCGCCCAGTGCGCTGAGTCGAAGGTGACGGGGCCGGCGACGGCGCTGGCGGGAAGGCGCTTGGCTCCGGCCAGCGGCGCGTTGCGCATGGTCTTCGTGTCCCAGTTGAACGGCGTGTTGGCGTAAGGCTCCTGATAGCCGTCGTGGCTGAGGCGCAGGTGCTTCGCGTCGTGGCCCACGGGCGGGAAGGGCACGTAGGACCACGTGCCGAAAGGCTTCGTCCGGCCGCGCTCATCGAAGTAAGTGGTGATGTCCGCGTTGCGCGCGTCAATGGCGTCGAGCAGGCGGTCGCGCGAGGCGCGGTCGGGCTGGATTTGGAAGGCGTGGTTCAGATGCACCACGCGCGCGACGCCGCGCAGGTAGTCGAACTCGCGGCGGACGAGTGCGAGTCGGGTTTTGATTTTGTCCGAGTGGGCGAGCTTCTCGGCTTGCGCGAGTTGGGCTTCGAGCGAGGCGAGCAGCGTGGGCGGGTAGAAGAAGCCGAGGAACTGCATCGGGTCGGTGAGGTGCTTGCGGCGGCGGCCGTAGATGTCGGTATAAGTCCACGCCGGGTCGCGCGTGCCGAGCTGGCGCGCGTAGAGTTCGATGGCGTGGTAGAGCTGGTCGTAGAACTGGAGCATCGGCGGGGCGGCCTTGCCGAAGGCAGCGCCGCAGAACTCATGCACGAGCACCTTGGCCTGACTGTTGGTCACGTCATCGAACATCCGGCCCATCGTGTAATAGACCGGGCCTTCCAAGCCTTGCAGCGTGCCGGGGCCGTCCTGGTAGATGGACTGAATGCGGTTCGCGACGAGCCGCTTCGCCTGCGTCTCGATGAAGCCCGGCGTGCGCATCGGCGTGTAGCGCGTGCTGAGGTTCGGGCACCAGTTGTAGATGTAGCCGGTGAAACCCTGCGGCACGACGTGCCCGCGCCACGGGGCGAGGTCGTCGTCGTTCGTGCCGGTGAGCATGATTTGGGTGTTGGCCGGAAATTGCAGGAAGGACTTCGGTGGGTTGGCGGTGAGGATGTAGCTCGTCATGTTGACCACCTTGCCCGGATGCGACGCGAGGACGCGCTCGGCGAGCTTGCGGTGCAGAATCCAGAGTTTCTCGCTCCAGTCGCCGCCGGTGTCGAAGAGCTTCGCGCACGGGCCGCACTGGCAGGCGCGGAAGCCGTCGGGCTGGCCGAGGTCCACGGACTGATAACCGGCGTCGAGCCAGCCGATGAGGTCTTGGTAAAACAGCTCCTGCACCTCGGGATTGGAAATGCAGTATTGGGCGTTCGCGCCTTTCGGGTTCATCCGCTGGCCGCCGAGGAGCGCGAAGTATTCCGGGTGGGTGGCCACATATTTCTCCGGCGGCACGGCGCGTTCCCAAGTGTGCCCGCCGAAAGGGTCGTCCACGCGGGGGAAGCGGTTGTTCGCGATTTCGTAAAAGCCGCCGCGCGGCGGATACGCGGTCCACGAGTCGAACACCGGCGTCTTCATCACGTTCAAGTCCGCCGGCACCGAGACCTTGGACGTGGGCAGGAACTCGAAGGCCGGCGAGGCGAGGAAGTCCAACTGCGTCGCGTCCTTCACCGCCTGACGCGGCGGGAGGTCGGGATAGAGGAAACGCACGCCGAGGTATTGCCGCAGAAACTCCGTCACGCCCTTCGCGGTGCCGACGCGGTCCCACTCGGCTTTGCGCGCGCCCACGCCCGGCCCCGCCTGCTCGCGGCCCGCGATGATGACGTCGCGCCCGCTGACCCGCAGCGCGTAGGTCCAGCCCTTGAACTGCGCGACCGCGACGCCTTGCTGCCGGGCGAACGTGGTGTCGCCGAGGAAAATGGCGGGCTTGGCGGCGTCGCGTTTGGATTCGAAGACAATCGGCAGGGTGAAGCTGTGGGCTTGGAAGGCGGCTTGCAACAAGCGCGCGGTCTGCTGAAGGCCGTCCGCCAAGGCTTGAGTCGGCGCGGTATCGGGGACAACGATCTGATAATCCGACTTCCCCTCCGTGGCCAGAACGAGATCCGCAGCACGCACCGCCGGGATTGCCACGATGGACACGACGATGGTGAAAAGAGCAGCGAAAATAGTCCGAACTATGCGGTCGAGCGTTGGCGATGGCGGGAAGTGCCCGAGGTTGGAGAATGTCATGCCGCCATCGGACGGCAGCGGGCGCGCCCCCTTCATCTCAGCGTCGCGATCCCCATTGAGCGGTTCGGTAGCTGCTCGGCAATCTCCGCCGTGGCCCACTGCGGTGACAAATCTCGGGAATGAATCTGTGCCTCGCCGCACTTTGTCCATATAGGCGGCCACGCGGCTCACCGCACATCTCCGTGCAACACAGCGCGACCAGGACATGCTGATCTTCTTCTTCAGCGACAACGGCGGCTCGGGGAAAAAGCCCTTCCTCGCTTTCCAAACTGGCGTTAACACCCCGCTGCGTGGCGACAAGGAGCAGGTGCTGGAAGGCGGCATCCGCGTGCCGTTCTTCGTCGTGTGGCCCGGCCGGCTGCCGGCGGGCAAGGTGTATGACCAGTCCGTGAGCACCTTGGACATCCTGCCGACCGCCTGTGCGATGGTCGGCGCGAAGGTGGACACTGGCCTCGACGGTGTGAACCTGCTCCCGCATCTCACCGGAGAAACGATCACCGCGCCGCATGACTTCCTCGCCTGGCGCTTCGGCCCGCGGAAGGCGATCCGCAAGGGGCAATGGAAGCTGATGAACTGGCGCGATTTTGAAACCAAGCAGCACAGTGGCTTGCAGCTCTACGAGCTCACGCAGGACGTCGGCGAGAAGAACAACGTCCCCGCCGCGCACCCGTAGCTTGTCTCCCAACTCAGCCGGGTCTGGGACGAGTGGAACGGGCACAACATCGCGCCGCTCTGGCATGGCAGTCCCACGGAGGAGCCCACTGCGCCGGCTCGACCAGTCCCTGCGAAGGCGAAGGGCACGTAGGCCGCACGCGCGGCGCTGGGTGGTTCGGCCCCGTTTGCGTCCCCACGAGGGGACGCCACCGCCAAGAACTGCCCGGGCATCACCAGACAGATTTGGCCGTCACGACCGTCGCCGCGGTTGGCGTTCTGCTGGTAATGCCAAAATTGGAAGCCGTAGCCTTGTCGCCAGTCCGGATTCTTGCCGCTGGGTGCCTTGTCATTCTCCACTTGTTTGGAGGTGGCTGCTTCGACCCATTTTTCGGTCAGCAACTGTTTCTTACGCAATTTGGATGCTTCTATCCGTTCCCAACACCGAAATTTCGCTTTGACGGCGGTTGCCACGCGGATTGAAATCAAGGGCGCAACAACACCCAACCTAACTCACCATGTCCATCACCCTCTCCCGCCGTGCAGCTCTCGCCAGCGTCGCCGCTGCCGCTGCCACGCTTACGCACCGCCTCTCCGCCGCCGATGTCGCCGCCAAGACCCGCATCAACCACTCGGTCTGCAAGTGGTGCTACCCGAAGATCGCGCTTGAGGACCTGTGCAAATCAGCCAAGGACATCGGTCTCTCCTCCATCGAACTGCTCGACCCGCCGGACTTCGCCACCGTGAAGAAGCACAACCTCGATTGCGCGATGGTCAGCTTCCCGCAGAAGAATGGCATCGGTCGCATCGAGAAAGCCTTCAACCGCCTCGAACACCATGACACGTTGGTGGAGATTTACACCGAGCGCCTCCAGCAATGCGCCGATGCAGGCTTTAAGAAACTCATCTGCTTCTCTGGCAATCGCGCCGGCCTTGATGACGAGGCCGGCCTGAAGAACTGCGCGATCGGATTGAAGCGTATTCTCCCCCTCGCCGAGAAACACGGCATCACTCTCGTAATGGAACTGCTCAACAGCCGCGTGAACCACAAGGATTACCAGTGCGACAAATCCGCCTGGGGCATCGCCCTCTGCAAGACCATCGGCTCCGAACGTTTCAAGCTGCTCTACGACATCTACCATATGCAGATCATGGAGGGCGACGTCATCGCCACCATCCAGCGCGACCACGCCTACTTCGCCCACTACCACACCGGCGGCGTGCCAGGACGCAACGAGATTGATGACACGCAAGAGCTGAACTACCCCGCCATCATGCGCGCCATCGTGGCCACCGGCTACAAAGGCCACGTCGGTCAAGAGTTCATCCCCAAACGCCCCGACGCACTCGCCTCCCTCAAGCAAGGCGTGAAGATTTGCGACGTCTGAGCCGGAACGATGCGGTTGACGGAGCCGCCGCTTCCAAGTCGGTGTGGCTGGTGAGGTCACTGGGAGTGGGAGTGGGGTGTTGTGCCCGTCGTTGCACCGCAACTTTTTGGGCGCTGCCACGCATTCGTCACGCCGCATTTCACCTGTTTCCGAATGCGGTAAATTTCGCAGCCGAACCTGTCGTGCCATTGGAAGACGACCGAGCTTTTCCAACTCTGACCTGGGGGGAGCGATTGCTTGCGTTTTCTCCGTAAGCCCGACACTCTGGTGCCGTCAGTTACCCGGATTGCGGTGGTGGTGGGTGTCTTCCCGCCACTCGTTCCACAGGTTGCGCGAGTAGCTCAATTGGCTAGAGCGTCGGTCTCCGAAGCCGAAGGTTGTGGGTTCGACCCCCGCCTCGCGCACCACTGTTTTATGGAGGTTTTACCGTAGATTGACTTTTGTGGACAGTTTGTGGACAGTCTTGACATGGGAACAAAGACTCGCCCAGGTGCGCCCACCCCCATTCAGGTCAAACGCGGAAGCGTGACGGTGAAGATCTACACTGTTACGAACCGAGTGGGTGGCGCTTCCTACGAACAGTTCACCGTTGTGTATTACGACGGGAGCCAGCGTAAGAAAAAAACATTCGCCGACCTCCCTGCAGCCAAGCGTGAAGCCGAACTGACCGCCACTAAGCTTGCGAACGGGGAAAATCAGGTTCTTCGACTCACTTCCACCGATCGCGCAGTTTACCTCGAAGCTCTGGAACGGTTGCTCCCTTTCCAACGGCCATTAAACTTGGCGGTTCAAGAATACACCTCCGCCATCAAGCAACTGCCCGACGGTGCCACGCTCAAGGAGGCGGTGGACTTCTTTCGCCGCCGTAACCCTACCACACTAGAAAAGCGAACAGTCCGACAGGTTGCTGACGAGATGTTGGCCGCCAAGCGCAAGGCGAATCTGTCCGAAGTGCACTTGAAAGATCTGGAGTGCCGCTTGAACCGCTTCGCTGACGCCTTTCAAATGAACATCAGTGGCGTGTCCGGGAGCCTGATTCAGGCCTGGCTCGACGCCATGACCGGCAGCGGGCGGACCAAGTTGAATTATCTCCGAGTGATCGCGGCTCTGTTCAATTTTGCCATCAAGCGGAAATATCTTCCGAAGGATGCGGTTGAGGAAATCGAAGCGGTTCAGCAGGCGAAGGAGGACAGTGGCGAGATTGAGATTTTCACACCCGGTGAGATGCAGGAAATCCTGACCGCCGCCCGGCCGGAGATGGTGCCATGGATTGCCATTGGCGGTTTCGCTGGACTCCGATCAGCAGAGATTCAGAGATTGGACTGGAGTGAGGTGAATTTGACGGAAAGGCACATCGAAATCAAAGCCAGCAAGTCCAAGACAGCAGCCCGCCGGCTCGTCCCCATTGCGGAGAATCTTGCGGCATGGCTTGCTCCCTACGCACAGGGGGCTGGCAAGCTCACGGAATATACCAGTTGGTGGAATCAATTTGGCAAGCTCGCGGCGGAGGTAAGCCGCTTGCGGGAGGAGCGCGGCCAGCCCTGCAAATTTGAATGGCGACACAATGCGTTGCGGCATTCGTTCATTTCCTACCGGGTCGCGGACATCCAAAATGTCGCACAGGTCGCTTTGGAAGCCGGCAACTCGCCGCAGATGGTTTTCAAAAACTACCGCCAACTCGTGACTCCAGCCGCCGCGAAAGCGTGGTTCGCCATCGCACCGGCAGGAGCGAGCAAGATCGTCCCGATGAACACTCATTCCGCAGCGGCCTGAGCGCTTGTCCTCTGGCATCTCGTAAGGCGAGGGTGCAATTCGCACTTTCCGGTCGCCGACGCGAGCAGCCTTGGCAGGGCAGGGGAGTCCCTCACCCCAGTCTTCGCCCACCCGCGTGTCGTTGACGGCAGCGCCTGACCCGTCGCCCACGCAACAGCCCCCTCCTCCAGCGCTATAAACCTCTGAAGGTAAGCCTAGCTGCTCCTTCCCCGTCACGGCCGTGAACTCCTGCCGCTGGCGGGAGCGGCTTCACGCGGGTCCACGTTGGTCACCCCAGGAGATCCACAATGAGTTCCCACGCCGATAAAATGCTGACGGATGAAATTGTCCCCCGCCTCCGCCACATGATCCCGCACCACGTTTCGTTCGTTGGCAGCGAAGATGCCGAGGAAGTGTTGCAGGACGCCACGTTGATGGCCGCCCGGCTGCTCGCCCGCGCCCGCGCCAACGGCAAACAAGTGACACCTGGCAACATCGCCTACTACACGATGCTGCACATCCGCTGCGGCCGGCGCAGCCACAGTGCTGGTCGCAGTGACGTCATGGGCACGCGCACGCAGATCGTCGGCAACAGCCGCGTCTCGTCCATGGAAGCCCAGGTGGCGTCTGACGCTGCCTCACCGGAGGAACCGCTCACGCTTGGCGACGTGCTCGCCAGTGACGCCGAAGATCCGTCGGAAACAGCGGCTCGAAATCTGGACTGGCAGGCCTTGGTCGCCACCTTGGATGAACGGGCCTTGGCAGTCCTGCACTGCATGGCCGACGAGGTCCGGTTGCAGGAGATCGCCACACGTCATGGCGTGTGTCGCACCACGGTCCAGAGCTGGCGCAACCAGCTCACGGAACTGGTGCGGACGTTCATGGGGGAAGACGTGCTTCGATTGATTCAGCGCACGCCGCGCTGGCGCGAAAACCTGTTCGCCCTGCGTGAGCAGGTGGCGTGTCGGTTGGATCGCCGCACGGCGTGAGCACCGCGAAACGAGCCGTCCCGCGAGGGGCGGCTCCTTTTTAGGTGTCCGTTGTGGATTGAGTTTTGGCCCGACGCTGCCTGCGCGTGGCGAAGCCACCCGGCCACGGTCAGCGCCGCACGATCACTCGTGAGTCCAGCACCTGGCCGAGCAGGTTTTTGATCTGCACGGTCATCGTGTCCGCGCCGCGCTGGAAGGTGAGCAGCAGGTAGTTGTCCTGGCTCGCAAAGAACTTGGACTGCCGGTCGCGGTAAGCCGCGCCGTCGCCTTTGAGGCAGGTGTTGAAATACGGCAGGCCGCCGTCGAGCTCCGCCCGCTCGGCGAAGTAGCCAAAGCCGGTGATCAGGGCGCTACCCTTGCGGAACTGCTCGTGCCAGAGGCCCTTGGTCGCGCCGTGCAGCGAGCTTTGCTTTTCGTTCATCAGGCTGAACACGAAGCCGGCCTTGGTATGCGCCATCGTCTGGCGAAACCACGCAAACTGCTCGGAGCCGGCGTCGAACGCATGGCAGGTCTGCCAGGTGGTGCCGAAGTCCGAGATGTGCTCGATGTCCAGGGCGAGGAAGCGGACGTCGAAGGCCGGGATGTCAAAGTGCCACTTCCATTCGTCACCCGGCAGCGCGAAGAACTCACGATACGCGGTGGCATGCACGTCATACACCGCCTCGGCCGGCGGCTGCGGGCCGCGGGGACGAGCTTCCTTGTCGTGGTTGCCCAGGATGGGCATGAACGGGGTGCTGCGGAACAGCTCGGGCTGCTGGTCAATCAAGGCGCTGAACGCCTTGATGCCTTCGCGGCCCGGCTCGTGCAGGCTGGGCACGTTGTCGCCGGCGGTGAGGAGGAGATGCACGTCGTCGTGGCGCAGTGCGCTGAGGTCCTTGCCCCTCGCAAATCCCCAGTCACCCACGATGCCAACGCGGAGTTCCCGGGTCGGATACCCTTTGAAGGTCGCCATTGGCGAAGCGTCCGCGCCGGTGCCGACGGAGTAGTGCCACACGCCATCCTGTTCCGGGATGGCAATCTCGACATGGTGCCGGGTCGCCGTGCCGGGGGCGGTGGCCACGCGGTCCAATTTCGCCGAGCGGCCGTAGTTCACCACCGAACTCGTCGGCTTGGCCGTCTCCCAGTTCACCACGATGTGTGAGGGGTCGGTGCTTTGGTGCGTGAGCCAGATGCGCTCGACCTGGGCGTGGCACGGCATGGTCACCAACCAGGCGAGGGCGTGCAGGGTGGTCAGGCGCATGGGACGGAGCGGTATTTGACGCGGCGCGGTTCGAAGCGATTTTACGCCGCTGCGGGCGGGCGGCGAGCGTTTCTTCACCGGGAGGGAGAGCCTGTGCGGTTTGCCGGAGGTGCTCCTTTATCTGCCCGCCTTGGCGCTCACAACTTGGGCGACGCGATCAACCACGCGCTGAAGGGCGAGAGCTGGCCGCAGTCCGGGCAACCCGTCGCGGGAAACTTCTCGCCGCAGTGCGGACAAACGGCCCCGGTGACGAAGGTGTCGAAGGCTTGCCGGCACTTTCCAGATCCGCCGCAACACCGGGGTTCAGAAGTCGAATTCGTTGTGGCCGGGTGGTGAACGTCGCTTGGCTGCGGTTTTCCCCATGCGCCGTGAGCGGTCGCCCCGGCGGTGCTCCTGGTCCGCCCAGTCGCGGATTCTGGCGTCGTGTTCCGAGAAGGTGAGGTTGAGCTGGCGCAGAGCGCTCTCGAACTCCAGGCGCACTTCGACCGCCATCGCACCGAGGTCCGGGTGCTGCTGGAATCGCCAGGCCGGATCGCGGCGATGCTGCGTGAGTTGGCGCTTGATGTCGCGCAGGTTGGCTTTGAGCCGGGACGCGAGTCGTTGGAACAGCGCGACGTTGGTGTGTGCGCTGGGTTCGCCTTCCGACAGCTCGACCAGACCGAGGATGGTTGCCAGCCGCTCGGCATCGTGGTCGGCGTAGGCCTCCTGCACCTCATGCCACCACTCCAGCTTCTGGGCTGTCATCATCGCCTGCTTGTCAGGGTGAAGCTTGCGCACCAGCGTGCGGTAGAGCTCCTTGACGCTGGCACCGGGCGCGGGTTTGGCAGGCTTGGCCGGCGGTCGAAACCCCGGAGGAAACTTTTGCCTGTATGCTTCCTCGAAGGCCTTGACGAACTCCTTGAAGGCATCCTCCTCGGACTTGCCATGCCAATCAGCCCCCGCGTTCTGTTCCGCGAAGTCCGGCGGCTGGTCCGGAGGTGGCCCAGGTCTGGCGTCGGCGGAACGGGCTCGTCGCTGCTGGACGGCGGCATAGGCCTCCGCCTCGCTGACCTCGTGGTTCCAAAGGTAATCCTCGACCTCGGCGATGGTCTGTTGCTGCTCGCTGACCTGGCGGCTGAGTTCGCGCAGCGCGGTCAACTGCTGGCCGAAGTGGGTGTTCATCCACCGCTCGTAGGCCGGCCGATCCTGATCGTGGAACTGGTCGAGTTGCACCCGGGCCTGATCGAGGTCGCGGCGGGCTTTCTCGTAGGCTCGTCGGGCCTTCTTCCGAATGGGTTCGCCGTCGATGGGGATCAGCGCCCGCGGGCTTGGCGGGGCGGGTGTCTGGGACGGACGTTGAGCAGACGGACGCGGTTTGGCTGGCCGGGGTGGCATGGACTGGGAAAGCGCGGGCTGGGCAGTTTGCGCCGCGGATCAGTTGTGGGTCCAATCCTCCACCGCCAGCCCTTCCATCCATTGGAAGTGACGGTAGTTGAGGGTGGCCAGCACCAGTCCGTGGGCCTGCGCGGTGGCGGCGATCAGGAAATCGAAGTCCGAAGCGCTGTGCCCTTTCTGCTTCGCCCAGGCCTTCAGGCGGGCGAAGGCGAGCGCCACCGGGGCATCCACCACCAAGGACCGCAGGCGATCCTTCAAGAGGTGCTGGTAGTGCGCGGTCAGCCGGGGCGAACCCTTCAACTCGAGGCCGTAGAGCAGTTCGGCCTCGCACACGATGGATACCGCCAGAGCCTCATCGCCCAGCGCCTTCCAGCGGGTTTGCACCGCGGCCAACGGGACGGGTTTGAGCGGCTGGCAGTAAACCGAGGTGTCCAGCAGATGTGTGAGGGCCATGGCTAGCTCTCCAGAGGGTTGCGCCAGGTTTGCTTCCCGCGGGCCGGCAGCTCGAACGCTTCCTTCAGGCGGCCGTGCTTGCGCTCATACTCGGCCCGCACCGCCCAGACCGAACGCGGCCCGTTCTTGCCCGCCGGAATCGGCTCAATGGTGACGAGGGGTTTGCCCCGCCGGGTCACGGTGACCGCCTTCCCGTTCGTGGCGACTGCGTCACAGATTTCGGAGAGCTTCGTCTTGGCTTCAAAAAGTCCGATGGAGTTCACGGCGTCAGCCTACTGGTTGGCTGGTTGATTGGCAACGGTGACTTCCGCAACGACAACTATGCTCCCCTGTGGTGGGGCGACGGCGGCGCTCGGGCGGGAGCGCCCACGCAATAGCCCTCCATCCGGGGCTATAAACCTCTGAGACCAACCCTGCTGTTCGGTCTCGCCGGTGGCAGTAATCCCCAACCGCCGGTTCCCCCACCCCACAACCCAACCCGCCCTCACCCGGCAACCCAGCCGGGTGAGGGTTTTCAGTGTAAACGCCGGTTGAAAAGTGCGGCGGGTGGCGCTCGAAAAGTGAGACACCTTCCGGCGCGAAGGGAACGGTTTCTGGCCTTCGAGGTCAAGTCCGAGAAGTTCGCCGCGAGGTAGAACGAGCAGGAGGGCGAGCTGCGAGCCCCC
>CALQJI020000102.1 GCA_943330855.2 Klebsiella pneumoniae
CTGGAGTTATACGCCTCCTGGCGGGGCTTTTCGCGGTCGGGAGGCTTGCGGCGACCCGCGTAGAATCGGCCTGCGGACCGGCGTTATACGCGCGGCACGCGTCGTTCTCGTCGCTATTTTCAGCGCATGTCATGGACACCGTTGGGTGAAGGGAAGGAAGACGCCGCCCACGAGCGCGGTTAGCAGGCGCAGGGCAAGCACCGGACGGAGCACGCCGGTCTGCAACGCGGCGGTGCGGCGGAGTTGCGTCCAGCGGTCGGAGTCGGTGTCGGCGTGCTTCAGGACGGAGAGTTCGCAGGCGAGTTTGAGCAGCGTGGCGAGTAGCAGCGCGACGGCGAGCGGGGAGCTGGGCTCAAACGTCAGCGCGAGTCCGAGGCCGAGCACGAGCGAGCTACCGAAGAAGCGCGGGGCGGTGTGGCGCAGGCTCCAGAAGGCGCGGTGCGTGTCGGCGTAAACCATCGCTTGGGCGAAGACGGCGGCGAGGCCGAGGGCGCAGAGGGGAAAAGTAATTAGTGAGTAGTGATTAGCCAGCGTGGGGAGCCAGTGCGCGGCGACGCCCGTGACAGCGGCTCCGGCGAAGGCGTTCAGGGCGATGGCTTCGCGGCTCAACCAGCTCGTGCGCCAGCCGAGCCAGATGCGCCAGGCTTTCAGCGGCTGGCCGAGATGAAAGACGCTGGCGGTGAGTCCGGCGAAGAGGAACGCGAGCGAGACGAGTTGGAGCGGGAGTGACTTGTCGCTGGTGAAACGCGCAGCCAGCAAGCCGCCGATGCCGGCTTGCGTGAGCACGAGCATGAAGATGAGCGGCCAGTGCGCGGGCTGGGGCCGTGGTTGGTTGTGGTCGCCGGCGCGGAGGTCGCCGGCGGGTTTGGCGCTGACGTAGCGGGTGGTGGGGAGCGTGATGTGCGGCGACGGGGAGTCAGGGAGCCAGGAGGCGGACAGGTGGGCAGGTGAGAGAGTGAGAGAGTGGGAGAGACGTGCGGACACCGTCTCACTTTCCCATTTTTCGACTTTCTCACCTGCACTGCGACTTGCGCTGCGGGACATGGCCTTCACTTCTGCGAGGCTGACCACGGAGATGCGGATAGCCTCGTTCGGACAGGCTTGCACGCAGGCGGGGGCTTCGCCGGCGGCGAGGCGGCCGTGACACAGGTCACATTTGCGAACGATGCCGCGCTTGGCGGAATACTTCGGCACGTCGTAGGGGCATTTCAAAATGCAGTAGCTACACCCGATGCACTGGTCGTCGAGGTGGCGGACGATGCCGGTGAGCGGGTCTTTGTCGTAGGCGAGGACGGGGCAGCCGAGCAGGCAGCCGGGCTCGACGCAGTGGTGGCAGGCGGTGGTGACGGTTTGGTGGAGGGGGACGAGGCGGAAGCCGAGATCGTTCGGGTGAGACTCTGTCGAACCCCATTTGCCGACGGAGGCGGCGCGAGCAGAGCGCGTTTCTTGGAGGCGTGCAGCTTCACCCGAAATGCTCGCTGCGCTCGCCTCGCTGCGTTCGAGATGGGGCTCGACCGAGTTTCGCCCTACCGGGACTAGCGCTTCGCCGAAGAGTGCGCCGACTTCGCGCCAGGCTTCGCCGTCGTCGAGGCCGTTGAGGGAGTGGCACGCGGTGACGCAGGCTTTGCAGCCACTGCATTGGTCGAGGTCCACCTCGAAGGCGTATTGCTCGCCGGGGCGCGGAGCGGAAACGGGAAGCAATTTCCGGTAGCGTGGCTCGGTGAGTTCGTGCCGCTCGTGCGCGCGGGCGAACGCTTCTACCGCCGTGAGTCGCCGTTGTTCGTCGAGCAACGTGTCCACGAGCGTGCGTTCGCCGATGGCGGGCGCGGGCTTTGTGAGGTTGTCGGCGGGCAAGGTCATTTCCGGAACAGCAAGAAGAGCAGCGCGAGGTTTGCGGCCAGGCTGGCGGCGAGGAGAAGTTTCAGCAGCAGCAGTGGGTCGCGTTCGAGTAACGGCGCGCCGGCGGAACGGAATAATTTTACTTTTTCGGGATGCTCCAACTGAAAGCGCATCTCGCTGTAAGCCTCGAATCGGTCGCGGGGGCGCAGCGCCAGGGCACGCAAGACGACGGCGTCGAGCCACGATGGGATGTGCGGGTTGTGCGCGCTGGGCGGCTTGGCTTGGCGGAACTGCGGCGTCTGGAACGGCTCGATTTCGCCGTGTGGGAATTTGCCGGTGAGCGCTTCGTAGAGCGTCGCGCCGAGGGCGAATATTTCCGTCGTCTCGCTGACGGCCGCGCCGCTGAACCGCTCCGGCGCGAGGTAGCTGGGCGTGCCAGCGCGCGAATTCACGCTGAAGACTTCGGCGACGCTGCCGAGGTCAATGAGCTTGAACGTGAGCGCGCCGGGTTCGCCGAGCACGAGGAGGTTTTCCGGCTTCAAGTCGCCGTGGACGAAGTCGTGGCGCAGGAGGAACTGCGCGGCGGCGAGGACGAACTTGCCCAGCGCGACGGCGTCGGCGGTAGCCAGCGGGCCGCGGTCGGCGAGCCACTGCTTCAGCGTGGGTGCGTGGAAATACTCGAGGACATAGTAGCGCGCGGTGGCGTCCACGGGCGCGGTGGCGGCGGGGAAATAGTCGGCCTTGAGCGTGGTGGCATTCCACGTCTCACGGATGAAGGCGGTGAGGTTGGCCTCGTCGGTCAGCGCTTCGACCGGGGGAAATTTCAGCACGAAGGATTCGCCAGCCTTGGCGGCAAGCCAGATGCGGTCGCTCTCGCGGAAGCTGCGGCGGAGCGTGTAGCCGTCCACCTGGTCGCCAACTTTGAGCTGTGCGGGGATGGGCAGGGACACGGGCGCGGCACTAGCGGCGGGGCCGAGTTCCTGCACTTCGAGGACGACGGCGGTGATGTCGTCGAGGGTCTCGGGCGTGGAGCGTTCGCGGGCTAGACCGACGAGTCCGCGTGCGCTGGCGTGACCGGCGAGTTGCGCGGCCAGCGTCGCGTCGTCGAGCACGTCGGTGAGGCCGTCGGTGCAGAGTAGGATAAAATCGCCGACGGCGAGGTCGGTCTGCGCGAGGTGTGGCGCGACGGTGTCCGCGAGGCCGAGGGCTTGGGTGAGGACGTGGGACTCGATGGCGTCGCGGTGGTCGTGCGTGAGTTGCTCCAGCTTGCCGGCGCGGAGACGGTAGGCGCGCGAGTCGCCGACGTTGAGGAGGTGGAGGCGGTCGCCATCGAGCACGGCGGCGACGACGGTGGACGCGAGTTCCGGCGACTCGTGCCGTGCGAGTCCTTCCTGGTGGAGTTGGCGGTTCAGGTGGCGGGTGATTTCCTCCAGCGTCTTGGCCGTGCTCCAGGCGTCCGGGCGGTTGCGGAAGTTCGCGGTGTAGTGGGCGACGGCCTTCGCCGCCCCGTCTCGGCCTTGGCGCGCGGAGCCGAGGCCGTCGGCAACCACGGCGATGAAGGTGTCGTCTTCAAGCGCGCGGGCGGCAGAAACGTCGTCGCCCGGCTTATCATCCTCGCGCGGGCGGGTGAAGCTGGTGGCGTGAACGCGGAGGCGGGGCTGGGGTTTCACAGCAGAATAATCGGCCCGCGAATCACGCGGATCAACGCGAATGGGGACGGTGGTGGTGAGCGTTTCGGTGGAAGCGTTGACGCTTACGTCTGCGAAGCCGGGTTGCGGCCGTGGGCGTCCGCGCTCCAGGAGGAGTGGCTCGGTCGCAGTGAGTTGATGCGCGTGCATTCGCGTGATTAGCGGGCTTCAGATGCGGGCCTGTGCGGAAGCGCCCCACGTCGTGCGCCAGCGTTTCTTCACCAGGTTCAAGCCGACGAGCGCGAGAGTGCAGAGGCCGGCGAAGACCAGCAGCCCGTTTAGGTAACTGCCCGTGTGCTGGCGGGACTGGCCCATCATGTTTGCCAGCAGGAAGCCGCCGAGACCGCCCCCGCAGCCGACGAGGCCGGTCATCAGGCCGAGTTCCTTGCCAAAGCGCTGCGGCAGGAGTTGGAAGACGGAGCCGTTGCCCATGCCGAACGCCGCGCACGCGATGAAGAACGCGGCGACGTTGAGCGCGAGGTTGTCAATCAGCCCACCCGCGATGAGCGCGACGCACGCGACGGTGTAATAGATGTGGAGTGACTTGATGCCGCCAATGCGGTCCGAGATGCCGCCGCCCAGCGGCCGACCGAGCGCGCCGATGGCCGTGCAGAGCGCGACGAGGTCGCCGGCTTGCGAGTTGGTCAGGCCGAAGCGGTCCTTGAAATACATCCCCAGCGAGTAGGCCAACCCGACGAAGCCGCCGAACGTGACGGTGTAGAAGAAGCAGAACCAGTGAACGTCCTTATCGGCGAAGAGGCGGAAGTAGTCGCCGACCTTCTTCGCGGGAACTTTCAGCGGCGGTTCCTTGGCCACGTAGCAGTAAACCGCCAGCACCACGACTGCCGGGATAATGGCCAAGCCGAACACCGCTGGCCAGCCGTAGGCCTCCGCGAGTCGGGGCGCGAGCAACGCGTCAATGACCACACCGATGTTGCCCGCGCCTGCGAGGCCCATGACCAGCCCTTGCATGTGCGGCGGATACCACCGGCCCGCCAGCGGCAGCGCGACGGCGAAGCTCGCGCCCGCCACACCGAGCACCACGCCCATGAGGAGGGTGGCTTCGTAGGTTTTCAGCCCGACGAGCCACGCCACCGACAGGCCCGCGATGACGACAAGTTGCGCGCAGATGCCGGTGGTCTTGGCCCCGATGCGGTCCACGAGCAGGCCGATCAGGAGTCGAATGAAGCCGCCCGAGAGAATCGGCACCGACACCATGAAGAACCGTTGCTCCTGCGTGAGGTTCAGGGACTCCGGGGCGGCAATCTGGTTGGCCAGCACGCCGAGCAGCGTCCACACCATGAAGCTGTAGTCGAAGTAGAGGAATGCGGTGACCAACGTGGGCCAATGGCCGGCGGTTTTGAGGTCGGATAATGTCATCGTCGAGATCACCAGCGCAGCCCACTTGCCAAGTTGCGGAGAGAAGCACTCGTGGGTGGTGAATCGTTTTCGGCAGGCGCATGAATTAAACTCATCACACCCCGAACAAGCTGTCTGGCAGCGGATTGCCTGCGCAACTGAGGCGCATCGTCAGGCATCGAGCAACCGCCCTCAGCGACGGGGAAAACCGCGCTAGCTGTCGGGATTTACGCAGGGTGTGGGCGGCTGCACATAAACGCGCAACCGGAACGAAGGGGGTTTGGGGTGGCCAGTGATCGCACCAAGGTGCGGCTCCCTCAAGCAGCCTGGATCGTGACCGTCGGGAGCGTTGGGCAGCTACGCTCTTTGCAATCAGCTTCCCGATGCCAGCCAGACCGCTGCCGCGCTGGCCACCGCGTGCAATCCCAAAATCACCGCCACGGCTTGGGGTTTACCCAGGCCGCGACGCACGAGCCGGTGCGAGAGATGATTCGTGTCGCCTTCCCAAACGGGTTTTCCCGCGCGCCAGCGGATCCCCATCACGCAGACTAGGTCGCCCAGCGGCACGGCTAGCACGAGCAGGGGGGTGAGCACGGCGAAGGGACGCGGGTTTTGCGCCGTGTAGAAGTGCGGAAGAATCGCTAGCACGGCGAGCAGGAATCCGGTGAGGTGGCTGCCGGAATCGCCAAGGAACGCGCTCGCCTTTGGGAAATTGTAGGGCAGGAAGCCCGCCAGCGCGCCCGCCGCCAGCAGCGCGAGTGAGGCGACGAGGTATTGCCCTTGCATCGCCGCTGTCGCCCCGAACGCCGCTGCGCCGATGGCTCCAAGCCCGGCGCAGAGGCCGTTCATGTTGTCCATGATGTTGACTGCGGTGATGACGGTAAGCATCCACAGCACCGTCACGCCGCAACTCAGCACGGGCGAAAGTGGGCTTTCGGGGAACAGCTTGATGCGCACGCCCGCCAGCGCGACGAGCAGCGCGATGCTGACCTGCGCGGCGAACTTTGGCCCGGCGCGCAGCTCGTGTTTGTCGTCCAGCCAGCCGAGCAGCACCATGCCCAACGCGCCGGCGAGGATGGCCGCGAGTTGCAGGCCGCGCCGCTCGAAGCCATAACTGATTTTCTCCATCGCGCCTGCGGGCAGCAGGTTGAGTTGCATCGCCACTGCGCCGGCCAGCAGTGGCAGCAACAAGCCCGTGAGCGCCGCTAGACCGCCGGCGAGCGGAATGGGTGAATCGTGGATTTTCCGGTGGCCAGGGTCATCCACCAAGCCCGTGCGCACGCACCACGCCCGCCAGAGCGGCAGCGTCGCGAACGTCGCAAGCGCGCCGCCGAGGACGGCGAGCAGGTAGGCGTTAGCGGGGAAGGTCATCGGATTGCCGATTGCCGATTGCCGATTGTTGATCGAGCAGCCGTAAGTAGAGCCGGTGCAGTTCATCCACCATGCGCTGGACGGGGAACTGGGCTTGCACCAGTTCGCGGCCGCGTGCGCCAAGCTGGGCGCAGAGCGTCGCGTTGAAGTAGGTTTGTTCGAGTCGGCTCTTCAACTGCTGCGTGTCGCCCACGGGCAACAGGAAACCAGTTTCGCCGTCCCGGCACACCTCGCGCGCGCCGTCACAGTCGTAGGCGATGACGGGCTTTCCAGCAGCGAGCGCCTGCGGCAGCGCGCGCGCCAAGCCCTCGCGACGCGAGAGGTGGACGAGCACATCCATCACGCCGATCAGTGCGGGCACCTCGGCGGGCGGCACGATGCCGGTGAAAATGAACTGCCGCTCCAAGCCCAGTTGTTGCACGAGTTGCTCAAAGTGCGGACGCAGCGCACCGTCGCCGACCAGCAGGAACTTGAGGGTGGGGTGGTTCAACGCGAGCGTCGGTGCGATGGCAAACAAGTCGTCGTGGCCCTTGTGCTCGAAGAGCCGAGCGACCTTGCCGATAACAAAGTCGCCGGGGTTGATGCCGAGCTTCTCGCGCAGGGCGGGGTCGTTCTTCGCGTTGAGAAATGGCTCCAGGTTGAAGCCGCTGAAGATGCGCGTGTATTGCTCCGGCTGGCCGATGCCAGCGGCGAGGTATTGCTCCGTCATCGCGTTAGCCACGGAGACGAAGTGCGTGGTGATGCGGCCCGCGCGGCGCTCGGCGGCGCGGAAGGCGAAGTTTGCCAGCCAGCCTTGAAACGGGCCGAAGCTCGGGCCGTGGATGGTGTGGACGATGATGGGCACGCCCGCCGCGTGGGCCGCGAGGCGTCCGAGCACGCCGGCCTTGCCGCTGTGCGTGTGAACGATGTCGGGCCGCTGCTGGCGGAAGAGGCGCGTGAGTTTGCGCAGCGCGAGCCAGTCGTGCAGCGGGGAGACGGGGCGGACAAGTTCGGGGACGAGGGTGAGTAGGCCGGGGATTTCTGCGGCGCGTGGTTCCAGCGTGCCTTCCGGGCCGGTGGTGGGACCGGAGAGGAGGGTGACTTCCACGCCGGGCTTCTCGCGCAAGCCCAGCACGCTGGCGAGGGTGTTCTCCTGCGCCCCGCCGACAATCAACCGCGTAATGACGTGGGCGACACGCATGAATCAGGAGAACGCTGGTGGGGCTTCACTTCCCACCGGACAACTCCTTCAGCCGCTGTTGGGCGACTTTGGCTTCGGGCGCGTCGGGCGGGGCGAGCTTGAGGCCGGCTTCGTAATGCTTCCTCGCGTCGGCGGTCTGTTTGCGCTGCCACGCGATTTCGGCGAGGCCGAAGTGGCCGTTGTGCGTGGTGGGGGCGAGGTCGATGAGTTTGCGATAGTCTTTCGTGGCGTCGTCGAGACGGTTGAGATTCATCAGGGCCATCGCACGGTTCAAGTGCGCGCCGGGGTGGTTTGGCTGTAGCTCGATGAGTTTGTTGAGCGGCGCGAGCGCGGCCTCAAATTGTTTCATCTGGATGTGGATGCCGCCTTTGTTCACGAGTGCGCGCGGGCTGGTGGGCGCGACTTTGAGCTGCGCTTCGGTGACGGTAAGAGCGTTGGTGAAGCGGCCGGATAGGAGGTAAATCTCGGTGAGCGAGTCGAGTAGTGGAAGGTCGTTCGGATGCTTTTTGAGCGCATTCACAAACGCCTGCTCGGCCTCGGCCTTCTGATTTTTTTGCGAGAGGTAGAGCGCGTCGAGGCGGAGTATAGCGGCCTCGCTTGCGGCGAGTCCGGCGCGCAACTCGGGCCGGGCGCGAGCGGCGTCGAGGGCGGCCTTGGCGCGGTCGGGCACGCCGAGGGCGATGAAGGTGTCGGCCACGGCGAGGTGGGCGAGGTGGTTGCTGGGCGCGAGTTCGGTGACGCGGGTGAACTGGATGATGGCCTGGCGCGGCAGGCCGGACTGCCGGAACAACTGGCCGAGCGCGAAGCAGAAGCCCGGTTCGTCCGGTGGGCCGTGCTTGGCGAGGACGGTGGCCCAGCTCTGGCCGGGGCCGAGGAGTTCCTGCGCGATCTTGGCGGGATCGCTGGCGGAGGGCTTGCCGGTGCGGAGGGATTCGTTGAAGTCGCGGTTGAGGACGGCGACGAGGTTGGAGGGGTTGAGTTGGAGGGCAACACCGAAGAGCGTGGCAGCATCCTGAGGCGAATTTTCCGAACGATGAAGGTTCACTCCATACCAATTCGCAACAGTGGAATAGGTCGTTCGCAAAGTCTGGATGTCAGGAGCAGCACTGACGCGAGCGGTATCAACGTCAGGATTGGGCAGCACGTAGGTGTTGGTCGGAGCCCAACTCATCATTAAGCCTCGGCTCGTTCGCGAGAGCGCCGGCGGAACAATTTGATTGGTGCTGTAGAGCCGCAGCTCGCTGACGGCTCCGAAAGGTTCGGCGTAAAGATTCTCCAAATACATCACCGGCACCGGCGGGTGGAGCAGGAAGACATGGTTCGAGCGCGTCTGCATCCCGAGGAAGCTAGCAATGGCGATGGGCGGGATGACCTGCGTGTCGGGAGTCGCGCCGGGGTCCGGCCAGCGACCAGCGTGGCGGCGGGCGAGCTGTCGGTGGTAGCGGGTGAGTTGAAGCATCCGCGGGTCGAGCAGGATGTGCGGCTGCGGTTGTCCGTGGAAGTGCGCGGCGACGAGGAATAATTGAGTTGGCTGTTCGCTGAGGGCGAGTGCGCCTTGTCCCGGCAGGCCCTTTGCGAGTTGCGATGCGAACTCGCGCACCGCCGGACCGTTCTGCGCACGGAGCGATGGGAGATTATTCATCACCAACCAGCCGGGCAGCGCGATGACGCCAAGCCAAATGAGGCTGACGAGCGCGAGGTTGAGCGCCTTGCCGAGCGGGCTGGGTTTTTGCCACGCCTTCGCCTCCGCTTTGCCACAGAGCAACAGGAAGTAGCCCGCGCAGTAGCCGATGACCAGCGCGCCGAGATAGTAGAAGAGCAGCATCGCGCGGCCTTCGCCGAGCGCGCGGGGACTGAACGCTAGGTCGAGCGTCATGAACACGCAACCGCCGAGGAAGCACGCGTGCATCAGGCGGAAGAGCAGGTTCGAGAGGAAGCTGCCGGCGGCGCTCACGTCTCCGAAAGTCGAAGACCAACGGATGCCGATAAGCGCGAGCGGCAGCAGTGTGGCGAAGGAGAGCAGCAGCACGCGGCCCTTGGGGCTGAACAGCAGGTTGTTCTTCTGCGCGCCCAACTCGGCGTTGAGCCACTCGCCGAAGCTGACGCCCAGCTCCGGCGATGCGGTGAGCGGGTTGAAGAGATACAGCAGCAGACCCACGCCGCCCCACGCGGCGAGGCGTCCGAGGAAACGCAGGTTGAAAAACTCGCGGCCTTTTACCCACACGAGCGCGACGAGCAGGAATGGCGCGAAGCCGACTATCGCCCAGTTGTTCGCGAAGCCCAGGCCGCACGCGAGGGCGAAGCGGGCGAGCCATTTGTCGTCGCGGCCTTGGCGGAATTCCAGCAGGCACGCGATGGCGGCGGCGAAGAGCAGGAGGTCGAGTGCCTCGCCGGTCGCGGCGGTGGCGTGTTCCCAGAAGCTGAGTTGCAGGCCGCACGCGAGCACGGCGAGGAGCGGCGGAAGCCAGTTCGCGGGGATGGCGAGCAGGCCGGTTTCGTCAGTCTGGCGCGCGCGCTGGTCGCGGGTGCGGTCCTGCGGCAGGAGCGCGACGCTGCGGGTGAGGAGCGCGAGTGTGAGGGCGGAGCAGAGGGCGGCGAAGGCGTTCAGCGCGAAGAGTTGCGCGCTGGCTGGGAGCGCCTTCACCGGCAGCGTGAGCAGGTGGTAGAGCGGGCGGCCAATTTTCGGGTTCCACCAGTCCCAGCCGAGGACTTGTGCGTTCAGGCCGAGCGCCGGCAGCGTGACCCACGAAGCGAGCGTGACGAGGTAGAGCGCGAGCGAGGCCCCGGCGACGATCCACGGGAGGAGTGTGCGGGTGAAGTGGCGCGGCGAAGAAGTTTGATTGTCCATGCGAGCAATTGCCGTGTGCGCGGGGAAGATAGGCAGCGTCCGCAAAGGCGACAAGGAACTTGCGAGGCGGCGGGAGGTTCCGGCACAGTGCCCGCCCCTGTCCCGGCGCAGCGGTCAAGACTTGCGCACGGGTAGGAGATTTTCGTCATGCAGAGCACGCACAACTGGCACATTCAAGCCACCCGGGCCATCATCACGCCTCGCCAACTGGCCGAGTCCCTCCCGCTCACGCAGGAGGTCGCCGAGACCGTCATCGCCGGGCGGCACGCGGTGAGAAACATTCTCGATGGAAAGGACCACCGCCTGCTGGTCGTCGTCGGCCCGTGCTCCATCCACGACCCGGTGGCGGCGGTGGATTACGCGCGGCACCTCATGCCGTTGCGGCAGGAGTTCGCCGACCGCATGGAAATTGTGATGCGCGTCTATTTCGAGAAGCCACGCACCATCCTCGGCTGGAAGGGCCTCATCAACGACCCGCACCTCGACGGCTCGTGTGACATCGAGACAGGCTTGAAGGTCGGGCGCAAACTCCTGCACGACATCGTCGCCCTGGGCATGCCGGCGGGGACGGAGTTCCTTGACCCGGTGGTGCCGCAGTTTCTCGCGGACCTCGTGAGTTGGGCGGCGGTAGGCGCGCGCACCACGGAATCCCAGACGCACCGCGAGATGGCGAGTGGCCTGTCCATGCCCGTTGGCTTCAAGAACGGCACGGACGGCAGCCTCGAAACCGCTGTCAACGCGATGAAGGCCGCGCGGAGCGAGCACAGTTTTCTCGGCATCGACCCCGACGGGCGCACCTGCATTATCCAGACGACGGGCAACCAGTGGGGCCACGTCGTCCTGCGCGGCGGCAAGCACGCGCCGAACTACGACGAGCGCAGTATCGCCGAGGCGGTGCAGCAGCTCCGTGACGCCGGCCTGCCGGGCACGCTCATCGTGGATTGCAGCCACGCGAACTCCGGCAAGAAGCACACGCGCCAGCAAACCGTCTGGGAACACATCATCGCGCAACGCGTGGCGGGCAGCCCTGCGGTCATCGGCGTGATGCTGGAGAGCAATTTGGAAGAAGGCAGCCAACCGCTGGGCGCGGACTTGAAACAGTTGCGCTACGGCCAGTCCATCACGGACGCGTGCCTCGGATGGAAGGACACGGAGGCGCTGCTGCGGAAGGGTTACGAGGCGCTGGGTAGGTGAGGGTGTGCCCCGTCAGCCAGCTCACCGCCAATAGAGGTTCTTTTGCTGGGGCATCTGCTCGTGAGCCACGGGACGGAGTTTCGCAATCTCCGGGATGCGGTCAATGTGATCCAACCTGATCCCCACGTTGAACAGCGTGTCCCGCCAACCGACGGGATCGAGGCGGTAGAGCGCAAGACCGAGCTGCTGATTCAGGTCGTTGAAGACCTTTTGGCCCTTTTGCAGCTGAGAAATCACCCCCTCCAGCAAGGGCACCGCTTCTCTTACATTCCACTCGGCCAGGAAGTTGGCGGCCCCGGGCAAATAGGTGAACGGCACCGGCTTGGGGTAGGAGTGGTAGGCGGTCGGGTCTTTGGCCTTCACTTTCTGCGCCTGTATCTCGCCTTCGACGATCCACTGCTCATGGCGAGGGATGAAGTCTTTGAGGACCCACAGCATCTCCGGTCCGCCCACTCGAGGCCCGGCCTGTTCCAACGTGGCTATCAACTCTCGACCGAAGCGAAGATTCTGCTGATACATGGTCTTGAAATGTCGCTGGAAATCCTCCACTGGAGTTGCCCCAAGCCGAGCCGTTGCCGCCTCAATCCGAATGGAAACGTAGTTGAGACTGTTCTTCTCGGCCGCGAGCGCCGCTTGAAGCGCTGGTAAGCCCAGCGGATTATCCTGATACGCCAGCGCGTAAGCCCAGTATTTATGCTTGGGTGCCAGCTGCTGCTGGCGTGTCAGCGCTTGGGTAATGGACGGTTCGTTCCAACTACCCAAGACGTGCAAGAGGCTGGGGTTGAACTCACTAAGGCGATTGAGTAGCGCCAAACTGTCCACCAAGCCACCCTGATCCTTGTTCCGCGCCAGAGTAATCGCCGCGCTTATGGTCAGAACATCTGTCCCGCCTTGTTTGAGGAGTTCCAGTAACGCGGTCCGGCCACTTTCGCGACCATAGCGGTAGAGCAGCGTCTCTGCGGTGAGCCTTTCGGACGCCTTCTTGGAATGTTTCAAAACGTGATCCAAGGCATCCAACGTGCGCGGTGGGAAGGGCTCCAACAGATAGCCCACTGCGCAATCCATCACCCTGCTCGGGTCCCCGATGAACTTCCAAAGATACTCGCCACTATCTTGGTCTCGCACGATATCGGCCAGGTCGGTATAAAAGCCCTGCTTCGCCAGTTCATCCCTCACCTGCTTCATTACTTGTGAAATCTGAGTGGGCGTCAGATTTGTCGTTTGGCTTGGGGGCGGATTTCCGGATGGGTGATTGGTTTTGATTGGCTCAACCAACCGTGCATTTGACAGCGAGGTTGTGCCTGGGGGGCTGCTGCGCAGTGCCTCGTTCAGCCAGAGGATTGCGGCCAATGCGATGACAATTAGGACAGTTGAGTAAACGCGAGTTCGCATAAGGCGAAAGAGTAAACCTGTGGCCACCAAAAGCTATCGCGCCTTCATCCGCATGAGGTGCGGAGACGGGATCGCGACTTCTCCAGAATGTTTGGGTTGTGAAGTGGGGAGATCGGAAGCCGAGCAAAGCGAAGACGAAGTTTATCGCGAAAAAATTTACGCTATCGATGTCTGATATCTGTTGGCAGAGTTTGGCGTAAGTGCTGTCACACGAGATCACAAAAATCAGTTCTTGCACCGCCAGCTACCGCGTGGCTAACCTCCCGCTCCTTTTTGAGAAGGTCCGCAACGAAACGTGTCAGTAAAGGCTGACTTGCGGTGGTGAGAACTAGACAAATTTTATGCCAGTCAAAATCCGTTTGAAGCGAGTCGGCGCGCGCAATACGCCGGCCTTTCGTGTGGTCGTGGCCGATGGTCGCAGCCCGCGCGACGGCAAGTTCATCGAGGAAATCGGCACTTACCTCCCCTGCAAGAAGGATGACAACTTCAAGCTGAACCTCGAACGCGCCGATTACTGGGTCAGCAAGGGCGCGCAACCCAGCGACACCGTGGCGAGCTTCATGAAAAAAGCCCGTCGCGCCGCCGCTGCTGCCAAGTAAGTCCCGCCATGCAGGCCTTCCTCGAATTTGTGGTGAAGGGCCTCGTGGACCGGCCCGACGCGGTAAGCGTTACGCCAGTTGAGCAGGGTGGGCAGACACTTTTTGAATTGCGTCTGCACCCGACCGATGTGGGCAAGATCATTGGCAAGCAGGGCGCGACCATCCAAGCCATCCGCTCTCTTACGCAGGTGGGAGCCGCCAAGCGCGGCATACGCTGCTCTGTGGAGATTGTCGAGGACTGACGGACCCGAGCGAGGAGCGCGACCGGGACCGCGCCCCACCGAGCATGAAAATTGACGTGCTCACCTTATTTCCGGGGATGTTTGCCGGACCGTTGGATGAGAGCATCGTCAAACGTGCACGGGATGCAGGTAAGCTGGACCTGTGCATCTATAATTTGCGGGATTACACGCACGACCGGCACCGAACGGTGGATGACCGTCCTTTCGGCGGTGGACCGGGAATGCTGTTGAAACCCGAACCGCTCTTTGAAGCAGTTGAGCAACTGAAGACCGCGACGACACGGGTGATTCTTCTCGGCCCGGCCGGCCGAAAATTCACCCAACCCATCGCACGCGAGTTGGCCCAGACCGAGCATCTGCTCTTAATCTGTGGCAGCTACGAAGGCTACGACGAACGCGTTCGCACCGCGCTGGCGCACGACGAACTGTCCATCGGGGACTACGTCCTGACCAACGGTGCGCTGCCGGCAATGGTAATCGTGGATTGCGTGACGCGCCTGCTGCCCGGAGTGCTGGGCGATGATGCGAGCGCGACGGACGAATCCTTCAGCCACGGGCTGTTGGAGTATCCGCAATACACGCGGCCGGCGGACTTCCGAGGGATGAAAGTCCCCGATGTGCTTCTCTCCGGCAATCACTCGGAGATTGAGAAGTGGCGTCGCGAACAAGCGCTGCAACGCACGCGCGAATGGCGGCCCGATTTGCTCGACGGCAAGAATTGAAACTCTAACGGCGGTCTGTGACCGCCAACCGAACGAAACTAAAACCCGGCGGTGACACACACCACCACAACTGAAACAATTTATGAACCAGGCACTACTCGACAAGATTCACGGAGAACAAACCCGCAAGGACAACGCGAAGTTCAACGTCGGCGATTCCGTGCGCGTTCACACACGTGTTGTGGAAGGCGACAAGGAACGCATTCAGATTTTCAGCGGCGTCGTCATCGGCAAGCGTGGGCGTGGGTTGGAGGAGTCCTTCACCGTCCGCCGCATCAGTTACGGCGAGGGCGTGGAACGTATCTTCCCCCTCAACTCGCCGCGCGTGGACAAGATTGAAGTCGAGCGCGAAGGTGCCGTCCGCCGCGCCAAGCTGACCTATCTCCGCAAGCGCATTGGAAAAGGCGCGACCGCCGTCAAGGAAAAGGTCGCCAAGGTCGCCAAGGTCGTGGCTACCGCGAAGTAAGCCTCTGCCACCACTTCACTTCAGCGAAGGCGGAACTACGGTTCCGCCTTTTTGTTTGCCCGCGTCTCTCCGCCCCTCCGCATACGCACGGAAGACCGCGGCGATTTCATCCCTCACGCGCCGGAAGACGGCGAGTTGCTCTTGCTCGGTGCCCGTCGCGTGCGCTGGGTCGGCAAACGGCCAGTGGTGACGGTTCGATTGGCCGGGAAATACCGGGCACGCTTGGTCCGCGTTACCGCAGACGGTGATGACGGTTTCCACCTCGCGGGAGAGAAACTCGTTCATGTGCTTCGAGTTGTGCGCGCTGATGTCCACGCCCGCCTCGCGCATGACTTGAATTGCTAGCGGATGCACGTAGCCAGCGGGCTTCGAGCCAGCGCTGGCCACCTCGATAAAATCTCCGGCGAACTGGCGTAACAGCCCCTCGGCGAGGTGACTGCGGCAGGAGTTGCCGGTGCAGAGGATTAGGACGAGAGGTTTATGTTTCATGGTCAAAACGGGAAAGGAAGAAGTTCAAGAATACGAGGAGGAGTCGGCAATGCCGTTCTGTGCTCCTGCCAGGCGATCACGTCGCCTTTACCTCGCCGCAGCAGCCCTCCGCCTGCACGCAGCGGCAGGCTGGCACCGCGAGTTGTGCACCGAGCACCGGGGCGAGCAGATACACCCAGAGGTGATCTAGGTGTCCGGACACCACGGCTGGTGCGAGTGAGCGAGCCGGGTTCATCGATGCCCCGGATACCGGCCCGGCGAACAAAGCTTCCAGTGTGATGATGCCGCCGATTGCGATGCCCGCCGTGATGCCTTTCTCCTTCGCGCCGGTCGAGACGCTGAGGATGGTGAACATCAGGATGGCGGTGAGCACCACCTCCAATACGAACGACTGCATCACGGTGCCCGCTGGCAAAGTCGCGCCTAGCGTGGCGTTCTGTGGAAAAAGGAAATGGAGCAACCCGCTCGCGGCGAAGGCCCCGGCGCATTGGCTCGCTAAGTAAGGCAGCGCTTCGCTCCACGACATCCGCCCCGCTGTGCAGAAACCGAGTGTTACCGCTGGGTTCAAGTGCGCGCCTGATACCTCGCCCAGCGAGTAAATCATCGCCAGCACCACGAGTCCGAATGTCAGCGCGATGCCGACATGAGTGACGGCCCCGCTACTGGCTTGGTTGATGACGATGGCTCCAGTGCCTGTGAACACGAGCGCGAACGTGCCGATGGCTTCCGCCGCAAACTTCTTCATGCAGCCGTGAGTATGTCGCCGCGCGCGCGAGATCCAAGTGACAATTCCGAGACGGCTGGAAGCCGACAGTGGACAAGTTGCGACAATGTCGGTTTCCCGCCTGATTTCCGCAGGAAATCTCTGCGTTCTTCACTTGCCACTTGTCACCTGTCACCCGCCCTTTCACGCTTCCTCGAATGCCCACCGAAGCCGAGTTCCTCGCTGAGGTCGCCACGTCGCGCTAGATTAAGGACGTGCTCCGTTTCCTGCCGGTGAAGTCGCAGTTCATTCTCTCCAACAACATCCGCGACCGCTGCCCGTTCCTCCTCGAAGCCGCCGAGCCGGCGAAGCCCGCTGTGCCCGCTACCGACAGCCCGCGTTAGCAACCTGCCGTCCCTGGCCCAGCCGACCAAATACGTCCCGCTCGCGCTCACCGCCAGCGTTACCGAGGCAGCTCAAGCTGCGCGGCTACCAGTTCTTCCTGGAATACAACGCGGTCGAAGGCTTCGGTGTCCGCACGCTGCGCGGTGAGTTTGCCGACGTGACGCGCAAGTTCTTCACCGACACGTTTAAGCTCTCCTTCGACAACACGGGACGGGTGAAGTGCAGCTTGGCGAAAGCCCTAGAGACCCTCGACCGCGTCGTCGCGCACAAGGTTCAGTTGATCGCCGTCTTCCTGGACTACCTGAAGCGCGTGGGCTCGCTGGACTGCGGCGAAAACGAGTTCTTCAGCAAACTCCTCGTGCAATGCCACGGCGCGCAGTCGCAATTACCGCGACGAACTCGCTCGCGCAGTTCAACTCCGTCTTCTGGCTGTGCGACAAGGAAAACAAACTCCCCGACTGGTTCGTGTTCAACAACCCGCGTCTCCGCGCCGTGACCATCCCGCGCCCGGCCCACATCATCCGCCGCGCACTGATGCCGCAAATCACGCCCAGCCTGCTCGGTTGAATTGAGCCCGAGGAGCGGCGGCGCGCGGACTTGCACGACGTGTTCATTGAGCAGACCGAGGGCATGGTGCTAACCGATGTCATCGCCATCACGCAGCTCTGCCGGCGCGAACAGCTCAAGTTAGAGGACATCGGCGAGGCCGTGCGCCGCTACCAACTCGGCGTCACGGAAGACCCGTGGAAGCGGCTCGCCTGGAATAAAATCGCTAACGCGGGCGACTTTATTCGCCGTCGCGTCAAAGGCCAGCAGGCCGCCGTCACCAAGGCGCTCGACATCGTGAAGCGCGCGGGTCACGGGCCTGAGCGGCTCGCAGGGTTCGTGCGCGGGCGGGAAGCCACGCGGCGTCATGTTCCTCGCCGGCCCCACCGGCACGGGCAAGTCCGAGCTGGCCAAGACGCTCACCGAGTTGCTCTTCGGCGACGAGCGGGCTTGCATCCGTTTCGCCATGAGCGGAGTGCTCCGCCGAGCATGAGGACCAGCGGCTTATCAGTGCGCCGCCGGGTTACATCGGTTCGGACATGGGCGGCGAGCTGACGAACGCGATTTGCGAGAAGCCCTTCTCCGCTGTGCTCTTCGATCAAATCGAGAAGGCCCACCCGCGAATCCTCGACAAGGTCCTCCAGATTCTCGACGGCGGCGTGCGCACCAGCGGGCGCGGCGAGCGGGTCTATTTCAGACGAGGGCCGCCGCGTGCTGAACGTGCAGCCGGACGAGGCTTACGAGCAGGGCGAGCAGAATGTGCGCGGCGAGATTTCCGAACACTTCAAGCTCCAGCTGAACCGCCCGGAAATCCTCAACCGCATCGGCGAGAACATCGGCGTCATCGACTTCATCCGCCCCGCCGTCGCCCTGCTCATCTTCGATAAGATGGTCGCCGGTATCCTCGACCGGCTCGCGGACAAACAGCGCATCAAGGCAACGCTGCCCGACGCGGTGAAGGATGTCCTCCGCGAGCACTGCCTGCGCGACCTGAGCAACGACGGTCGCGGCGTGGCTCATCAATCCACTCGCCCGCGCGCTCTTCGACGCCGACGCGACCGAAGGCGCCACCGTGACCATGTAAACGCCGGTTGAAAAGTGCGGCGGGTGGCGCTCGAAAAGTGAGACACCTTCCGGCCGAAGGGAACGGTTTCTCGCCTTCGAGGTCAAGTCCGAGAAGTTCGCAGCGAGGTAGAACGAGCAGGAGGGCGAGCTGCGAGCCCCCAGC
>CALQJI020000103.1 GCA_943330855.2 Klebsiella pneumoniae
GCACGCCGGGATGGATCCCTACGAGTTGAAGAAAAGGATTGAGGCCAAGCTGAAGAAATTCTTCACTGCCTTGGGTAAACTAGATCGTGAGTCAACGAAGACCTGACGGTCCCCTGCCCCCGGTAACATTTAGCCGTGAGTCAATACGATGGGTGGGTGCCCGAGTGCCGGTGTCCATGTCCCGAATGTCCAACGAGAAAAGAAGCGGCGATGCGCGAGGAGGCGCGCTACAGACCGCTCACCGGTAAATGTCCACGAGGAAGACCACGGCCTCGCCCTTGCCCGCGTTCACAATCGCGTGAGGCACGTCGGCGCGGTAGCTGGCGGAGTCGCCGGGGTTCAACGTCTCCGCGTCGTCTGCCGACTCCACAAGCACCTGGCCCTTCTGCACAGTGACGAACTCGCGCGTGCCCTCGAAGTGCGCCGCACTGCGCAGTGCCCCGCCAGCCTGCAACTGCACTTCGTAAAACTCGACGTCCTTCTCCAGGTTCAGCGGCGAGAGCGTCCTGATGCGGCAGGCTTTGTCGGAGCGGTAGTGGAACGCGTGGTCGTCCGCGCGAATGACCCTGACAGCGCAAGTCGCGCCGGGCATCTCCAGTAGGTCACCGAGTCCCATGCCAAACGCCTGCGCGATGCGGAGCGTCACGGCAAGTGTTGGATTTGCCTCCTCGCGCTCGATCTGGCTCAACATTGACCGGCTCACGCCACTGACGCTGGCGAGTGCCTCCAGCGACCAGCCACGCGTGGTCCGCAGGTTCTTGACCCGGGTGCCGAGGTGGCGGTTGATGGCCTCGGCGGGGGCCGTCGGTTTGCGGGGCTTCGAGGGGTTGGGCATGATGTGCGGTATATTGGAATTCCGTCTTGCATACAGGAATCCGGTGTCTAGCATATCGGAAATCGTGTCCGGCATACTGGACATCTCGGTTTCGACCCGCAAGCTGAGTTATGAAAGCCCTCGTCAAGCGCCACGCCGCCCCCGGCCTCTGGCTCGAAGATGTCCCCGCCCCGGTGCCCGGCCTTAACGACGTGCTCATCCGCGTCCACAAGGCCGGCATCTGCGGCACCGACCTGCACATCTACAAGTGGGATGCCTGGGCGCAGAAGACCATCCCGGTGCCGATGGTCGTGGGCCATGAGTTCGTCGGCGAGGTGGTCGAAGTCGGCGGGAACGTCTCGGACTTTCATCCGGGCGAGGTGGTCAGCGCGGAGGGCCATGTCGTGTGCGGCCGCTGCCGCAACTGCCTCGCGGGGCGGCGGCACCTGTGCAAGGACACCTCGGGCATCGGCGTGAACCGGCCCGGCGCGTTCGCCGAGTTCATCGCCGTGCCGATGACGAACGTGTGGCATCACCGCGCGGACATTGACCGCGATGTGGCGGCGATTTTCGACCCCTTCGGCAACGCGGTGCACACGGCGCTGTCGTTCGACCTGCTCGGCGAGGACGTGCTTGTCACGGGTGCCGGACCGATCGGCATTATGGGCGCGGCGGTCGCGAAACACGCAGGCGCACGCTACGTGGTCATCACCGATGTGAACGACTACCGGCTCGACCTTGCCACGCAGATGGGCGCGGACGTGACGGTGAACGTGGCGCGGGAGAGCCTGCGGGACGTGCAGCAGCGGCTGGGCATGAAGGAGGGTTTCGACGTGGGCCTCGAAATGTCCGGCAACCCGGCGGCGTTCCGCGAGATGATTGACCAGATGTGCCACGGCGGAAAAATCGCGATGCTCGGCATCCCGTCCGAGCCGATGCCGATTGACTGGAACAAGGTGATTTTCAACATGCTCACGATTAAGGGCATCTACGGCCGCGAGATGTATGAGACGTGGTATAAAATGTCGGTGATGATCGAGAGCGGCCTCGACATCCGCCCTGTCATCACGCACCGGTTCCACTTCACGGAGTTCGAGCAGGGTTTCGCAGCTATGCTCTCCGGCAACTGCGGGAAGGTGATTCTGGACTGGGCCTAATCTCAGTAGCCTTCATTTGCAGCCAGCCCCGACAATGACATGAAAACGTTTGCTTCAGCCTTTGCTGCCCTGCTCGCCATCATCGCCGCGCGGGCTGAAGTGCGAGTGCCCGCTTACACTGCTTATCTCGACCCAGACATACGAGGGGCCTCAATCTCGGAGACGTCCGGCCTCACCAAGTGGACCGATTCGAAGGTGAAAGTGCTTTGGTTCGGTGAAATCAAAACACCTGGGACGATCGATTGCTCGCTGACCCTGCGGCTGCCTCTGAATGTCAGCTCGAAGCTGCGACTCTCCGTCGTAGGTCAATCACGGGAAGTCCTGGCGAACGGTGCAGGGAGCAACACGGTGACGGTGGCTTTCGGCTCCTTTGAGGTGAAGCAGGCCGGTTACCAGTGCTTTACCCTCGAATCGCTCAATCTGGCCGGCCAGCCGTTTGGCGATCTTGAAACGTTGATTCTCGATGGCCCGGCGACCGGCGACGCGCACTTCAATCTGAAACCGCGCCGAAACGCCGCCAGCGTCCACCTTGCCTACCCGCAACCCAAGGACACCAAGGTCTCGGCGTTCTACTGTGAAGTCACCGGCCTCGAGGATCCGGTCGCAACCTATTACATGGCGTGCGGCTGGCATCGCGGTTACTTCGGTATGCAGGTCAACAGCCCCACGGAGCGCCGCATCATCTTTAGCGTTTGGGACAGCGGTGCCGAGGCGGTGGACCGCACGAAGGTCGGCGATCAAGACCGCACCACGCTGGTGGCGAAGGGGCAGGGTGTTCACAGCGGAGGTTTCGGCAACGAAGGCACAGGCGGTCATTCCCACCTTGTCTTTCCGTGGAAGACCGGTGAGACGCAGCGCTTTCTCGTCACCGCCCAGCCAACCAACAGCACATTTACGATCTACTCCGGCTACTGGTTTCGCCCCGACACCCGCCAGTGGATGCTGATTTCTTCGTGGCGGGCACCGAAGGACGGGAGTTGGCTACGCGGACTGTATTCCTTCAGCGAAAACTTCGGCGGCAGCAACGGCCACCTGCGGCGTAAGGCATTGTTCGGTAATCAGTGGCTGCGCACAGATGCAGGTCAGTGGCAGGAGGTAACCACCGCTAGCTTCAGCCACGACGGCACCGGGAAAGCCGACCGCCTAGACCGTTTCATGGGTGGGGAGGACGGCCAGTTCTTCCTGTCGCAAGGCGGCTTCGTGTCCGGTTTCACAAAATACGGTGAGAAGTTCACCCGCCCTGCGCAGAGCAGTCCTCCAATTATCCAACTGCCCCCGGCCAACTAGTTATGCTCGGCTCCTTCCAAACTCACGTCCGAGACCAACTCGCCGCCATCCGTTCAGCCGGCACCTACAAGCGCGAGCGGGTCATCGTCACGCCGCAGGGCACGACCATCCGCGTCGCGGACGGCCAACCCGTGCTGAATCTCTGCGCAAACAACTATCTCGGCCTTGCGCAGCACCCCGAGGTGCGGGCGGCGGCGCACGCGGCACTGGATCAATGGGGTTACGGCTGTGCGAGCGTGCGCTTCATCTGCGGCACGCAGGGAGTCCACAAGCAGCTTGAAGCCAAGCTCAGTGAGTTCCTCGGCACTGAAGACACCATTCTCTACGGCTCCTGCTTCGACGCGAACGGCGGGCTGTTCGAGACATTGCTCGGACCCGAGGACGCCGTCATCAGCGACGAGTTAAACCACGCGAGCATCATTGACGGCATCCGTCTCTGCAAAGCCCAGCGCCTGCGCTACCGCAACAGCGACATGGCGGACCTTGCGGCAAAGCTCACCGAGGCGAAGGACGCGCGTTTCAAACTCATCGCCACCGACGGCGTCTTCTCGATGGACGGCTACATCGCGAACCTCTCCGCCATCTGCGAGCTCGCCGACCAGCACGGCGCGCTCGTGATGGTGGATGATTCGCATGCGGTCGGGTTCATGGGTCGCACCGGACGCGGCACGCACGAGCACTGCGGTGTGCTGGGTCGGGTGGACATCCTCACGGGCACGCTGGGCAAGGCCCTCGGCGGCGCGAGTGGCGGCTACACCAGCGGCCGGAAGGAAATTATCGAGCTCCTCCGCCAGCGCTCGCGCCCGTATCTCTTCAGCAACACCCTCGCGCCCACCATCGCCGGCGCGTCGCTCAAGGTGCTCGATCTCCTCACCGCTTTCACCGAACTGCGGGACCGGCTGGAGGCGAACACCCAGTTCTTCCGCGCTGAGATGAACAAGCTCGGCTTCAACCTCCTGCCCGGCACCCATCCCATTTGCCCCGTGATGCTGGGCGATGCCGCGCTCGCCACGAAGTTCGCCGACGCGATGCTCGCGCACGGCGTTTACGTGATTGGCTTCAGCTACCCCGTGGTGCCACAGGGCAAGGCCCGCATTCGCACGCAAATCTCCGCCGCGCACACGCGCGAGGAGTTGGAACAAGCGGTTAGGGCCTTTGCGGAAGTGAAGCGCGAACTGGGCGGCTAGCAAACCCCACCTTGATTTTCCGCGACAAGGCACACGCGCATGGCACAATTTCCACGACACTAAACCAAACCTTTATGAAACTTAACTGGACCGGCGTCTTCCCTGCCTGCACAACTCAACTCAAGAAGGACCATTCTCTCGACCTGCCCGCCACGGCGCGGCACTTCGAGGTGCTCATCGAGAGCGGTGTCAACGGCCTCATCGTCTGCGGCTCGCTCGGCGAGAACCAAACCCTCGACCCCGACGAGAAGCGCGCCGTGGTGCGTTGCGCCGTGGAGACGGCGCGCGGCCGCGTGCCGGTGGTGAGCGGCGTGGCGGAATCGTCCACGGGCGCAGCCATCCGCTACGTGCGCGACGTGGAGCAGCTCGGAGCGGTCGGCGTGATGCTCATGCCGCCGATGAGTTACAAGGGCGACCCGCGCGAGAGCATGACTTACCTGCGTGCGGTGGCGAAGGGCGGCGGCTTGCCCATCATGATTTATAACAACCCTCTGAGCTACGCGAACGACATCACGCCCGCGCTCTTCACCGAGCTGGCGGACGAGCCGAAGTTCGTCGCCATCAAGGAAAGCTCCGGCGACACGCGCCGCATCACCGAGTTGCACAACGCCGTCGGTGGGCGCTACGCCGTCTTCACCGGCGTGGACGACCTCGTGCTCGAAGCGAGCATCCTCGGCATTGACGGATGGGTGGCGGGCACGGGCATCGCGTTCCCTGCCGAGAACCAGCGCCTCTGGGAGCTCACGCGCGCCGGCAAGTGGGACGAGGCGCGCTCTCTCTACCGTTGGTTCCAGCCGCTCCTCAAGCTCGATACGCACGTTCACTTCGTGCAATACATCAAGCTCTGCGAACAGGAAACCGGCCTCGGCACCGAGTGGGTCCGCGCCCCGCGCCTGCCCATCGCGGGCGACGAGCGGAAGCAGGTGCTGGCCATCATCCGCAAGTCATTGGCGAACCGGCCGAAGCTCCCCAAGCGCAAATGAAGCGCATCCAAGTCATTGACTCCCACACCGGCGGCGAGCCCACGCGCATCGTCATCAGCGGCGGACCGGACCTCGGTGGCGGCAGCGTCGCAGACCAGCTCATCGTCTTCCGTGAGCAGCACGACCGCTTCCGCTCCGCCGTCGTCAACGAGCCGCGCGGCTCCGACGTGCTCGTGGGCGCGTTGCTCTGCCCGCCGGCGGACAAGTCGTGCGTCACCGGCGTCCTCTTCTTCAACAACGTCGGCGTGCTCGCCATGTGCGGCCACGGGACCATCGGCCTTGTCGTCACGCTTGCGCACTTGGGCCGCATCGGCCCCGGCGAGCACCGCATTGAGACCTGCGTGGGCGTCGTGACCGCTACCTTGCACCCGGACGGCTCCGTCTCTGTGGCGAACGTGCCGAGCTACCGCAAGGTGAAGGCCGCGACCGTAGACGTGCCCGGCCTGGGCAAGATTTCCGGCGACTTGGCGTGGGGCGGCAACTGGTTCTTCCTCGTGGAGAATCACGGCCTGACGCTCGAACTGAAGAACGTCGAGCAACTCACCGACGCGAGTTGGCGCATCCGGCAAGCGGTGAACACACAGGGTTTCCCCGAAGTGGACCACGTCGAACTCTTCGGCCCGCCGCAGTCCGGCGGCCACTCGCGCAACTTCGTTCTCTGTCCCGGCAAGGCCTACGACCGCTCCCCCTGCGGCACCGGCACCAGCGCGAAGCTAGCCTGCCTCGCTGCCGACGGAAAACTCGCGGAGGGCGCAGACTGGATTCAGGAAAGCATCCTCGGCACGAAGTTTACCGGCAGCTTCCGCTGGCTCGACCGCGCGAAAGGCGAAATCGCCCCCATCGTCACCGGCACCGCCTCCGTGAACAGCGAAGCCACGCTGCTGCTGAACGACAATGACCCGTTTTGCTGGGGCATTCGTTGAGCCACAGATGAAACACAGATACTGCGTGTCATCTTTCCATCCCTCATCTCTGTTACATCTGTGTTTCATCTGTGGCTAAAGAAAAATCAGTCCTCATCATCGGCTCCGGCGTCGTCGGGCTTTGCTCGGCTTACTACAGCGCGCAGCGCGGGCACCGAGTCACGGTGCTGGAGCGCGGGCCGGAGAGGCGCGATGGCTGCTCGTTCGGCAACGCGGGGATGATTGTGCCGAGCCACTTCGTGCCGCTCGCCGCGCCCGGCATGGTCGCGCTGGGGCTCAAGTGGATGTGGAACCCGGAGTCGCCCTTCTACATCAAGCCCCGGCTGGACTTCGACCTGTTCGATTGGGCCTTCAAGTTCTGGCAAGCCTCCACCGCCGCCCGCGTCGAGCGCGCCGCCCCGCTCCTGCGCGACCTGAGCTTTGCCAGCCGTGCGTGCTTCGAGGAACTGGCCGACGCTTGGTCCGGTAGCCGCCGAGGTAAGGAGGCGGATTCGAACTTCAAAGGCGAAACCCAAAACTCGAAGCCTAGGAATCCGCCTCCTCACCTTGGCGGCTACGACTTCGGCCTCACCAAGCGCGGCCTGCTCATGCTCTGCAAGACCCAGCGCGGGCTGGACGACGAAGCTAAGTTCGCCGAGCGCGCCAACCAACTCGGCGTCCCCGCTCAAGTCCTCGACGCAAAGCAGGCCGCCGAGCTGGACCCGGCCGTCACGATGGACGTGGCGGGCGCGGTGTTCTTCCCGAAGGACGCGCATCTCACGCCTGGCCGCTTCATGGTCGCGCTTCAGGCGCAGTGCGAGGCCGCTGGCGTTCGTTTCAAGTGGAACACCGACGTGACCGGCTTCGCGCAGCAAGCCTCCCGCCTCACCGGCGTTCGCACGGCGCGCGGCGATTTCGTCGCGGACGAGGTCGTCATCGCGGGCGGCTCGTGGTCGCCGTTGCTGGCGCGCGAACTGGGGTTGAGCATCCCGCTCCAAGCCGGCAAAGGCTACAGCCTCACGCTCCCCCAGCCACCGCAGCTCCCGCAGCTCTGCTCCATCTTCACCGAAGCGCGGCTCGCCGTGACGCCCATGGGCAGCGCGCTCCGCATTGGCGGCACGATGGAAATCGCGGGCCTCAACGAGGACATCAACCCCGTGCGCGTGCGCGGCATCATCAAGTCCGCCCTGAAGTATCTGCCCAAGTTCACTGCCGCCGACTTCGACGGCATCCAGCCGTGGCGCGGGCTGCGTCCGTGTTCGCCGGACGGGCTGCCCTACGTCGGGCGCACCGCGAAGTTCGCGAACCTCTCCATCGCCACCGGCCACGCGATGATGGGCCTGAGCCTCGGCCCCATCACCGGCCAGCTCATGGCAAAAATCCTTTCCGGCGAAACCCCGCAGTTCGACCTGTCGCTCCTTTCTCCTGACCGCTACCACTGATTTGTGAATCGAATCCTCATCACTGCATTGCTGCTCTCTTTGTCTGGCCCACTCCAGGCCGCCGATGCCGACCTCGCCGCGCTGACCAAGGGCGTGAAGGAAATCGCCGGGCCGGGTGCACCGGGAAATATCGTTGTGTTCGGTCCCTCGGCCTTCGCCGTCGTCGCGGGCAAGGAGGGCAAGACCGCCGCGACGCCCGTTGTGGCCGCGACCCGCGCGGGCAAAGGCCGCGTCGTCGCCTTCGGCCACACGAGCTACCTCGACGCAGACACCCTCACGCAGTTCGACACCGGCAAGCTCATGGACAACGCCATCGCGTGGGCGGGCGGCGCGGCGAAACCCACCGTCCTTGTCCCCAAGTCCAAATCCCTCGCCGACGCGCTGGCGAAACGCGGGTTCACCGTCGCCGCCACACCGCTCGCGCAACTCCAGCCCGGCCAAGTCCTCCTGCTCTCCGCGCATTCGCTCACGGACGCCGACGTGCCGCTCATCGCCAAGTTCATAGCGGACGGCGGCGGGTTCATCACTTGCTCGACCGGTTGGGGCTGGGCGCAAAGCGGCAAGAGCCTCGCGAACGAATTCCTCGGCAACCAACTACTCGCGCCGTTTGGCCTCGTGTTCGGTGGCAACATGGCGGGAAAAACCACGGCGAAAGGTTTCGCCATCGAGCCGGTCTCGCCCCTCGCGCATGCGGGCAAGGCCCTCGCCGCCGCGCGCGCCGGCATGAAGCTCGCGAAGGACGACCTCGCACAAGCCAGCACCTCGCTCACCGCTGCGGCGCAGAGTTTGCCGGCGGACGACAAATCGTTTCTGCCCAAGCTCAAAGCCCTCCGCTCGCAGCCCGGCGTGAACACCGCGCCCACCGCGAAGTCGCCGATAAAGTCCGACCAGCTCGCCGCCCGCGTGCTCGTGTCGCTCGATGGCCGCGAGCTGGAGACGCTGCCGCCTGCGCAGTTGAAGGCACACCCGAGCGCCGCGAGTTTCCCCGGCCCCGTGCCTGCTGACGCGAAGCGCGAGACGGCGAGCGTGAGTGTGAATCCGCGCGTGCCCGGCTGGCACTCCACCGGCTTTTACGCCGCGCCCGGCGAGGTCGTGACCGTGCGCGTGCCGGCGAGTTCGGCCAATGTCGGCTGGAAGATTCGCATCGGTGCGCACTCGGACCGGCTGTGGCATCTGGAGAGTTGGAAGCGTTTCCCCGACGTGTCGCGCAGTTACGCGGTGAAGTCGGCAGAGACGACCGTGGCGAGCGCGTTCGGTGGCTTGCTGTTCGTGGAGACGCCCAAGGCCAGCGACGGCGCGGAGGTGAAAGTGGAGTTCGCCGGAGCCGTCCGCGCGCCGCACTACGTCCATGGGAAAACCACGTTGGCCGAGTGGAAGGAACTGCGCGCCGCGCCCGCGCCGTGGGGTGAATTGGAGACGAAGAAGATTGTGCTTTCGCTCCCGTCCAGCGTGCTGCGCAACCTCGAAGACCCCGTCGCGCTGATGAAGGTTTGGGACGAGACGCTCGACCTCGTCGCGGACCTCGCGGCGATTCCCAAGGACCGCCCGCGTGCCGAGCGCATCGTTTGCGACGAGCAGATTTCCGCCGGCTACATGCACAGCGGCTACCCCATCATGACGTGGCTGGACATGCCGCCGCGCTTGGTGAGCGAGGCGCACATGAAGAAGGGCGACTGGGGCATCGGCCACGAGCTGGGCCACAACCACCAGGTCGGCGACTGGACGTTCGAGGGCACGGGCGAAGTGACGTGCAATCTCTTCACGATGTATGTGATTGACCGCATCGGCGGCACCAAGCCGGCGAACGGCCGCGTCGGCCTTCCCATCGTGGCGGAGAAGTTCGCAAAATATACGGCGGGCGGGAAGCCGGACTTCGCGAAGTGGCAGAGCGACCCGTTCCTCGCGCTCGCGATGTATGTCCAGCTCCAGCACGCGTTCGGCTGGGACGCTTACAAGAAGGTGTTCGCCGAGTATCGCGCGCTGCCAGCGGGCGAGAGGCCGAAGACCGTCGAGCGGATTGACCAGTGGATGGTGCGCTACAGCAAGACGGTGAACCGCAACCTCGGCCCGTTTTTCCAGGCCTGGGGCCTGCCGGTCACTGACCCGGCGCTCGCGAGCATCGCGAAGCTGCCCGCGTGGCCGAAGGAAGAGTGGCCGGGGACGAATGGGAAATTCGACTGACCGCAAACGACAACATGGAAACTCACTTTTTAGCCACGAATGGAACACGGATGAAACACGGAAGGGACTGCGGCCTACGTGTGGTTCCGAACGTGAGTTGCCGGACAAATCCCGAAGGGGCGTCGTCCGCTAACCACGTCCCTGCGCTCGCCTTTCATCCGTGTTCCATCCGTGTTCCATCCGTGGCTAAAAATGCCTTCGCGTTGCGGACGTGGGCGTCCGCGCTCCTTCTGCTCCTCGCCACCTCGGCCGTGGCTGCGCCCGCGTTGCAGACTCGACACGTGCTGCTCGTGATGGCCGATGGCGTTCGCTGGCAGGAGGTTTTCACCGGCGCGGAGGAGCAGCTCATCACCAAGGAGTTCGGCGGCGTCACCAAGACCAACGACATGCGCAAGGCCTTCTGGCGCGACACGCCCGAGGCGCGGCGCGAGGCGCTGATGCCGTTCTTCTGGGGCACGCTTGCCAAGCAAGGCCAGCTCTACGGCAATCAGCACAAGGGCAGCACCGCGCACGTCACGAACGGCAAGAACTTCTCCTACCCTGGCTACAGCGAGATTCTCTGCGGCTTCTCCGACCCGCGCATCGACAGCAACGCCAAGAAGCCGAACGCGAACGTCACGATGCCCGAGTGGCTCAACGGCAAGCCCGCCTTCGCCGGACGCGTCGCGGCTTTCGGCAACTGGGAGGTGATTCCCTACATCCTCAACCGCGAGCGCAGCCGACTGCCCATCTGGACCGGCTTCGAGAAGACCGACGCGAAGCTCGCCCCGCACCTCGCACTGCTGGAGAAGCTCGTGGCCGACCACACGCCGACCTGGGGCACGTTGATGACCTACGACACGTTCATCCACGCCGCCGCGCTGGAGCATCTCAAGACGAAGAAGCCGCGCCTCATGTATGTCTGCTACGGCGAGCCGGACGAATGGGCGCACGAGGGGCGTTACGACAACTACCTCCACAGCACCCGCCACTTCGACCGCTTCGTGTCCGAGTTGTGGGCCGCCGCGCAAGCTGACCCGGAGATGCGTGGCCGCACGTCGCTGTTGCTCGTCACTGACCACGGGCGCGGCACGAGCAACGCGTCGTGGAAAAGCCACGGCGCGAACATCGCCGAGTCGCGCTTCATCTGGATGGGCGCGCTCGGACCGGACACGCCCGCGCTGGGTGAGCGAACGAACGTGCCGACCGTGACACAGAACCAAATCGCCCCGACGGCGGCGGCGTTGCTGGGGCTCGATTACAAAGCCGAGCAACCCCAGGCCGGCCCGGTGCTGGCGGATGCGCTGCCGAAGGCCGGCAAGTGACGCGCCAAGTAGCAGCCGACGTAAGGAGGCTCTGATTGAATTCTGCGCCCCGCACTCCGCACTCCGAATTGCCAGATGGAGCCTCCTCACGTCGGCTGCTACCGGAGGGCGATTGGCTCCTCCTCAACTCCGGCCCATGCGCCCCCGCCTTCAACATGGCACTGGACGAAGCGCTGCTCGAAGCCGCTGCCAGCCTCGGCCGCCCCGTGCTGCGCTTCTACTCGTGGACGGAGCCAGCGGCCACGTTCGGCTACTTCCAGCACTACGCGGAGATTGAGCGCACCACGCACTTGCGCCCGCTCATCCGTCGCCCGACCGGCGGCGGCCTCGTGCCGCACGATGCGGACTGGACTTACAGCGTGGTGATTCCGCCCGGCCACCCGTGGCATGCGCTCAAGGCCGTGGACAGCTACCGCCGGATGCACGAGTGGATTCGCACCGCCTTCGCCCACCTCGGCGTAGCGACGGAGCTGGCCGACTGCTGCCGCAAGTCTGCGCCGGGGCAATGCTTCGTCGGCTGGGAGAAGTTTGACGTGCTCTGGCAGGGCCGCAAAATCGCCGGCGCAGCGCAGCGCCGGAACAAACTGGGCCTGCTTATTCAAGGCTCGGTGCAGCCGCCGCCGATTGGTCTGGAGCGCGCGAAGTGGGAGGAAGCGATGTTGCAGGCAAGCCCCCACGAGTTCGCGCTATCCGCTGAAATCCACATCCGAGCCGAAGCTCTGGCAACGGAGAAATATTCCCAGCCTACGTTCAACGCGCGCCGTTGAACGCAGCCTCAGGCTTCAGCCTGCGGTTCGCCCGGCATGCGCAACCTGAAGGTTGCGACTACAGGCCTATGGGATGCCACGCGGTCTTCATCTCGACGGTGTCCAGAATCCAATACGGGTCTTCGCCGCGCTCGGTGAACCAGTCGGCCTCTGGCAGGGCGTGGTTGGAGTAGCGCTTGAGGTTCGTGGCGACGCCGGCCTGGAGTTGCGCGGAGATTTCCGGCACGCCTGCGCCGTCCACGATGGCGTTCACGTCCATGTGCGACGCGATGTGCGGGGCAAGTTCGGCGCGCTTGCCGGCGAGGATGTTCACCACGCCGCCGGGGAGGTCGCTGGTGGCGAGGATTTCGGCGAAGGACAGCGCGGGCAGCGGCGCGCGCTCGGAGGGGATGACGATGGCGGTGTTGCCGCTGAGAATCACCGGCAGCAGCAGGGACACCATCGGCAGCAGCACCGGCAGGTCCGGCGCGAGCACGACGACGACGCCCATCGGCTCCGGCGTGGTGAAATTGAAGTGCGGCGAGGCGACCGGGTTCACGCTGCCGAAAACTTGCTGATACTTGTCGGTCCAGCCGGCGTGATGCACAAGGCGGTCGCACACGCGGCCCACGCCGGTGCGGGCTTGTTCGAGGGTGACGCCGTGCGAGCGGGAGACCTCGGCGGCGAGGGCTTCGCGGCGGCTCTCCAGCATCTCGGCGGCGCGGTAGAGGATTTGGCCGCGGTTGTAGGCGGTGGCTTTCTCCCAACCCGGCTGCGCGGCGCGCGCGGCGACCACGGCGTCGCGGAAGTCCTTGCGTGAGGCCCAGCAGTAATTGTCGAGGTGCGCGCCGTCGGGGCCCTTGGCTTCGAGGCAGCGGCCGCTCTCGCTGCGGACGAACTTGCCGCCGAGGTAGAGCTTGTAGGTTTTCCGAACGTCAAGGCGCGTGCTCATGTGAAGTAGTGGGCGGACGTTAGCGAGCTGCCGGGTTGCCGACAATCACTTCAATTTGCCCGTAGGAGACGACGTGAGGTGACTCTGACTTTCGGGAACAGACAAGTGAGACTCCTCACGTCGCCTCCTCCGAGAGGTCAGAATCCCGCCGCCTTGCCGTCGGTCACGCGCGGGTCGTGGGCACCGAGGAAAGCTTGGCCGTCCTTGGTTCGCCCAACGGCTTGAGACGCGCCGATGGAGTCGAGTTCCTTGAGCTTGTGGCCACGGCGTTCCAGTTCGCGGCGCAGGTCGGCGGGGAACTTCTTCTCGATGCGCAGTTCGTTGGGACTCCACTGCTGGTGGAAGCGCGGCTGGGCGAGCGCGTCCGCCGGGTCACGCCCGAAGTCCACGACGTGGATAATCGCGAGCAACGTCTGCGTGATGATGGTTGGGCCGCCCGCCGCGCCGACGCTCAGGATGGGCTGGCCGTTCCGCAGCACGAGGGTCGGCGACATGCTGGAGAGCGGGCGTTTGCCGGGCGCGACGGCGTTGGCCTCCGCGCCGACGAGGCCGAAGAAGTTCGCGGTGCCGGGCTGCGCGGAGAAGTCGTCCATCTCGTTGTTCAGCACGACGCCGGTGCCGGGCACGACGACTTTCGAGCCGTAGCTCGTGTTGATCGTCGCGGTGCAGGCGACCCAGTTGCCCTCGGAGTCTGCGGCGGAGAAGTGGGTGGTGTGCTTGCTGAACACGTCACTAGTGGAGTTCGGCGGTGTGTTGTGCTGCGGGACAGGTGTGGCCTTCTTCAGATCAATCTTCTGCGCGAGCTGCGCGGCGTAAGTCTTGTCCACGAGCCCGCGCGGGACGGGCGCGAAGTCCGGGTCGCCCAGCCAGTGCGCGCGGTCGGCGAAGGCGAGCTTCATGGCTTCGGCAACGACGTGGACGAAGTCCGGCGAGTTTGCGCCAAACGCCTTGAGGTCGAAGTGTTCGAGGATGTTCAGAATCTGCGCGACGTGGACGCCGCCGGAACTGGGCGGCGGGAAGCCGATGATTTCGTGGCCGCGATAGGTCGTGCGCAGCGGAGCGCGGGACTTGGCGACGTAGCTGGCGAAGTCTGCCTCGGTGAGTAGTCCGCCGTTCGCGCGCATCCAGTCCGCCGTGGCCTTCGCGAACGGGCCGCGATAAAACCAGTCGCTCCCGTGCTCGGCCAAGGCGCGGAAAGTTTTAGAGAGGTCGGGCTGGCGCAGCGTGTCACCGGCCTTCCACGGCGCGCTGTCGGTGCGAAGGAAGATGGCGCGGCTGGCGGGAAACTTCTCAATGTCCTTGGTCACGCTCGCGAGGCGGCTGGCGTAGTTGCGCGTCACGGGGAAGCCGGCTTCGGCAATCTTCGCGGCAGCGAGGCAATGGCCCTTCCACGGCAGCTTGCCGAACTTGGTCACGGCTTGCTGGAACGCGGCGATTTCTCCAGGCACGCCCACGGCGAGCGCACCGGTCTGGCTGAGTTCGGCCAAAGCCTTGCCGTTGCGGAGGAACATGTCGCGGGTCGCCTTTGCGGGAGCCACCTCGCGCCCGTCAATCGCCACCACCTCGCCGTTCGCGCGGCGGATGACGAGGAAGCAGCCGCCGCCGATGCCGGAGTTGTGGCTGTCCACGACGCTGAGTGTGAGGCCGGCGGCGACGATGGCGTCCACGGCGTTGCCACCACGCCGCATGGCCGAAACGCCCGCCTCGGTTGCGAGCGGATGGACGGTGGCGACCATGCCGCGCTCGGCCGCGAAAGAGCCGAGGGTGAGTATTTGCCACAAGAGAGCGCAAAGAACGTCAAGGAAGGCGGGAGGAAAAACTCCTTTGAGGGTTTTGCGTTCTTTCGCGGCCAACTCGGGATTGCAGTGGTGCTTCACACGACAGGATTTCAAACCAACGTCAGCGGGCCGTCGAAGATAGTGAGGCTGATGACTTCCGTCTTCGCCACGTGCGGGCCGTGGTGCTCGCCCTTGGGTGCATGGAAGAGCGTGCCGGGGCCGTAGGTCACGTCGGACTCGACCCACTCGCCGGACAGAATGTAAGCCCACTCGTTCGCGACCGGGTGCGTGTGTGCGGGGACGGTCGTCCCACAGGTGAACTTGCGCAGGACGACGAGGCCACCCGTGGCTTCGTTCTTGTGGAGTATCTTCAGCTCAACGCCGGTGTAGGGGCCGGGCTGCCAAGGTTTGTGATCGGCCTGCGTGAGATATTGGAACATCAGCCCATGGCAGCGTTTAGTCCGGATTTTGGCAAGGAGGTTCATGCGCGGCGCTCATTTCCCCAGTTTCGTAGCCGCCGAAGTTTTACTATTGCCGCTTCGAGGTAGCACCGAGACCTATGTGCACCCCGTCAGGAGCAACGAAAATGCTTGCCTCCGTGCTTCGTGGAAACGTAATACACCGTCCGATGACGGCGGCGTCTTTGGGTTCACTCGAACATGCTGTGGATTCAAAATGTGGATGCGATGTATGGTCTCACAATGTCTCCGAGTCGCTCAAAGCCCTGGGGTAAAGTGGTTTAGCCAGTGTAGCTCAGTGGTAGAGCAACGGTTTTGTAAACCGTCGGTCGTCGGTTCAATCCCGACCACTGGCTCCAAGTAAAATAAGGGGTTTTTAACGATTTATCGGTAGAAGGGAGAATTGCACTTGCGAAAGATGCAACACTTATGCAACAGTCCCCGTATGAAATCCAATCTCTCGAAAACCAAGCCCCGCAAGCCCAACTGGCCCCGCAAAGTCACCTGTGGCCGCGAGTCAGTTACCGTGTATCAGCGCGAGCTTCCGTCCGGCGGCTTCGGCTACATGGTGGCGAACTACGCCGCCGGTAAGCGCCGCTTCGACTCCTACGCCACGGAGGCCGACGCCCTCGCCGCCGCGCAACGTCTCGTCCGCCAGTTGAGCGAGCGGCAGGTTGTCGCCGCCAGCATGACGAACGGGCAGGCTTCCGAGTATGCCGCTGCCGTGCTCACCTTGAAGCCTCACGGCGTCACGTTGACCTCTGCCGCCGACACGCTCGCCAAGTGCCTTGAAACCGTCCATGACCTCTCCAATCTGCTCGCCGCCGTGAAGTTCTACGCCGTCCGGCACAAGGGCCTCACGCGCAAACCGGTCTCCGAAGTTGTCGCGGAACTGCTCGCCGTGAAGCAAGCCCGCAAGGCGTCCGCCCGCTACCTTCAAGACCTCCGCGTGCGTCTCGCCCGCTTCGCCGACGCCTTCCGCAAAACCTGCTGCGACGTGACAACCGCCGAAGTGCAAGCCTGGCTGGACAGCCTCAACCTGTCGCGGCAGTCCTACAAAAACTTCCGCACTGTGGCTCACCTGTTCTTTGAATTCGCCGTGGCGCGTGGCTACGCCGCCGACAATCCCGTCGCCGGGTCGGAATCCTTGACGGTGGGCGGCGGTGACGTGGAGATTTTCACCCCTGCCGAGATTCGCCGCCTGCTCGCCGCCACGACGCCGGACTTCTTGCCCTGCCTTGCCTTGGGCGCGTTTGCCGGGTTGCGGAGCGCGGAGATTGAACGCCTCGAATGGTCGGACATTCGCCTTACGGAACGGCACATCGTCATCGGCGCGGGCAAGGCCAAGACCGCCAGCCGCCGCGTCGTCCCGGTTTCCGACACGCTCGCTGCCTGGCTGACTCCCTACGCCGCTCAGACGGGCATGGTGTGGCAAGGCACGCACGAAGCCTTTTACATCGCGCAGCAAGCGACAGCAGCAGCGACAGCAGTTCCGGCGGATGCGCAGAACAGCACTCCCGCCAAGCCCGCCGTGAAGTGGAAACAAAACGCCCTCCGCCACTCCTACGCCTCTTACCGTTTCGCGCAGACCACCGACGCCGGGCGCGTGGCGGGCGAACTCGGTAATTCCGCCGCCGTCGTCCACAAGCACTACCGCGAGCTGGTAAAGCTCACCGACGCGGACCGGTGGTTTGCCGTCAGGCCCAACGCGGAGGCGAACGTCGTGAGCATGCCCTTCGCGGCGAGTGCCTGACGCCGCATCGCCATCGTTTGCCGGAAATACTCTCGTCTCTGCTAGCTCGGCTGCCGATTCCTCCGCCGCCGCGAATGCACACCCACTTGACGGCTATATCGTAACCCGATAACGTCAAAACGTGATTGCGAGTTTTGCCTGCAAGAAAACGGAACGCCTGTTGCAGCGCGTTCGCAATCACGGCCTACCGCCCACGATTGAGAGCGTGGCCCTGCGGAAGCTGACGCAGTTGCACGTTTCCCGTTCTCTGAACGATTTGCGCGTGCCGCCGGGCAACCGGCTGGAAGCCCTGAAAGGCAAACGGCAGGGCTGGCACAGCATCCGCATCAATGACCAATGGCGGCTCTGCTTCCGCTGGCAGGGCGAGGACGCGCACGAAATTGAGATTGTGGACTACCACTAAACGCTATGAAAACGAACAAACTGCCCCCCGTGCATCCGGGCGAAGTCCTTCTGCACGACTTCATGGAGCCGCTGGGCTTGACCCAAAACGCGCTCGCCAAGGCCATTGGCGTGACCCCGATGCGCGTGAGCGAGATTGTGCGCGGCCAGCGCGGGGTGACGGCGGACACGGCCCTGCGCCTGTCCCGCTACTTCGGCACACGTGCGGCATGGTGGCTCGACTTGCAAAACCACTTCGACCTCGCCACCGCTGCCGATGAGTTGGAGGCCAAGATAGCTCGCATCAAGCCATGCGCGTTGCGCCCGGTGGCGGACGCGGTGGCGGCGTGAACTGTGGCAGCCCGTGAAAACCGTGAACATCAGCCAGTTCCGCCAAAGCCTCGGCGACCGCGTGCTACTGAGTAACGGCGTGGCCGAATTGCGGCGGTGCTATAAGCGATAGGCTCTGAATGAACAAAGCCGCAAGAGAACTCGAAGTTCGATGCTGCGAACGTGCAGATGAGGAGTGGAAACGGCAATGGTGGTGGTTTGACGAGGCGAATAGGAAACACATCCACGAGTTCTCAACCGCATGGGAAATCCTCCGCCGCACCAAATCATTCCACGCGCTATACGAGGAGATGAACAGGCTTAACCTTGAGTGTGGCGCCGTTGCCCCAAACTCGCTGAGAAACTCGACCGGTTTTTTGGAAAAATTTCGGAGAATCGTTCCCAAATCCTCAAAATTCCCCACGGAACTGCGTGAGATGTAAACGCCGGTTAAAAAGTGCGGCGGGGTCACGGATGTGACAGGGCGGTCGAAAAGTGCAGCGCCTTCATCAACGATGAAGCATGTATCGCATTATGGAAGACTGGACCGACATACGGGAACGGGTGGCCTCGGGCAAGGTGAGC
>CALQJI020000104.1 GCA_943330855.2 Klebsiella pneumoniae
CAGCGCCCGGCGGGCCAGCCAGCGCTCGGTAAAGTTCATCCGGTGGTTGCGCCATGCGCTGCAAGAAAACCTCACGGAAGCCGCCGCCGTGCCCCGCCTGACCACTCTCTATGCCTCACTTTGACACACCTTCACTGGACACCGTTGCCATTACTGATTGCGAGTTTTTTGTTTCTCGGCAGTGCCATCATTCTGCTCCACCGCGCTTGCGAGGCCAAACCCGGTGGCAAGTAGTGGCAGTGCGTGTCTAACTTGTGTTTGATGACGAAGGCTATGAGATGGCGAAGGGGTTCCTGATGGTGCACCAAAGGCTTTACTCGGCAGTATGGTGGGATCAGCCCCCAGCGCATCCCGGCATCCTCCAGGCTGGTAGTGCCTTATTGGGCAGTGGGGTTCAGTCCTTCCGGCTCGTGGCTGGGTTGCTGTGTGCGGCTTCCCTTTGGGCGTTGGCGGCTTGTGCCAGTCCGGGGCGGCGGCGTGGTGGGGTTGGCGGGGCCAAGGGGGTTTCGGGAGTGTTCGCGCGGCTGTCGGCTGCCGGCCGCACCCTTTCTCCCTCACCCCAGCCCTCTCCCGCTGGGAGAGGGAGAAAGCTCGTCGTTCGCTCGAACTGCTCGAAGGGTTCCCCACACACGAACGCGGCCTGGCGTCGCCCCCTCTCCCAGCGGGAGAGGGCCGGGGTGAGGGAGAGCGCCTGGAGGTTCTGTTGCGTCCGGCATATCCATGGCCGGTGCATATCTAACTTCTGATTGAAGACGAAGGCTACGAACTGGCAAAGGCGCTCTTGATGATGCACCAGAAGCTCTACGCCCCAGTTTGGTGGGATCAGCCCCCGGTTCATGCAGGAATTCTGCATACGGGTGCGGTCTTGTTGGGCAGTGGGGTTCAGTCCTTCCGTCTCGTGGCAGGGTTTCTGTGTGCGGCTTCCCTCTGGGCGCTGGCGGCTTGTGCCAGTCCGGTGCGGCGGCGTGAGGGTGGCTCCGGGTTGATGAGTGGTTCGGGAGAGTCCGGTTGTCTTCCGTCCGCCGCACTTTTTCTCCCTCACCCCGGCCCCCTCCCGCTGGGAGAGGGAGAAGCGCAGGCTGAAGCCTGCGACTACGAGGGCATGGGCGGCGCAGATGGCAGCGGTGAGGAGCGCGGACGCTGCGATAACTCAGGGAATCCGCCACCTGACCTCGGCGGCTACGGAAGTCGGGGCTACTTCGATTGCAGCTTGAACTCGCCGTTGTTGCCGTTGGAGGCCTTGTAGCTGCCGTTGAGCGCCTTGCCGGCCACGGTCGCGGACCACTGGTAATCAATCCCGTCCACCTTGGTCGTGCCGGTCAGGGCGGTTTGCTCCCCGTTCTTCTTCGGGGTCATGAGGGCGGTGTAGCTGATGGGTTTGCCCAGCGCGGTGCCAGTGAACTTCGCAATCCACTGGCCGTTCTGCTCGCCGACGACGGTGCAGATGAGCTGGCCGTTGGTGTTGTATTTCCGGTTGTTCCAGGTGCCGGCCCAGGACTTGGCAGGCTCGGCGGCGGGCGCAGCGGGGACAGTGGCGAGGAGGGCGAGCAGAGCGGCGAGGGGGAGTTTCATAATGTTTGAGCTGGTTGACCGCTGCGGTTGGGCAGCGGTGTTGTGGCACACTGGAATAGCACAAGTGGGACGGAAACTTACGCCAAATTTTCGGGAACTTAGGAGCGCAGGGGATTCGCAGACGGATTGGGCATTGAAGTTTGGGGCAGAAGAGTTGGGGAGTCAGAGTTTTTCTCGGTCTTCATTCCACTGCCCCAAATTCATTTGCCACGATGGATGCCTATGCAGCCTGCAGACGTGCACGTCCGCGCTCCTTATGGTTGCGGGGCGAAGGGCGGGGCTGGGGTTTTCACGCGGGGTTGGCCGCCGCCGCCGATTTTGCCGGGGCCGTTGTTCACGACGACTTGCAGGTGGCGGATGACGAGGGCGAGTTGCGCGCAGAGGTTGGGCGGGAGGTCGGCGGGGGAGGCGAAGTCGCCGCAGATAATGAGGTGCGGGCTGCCGGCTTGGTGCCAATCGGTGAACCACTCGCCGTCGAAGGCGTCCTTCACGTAGAGGCCGTAGTCTTGCAGGGCGCGGGCAATTTCGAAGGCCGGGCCGTGCGTGCCGACGCCGAGGCTCGCGAGGTCCACGCTGGACGGGAGGGCGAGGAGGGAGCCGAGGTGGACGTTGCCACGCGGGGCGAGCTTGGCGCGGAGGGCGGGGTTGTTTGCCTGAGACCAACCGGCGGGCCAGACGTGCGCGGTGCCGTCGGCTTGCGTGGCAACGGCCTCCAAGGGCACGACGGAGCCGAGGACGCGGCGAATGGGGCCGTTCAACTCCGCGCGCGTGAGGCTGCCGGCGAAGGGCGTGAGGCCGCTGCCATTGGCGCTGGCGAAGTCGGGCGGGACACCGGAGCCGCGCAGGTCGTGGCGCTTGATGTTGTTCGCGGTGAGCACGCGCCCGGCGGCGCGTTGGGCCCCGAAGACTTCGTAGAGCGTGAAGCCGTCGACGGCGATGAGGTGGAGCTGACGTGAGCCAGCGGTGGCGGCGAGCGCGGCGTCCGGCAAGCGCAGCGTGGCGAGTGGGGCGGCTCGGCCGGCGACGCGCAACTCGACGGGCGCATCCGTGGGCGTCTCGCGGAAGCTGGGGTGCGAGAGGCGCGCAGAGACAAGCAGGATGCCGGTGGTGAGGTCCAGGCCGCCGGGTTGCACGGCGGTGAACTGCGCGCCGGAGCCGATGGGCGTGTTCCACGGCGAGTCGGCGGCGAAGGGCCAGAGGCCGGGGTCGCGGGAGGTGGGCGAGGCCAGCGCGACAGGCACCGGCGGGACGGTGTTGGTGGCGGGAGTGGCGGGCCGTTGGGCCAAGCTGCCGGTTGGCTTGCCCCCCGGCGCGCGCCACGTTTGCACGAGGACGAACAGCAGCGCGAGGGCGGCGGTGGGAAAGACGACGCGTCCTTGGACGGTGCCCAGCCATTCCATCAACGCACCTCGCAGACTGGCCAGCAGTCCCGGCCCTTCCTCGTCCTTTGACGGGCGGTAGGCCAAGGCGTTTTTCCCGGTCTCCAGTAACACGCGCTTCATCACTTCCTCGGCGGAAACGTCGTGCGTGGGGGTGCGGATGCCGGCGAGGACGGAGGCTTTCACGCGCTCGCGGGTGGCGGCGGGGTTGAGCAGGAGCTTGAGCGCGGTATCGAGGCGCTCTTGGTCCAGCACGCGGCGCAAGGTCTCGGGGTCGCCCGCCAGCTCGGCCTCGACACGCGCGCGCTCGTCCCTCGGCAGCGTGCCGGCGAGGTAGGCAATGAGTTGGTCGTCAGCGAGCATGGGGGGAGGCAGGGAATGCGGAATGCGGAATGCGGAATCGGAGGCAGGCGGCGCGACGCGGTGCCAATCGGCAATCGGTCATCACACCGGCCTCCCGAGTTTGCCCTCGACGCACTGCTTGAGTTGGGCGCGGAGGCGGAAGAGGGCTTGCCACACGGCGTTCTCCGAGCGCGTGAGCTTGACGGCGATGGCTCCGATGGGTTGGTCCTGCGCGTATTTCAACTCGACGAGTTCCTTCAGGTGCGGCGGCAGGCCGGCGACGCAATCGCGCAGGTGCTCGACCTCGGCGGATTCACTCGCGCCGGGGCCGGTCATCAGGCTGCGCTCCAGCTCGCGGGCGCGGGCGTAGTTGAACTGGTTCTGCTGCTCGCGGGCGTAGCGCTGCAGCTCGGCGCGCATGAGGTTCGCGGCGATGGCGCGGAGCCACGCGCGGAAGCTGGTGCCGGCGGTGAAGCCAGCGAGGTTACGAAAGGCGAAGACAAACGTCTCGTGCGCCAGCTCATCCACGAGGTGGGCCACGGGAAGTTTCAGCGCGATAAAGGCGCGGAGGGAATCGAGGTGGGTGTCCACGAGTGGCTCGAAGGCGGCGGCGTCCCCCGCCTGCACGGCGCGGATGAGCGCGGCCTCGGTCGGGTCGGGGGTGATGGCTTCGGTCGGCATGAGCTTCTGCAGGGGTATAGCGGCGGAGGTCAGGGAACTTACAGGAAATTTTCTAGGCACTAGATGAAGCGAGTGACTGCGTGAGGCGGAGCCCCTTCGCTGAAGGCGCAGAGCCACTACGAAAGCTGGCTGCTCGCGGCGCAATCCAACCCGATGGCGCGCGTATGCAGGTTTGGTGTTTTCAAAGTCGCAGTGGGTGATAGTGTCTGCGGCACCGAGTCCGCTAAATTAATCAGCCAAGTTCACACCATGTTCACCATCATCACCCCGTTCCGTCGCTCGCTACTGTTGCTGACCTTGTGTGCCGCGCTCGCACCGCTGGCTGGCTGCAAGAAAAACGAAGATGCCGCAGCAGCCGGTGCTGCGGGGGCCGCGCCCGCTGAGGTCACGCCGGCTGAGGCGGCCCCAAAGGAAGAGCCCGCAGTCGAATTGAAGGCCAAGTGGCCAGCCGACCAGCGCCTCGTGGTTCAGGTGAACACCCACACTGACTCCGAGATGGCTAATCCCGCGCTGCCGCAGCCCTTCAAGTCGGAGAACTTCATCACGCAGGAAATCGCCTTCACCGCCGGCAAGGAACGCGAGGCCGGCGGGAGCGAGGTTGACGTCGAACTGGTCACCGTGCGCGTCGAGAACAAGGCCGCCGGAAAGAGCACGCCCGTCTTCGATCCCAAAGGCGACCCGAAGGCCGAGCGAAGCAACCCGGTGGCCGGCGCGTTTCGCAAGCTGCTGGGCTCCCGCGTGAAATATCAGACCGACGCCTCCGGGAAAGTAACCAAGGTGGACGGGGTCCCGCAGTTAGTGAGCCGGGTTACCACCGGGCTTCCGATACAGTCTCAATTCCTCGTTCGCTCCATGCTGACCGAGGATGCCATCCGCGGTTGGAATGTGCTGCACCAGAACTTGCCCACCAATTCTGTGAAAATCGGCGACACGTGGGAGAGCACCCGGGAGGTGCCCTACGGCGTCGCCAAGTTCGTAGTCAACACCACCAACACTTTCACCGGCTGGGAGCAGCGGAACAACAAGAAGGTGGCTAAGATCACGACGGTGGGCCTCATGGAAGCCAAGGTGGGCGCTCCTGCTACCATCACCCTTGGCGAGGGTTCATCCATTACCGGCAGCTTGTGGTATGACGCCGAGCTGGGGGTCATCTCTGAGAGTGACATGGTTGCGCAATTCTCGGTCACCATCAACCAACCCACCGGCCAGAGCGTCGCCACCAAACTCAAGACCAAGACGACCAGCAAGCTCATCGGAGGCGCTGCCGCGGCCTCGGCACCAGCCGCCGAGCCGCCCGCAACTGCCAAACCTGCCGAGAAGAAGCCATGAACTCCAAAGCGCTACTCATCCTATCGCTGATAGTTAACCTCGCCCTCGGCGCGGTTTTGCTGCGCCCGAGTCCCTCCGAGACGTCCGCGAGGACTCCCACTCCGAGCTCGGGAAAATCGTTTGATACCAAGGCCACGACCAACGCCTCCCCTGCCCCGTCCGCCAAAGCCCGCGCGGTCACGCAAGTGGTCACCAACACCCTCGCGCAGAAGTTCGACTGGAACGCTGTCGAGTCCGACGACTACAAGAAATACATCGCCAACCTCCGCAGCATCGGCTGCCCCGAGGAGACCATCCGCGACATCATCACCGCCGACGTCGGCAAGCTCTACGACGCCAAGCGCAAAGCCCTCGCTGGCCCGAAGAAGAAATTCGAATTCTGGAAGCCGGGCTTGATGATAGGCGGTATCGCTGACCCCGAGCGCACCGAGAAAGAACGCGCCCTCAACCTAGAAAAACGAGCCCTGCTCACTGACCTGCTCGGTTCCGCGCCCGAGGAGAAGCCCGACCTACTCGCCGGCGTGGCCTCGCAGTTGGACGCCATGTTCGATTTCCTCCCCACCGAGAAACGCACCAAGGTCATGGACCTAATGCAGGACATGCAGACCAAAATGCAGAAGGCCATGAAGAACGGCGCGCCCGACCAGGAAGACATGCGCAAAGTCATGAAGGACATGGAGACCGAAATCGGCCGTGTGCTCACACCCGATGAACTGCTCGACTACAACCTCCGCTTTTCCATGACCGCAAACACGATGCGCATGGGTCTCGCTGGCTTCGAGCCAACCGAGCAGGAGTTCCTCGACCTCTTCAAAAAGCGCAAGGCTTACGACGACGAGTTCGGCGGAGCCTTCGGCGGGGCTATGAACCTCAAGGGCGAGGAAAAGGAAAAGCAGATGGCCGCCAAAAAGGCGCTCGACGAGCAAGTGAAGACCCAACTCGGCGATGCCCGTTACACCGAATACACCCGCGCTCAGGACCACTCCTACCAGGCAATGTTCCGCACCGCGGACCGCGAGGGGCTGGGTAAGGAAGCCGCTGTGAAGGTCTATGACATGAAGAAGGCCGCCGAAACTCAGGCCCAGCAACTGCGCGGCGACAAAACCCTCACCACCGAGCAACGCACCGCCGCACTCCGCGCCATCCGCGAGGAAACCGAGCGCTCCGTGAAAGTCACCTTCGGCGAGAAGGGCTATAGCAACTACGAGCGCAACCACGGGGCTTACTGGATCAACAGCCTCAGCCCAGACGCCGCGAACACGACGAAGAAACCCTGACGCGGTGCCTGCACCCCGGCTCAGGAGCGCGAATCACGAGCTTTGCGACACGTGCGGCCGTCAGCTCGAAGAACAGACGGAACGGACTTCACGACTTTTACGTTCCGACGCACGACTCGTCTGGCTAGACTGTCCCCGCACATGACAACCAACCCCGTCGCCCTCATCACCGGTGCTTCGCGCGGCATCGGGCGCGGCATCGCGCTGGAGTTGGCGAAGGTGGGCCACGACCTCGTGGTGAACTTCGCCGGCAACGCGGAAGCCGCGCGGCAGACGGCGGCGGATTGCGTAGCGGCGGCGCTGGCGGCGGGCAAAACCATCCGCGCCGAGATTTGCCAGGCCGACGTGGGCAAGGCCGCCGACCGCGAGCGCCTCATCGCCTTTACGCGCGAGCAGTTTGGCCGGCTGGACCTACTGGTGAACAACGCCGGCATCACGTCCATCGGGCGACGCGACGTGCTCGAAGCGAGAGAGGACGAGTTCGACGCGCTCATGGCCATCAACCTCAAAGGCCCCTACTTCCTCAGCCAGCTCGCAGCGAACTGGATGATCGAGCAAACCAACTCTCAACTTTCAACTTCCAACTCTCAACCCGCCCGCTACCGGCCCAAAATCGTCACCATCTCCTCCATCAGCGGCTACGCGGTCTCCACGAATCGCGGCGACTACTGCATGGCGAAGGCCGCGCTGGGCATGATGACTCGGCTCTACGCCACGCGCCTCGCTGCCCACGGCATCAACGTCTATGAGGTCTGCCCCGGCGTCATCGCCAGCGACATGACCGCGCCGGTGAAAGAGAAATACGACCAGCTCTTCGCCGACGGCCTCGCACCCCTCCGCCGCTGGGGCACGCCCGAGGACGTGGGCCGCGCCGTGACCGCTTTGGCGCTGGACTACCTGCCTTACAGCACCGGCGAGACTATCAATGTGGATGGTGGGTTTCATGTGCGCCGACTTTGATTCGTAGTCGCAGGCTTCAGCCTGCGCTTCGCAAGCTAAAGCTTGCGACTACCTGACCAAGACCATGCCAACCAAGATTAACTCCTCGCTGACCCCGCAAAAGCTCCTCCCGAAAATCACCCAGCTCTTCGAGCTGTCGGCAGAGAAGATCCTCGCCCTCGAGAAGTCATGGAAGCCCGAGAACGGCACGCCGGTCTTCACGGTGAAGGGCAAATACACCTCACGCGGCTGGACCGAGTGGACGCAGGGGTTCCAGTTCGGCTCGGCGATTCTCCAGTTCGATGGGACCGGCGATGAGCGATTTCTGAAGCTTGGGCGCGAGGGGACGCGGCGGCACATGGCGTCGCACGTCTCGCACATCGGCGTGCATGACCACGGGTTCAACAACGTCTCGACCTACGGCAACCTGCTGCGCCTGATGCGCGAGGGCCGCATTCCTCAGGACGACCGCGAGCAGGACTTTTACGAACTCGCGCTCAAGGTCAGCGGTGCGGTGCAGGCGGCGCGGTGGACCGAACTCGCCGACGGCACGGGTTTCATCCACAGCTTCAACGGCGCACACTCGCTCTTCGTGGACACCATCCGCTCCTGTCGCGCGCTGGCCGTGGCGCACCAACTCGGCCATGTGCTGATGGGCGAACAGGACGCGAAGATTTCCCTGCTGCAAAGGCTCGTGGAGCACGCGCTGAACACGGCGCGCTACAACGTCTATTTCGGTGAGGGCCGCGACGCTTACGACGTGAGCGGTCGCACGGCGCACGAGGCGGTGTTCAACGTGGCGAGCGGTGTGTTCCGCTGTCCGAACTCGCAGCAAGGCTACGCGCCCTTCAGCACGTGGACGCGTGGGCTGGCGTGGGCGGTGTGCGGGTTTGCGGAGGAGTTGGAATTTTTCCCTGGCTGCGCTCGTGAGAGCGCGGCTGATTCTGACCGTGCGGGTGAGATCACCCGCGTTCTAACGAACGCAGCCACCGCCACCGCCGACTTTTACCTCGCCAACTCCTGCGCCGACGGCATCCCGATGTGGGACACAGGCGCGCCGAACTTGCATCGGCTGCCAGCGAACTACCTGACCAAGCCCGCCGACCCGTTCAACGCCTACGAGCCAGTGGACAGCTCCGCCGCCGCCATCGCCGCGCAAGGCTTGATTCGCCTCGGCAATCACTTCATCTCGAAGGGCGACAAGAAGAGCGGCGCGCGTTACCGGCAGGCCGGCTTAACCGTGGCGGACACGCTCTTCTCCGCGCCGTATCTCTCCACCAATCCGAAGCATCAGGGACTCATCCTGCACTCCGTCTATCACCGCCCGAACGGCTGGGACTACATCGCGCCCGGCCAGAAGGTGCCCAACGGTGAAAGCTCGATGTGGGGCGACTACCACGCGCTCGAACTCGCGCTGCTCCTCCAGCGTGAGGCGCAGGGTCAGCCGTATCTGACCTTCTTCGGCTGCGTGCCGAAGTGAACTCGTAGGAAACGACGTGAGGAGTCTCTGATTGAGATTGGCCCGCGAATCAAGCGAATCTCCGCGAATGAGGAGCCGGCTCGCGAGGACGCTCGCCCCACCAAGTCTTCCTCATTCGCGCAGATTCGCGGGATTCACGGGCCAGCTTCTTTCCGCTGGATGGAGCCTACTCACGTCGGCACCTACGGTGGAAAGGCGAAGGGCGCGACGTGCGTCGCGCCCTTCGGGGTCAATTGAGTGGAGCGAAGCCTACGCGCCCATGCCGTCCTCGAAGGAGCCGGCGGCTACGGGGAAGCACAGGTTGTTCTTCACGTAGCGCACGCCGTCGGCGGAGCAGTGGTCGAGTTCCTTGTGCGCGCTCTCGGCCTCGACGACGAGCGGCGCGGACTTCGCGCCAGTGTGCTTCATGTAGCGCTGCGGGTAGCCCACGTGGATGAGCAGTTCGACGTAGCGGTTCATATTCAAGTCGCCGCTGGCGAGGTCGGTGAACTGCATCGCGCGCTTGCTCCAGTCGGGTTGCATCGCCCGGAGCGGGAAGCCGCCGCGAATGACAAAGTTCTTCACGTGCGCGGCGTAAATCCGGCTGCCGACTTTGAGGAAGCGGCTCTCCCACGTCTCGCCTTCCCAGCAGTGGGACGGGTCGGCGTTCACGGCGAGGGAGGCGTCGCCACCACAGATGTCCACGAGCATGTTGAAGTCATCGGCGGTGCTGGCGGCGGTGCCGGGATGGATTTCGTGGCAGAGCTTGATGCCGAGTTCGTTGGCGTGCTTGCGGAGCTTGGCGGTCTTCTTGACGAAGCGTTCCTTGCCTTCCGCTAGCAGGTCGAAGCCGCCACCGGCCCAGAAGCCCCAAGGGTAGCCGCTGGCGAGCTCCCAGCCGAACGCCACGCCCCAAAACATCGGCATGACCTTCACGTTCAGCTCGGCGCTGAGGTCCATCAACTTGAGCAGATAGTTCTCGTGCCACTTCTCGATTTCCTGCGGCGTCTTCTTGGCGAGGTCGGGCGCGATGAAGGGGTTGCCGGACTTGGTGCCGGTCCACGCGCTGGTGTGGACCCAGAACGGGCAGTGGGCGGAAATGCCGTCGAGCGTCATGCCGCGTGACTCGAAGGTGTCGCGGATTTCCTTCGCGGACTTGAAGAGCTTGCCGCCGTTGAGGTGGTAGTTGCTCGGCTGGATGCCGGTGGCTCCGGCGGCTTTGGCAAAGTCGAGCACTTCGGCGAGGGATTTGCCGCCGTGCTGGGCGCATTCGAGGCTCGGGTGGTAAATAGGTTGTGGCATAAATTTTTTGGTCGCCCCGATGCATACCAAATGCCCGGCGTTGAAATCAAGCCCGGCCTCCGTGCTGAGTGATTTTCGGGGGCACGCCGGGGTTGAGCGGCCAAGAGTGAGTGGCGCTGGTGAGTTGCCGGAGGCGGGTGGTCAATTCGGGTGCGCTCGAAATGTGGATTGCGCGCGTCGTCCCCCGCCCTTATGGAAAGCCGCGCCAGCCGGGCTGGCTTCACTCATGGCCGAATTCTACGACACGCACGCGCACCTGGACTACCCCGACTTCGCCGACGAACTGCCGCAACTCGTCGAGCGCGCGGCGGCGGTGGGCATCACACGGCTCGTCAGCATCGGGACGGACTTGGAGAGCAGCGCCCGGGCGGTGGCGCTGGCAGAGCGGTTCGAATCCGTGTTCGCCGTGGTGGGCTGGCATCCGAACGACGCGGTCCATGCGCCAACGGATTTTCGCGCGGAGCTGCGGGAACTGGCGAAGCATCCCAAGGTCGTGGCCATCGGCGAGACTGGATTGGATTACTTCCGGTTGCCGAGCGCGAGCGGCGGGACTGTGGAGGAGGACGCTCATGTGCAGGCGCGGCAGGCGGAGGTCTTTCAGCAACAGCTCGAAGTCGCGGCGGAGGTGGGACTGAACCTCGTCATCCACACGCGCGGCGAGTGCTTCGAGGAGACGTTGGCGATGCTCCAGCCGTTCGCCAGTCGCGTGCGCGGGGTGTTTCACTGCTTCGTGGGCACGCCGGAGCAAATGCGGCGGGTGCTGGCGATGAACTCGCTCGTGAGCTTCACGGGCATCGTGACGTTCAAGAATGGCCAGACCGTGCGCGAGACGCTGGCGGCGACGCCGCTGGGCAAGTTCATGCTGGAGACGGACGCGCCGTTCCTCGCGCCGGTGCCGTATCGCGGCAAGCGCTGCGAGTCCGCCTACGTGAATGAAATCGCGGCGGCGGTGGCGGCGGTGACGGGCTGTTCGCTAGAGGAGTTGAGCGCGGCGACGTGTGCGACGGCGCGGGAGTTTTTCCCGAAACTTCGGTGAGGGGACAACTGGGGCAACAGACTTCTGCCTCACGCAAAGGCCGCGAAGGGCGCAAAGGGGAACACGAGAACAATTCGCCAGCTGACTTTTCGTTTCGGGGTCTCTTCCCTTTGCGTCCTTCGCGTCCTTCGCGTCCTTTGCGTGGGGCAACCGCTCTCCTCCCCGCCTTTCCTGATTTGCGCGCCGACGGGTTTCCCGTAGCCTCGCCGCGAATCTGATGAACCGCCACTCCACATCCGGCCGCATTGCGCTTGGGGCCGGCTTGTTTTGCCTGCTCATGGGCGGCTTCGTGCTGGCGGGTTGGTGGCTGGACGTGTCGGCGCTCAATGCGTTCCTCGCGCCAGCGGGCTACATGAAGGCCAACTCCGCGCTGGGCTTTCTCCTCGCGGGCGCGGCGCTCACGCTCAACGTCACGCCCAATATCCGCCGTTGGGAATGGTTCGTCGCAGCCGTGCTCGCGGCGCTCGTCACCCTGATTGGCGGGCTCACGCTCGCGGAGTATCTCCTCAACACCAACCTCGGCATTGACGAGATGCTCGCCACCGATGTGGTCGGCGATGAACTTGCGCCGCCGGGCCGGATGTCGGTGAACGGCGCGATTGGTTTTCTCCTCGTCGGCAACGCGCTCACGCTTTTGAACGGCCAGCCCAAGAAGCCACGTCGTCCGATGGGCGTGGGGATGCTCGCGTGCGTGTTGCTCGGGCTGGCGTTGTTTTCGGTCTCGGGCCACGCGCTCGACGTGCCGACGACCTATCGCTGGGAAGGCTCCGAGCCGATGGCGCTGCGTTCCGCGCTGGGCTTCACCGTGCTTGCGGCAGGGCTCATCGCGCTCGTGCACGAGTGGGGTCGGCGCGAGGGGTTGGGGCTGGTGCGCTGGCTCCCGCTGGCGGTGGGCACCAGCGCGCTGACCATCACGCTGCTGCTGTGGCAGGCGTTGCGCGTGCAGGAGGAACGGCAGATTGACCGCATCGCGTCGCAGCAGGTGCGCGAGATGCAGCAGCTCATCCACGCGGAGGCGCAGGCGCGCATCCTCACGCTCACGCGCGTCGCCCGCCGTTGGGAGGTTCAAACCGTGCGACGGCCGACGGACTGGGACGCGGAAGCGCAATTGTATCTCGGCCACTACGTGGACTTGAAGGCCATTGGCTGGACGGATGACAAACTGACGCCGCGCATGATGCTCCCGCGCGGCAAGCCTCGGCTTCCTCACCACCACCGCCGAGCCGAGCTTCCAGCGCGACACCCTCCTGCGTTCCGCCCGCGACCGGCAGGATGTCTTCGTCTCGCCGACGCTGGAGTCCGGCGGCGACCGCGTCTTCTTCATGACCGCTCCCATGACGCGCGGGACGAACTTCTCCGGCCTCGTGGTCGGCCTGTTCAGTGTGAAGCACCTCGTGGAGTCGGCGCTGGGGCCGGTGAAGCGCGGGCATTGGTTCAAGCTCACCGAAGGCGACCGGGAAATCTTCCGCAGCGCAGCCGAGCCGAATGATTTCGGTCGGCCGCGGCAGGTTGAACTCCAGATTCAAGAGGTGCGCTGGACGCTGCGCGCGTGGCCCACGGTCGAGACGTTGCAAGAGCTGCGCACGCCCCTCGCCACCGTGGCACTGGGCGGCGGCGCGACGCTCGCGGGCTTGCTCGGCATGGCTACCTACCTCGCGCAAACCGCGCGTGCGCGTGAGCGGCAGTTGCGCCTCAGCAACCGTTCGCTCGAGGCAGAGGTGGCCGAGCGCAAGTCGGCGCAGGAACTCTTGCGCGAGAGCCAGCAGCGCTTGTCGGCCATCTTGGACAACAGCTTCGCCGTCATCTACCTCAAGGACGCGCAAGGCCGCTACCTCCTCGTCAACCGCCGCTACGAAACCCTCTTCCACGTCGAGCGCGACAACGTGCTGGGCAAGACCGACCGCGACATCTTTCCGCCCTTGGTAGCCGCCGCCTTCCGCGCGAACGACGAGCGCGCGTTGCGGTCCCTCGACGCGCTCACCATCGAGGAAATCGCGCCGCAGGACGACGGCCTGCACACGTTCATCAGTGTGAAGTTCCCGCTGCGCGACACCGACGGCACGGCCTACGGCGTGTGCGGCATCTCGACCGACATCACGGAACGCAAGCGCGCCGAATCCCAGCTCCGCACCAGCCACTCGGCGCTGGAGTTCGCGAATCACCGGCTGCGCGGCATCATCGAGGGCACGCACGACCGCATTGCCGCGCTGGACAAGCACTACTGCCTCCTGACCTTCAACTCGGCTTACCGCGACGCCTTCCGCCGCGACTTCGGCAAGGACATCGCCGTCGGTATGCGCTTGTCCGACCCGCTGGCGCACCTACCGGACGAGCAGGAGGAGCAACTCATCGTCTGGGCGCGCGCGCTGCGGGGCGAGGTCTTCACCGTCACGCGCACGATGAAGTCCGGCGATGAAGTGCGGCATTTTGAAATCTCCTTCAGCCCCATTCGCGACGAGCACGGCGAACTGCTTGGGGCCGCCCAGCATATCCGCGATGTCACCGAACGCCAGCGCGCCGAAGACGAACGCACGCGCTTGCTGGCCGAAGTCGCCAATCGCAACGGCCTCCTCGAAGCCGCGAACAAGGAACTCGAAGCCTTCTCCTACTCCGTCTCGCACGACCTCCGCGCGCCGCTGCGGCACATCGATGGCTTCGCCGGACTGCTCCAACGCACCAGCGCGACCAAGCTCGACGAGAAGGAGCGGCGCTATCTCACCCTCATCACCGAGTCCGCCAAGCGCATGGGCCGGCTCATTGACGACTTGCTGGAGTTCTCGCGCATGGGCCGCGCCGAGCTGCGCCGCGACACCGTGGACATGGGCGCCCTCGTGCGGACGACGCTGCGCGAGTTGGAGCCGGACACGCAGGGCCGCGTCATCGAGTGGCGCATCGCAGCGCTGCCCGCCGTGCCGGGCGATGCCTCGCTGCTGCGGCAGGTGTGGGCCAACTTGCTGGCCAACTCCGTGAAGTATTCCCGCCCGCGCGCCACCGCCGTCATCGAAGTCGGCTGCGAAACGAACAAGCCCAACGAGACCGTCTTCTTCGTCCGCGACAACGGCGTCGGCTTCGAGATGAAATACGCCAGCCACCTCTTCGGCGTGTTTCAGCGGCTGCATCGCCCCGAGGACTTCGAGGGCACGGGCATCGGCCTCGCGAACGTCCGGCGCATCATCGCCCGGCACGGCGGACGCACTTGGGCCGAAGGCCAGCCGGACGTGGGCGCGACGATGTGGTTCACCCTGCCGAAAACAGCTTTGCCCGGAAATGATTTGAAACCCGCCGAAGTGAACGCGTCGGATAACCGCGAAACCAACTGACATGAGCTCTGGACACAAACGCATCTTGCTGGCCGAGGACAATCCCAACGACGCCGAACTCGCGTTGTGCGCGCTGGGCGAGCAGCACCTCGCGCAGGACGTGGTGGTGGTGCGCGATGGCGCGGAGGCGCTCGACTATCTCTTCTCCCGGGGCGAGCACGCGAACCGCCCCGCCGGGCTGCCCGTGGTGGCCTTCCTCGACCTGAAGATGCCGCGCGTGGACGGCCTCGCGCTGCTGCGCCAGATGAAGGGGGACCCGGCGCTGCGCACCATCCCCGTCGTCATGCTCACCTCCTCGCGCGAGGAAACCGACCTCGTTCAAAGCTACCAGGCCGGCGCGAACGCCTACGTGGTGAAGCCCGTGGACTTCCAGCAATACCTCGACGCCGTGAAGCAGCTCGGCGAGTTCTGGGCCCACATCAACGAGCCGCCCCCTGCCCTGCCCCAGTTGGCCGCGTGAACTGGCCCGGTTGCTTCGTGGTGACAGTCAGCTCGCTCGCTGTGGAGCGCGGACGCCTACGTCCGCAGCCACTTTCGCTCCCAGTCAGGGCCGATTGCGGACGTGGGCGTCCGCGCTCCATTCTTGGTGTCAGCGTCTTCCTACTGCTCCTAGCCTGCTCCGCCTTCGCCCAGCCGCGCGTGGTCATCAACGAAATCCACTTCGAGCCAGCGGAGAAGAAGCCGCTGGAGTTCATCGAACTGCACAACGCCGGCACGACCGAGGCACACTTGCCCGCCTGGCAGCTCGGCAAATTCCGCTTCGGCGCGACCAACTCCCTGGCGCCCGGGGGCTTCGTGGTCATCGCGGCGGACCCAGAGGCGTTTCGGAAAACCTACGGCTTCACGCCGCTCGGCCCCTTGCCGGGTAGACTGAAGAACGAAGGCGAGCGCATCGCCCTGCGCGACGCCGCCGGGCGCATCGTGGACGAAGTGCGCTACGGCGTCGGCCTCCCGTGGCCGACGGCGACGCAGGGCGCGGGCAGCTCGTTGGAGCGCGTGCACCCGAATCTTCCCGCGACGCTCGCGAGCTCTTGGCGCGCGTCCGGCTTCCGCGTGGACGGCAGCGTGGGAAACAAATCGCCGACGCCCGGCAAGACCAACTCCGTCTTCTCCGCAGCGCAGCCGCCCGCCGCCGAAAGCGTCTCGCACGCGCCGCAAAAACCGCGCTCCGGCGAGGCCGTCACCGTGACCGTGCGCCTCGCCGAGCCGCGCGGTTACGCGAGCGCGAAGCTACTGCTGCAAGTCGTCGAGCCGGGCAGCTACGTGCGCAAAAGCGACCCCGGCTACGAAGAGGGCTGGCGCGAGTTCGCGTTGCACGACGACGGCAAGGACGGCGACGCGCAGGCGCAGGACGGGGTTTTCATCGCCGTCGTGCCGGGAGAATTTCAGAAGCACCGCCGCCTGCTCCGCTACCGCGTCATGCTCACCGAGCGCTCCGGCCTCAACGTCCGCCTCCCCTACCCTGACGACGAGTCCCCGAACTTCGCTTGGTTCTGCTACGACGGCGTGCCCGCGTGGACTGGCGCGGCGCAACCCGGCAAGACTCCGCCGATCCAGTTCTCCCCCGCCTTCCTCACCACGCTCCCCGTCTATCACCTCCTCGCGCGCCACGACGATGTCGAGCGCAGCCAATGGGACGGCGGCTACAACAAGCGGCGCCTCTTCGGCACCTTCGTCAGCGACGGCCAGGTCTTCGACCACGTGCTGTTTCAGAATCGCGGCCAGGCCAGCACCTACGTCAGCGGTAAGACCAAGTGGGGCATTCACTTCCCGCGCACGCACGAGTTCACGCCGAAGAACCACTGGGGCCAGCCCTACGTCCGCCCGTGGGACCACTTGAACTTGAGCGGCTGCGCCAGCCCGTGGGTGCAGGTCAATCGCGGCATGGCGGGCATGGACGAAGCCGTCTCCTTCCGCGCGCAGCACCTCGCCGGCGTGCCCAGCCCGGCGACTCACTGGATTCACTGGCGCGTCATCTCGCGTGCGGACGAAGCCAGCGCGAAGAGCCAATACGAGGGCGACCTCTGGGGCCTCTACATGGTCGTGCAAGACCCCGACGGCCCGTGGTTGAAAGAGCGCGGCCTCGCCGACGGCAACACCTTCAGCCCGGAGACCGGCAAGAAACATCTGGGCAACGGCCTGCCGAAGGACGGCTCCGACTTCAACAAGTTCATGGACGGCTCCCGCACCACGCGCTCCGAGACCTGGTGGCGCGACAACTTAAACCTCCCCGACTACTTCAGCTTTCACGCGGTCAACCGCATCGTCTCCAACGTGGACCTCCGCCACGGCGCGAACCACTTCCTATACCACTCGCCGCTCTCCGGCTGGTCGCCCGTGCCGTGGGATCTCGACATGATGTTCATCCCCAAGACGCACTGGCCCGGCATCGTGGACCAAGCGCGTTGCCTGGAGCTGCCGGCGCTCCGACGCGAGTATCAAAACCGCGCCCGCGAAATCCTCGACCTCTTCTGCGCCGACGCCTCGCCGACCGGCGGCCAAGTCGGCCAACTCGTGGAGGAACTCGCCCGCGCGATCCGCCCCGCTGGCCAGGAGCGGAGTTGGGCCGAGCTGGACATGGCAATGTGGAATCACCACCCGCGCACCGCCGACAAAGGCGCGTTCTACCGCAACCCCGCCAGTCAGGGCATGAGCGGCGGCGAGTTCCGGCGCACCCTGGCGACGCCGGACTTCAACGGCTTCGGCAAACTCATCGTGGACTTCTGCACCGACTCGCGGACGAACAAAGCCTTCGCCCCCAACGACGGCATCATCGCCGGCTACGGCTACGGCCACCTCGCATGGGAAGCCCGCGACCCGCACATCCCCGAGCGCCCGGTCATCCGGCAATTGGGCACGGAGAAGAAAGGCGCGCTGGTCTTCCAGATCACGCCCTTCGCCACGCCCGTCGCGGCGAACCACTTCGCCGCCGTGCAGTGGCGCGTGGGCCGCAGCACCGCGCCCGGCCAACCCGGTTGGGTGGCGGACCAGCCGTGGCATTACGAAATCCAGCCGCACTGGGACAGCGGTGAACAACTCCGCAGCGAACCGCAGATGAAGTTGCCGAAGGAAGCCCTCGCCGCCACCGGCCTCCACCGCGTCCGCGCCCGCTACAAAGACAATACTGGACGCTGGAGCCACTGGAGTGAGCCGGTGCCGCTGGCCGGGCGGTGAGCTTCCCAGGACGAGAATCCCTGCTTGCTAGGAGCGCGGATTTCGGTTTCATTTTCCCCACGAAATCGGACGGCAACGCAGGAGGCAAAGCGAATGCCTCGTAAGTATGCTCCCGGCACGCTCGGGCAGCGACAAAAAACTTCAGAAAACATGAAAACCTTCACTCGCCGAGTTGACTCATATTAAATGTTACCGGGGCGGGGAGTTGGACGAGGAGTCCGACGATACGTTGACTCACATTCGTGGTTACCCAAGCCCCGAACATGAGTCGCTCCGCCAAACGCGAGGCCCTGGCCCGCATTCACGGCCGCTACG
>CALQJI020000105.1 GCA_943330855.2 Klebsiella pneumoniae
CCTCTCCGTTCGAGCCCTTACCGTGCATTTTGAGGCGTTGTGGCGTGCTGTTGGCGGGCTTGAAGACCGCACTTGAAAGACCAGAGCCGCTTCCAGGTGGGTGGGTGGAGTCTCCATGTTAGCCACTAAGATCCCCGAAGGAGCCATTTTTTCTCATCGTCGTTGTTACAGTCGCCTGGCTGGCAAGCAATGGCTCGGCACAAGTCTGGCCGCACATGGATGCGCTCGTTGACAATTACGCGATGCCGGGCTTGTTTCAGGCTCAGAATAGAACCAATCCGGTCTGGGGGGGCGAAGTCAACGGGTTCCAACTAGGTATCGAGACCTCGAAGGACACCTATGGCACCAACGAAGCGGTTCACGCTTTGGTTTCGCTGGCGAATCTCTCCGCGCTACGCGGCTGGGCGCCTTACGAATACGCGCGCGGGGGAATGACATCCTTGGAACTCGTCCTCCTTCACGGGAGGGAGTTGGTGAAGTCGCGCTACTTGTGCAACCGAGCCGCCGTCGTTCTAGGGCGCAGCTCGGGGAGCGTGAGGAGCATTATGCCTGGAGCAGCAGCTCACGACGGTGTCCGGCTTGATGTGCAATTCATGTTGGAGCCGAACAAGCGCTATGAGCTTTATGCGTTCCGAAAGGCATCTGTCGGGAATACGGAGATCATGGTCACAAGTGGCAACGTCTCATTCATCATCACGAACGGGCTATTTGTGGGTGGCGGATTGCCACCACCAACAGACTCGGAGTTGACATCCGTCGCATCCCAATCCACCCCGCCCAGCAGCAGAGCATCCGACTCCAAGCAGAACCGCGCTTCGCCCTTTGCTGCGTCTGGTAGCGCTACCAGTGGCACTTCGGCGGCTGCCAGCACAGACCTTCCCAACGGGGGCGGCGTGCAGGATACGCGTTCCGCTCCAGGGGCCTCCGCTACTTCCGTCGGTTTCGGCGGCTGGCTGCTGATCGGATTTCCGTTGGCCCTAATCCTCTGGATACTCAGTCGCGCATCCAGACGTGCTCAACGGGTAGCTAAATAGCTAGCCGCTCAGGCTCCCTGACTGGCGCGCTTTCCCATTTTCCCGCCTGCTCACCTGCCCAGCGCCTCGTAACCCTTTCGCAGCAGCGCCTCCGTGTCTTTCCATCCGAGGCACGCGTCCGTGATGGTGGCCGTAGCGCAACTGTTTCAAGTCCGCGCCCAGCGGCTGGCTGCTTTCCTCCAAACTGCTCTCCTGCATCACTCCGATCATCGGCGGGCGGTGCGGTTTGTAGCGCGGGCAGCCGTCCCGCGCGGAAGCTCGCCCCACCCTGCGCTCCGTTACACGGCCTGATTGCCTGGCGCTTGAGTTGCGTCCAAACGCGCCATGAACACCAGAGTCGTCGCCCTCCTCGCCGCTGCGTTTATCCTGCTCACGCACGCCGCGTCTGCCGCCGCCTACCGCAATCTCTACGGCAAGCTCCCCACCAACGCCACGCCCGGCGACCGCATGTTCACCGAGTATTTCCGCGCTGAGACCCGCACGCTGGGCGAGCGCTCGCTCGCGGAGGTCCGCACGCTGGAGGACTGGAACAAAACCAAAGTCACCGCGCGGCAGCAGCTCTTCGAGATGCTCGGGCTGGATCCGCTGCCGCCCAAGACAGACTTGAAGGCGACCGTCACCGGCACGCTCGACCACCCGGACTTCACGGTGGAGAAGCTGCATTACCAGTCCCGCCCCGGCCTCTACGTCACGGCCAATGTCTATGTGCCGAAGAAACTTTCCGCGCCCGCGCCCGCCATCCTCTACGTCTGCGGCCACGCGGTCGTGAAGACCAACGGCGTGAGCTACGGCAACAAGGTCGGCTACCAGCATTGGGGCGCGTGGTTCGCCCGCAACGGCTACGTCTGCATGGTCGTGGACACTGTCCAGCTCGGCGAAATCGAGGGCATCCACCACGGCACCCACGGCAAGGATATGTGGTGGTGGAACTCGCGCGGTTACTCCGCCGCCGCTGCTGAGGCGTGGAACTGCATCCGCGCGCTCGACTATCTCCAGTCGCGCAAGGACGTGGACGGCGAGCGCCTCGGCGTGACGGGCCGCAGCGGCGGCGGCGCTTACTCGTGGTGGATTGCCGCGCTCGACGAGCGCATCAAGGTCGCCTGTCCCACCGCTGGCATTGTGGACTTGCAGAGTCATGTCGTGGACGGCTGCGTCGAGGGCCACTGCGACTGCATGTTCCTGGTGAACACCTACCGCTGGGATTACGCGCAAGTCGCCGCGCTCATGGCCCCGCGCCCGTTGCTCATCGTCAACACCGACAAGGACACCATCTTCCCGCTCGACGGCGTGGTGCGCCTGCACGAGCGCGTGCGCGGCATTTACGACCTGCACAACAAGCCCGACCAACTCGGTCTCGTCCTCACCGAAGGGCCGCACAAGGACACGCAGGAGCTGCAAGTCCCGGTGATGCGCTGGTTCAACAAGTGGCTGAAGAAGGACGAAACGCCCGTGCCGAACTACGCCGAGAAGCTCTTCACCGGCCAGCAGTTGAAAGTCTTCGAGAAACTCCCCGCCGACGAGATCACCAGCAAGTGCTACGAGACCTTCACCCGGCTCGCCGTGGACTCGGCGGGCTTCGACCCGAAGAAGGCGCTGGCTGAGTTGCAGGTGAAAACCTTCGGCGGCTTTCCCACCGCGAGCGCGCCGACGAACGTCCGCCAACTGGGCTCCACCGTGACCGACGGCGTGCGGCTCTCGGTCCACGAGTTCGACAGCGACAGCGGCATCCGCCTGCGCTTCTACCTCGCGCAGCCGACCGTTGCCGCGCCGAAGGCCCTGCACATCGAGACCGTGGACGACGCGAACTGGCAGCAGCAGTTGCAGCTCGCGAAGGCGGGGTTCGCCAGCGCGTTCGGCGAGGAGCTGGCCCGCGCGGGCATTGACCCGAAGTCGCCGGTCGCGCCGGAACAGCAGAAGCAGTTCGCCGGTTGGATGCGCTATATCCGCGACCATCAGGCGGCCTACATCACGTTCGCTCCGCGTGGCGTCGGCATGACTGCGCTCGGCGGCGACAAGCGTTATCAGACGCAGATGCGCCGTCGCTTCATGCTGCTCGGCGAGACCGTCGCCAGCTCGCAAGTTTGGGATGTGCATCGCGCCTCGGAAGCCGCGCGGGCGTTGCCGGGAATGGGTGAGCTGCCGCTGCACTTCCACGCCAGCCCGGAGATGACCGAGGTCGCCACCTTCGCGGCGCTCTTCGAGCCGAAGCTCATTTCGCTCACATTGTCGCAACCGCCGCGCGATGACAAAGCCGCGCCGGATTTCCTCAACTGGTCGCGCATTGTGACGCCCGGCCAGTTGCTCACGCTCGCGGAGCAGAAGACGAAGGTGAACCTGCCAAAGAAGCGGTAGCCGGTGGAATTCCAATGGAGCGCGGACGCCCACGTCCGCGGCTTGTTTCGTGTGTCGGGCAAGGGCTGCGGACGTGGGCGTCCGCGCTCCACCGCCCCGACGAGTCTTGTGAGCCACGTTACCTGCTGTCACCTTCCGCATCATGCTGGTCACACCGCCTGCTGAACTTCAGAAAATCCTCGCCGGCACCCCTGAGTTGGCGCGGGCTTACCTCGTCGGCGGCTGCGTGCGGGATACGCTGCTCGGCCTGCCGGTGAAGGATTTCGACCTCGAAGTTTTTGGCGTGAGCTACGAGCGGCTGGCGCGGGCGTTACGGCGTTGGGGTCGCGTGGACTTCGTGGGTCAGTCGTTCGGCGTGGCGAAGCTCTCGACGGGTAGCGGGCTGGCGTATGATTTCGCCATCCCGCGCCGAGACCGGAAGGTGGCGGTCGGGCACAAGGGATTTGAGGTCGAGTTCGACACGGACATCACGCCGCAGGAGGCCGCGAGCCGCCGGGACTTCACCCTCAACGCGCTCATGTTCGACCCGCGCCACGGCGAGGTGCTGGACTTCTTCGGCGGGCAGACAGATTTGCGCGACCGCGTGCTCCGGCACACGAGCGACGCGTTCGCGGAAGACCCGTTGCGCGTGCTGCGTGCAATGCAGTTCGCGTCGCGTTTCAACCTGCGCGCTGCGCCCGAGACCATCGCGCTGTGTCGCAGCATCAAGGCGAGTTTCGGCGAACTCGCGGTGGAGCGCGTGGGCGATGAGTGGTTCAAGTGGGCTGCGAAAAGCGTCGTGCCGTCGGTGGGGCTGCGTTTCCTCGCGGACACGGAATGGCTGGAGCACTTCCCGGAACTCGAGGCGCTGCGCGGCACTCCGCAGGACCCCGAGTGGCATCCGGAGGGCGATGTTTTCACGCACACGGCGCACTGCTGCGACGCGCTGGTGAAGCTCCCGCAGTGGCAGGTGGCAGACGAAGCGTCGCGCATCGCGTGGATGCTTGCCGCGCTGACGCATGACTTTGGCAAGCCGGCGGTGACGCATGAGGCGTTGCGCGACGGGCGGATGAGAATCGTTTCACCTGGCCACGAGCAGGGCGGCGTGGAGCCGGCCTTGAAATTCCTCGAACGCATCCACGTGCCGCACGCCATCCGCGACCGCGTGCCGCCGCTGGTGGCGAATCACCTTGCGCACATGCAGCCGGTGACTGACCGAGGCGTGCGGCGACTGGCGAAGCGCCTCGAACCCGAAACCATTTCCGGTCTGTGCGTCATCGTAACGGCGGACCACAGTGGCCGCCCGCCCAAGCCAGCGTGCGTGCCTGAGGGTGCGAAGCTGTTGCTGGCGAAGGCGGAGGAGTTGCGCGTGCAGGACAGCGCGCCGAAGCCGATTCTACAAGGCCGGCATTTGATTGCGGCAGGGATGACGCCGGGCAAGGAGTTCAAAGCCATCCTGCATGATGCGTTTGAAGCGCAACTGGAAGGGCAGTTTGGTGATGTGGAAGGCGCGGAGGCGTGGCTGCACAACCGCATCTCGCGTGCGGGAGACGCAATGCCGTGAGCGGGTAGGGCCCACGGAATCTTCACCCTGTGGGGAACGATGGGGACGCGCCGGTCGGCTCGTCAGGCGAACAATTCATCCACCGGTGTGCCGCGCGGGAGGATGGGGTGCGGGCGGCCTTGGAGGTCGTCGTAGTTCTTCGTCGCGTCGATGCCGAGGTGGCGATACATCGTGGCGAGCACGTCTTGCGCGGTCTTGGGGTTCTCGGCGGGGAAGGCACCTTGCTTGTCCGATGCGCCGACCACGCGTCCGCCTTGGATGCCGCCACCGGCGAGGGCGGCGCTGAAGACGTTCGGGTAGTGGTCGCGTCCGCCGGTGGCGTTCACGCGCGGGGTGCGACCGAACTCGCCCCAAGCGATGACCATCGTGCTGTCGAGCATGCCGCGTTGGTCGAGGTCTTCGATGAGTGCGGTGTAGGCGCGGTCCCAGCGCGGGAGGAAGCCATCGCGCATGGTCTCGTAGCCTTTTACGTGTGTGTCCCACCAGCGGAGGTCCACGGTGACGAGGCGCACGCCGGACTCCACGAGGCGGCGGGCGAGGAGCATCCGCTGGCTCCACGCAGGCACGCCGCAGCGATCGGGCGTGGGCGCGATGTATTCGGGCATGAAGCCGTAGCGCTCGCGAATTTTCAGCGGCTCGGCGTCGAGGTCGAAGGCTTTGCGCGCGTCGGGGCCGCCGACGATGTCCCACGCTTTTTGCTGGAAGCTGTCCATCGCGCCCATCGTGCCGGAGGCGTCCACGTCGCGGCGGATTTGGTCGAAGCTGCCGAGGAGCTTGCGGCGCTCATCGAGGCGGTCGAAGGAAAGGCCGTCCACCGGCGAGAAGTTCGGCAGGGAGAACGGGCCGTCCTTGGCTGGGTCGGCTTGCGTCTCAAAGGCGCCGTAGCGGGAGCCGAGATAGGCGGGGCCGCTGCCGGGGAGGTTGCGCGGGATGATGACGTAGGGCGGGAGCTTGGGATTGAGGTGGCCGAGTTCCTTCGCGACAATGGAGCCGCAGCTCGGGTAGGCGTTCTGCTCGACGTTCTGTCCGGGCGGATGGCCGGTGAACATGATTTGGTCCCCGGCGGAATGGCCCGCGTCCGTGTGGTGCAGGCTGCGGATGACGGAATACTTGTGCTGGATTTTCGCCGACATCGGCAGGAGGTCGCAAATCTGGACTCCGGGCACGCTGGTGCGCATCGCCCCGAACGCGCCGCGATAGTCCTGCGGGGCATCGGGCTTCGGGTCCCATGTCTCGTGCTGGCTGGGGCCGCCGCGCATCCAGAGGATGATGACGGATTTATCGCGCGAAGGGCTGCTGCCGGCGGCCTTGGCCTGCGCCTCCATGCGGAGGAGATTCGAGAGAGAAAGTCCCGCGAAGCCGAGGAAGCCTGAACGTAGGAATCCGCGGCGGTCAGCGCGCAGCAGGCGGCGGAACTCAGGGCAGCCGATGTGTTCAGGGCGGAGGTTCATGGGCTTGGAGAATTAGTGGTTGAAGAGAAACTCTTTGCTGCTCACCAGGGCCCAGACGATGTCCTCGTAGGCTTCGCGCTTGGCCTTCTTCTTCAAGTCGGCGTCGGCGGCCTTCGTTACCTTCTTCTCGATGTGCTCCTTCGCGGTGTTGGCTTCGCTGGACTCGGCCTGGCGGCTGAAGGCCCACAGATACAGTTCGTTGACCTTGGCTTCGTCGTTGCGTTTGTCATCGGCGGCGAGTGTGGCGGCGCGGCCTTTTTCAGCGGTGAGCTTGGCTTGGATGTCCTTCGAGTTTAGCAGGTGCAGGCTCTGCGCGAGGCTGGCGTCCTGGGAGCGTTCGCAGGCGCAGGCGCTGGCGGAGTCGGGACGCCCGAAGACTTGGAGGAAGTAGCTGCTGCTGTTGTAGCTGTTGTCCGGGAGTTGCACGGCGCGGGTGCCAGCGGGGAGGTTGGCCCAGCTTGCCTCGGACTTGGTGACGGTGTTGATGGCGTCGAAGAGGACTTCGGCGCTGAGGCGCTTCGGGTAGTAGCGGGAGAAGTTCTGCTTGTCGCCGGCGTTGTGGCTGTTGGGAATCGCGCTCAGTTGGTAGGTGGAGCTGGTGACGATGGTGCGGACGAGCTTCTTGAGGTCGAAGCCGGACTCGATGAAGGACTTGGCCAGCGCGTCGAGCAACTCGGGGTTCACAGGCGGGTTGGTCTCGCGCATGTCGTCTTCCGGCTCGACGAGGCCGCGGTTGAAGAAGTGCTTCCAGTAGCGGTTCACCAGCGAGTGCGCGAAGAAGGTGTTGTCCTTCTTGCCCAGCCAGTCGGCCAGCGCGTGGCGGGCGTCTTCGTCGGCGGGGATGTCGAGGGGCTTCTCGCCGAGGCCAGCGGGCTTGAGGGCGACGTTGTTCTTCTTGTTCGCCATCGTGGGTGCGCCGCGCTTGGCGAAGACAAGTTCCTCGCCGGGCTGCGAGCCGGGCTTGCGGCTGACCTGGCTGAAGAACGCGCCGAAGCTGTAGTAGTCCGCTTGGCTCCACTTCTCATACGGATGGTGGTGGCACTGGGCGCATTGGAGGCGCAAACCGAGGAAGAGCTGCGCGGCGTCTTCGAGTTGGTTCTGCGCGGTCTTCACTTGGCGATACCAAGCGACCGGGGGGTTTTCGGCGATGTCGCCGGACGCGGCGAGGACTTCGCGCGCGAACTGGTCGTAGGGTTTGTTGCTCGCGAGGCTGTCGCGAATCCACGAGTGGAAGGCGAACGTGCCGCGCATATACGGCTCGGTGCGGCCGTTGATGGAGGAGCGCTGGTTGCGGAGGAGCGCGCCCCAGAAGTTCGCGAAGTAATCCGCGTAGTCGCCGCTGGCCAGCAGACGGTCAATCAGCACATCGCGCTTGGTGGCGGACTTGTCGGCGAGGAAGGCGCTGGTCTCGTCGGCTTTGGGCAGGCGGCCCGCGAGGTCGAGTGTCAGGCGGCGGATGAAGGTCGCGTCGTCGGCGATTTCGCTGGGCGGGAGGCCGATGCGCTTGAGCTTCTTGAAGACGGATTCATCCACGAAGTTTTTTGCGATGGGCAGGTGCTGCACGGGCGCGCCGAGCGGCACGGTGGCGCGGAACACGGCGACCTTGGACTGGTAACGAATCATGATGCCCACATCGCCGGGTTGGCTGGCGAACTTCACGAGGCCGGACGGTTCGGCGGTGGCCATGTCCTTGTCGTTCGCCTCGAAGAGCGCGCCACGCGTCACGTCTTCGATGTGGCCGTCGGAGTAGCGCGCGATGACCGTGAGCTGCTGCTCGGCCTGCGGCAGCATCGTGCGCTCCTTCGGGAAGACTTCGATGCGCGTGACGACGGGGTCGGTCGGGTTGCCGTAGTTCATGCCCTGTGCAATCCAGCGCTTGAGGAGATTGTAATCGTAGGAACCAACGTCGAGCCGCGTGCCGCCGCCGTGGGGGACGACGCCTGCGCCCTTGAGCAGAAGTAGGCTGGTGTCCGGTGCGGCGGTGGAGAGCCGGCGTCCGCGCGCTTCCTTCACGAGATACTCGTAGTCCTCCTGCGGCTCGAAGCCGAGCAGCGAGAGGCGGAAGCCGTTTTGTCCGCCGCTCTTGCCGTGGCAGCCGCCGCCGTTGCAGCCGGCCTTGGTGAAGATGGGGACGATGGAGTTCGCGAAGTTGATGGTGGGGACAATCTTGAAGTTCTCGACCGACACGCTCGCCGTCGCGGTGAGGCCCTCGGGCGATTTCGCCGTGATGGTCGCGGTGCCATCGCCGATGGGCGTGAGGTAACCGGTCTTGTCCACTTCCAGAACCTTCAGCGGCTTGATGGTGTAAGTGACCTTGCCGGTGTAATCGCTCTCCGTGCCGGACGCGTGCCGGGCGTGGACGAGCAACTGCACGCGGGCATCCGCGCCCTTGAGCGCGAGCGTCTTGGAGGCGGAGTCGGCGGGTTGGGTGAAGAGTTCAAGGCTGACGGCCTTGTCCACCGGCGCGGGTTTCGTGGTGGCGGTCTTTGGCGCGGCGGAGGCCAGGGCCAACGTCGCGGCGAGGGCGAACGAGCAGAGAGCGGTGTGTGTTGTCATAGCTGAATCTCCACAGGCCGACGGGAGGAGGAGGGAGCTATTCAAGGGAACTCGGTTTTTGCCGAACTTTGCTGCTGAGGCGTCGGTTGTGGGTCAAAAACTGAGGCGGCGCGGTAGCGGTGGTTGGGCGCTCGAAAGCGGCGCTGAAGCCGCCGCAGTTCAGACGCTTCGCGAGGTCCGAGGTTGTGGGTGTGGCGCGCCAGCGTTTGGACTGCAGTGCCCTACCGCCATTTCTGTATTCCTTCGCGCGTCCTCGGTGCTACTTTAGCCGCGTCATGCCTCCCTCTCTCGACCCGCTGATAGCCGAGCGATTGCGCGCTTTTGCGCAGCGGTGGTTGAGCATGGTCCGGGTTCGAGGATTGTGCGCGGCGGTGGTCACGTTGCTGGTGGTGTTCACGGGGGTCGCTTGGCTCGATCGGTTCCTTGTGCTGACGGAGGCGACGCGCTGGCTCCTGAGTCTCGGTGGTTATATGGCGACGGCGCTGGTGTTTTGGTTCGTGGCCGGGCGGACGCTGGCGAAGACGCCGTCCACGCGGGAGTTCGCGGGGCTGATGGAGAAGGCTTGGCCGGGCTTGCGCAGCCATCTGGTCGCGGCGGTGGAGTTGGCGGAGAAGAGCGCGGAGGGGAAGCACGACTCGTTTGCCTTCCGCGAACTGGTGCAGGAGGGCGTCGCGCGCCGGGTGCGGGGCTTGCGGATGGAGGTCGTGCTGCCAAGCTCGCTGGTGGTGAAGTGGACGCGGGCGGCGCTGGTTTGCGGTTGCGTCGTGGCTGGGATGTTCGTGCTGCCAGCGCTGGAGTTTCCCCGTCAGTTCGCGCGGGCGCTCGTGCCGATGGCGGACATCGAGCGGGTGGCGCGGACCAAAATTCGCGTGTTGGCACCGGCGGCGGACACGCGTTGGCTGGCGCAGGGGGACCATCAGATGGTCGTGGTGGAACTCGGCGGCGCGCACGCGGGCAGCGCTGAACTCGAGGTGCTCTCAACCGATGGCAAGGCCGAGCGGGTGGTGATGGCTCCGGGCAGCGGCGGGCAACTCACCGCGACGGTGCCGGTGGGGTTGGGGGCTTTCGCGTTCCGCGTGCGGGCGGGTGATGCGCTGACCAAGCCGGTGACGATAGCAACTCGGGCGCGTCCGGCGGTCGTCGGGTTTGTGAAGACTTACGAAGCCCCGGCTTACGCGCAGTTGGCGGAGCGACAGGTCACGGAGGAGCACGGCAACTTGTCCGCCCTCGAAGGCAGCGTGGCGGATGTGCGGATGCGCGTGAACCAAGCGGTGCGCGCGGGCGAGTTGGTCATCGTCGCGGACGGGAGGACGAACTCGGTCGCGCTGACTGCGCCGGAGCCGAACGTCGTTCACGCGCGCATCCCGGTGCGCGGCGCGGCGACTTATCAAGTGCGGCTGGTCGCGGCGGAGACGGGGCTGGGGAACAAGTTTAGCCCCATTTTTGAAATCCGCGCGGAGCCGGACCTCGCCCCGCGAATCACCTTGGAGTCGCCGCGCACTGACCTCGTGGTTTCGTCGGACGAAGTCATCCCGGTGCGCGGCACGGCAGGCGACAACGTGGGGTTGGCGTCCGTGGCACAGCAGTTCCAAGTCAACACGGGTCCGTGGCTCGAAGTGCCGCTGGCGTTGGCGAACAAGACGAATTCTCCCGTCACGCATCGCTGGGATTTGCTGCTCCTAGGGCTGTCCACCGGCGACCGCGTGGTCATCAAGCTGGTGGCGGTGGACTTGCGCGGGACGCGGGTGGAGTCGGGGTCGGCGAGCTTGACGGTGGGGTCGGCAAAGTCGGATCCGAGCCGCTCCGCGACGATTGCGGCGCAGCGGGCGGCGCAGGAATCACTGGAGTCCGCGAGCCGCGTGGCGTCGGAGTTGCGGTCGGAATTTTCCCCCGAGGCGATGGCCAAGCTGGGCGCGGGCGAGGTCGGGCAACGGCAGAAAATGTTGGCGGGCGCGGAGAGCACGTTGGCCGGCGTGGCGACCCGGTTGGACCGCGCGGCGCAGCAACTGGACGCGGCGTCGGCACAGGCGGGGACAAATCGGGCGGCGGTGGATTTGGCGTTGTTGAAACAAGCTGTGGCGGCTGTGCGCGACGAGTCGTTGGCGAAAGCGCGGGCGGAACAGGAGCGACTCGGCCAAGCGGCTCCGGACGCCGTGTCGGCAGCGGCGCAAGCGGCGCAGAAGGCGGCGTTGCGACTGGCGGATCAGACCGCGCAGTTGGCGGCGCAGGCGCGGGAATTGACGGCGGCAGAGCAGGGGGAAGCCGTGGCGCGGCGGTTGGAGGAGTTGGCAAAAGAGCAGCGGCGTCAGGCCGAAGCCGGCACGAACGCGCCGTCGGGCCCCACTGCAAAAACCGAGGCGGAACGGCAACGGGCAGCGGCGAGCCAGGAGGCGGCGCGGGCCGAGCGGGATTTAGGAGAGTTGCGTCCGCAAGTGCCGAAGCCCGCAAGCGAGCGGTTGGCGAAGGCGCAGGAGCATTTGCAAGCGGCACAAAAAGCGGCGGCGCGAGTCTCGCAGCCCAGCGGCCAGGAGTCGGCGGCGAAAGCGGGCCCAGAAAAGTCGGGCCAGGCTGCTGCGGGTGCGGAGCCGCCCGCCCCCAACGGCTCGGGCGAGCAGGGTGTGAAAGGTGAGAAGGGCCAGCAGGGCGCGGGTGCGAAGTCGTCGTCGGGCGGGACGGCCGAGGCCGGGGCGGCACGGCAGTTCCGCCAGGGGGTGGAACAAGCGGCGAGCCTCGCGCGCTCCGTGGGGCGGGAGCAGGCGATGCGCGCGGACAAGGCGCGCGGGGAGTTGGCGAAATCGGCGGAGGGGGGAGCGGAGGCGCAATCGGGCTTGCGACGCGAGGTGGAACGACTCGTGCAGGGCGAACGGCGGGTGGCGGGCGCGCAGTCCGCCGGCGGCGATGACCCGGCCCAGCAGGCGAAGAACTCAGCGTTGGCTCAGGAGTTGTTAAGCAAATTGGCTCTGCCGCCTCGGCCGGGAGCGGGAGTGGGAGCGCCGGGTTCGGCGGGGGCTGGCGGCGGCGGCCGAACGGCCGGTGGCGGGTCGGCAGCGGCGATGGGCGCCATCCCGGAGTTGGGCGAAGTGAAGGACGGCGATTGGGCGAAGCTGCCGCCGAAGCTGGCCCAAGACCTTCGCGAGGCGCAGCGGAACGGCGTGTCCGGCGACTATCGGGCGCTGGTGGATGCGTATTTCAAAGCCCTGGCGGAGAAGGCGAGGAAATGACCAATTCCCAAAGACAGTCGGTGGAATTGGAATTGAAGGCCACGCCGCGCGCCTTCTCCCTTCCGCAGCGGAGGGGAGCAGGTGGCCGCAGGCCGGATGAGGGGTCCGGCGACCAACGCCGACGCACGTCACCCCTCACCCCAGCCCTCACCCCTCCTCCGAGGAAGAGAGCGGGGGCCAGCGCGTCGAGGTTCCTTGCCATTCGACCGAATCTCTTTCCGAATTGGTATGAGGGGCGACGGCGTTCCCTGGTGATTGGCCATTCGATATTGGCCATTCTTTGCTCATTGGCCATGGGCCATGGGTCATTCTGCCCCGCTGCCGAGGCTCCGCTCAACTTGGGGCCGGATCGCGTGGACGCGGCGGTGAAGGGCGGCGTGGGGTTCCTCGTGCGAGTGCAGTTGCCGGACGGGATGATTCAGGAGAAGGACAAGCGCGAGAACCACGGCGTGGCGATGACGGCGCTGGCGGTGATGGGCTTGGCGAGCGTGGGCCATCAGCCGGTGGACAGGACCACGGAGGGCGAGGCGCTGCGCAAGGCAGTGGCCTTCCTGCTCCGACCGGACGTGACCTCCGCCAATGGTTACTACGGCCAAAAGGACGGCTCGCGAATGTATGGGCACGGCATCGTGACGCTCGCCTTGACGGAGCTGCTGGGCATGGGGGTGGACAAGACTCAGGACGGCTTGCTGCGGGACCGGGCGCAGCGGGGGGTGAACCTGATCCTCGCGGCGCAGCGGGTGAGAAAGCACGACCCGCGCTTCATCGGTGGCTGGCGCTATTCGCCAGACGCCGGGGACGCGGACTTGTCCGTGACGGTCTGGCAGCTTTTGGCCCTGCGCTCCGCGAAGAACGCCGGGTTGGGGGTGCCGAAGGAAGCAATCGACGCCGCCGTGGGCTACCTCCGGCGAAGCTACCTGTCCGCTCGCGATGCGCAGGGGCGGCTGGCGAGCCCCAAGAGCGCTTTCGGCTACGTGCCCGGTCAATCGCCGGTCTACGCCATGGCGGCGGCGGGTCTGCTGGCGATGCAGGTGTGCGGCTTGCCAGAAGCACCGGAGGTGCTGGGGGCGGCCGAGTGGCTTCGGGCCAACTCGCCGGTGTGGGAGACGCAGAATTTCTTCTACGGCACCTACTACTACTCCCAAGGCATGCACAAACGGGGCGGAGACGTCGCCCGCGAGGCGCGCGAGCGGGTGGAGGGCTTGCTGACGGTCCACCAGCTGCCCGACGGCTCATGGGATGGCGGGCAAGGATCGGAGAGCGCAGAGGGGAAGGTGTATTGCACGGCGCTCGCGCTGTTGAGCCTCTCGGTTCGGCACCACTATTTGCCGATTTATCAGGACTGAGCCGGAGCGATTCGGTTGAGATGGGGAGCGCGGACCGTCCCGGTCCCACCCGCAGGCGTCCCGCCGACGGGGTCCACGGCGTGCAAACTGCAGACCAAACGGTGACTCCCTGCCTCGGTGGGGTAGTTTCCGGCGAGCCGCCGAAAAAAGCGGGCGAGCCGCCACGCGCTCCCAGACGAACTGAATCGTTCCGGCGGCATCGTCCGAACCCTCAAGGGTGGCCGCCGACTGGGGAGCGATGGCGGGCCCGCCCGCCGCGCCACCTGCTTACAGAGTCTTGAAATTCAGGGGAATACCGTAGCTGGAGAGGGGGGAATAGGCTTGCTTGGAAGGCGTTAGGGTGACTAAATTCCAACACTCTTTTTTTACATGAAAAAATCCAATTGTGCGCGGCGCGACGCTTCATCGGGGCGGTGCGTTCCTCAGTGCCTCATGCGGCCTCTTTTTTCGCCCCTCATCGAGCTGGCAAAAGTTGGATGGGAGCGGCGTGCCTGCGTGCAATTGCTGCTTGGCATTGCGCTCGTCGCACTTTTCTCCGGCATGACGACCGCCGTTCACGGTCAGACGACCATCACCATCGGTTCCAGCGACAGCGTCAGCGGATCCGGTGTGAACGCGCACCAATTGTTTAACGGCACGACCGGCCTTCCCGCAAACGGCGGGAGCACCGCAATTCCACCGGCCTACCGGAAGATTCGTGTCACGGAAGGTGGCAGCGTGATGCTGCGTTTCATTTTGTCTCCCACCGCCACCGCGGAAAAAAACTGGACAGCCACCATCGTGGCCAACACCGGGCCAGGAACCGGCGGTGGTAACGGTATCGCCAACTTCTCCGTCAAGCCCGGCTCTGAGATCGCATCCGCTGCCGACTACACACTTTCCACAACCTCGTTGGCCTTCAGCACCGTCACTGGCTCGATTTCCCTTCAACAGGACGTGACCGTCACGGCGTCACCGGACAACATCGCGGAGTTTGACGAGGACATTCTCATTTCTGTCCAGGGCCTCCGTAACACCACGGACGGCGTGGACATTTCCGGTGGAAATCCGGTTGCTTGGGCGGTGGTCACCATCGTCTATCAGGACACGCCCCCCGGCGCGATTGATTTTAACTACGCGGACAACACTTCCGTGATCACACAGCCCGGCGCGAACAACACGGTCAACGCCGTGGTGCTGGACGCCCTCGGCCGCGCGGTCGTCGTCGGTGACTTCACGGGCTACAGCGCCACGCCGCGCAACCGCATCGCGCGCGTCACGACCCTCGGGGCCAACGACATCACCTTCGACCCCGGTTCCGGCGCGAACGCCTACATTGCCTCCCTCGCGATTTACACCAATGGGGCGAACAATGGCAAAATCTTCATCGGCGGCGGTTTCACCGCCTTCAACGGCTCCAGCCTCAACAGTGTGGCCCGCCTGCTGGCCACCGGCGGCGTGGATTCCACCTTCAATCCCGGTTCCGGCGCTAACGCTCCCGCGCGCGCGGTGGCGATTGACACCAGCGGGCGGACGCTCGTGGCGGGCGAGTTCACGCTCTTCAACGGCACGGCGCGCAACCGCATTGTCCGGCTGGCGGCGGATGGCTCGGTGGACATCGCGTTCGCCCCCGGCACGGGCGCGGACGGGACGATCTACGCGATGGTGATTCAGTCCGATGGCAAGATCGTCATCGGCGGCGACTTCACCACCTACAACGGCGTGGCGCGCGCGCGCATCGCGCGGTTAAACACGGACGGCTCGCTGGATTTCACGTTCGATCCCGGTGCAGGCTTCAACAACACGGTCTTCGCCGTCACGGTGGACCCCAGCCAGCGCATTCTCGTGGGCGGCGCGTTCACCCAGGCGCAGGGCGTCACCCGGCGCGGCGTGACCCGGCTGACCACGACGGGAGCGCAGGACACCACGTTCAATCCCGGCGTCGGCACGGATGACACCGTGTATGCCATTCAAGACGTGCCGGTGGGGGCATCGCGGGCCGTCCTGATCGGCGGCGTGTTTACCCGGTTCAACACCACGCACCGCCGGCACATCGCGCGCCTGTATGCGGATGGCACGTCCGATGGTTCGCTGGATACTTCGTGGCTGGATCGTGCTTACAACCAGACTGCTGGCTTCTGGTCGCTGCAAGCAACTTCCTTCACCTTCGGTCCGGGAGCGGTCACCGTTGCCGATCCCGGCACCATCACCCGCGTTGGACATGGGTTGACTGCCGATACCGCCATTCTCTTTCAGGCCGACCCCACACCAGGCAGGCAGCGTTTGCCCAGTGGTTTGCTCGGTGGCACTATTTATTATGTTGTCTTTGTGGACGCAAACAGTTTCCAGGTTTCGCTCACACCGAGCACCGCCGTGGGTGGCGCAGTGGCGGTGCAATTTCTCAACCAAGGCGATCCGGATGCCACGGCCCATGCGGTCCGGCGGGTGGGCGCGCAGGCCAGCTTCGTCACTTCCATCGCGGCCCAGGCGGATGAGAATGTCATCGTGGGCGGCAAGTTTGACACCGTGGGCGGTGACGATGAACCGACCGGTCAAGCCAGCCCCACGAGCTCGGCGGCATTGAGCACTGGTGCCAGTTCCATTTTCGGAACCAACCCGCGCAACAATTTCGCGCGCTTGAAGGGTAGCTTGGCGGCCCCTGTGACCGGTCCGGGACAGATGGCTTTCAACCGGCCGGCCTACTTCGTGGATGAGTATGCGGGCAGTATCCTCATGGCGGTGACCCGGCTCAATGGCAGTTTGGGCGCGCATTCAGCCACCTTCTCGATCACCAGCCAGAGCGCCACTTCCGGCACGGATTTCAGCAAGGCCAGCCCCGGTGGGTCCACGCTGACATGGGACTATGCGGATACAGCACACGCCAGCATCATAGACGGGGCCACGGCCAACGGTGTGAACAGCACGCTGGTGATGTCCATTACCGCTCTCCAAATTGACACGCTGGTGGAAGGCAATGAAGACGCCCTCTTTGCCATGTTTAATCCCCGTCCTACGACGCATACGGGACAGACCATCGCAAGCCCAGGCCTGACTCTCCCCCGCTTCGGCTGGGGCGTCGTCAATGTCGGCGCGGCCTTGATCAACCAGACCTACGCGATTGACCCTGCGATTGGCTTCATTGACACGGCCACGCTGACCATCGTGGACGACGACTTCCCGCCGGGCTACCTCGGCTTCACAGCCTTCAACTACAGCGCGACGGAAAATGCCGGGATCGCCTCCATCAGTGTGGGGCGCGTGGATGGCAGCTACGGCCCGGTGTCCATCCGCGTCCGGACGACGGCCACATCTGCGGAAGGGGGAGCCATTGACTTTGTGGGCACCACGGCCCTGCAAGGCACCGACTATGCTGGAACCACGAACACACTGTTCTTCGCCGCCGGCGAGACGAACAAGACTTTCACGATTCCCCTGCTCAACGACAACGCGGCGGACGGCAGCCTCGTGATTCACCTGCGCACCGACACGACCACCGGCGGGGCGACGAATGCCGCGGCCGGCCCGGTCGGCTCCGTGCTGGCGGGCGGCACGCTCTATTCCACGGCCATCCTGACCATCACGGACGATGATCCGACGGGCGGCGTTCCTGCCGGCTCGGTGGACACGACGTTCGCGGTGACGGCCGGGGCGGACAACCCGGTGCGGGCGGTGGCGATCAACCAGACCAACTCCGGCCTCTTCGCCAACACCGTGGTCATCGGCGGCGACTTCTCTACCTACAACAGCGTCAGCCGCAGCCGCCTCGCGCGCCTCACCGCCCTCGGCGCGGTGGACACCACTTTCGCCATTGGCACGGGCGCGAACAACACCGTCCATGCCGTCGCCATCCAGGACGACTCCAAGATCATCGCGGGCGGCGCCTTCACCGTCTTCAACACGAATTCGATCAACCGCATCCTGCGGCTGAACACGGACGGCACGGTGGACAGCGCGTTCAACCCCGGCGCGGGCGCGAACGGCATTGTCTATGGCATCGCCATTCACCCGTCCACCGATCCGGTGGTGGCGAACCGGGGCAAGGTCGTCATCGTGGGTGACTTCACGCAGGTGGACGGCGTGAGCCGCCCGCGTGTCGCGCGACTCAATGTGGATGGCACGGTGGACGGATCCTTCACCCCGGGCACGGGTGCGAACGCGATTGTGCGGGCCGTGGCGATCAACGCCAATGGCGAGATTTACGTGGCGGGCGACTTCAGCAACATCGCCAGCGCGACGACCCCACGCCGCTACCTGGCGCGGCTCCTCTCCGACGGCACGCTGGACACGGCGTTCCTCTCGCCCTTCACCGGGGCGGAGGGCACGGTTTCGATCAACGCTCTGGTTGCGGAGGTGTCCGGCCTCCTGCTGGTGGGCGGCAACTTCACCGCCGTCGCGGCGGACGCGACGCAAAAGTATC
>CALQJI020000106.1 GCA_943330855.2 Klebsiella pneumoniae
ACCGGGTTCGGCTCCGACCTGCGCCTCGCCCTGTTTGCCGTCCTTGGAATTCTGCCCGGCCTTGTCCGCGCCTGCCTTGCCCGCCTGCTTGTCGGGCTGTTTGCCTTCGCCCTGTGCTGACTTGCCCTTCGGCTCGCCGCCCTTCTCGCCCTGCTTCGCCTCGCCGCGCGCCAGTTCGCGCTCAAGCTGCCGCGCGAGGCTGTCGAGCGTCTTGGCCGCCTGTTTCAACGCCTCGCCCTCGTCGCCCAGCACGCTCTCGGCGGCGCGCTCGACGCCCTTGCGCATCTCCTCGATGCCCGCGCGCGCGCGCTGCTCCACGGCGGACGCCGGATTGTTCAGTCCGCTCTTCGCCAGCTCGCCCGCGATTTCGAGCGACTTGGTCGCGCCGTCCGCCGACGCTTTTTCCAGCAAGTCATACATCCCGCGCGTCAGCATCCCGCGCCGGGCCAAGTCGTTCTTCGTCTCCTTCAAGTTCTGCGCCTCGCTCTGCGCCTGCTTGCGCACAGCGTCGTAAAGCTGCCGGTGCAGCAGCGGCTCCGCGTTCTCCGACTGCTCGGCAATCTCCATAGCGCGCTCGACGAACTTTTTCAGCCGCTCGTTTTGTTCCTTCAAGTCCTTCGGCAACTCCGACTTCGCATCCGGCTCCGTGAGCGACTTCTTCTTGTTCTGCTGCGGCGTGGCGGTCATCTGCTTGCCCAACTCCTCCTGCTTCTGCGCGATGTCGCGCGCCTCCTGCCGGAGCTGCTTCATGTCCTCGGCGAACTGGTTCGCGTTCTTCTTCCGCAAGTCGTCGCGCATCTCCTGCAAGTCCCGCTGCGCCCGCGTGCCGCTCGCCAGCGCCTGCGAGACGTTGCCCTTGTCCATCTGCTCCGCCGCCTTCTGCGCCGCGTCGCGCGTCTGGTCGAGCTTCTGTTTCGTGTCCGCCATGCGCTGCTGGTTCTCCGGCTTCTCGGCGCGCTGCTTCAACTCATCGAGGTCCGCGAGCATCTGCTTCTGCTCCTCCTGCAAGCGCTTCAAGCGACGGCGAATCTCCTCCTTCTCCTGCTCGTTCTTCGCCTCCTGCAACGCGGTCTGAAGCTCCTTCAACCGCTCGTTCAAGTCGCCCTGCCGCTGCGCCAGCTCACGCAGCCGGCTCATGAATTGCAAATTCTCCTTCTGCTCCGGCGACTGCTTGGCCTCGGCCTGCGCCTGCTTCTGCTGCTCGTAACGGTTCTGGTTCATCTTCAACTCGAGCTGGTCCACCTGCCCCTGCCGGCCCTGCTCGCCGCCCTTGCCGCTCTTACCGCCCTTCTTCTCGTTCACCTTGAACTCGCGCTCCGCGAGCTTCAGCAGCGCCTGATACGACGCCTGCTGCGCCGCGACCGCCGCCTCCAACTTCTTCGGCTCACCCTTCGCCTCCGCCAACAACTTCAACGCCCGTTCCATCTGCTTCACCACCTCCGCCATCGCGGCCTGCGCCCGCGGGTTCTCAGACTTCTCCGCCAACTCCTTCGCCATCTCCAACGCCTTCTCCTGCGATTCGATGAGCACGCCGGCATCCGCCTGGAAGTTGGCCGGGGACTTCGCGGCAGGCGCTGGCGAACGCTGCTGCGCGAGGATGAACGGCGGCGCGAGCAACAGCCCGGTGACGAGAGCAAGGCAGGCGAAGCCCTCGGTGAACTGGCGCAAGTTACCCACTGGCGTGCTTGAAGCTTTCATAGCGTGCATTTGGTTCGACTACTCAAAGTTAGATTTCACGGCTGCTTCTTTGGCGCCGGATTCGTCGCAGACGGCACGCCGTTCGCCGGAACTTTCGTCACCGACAGTGCCGTGCCCTGTTGCCGCCGCAGCTTCCACGTCGCGTTGATGATTTGTTTCTGCAACTCGGCGAGCTTGCCCATCTTCTCCTGCGGGCTGCCCTTCTTCCCGGCCTTCTCCTCCTCCTCGCCTTCGCCCGCGCCGCCTTGGCCCTGACGGAAAATCTCCTCGAAGGGCCGGACCTCCGCGAAATACATATCCGTCGCCGTGCGGCGCACCTCGCCGTCCGGCCCGACATCGTCCGCCCACGCGAACCACGCCACGAGCTGGTCCGGAGCCGCGCCCAACTCCTCCAGCCGGAGCACATGGCTGAACCCGCGCTTGTCCTTCGCGGACGCGCCCTCACCGAGTTGGAGCAACGTCGGCTCCGCGCCACCAAGCGAATACGCAATGCCATACGCGCGCAGCCCGAAGTCGTCCCACACCTCGCCCGCGAACTGAATCTCCTCCAGCGCCGACACCCGTTGGTCGCCGCGCGGCGAGGCGAGCTTCAGCTCCGGCGCGCGATTCCGCAGCGCATCGAAAACAAACTGCGCCGACACCTTGTTCGTGCGCCCATCGGCATCCACGAGTTCGAGCGCGTAAGTCTGGCTGGCCACGAGCGCGAAGTTTGTGAGCGTGGCGAAGGGCTTCATCGCGTCGGTTCCCAGCGTGACGATGTCGCCCTCCTTCTTGGGCAGCAGCCGCGCGGACTTCACCGGCTTGTTGAGCTGGAGCGTGTAGGTGAGCGCGGAGCCTTCCACCGCGCTGATGCGGCGCGTGTCCTCGATGGTCTTCTCCGGCAACTGGGTATAAGCCGGGAAAGTCAGCTTCGCATCCGCGCGCTCCAGCTTGGGATGCTCAAACACCTTCACCGCGAAGTCCCGCGTGCGCTGCCCGGCGAACTCCACGCGGTAGCTAAAATCCTCGTTCACCTCCGGCACGGAGCCGCCGAAGACCGGGTCGTCGAGCGACTTTGTCAGCGCGATGGACCGCGTGACGTTTGTGCCCACGCCGATAACGAGTGTCGCGCCGGGCGGGAGCTTACCCTCGAACTTCGCCAGCACCACGAGACTGTTGCCGCGCTCGACCTGCGTGTCACCGGGCGTTACGGAGACGTTGTCCAACACCGCTTTCGCAGCGGCGCGTTCAGCGGCGACGCCGATGCTGTTCGTCCGCAACCCCATCAGCGCCGCGACGAAGAACGCGAAGGCCGCGAGGTGCGCGACATGGGCGAGCGCGAGCTTCCGCACCGGGAAGGCATCGGTCCAACCGAGGTTTCGCCCATGAACCACGGCTTCGGCGATGACACGCTGCTGGAGGAAACTGAATTGGCCGTCGGCATCAGGCTTCTGCTCCAGCGCGGCGAGCAAGGCGGTCTTCAACTCGGGATGTTGCTGCTCGATTTGCCGCGCGAGCCAGTGCGGGTCGGCCTTCGCGGACAGCGTGGCGAAGCCCATCCACAGCGCCGCCGCAAACCCGACCACTCCGACCAGCGGCACGCCGACGCGGTATTCCACCCCGAACGCCCCGAGCGCAATGGCGAGCAACCCTGCCAGCGCCCAGCAGATGGCCAGCCCGCGCCAGAGTTGCAGCCGCCGGTAGCGACGCGCGACCGGCTCCAGATGCTCGTTGAGGAGGGGGGCAATCATGCCGTGACGACTTCGACGCGCGCGGCGTAACCGAGTTGGTGCAAAAGTTCTTCGCAATCCTCCCAAGCGAGTCCAAACGCGCGCACGTCAGCCAAGCCGATGCGGGCGACTACTTGCCGGAGAACGGGGAGGTCCCGCTCGTCGAGGTCGCCGTCCATGATGACCGCCTCGGCCCAATCCACGAGTTCCGCCAACGTGAGTCGGTGGTGAAGGTAGTCCGCCAGCTTGTCGGCCACGTCTTGTCTTCGGATGGTCATAGTCGTTCTTACGCTTTCTGATGGCCGGTATCCACCGGATATTTCTCGTGCACTTCGACGAGCCGGCCCTGTTCGTCGAAGATTTCCTGCCAGAACCGCAGGGTCGCTTCTTCCGCGTCAACTTCCTTCAAGTAACGAGCGCTCCAACCCTGCCGACCAGCGACTTTGAAGCTGTAGCGCCGCCCGCCTCCGGGAAGCTCCACCCACTGGCCGAACCGCTTCTCGTTGCGCGTGCGAGTGCTCACTTGTTCAGGTCGCAGCGGTCGCTTGCTCCGGCCGTTTCGCCAGCCACCCGGCCAGCAAAGTTTCCAACGTCACGAACACCAGCGCGCCGGCAATCAGCCAGCGCCACAGCTTTTGCCGCCCTTCCAACTCGGTGTTCGCGAGTTGGCGTTTCGCCTCAACGGCTTGCACGGCGGTCTTGCCGTCGGCGCGGGTCACGGGCAGGCCGAGGTGTTCCAACTCTTCGACGGGAAGGGGCGCGGTTTTGCTCTCCAGCGGGTCGAGGTTCACCGCGAAGCGTTGCGTGAGCGCGCCGCTGACGGCGGTGTAGATGCCGGGTTGGTCGGTCTGGATGACGGCGGCGGTGCCCGCGCCGAGCGTGAGGCTCGTGCCATCAGGCTTGGTCACGCGCACGGCGGCGTTGGTGGCGGCGAGCGGGACGGTGTCGCCGACGGTGTGCTGCGTGACCTGCGGGCGGAGGCCGCCGGCCTGCTCCAGCAGCGAGAAGAGCAGCGGCAGGAACTTCGACGAGAGCGCGAGCTGGCTGTCGGCGGGCTGCCAGCCGGACGCGAGAACGTAGAGCGTGCCTTTGCCGACAGGCACTTGCAGCAGCGCGGGGTCGCCGGTGTCGAACTTCGCGACGACGCGCGCGCCGGGGAACTGCGTCGCGTCCAGTCGCCGATACTTCCAGAAGTGAATCTTGGTGAAGTCGCTGAAGCGCGGGTCGGCGAACGGCGCGAAGAGCGGGTGCTGGAAATCAATCTCCGCGAGCATCGCGTAGGACGGCACCTTTGCCTCGTCAGCGGAGACGGATTCCTTGCCGAGCAATCCGGCCAGCGTCCGCGGGACGTTCCGATTCTTGAGCGAGACGAGAACGGTTTTGCCGTCGGTCAGCAAGCGGCGGACGGTGGCGGCGCGTTCGTCGGGCAAGGCGTCCGTGACGATGACAAGCGGAGCGTCGGCATCGGTGGGTAGGAACTGGGCGGACGGCGTGCGTGGAAGGACTTGGACGATTTGCCGGCGCGTGGCCGGGAAAGCGCGCTCCAAGAAGTAGAGCGGCTCGGCGGTGTCCGTGGCCGCTTCGCCGCCGAGATACAACACGCTGACGCGCGCGGCCTCGGGCGGGATGAGTGCGAGCGAGTTGTCGAATGCCTCCTCGTCGCCGCGCAGGAGAACGCGCTCGGCAATGGCTCCGAGCGGCGGCGCGTTGAGCGCGACGACACGGCTCTGGCCCGGCGGCACGTAGATGTCCTGCGGCTTGCCGACGAACTCCTTGCCGTCCGACCAGCCGACTTGGAACTGCTCGCGCTTGGCGTCGGAGGAATTGCTCACGCGCACGCGGGCGAGCGCTTCGCCGGGCTTCTTTTCGTTCTCGTCGGTGTCGGCGATGAGCTGGAGGCCGGCGTTGGTGGGCTTCTTCGCCTTGAGCGGCTCGACGATGAGTTCGGTGCCCTTGGGCCACTCGTAGGCTTGGAGGGCGTCGAGCCGGCTGCCTTCCGCGAGGTCACTGATGAGCACGACCTGGCGCGGGCCGCGCGCGGGTTGCTGGGCGTTGTCGGTGCGGGTGTCTTCCAATGCGGAGGCCGCAGCGACGAGCGCGTGGCCGAGTTGAGTGCCGTTCCAGCCAGGAGAAGTTTTCTTGAGTGCGTCCACTGCCAACTCCGCGCGCTGGCCGGCAGCGGCGGCAGTCCATTGCTCGAAGGTCACGAGCCGGCGCACCTCGCGGTCGAAGGCGAAGACAGCCACGGTATCCTCCGGCGCAGCGGCGCGGACCACGGATTCGGCCTTCGCGCGCGCATCGGCCCAAAGCCCTTCGCGCCTCATGCTGGCACTGGTGTCCACGAGCACGACGATGCGCTTGCCGGGACCAGTGAGCAGGTCGGTGGATGCCGCCTTCGGCAAGAACGGTCGGGCGAATGCGAAGGCCAGCAGGCACACGACGAGACTGCGCAGCAAGAGCAAGAGCAAATGCTCCAGCCGGCTGCGGCGCGTGACGCGCGGCGGCACGGGCAGCAGGAACATCAGCGAGCTGAACTCGGTCTGTTCCTTCGAGGTCTGCCGGATGAGGTGGAAGATGACCGGCAGCGCGACCGCGAGCGCGCCGAGCAGGAAGAGTGGCGTGAGAAAGCTCATGCAGCGTGGCGCTTGACGAGCTTGCCGCGGTTCATGCGCTCGCGCAGGAAGTCGAAGAGCGCGAGCTCCAGCGGTTGGTCGGTGGTGAGGCGGCGGAGGACGATGCCGAGCTTGGCGCAGGTGGCTTCGACGGCGGCGCAGTGGGCGGCGAACTGGCGACGGTAGTCGGCGCGGACGGCGTCGGGGTCAATGTAGAGTTCGCGGCCCGATTCGAGGTCGCGGAAGAGCGCGGCCTTGGCGAAGTCGAAGCTGAGTTCCGCTGGGTCGAGCACTTGGAAGACGACGACTTCGTGGCCGCTGGCGGTGAGGGTGGCGAGGTTGCTTTCCAACGTGGCGATGGGCGCGAGGAGGTCGGTGAGCAGCACCATGAGGCCGCGCTTGCGGACGATTTCGACGATGCGCTTAAGCGGGGCGGCGAGGTCGGTGGCGGCGCCGCCGGGCGGTTTCTCCAGCGCGAGCATGAGGTGGCGGAGGTGGCCGGGGCGGTGGCGCGCGGGGAGGTATTCGCGGATTTGGTCGTCGAAGGTCAGCAGGCCGATGGCGTCGCCCTGCTGGTGGAGGAAGAAGGCGAGGGTAGCGGCGAGGGTGTTCGCGTAGGCGGCCTTCGAGTAACCGCGCGAGCCGAAGTTCATCGAGCGGCTGTTGTCGGCGAGGACATGGCAGCGCAGGTTGGTCTCGTCCTCGAACTTCTTGATGAAGTAGCGGTCGCTGCGGGCGAAGAGCTTCCAGTCGAGATAGCGCGGGTCGTCACCGGGCGTGTATTGGCGATACTCGGTGAACTCGACGGAGAAGCCGTGGTAAGGGCTGCGGTGAATGCCGGTCCAGAAACCCTCGACCACGACGCGCGCCCGCATCTCCAGGCTGCGGATGGCCATGAGGGCCTGCGGGTCAATGAGCGAACCGCTCGCGTGGCCAACTTGGTCGGCGGGGGAAATCATTGCGGAGTCGAGGCGCGCACGTGTTCAAGCAGCTTCGAGACGACCTTGTCCACCGTAACGCCGTCGGCCTCGGCGCGGTAGTTGATGAGGATGCGGTGGCGCAGGACGGGCGCGGCGAGGGCTTCGATGTCCTCACGGGTGACGTGGGCGCGGCCGGCGAGCAGGGCGCGGGTCTTGCCGCCGAGCACGAGGAACTGCCCCGCACGCGTGCCGGCACCCCAGCTCACCCAGTTGTTGATGAAGTCGGGCGAGTTCTTCTGCTTCGGGCGCGAGGCCGATGCGAGGCGCACGGCGTAGCGGACGACTTCCTCGGCGATGGGCACCTTGCGCACGACTTCGTGGAAGCGCAGCACGTCCGCGCCGTAGAAGAGTTGCTCGATGACGGGCTTCAAGTTCGCCGTGGTCTGCTGGATGACCGCGACCTCATCGTCCTCGGGCAGGTAGTCCATCACGACATTGAACATGAAGCGGTCGAGCTGCGCCTCGGGCAGCGGGTAGGTGCCTTCCATCTCGATGGGGTTCTGCGTGGCGAGCACGAAGAACGGTTCGGGCAGCGCGTGCCGGTGGCCGGCGGCGGTGACTTGGTGTTCCTGCATCGCTTCGAGCAACGCGGCCTGCGTCTTGGGCGGCGTGCGGTTGATTTCGTCGGCGAGGACCATGTTCGCGAAGACCGGACCTTTCACGAACTGCATTTGCCGGCTATCAGCGTCCTGCTGGAGAATTTCCGTGCCCGTGATGTCGGCGGGCATGAGGTCCGGCGTAAACTGGATGCGGGAGAACTTAAGGTGGAAAATCTGCGCGATGGATTTGACGAGGAGAGTTTTCGCCAAGCCCGGGGCACCGGTGATGAGGCAATGCCCGCCGGACAGGAGCGCGATGAGAATCTGCTCGATGACCGCGCGCTGGCCGACAATGGCCTTGCCCAGCTCGCCATAGATTTTCCCGCGCGCGGCCAAGAGCTGCTCGACTACCTGCTGCTCGGTGGGTTCCGGGAGCGGTGGTGGCGAGGCAGGAGCTTCGGCGGATGAAATTACTGTGGAGGTTTCGGGCGTCTGTGCGGCGGTTTCGTTATCCATTGGTGTCCCTTGTCAGTGAGTCATTGCGTAAAAAATCACGTTGATGCCCAGCGGGTAGGCGCGCTTCTCGGAGAACTCCTTGAAGTAATACTCGTTCTCGCCCTCGCGCTCCCAGCCGTCGCCGTTGTCGGTGTTGTGGGCGATGAAGACCATCATGCGGCCCTTGTCGTCGAAGATGCCCTTGAAGTGAACGTCGCGGGCGTCTTCCCGCTCCCAGGTGATGCCGTGGTGCTGGCTCTCGGTGCCCAGGCCGATGTTCGGGCATTGGAGCTGGTTCTTCGTGAGCTTGATGTCGAAGACGCTGTGGAAGATGGGGTGCTCCATCTCCAGTTCGATGGCCTCGCGCTCGGGGAGGACGCGCTTGATTTCGCGGATGAAGTTCGCCAACTCGGCCTCGCCCCAGAAGTCGTCCACCATGAGGAAGCCGCCGTTGAGGAGATACTTCCGCATGATGGGAATCTCCTCGTCCGTGAAGCGCAGCGCGCCGACCTCGACCATGTAAACCCACGGATAGTTGAAGAGGTCCGGGTCTTCGATTTGGAGCAGTCGGCCGAGCGGGTTCACCTTCAGCGAGGTCATCTGCTGGAGGCGGTAGGAGAGGTTCAAGTCCGCGTCGGGGAAATCCGTGCTCCAGCCGCCACGACTGCGGCCGCCGTAGCCGTAGCTGCTGCTGTAGCGGATGCGGCAGAAGGTGAACGTGTCCTTCTGGAACCCCGGGGCGTTGGTCCACATCGGCGTCTCGTTGCTGTGCTGCTCGGCTTCGCGCGCGGTTTTCGGGAAGCCGCTGCCGGAGTAGTTGCCCTCACCCCGGAAGCGTCCGCCACGGAACTGGGCGAAGACGGCGACGCTGACGAGCAGGAGCGCGGCGAGCGGGAGGAGTTTAACGCGGGTGGTCATGGTTTTTTCGGGCTGCTCGTCGCACGAGCGGGCGTTTCGACCGGCGCGAGTTTCAGCAACAGCTCATGCGCCTCGCGGAAGCGGGGGGCTTCTTCCAGCGCCATCAGGATGTGCTGCTTCGCGGACTTGGCATCGGTCGCGTTGAAGAGCTTCGCGAGGCGGAAGTGAACTTCTGCCGGGTCAGCGGGGTCGAGGAGCAGCACCGTCTGGTAGGCGGCGATGGCTTCCTGCGGCTGCTTCAGCTCCTCGCTCGCTCGCGCCAGCCAGCGGTGCGGCTGCGGCACGAGCGGGTTCACGGCGAGGTAGCGGCGGGCGTTCTCGGCGACGACCGGCCAGTCCTTCGTCGCGGCGGCCAGTTCCATCAGGCGCAAGTAAGCATCCAACGCGTCGGCGTCCAGCGCGGCGAGCTTGGTCAGCACCGCGCGCTCCTGCGGCGTCTCCTTCAGCTCGCGATGCACCTCCGCCAGTAGCCACAGCGCGGAGTCGGCACCCGTGTGCGTGGGGTAGTTCTCGATGAGTTTCTGCAACGGCGCCTTCGCCTCGGCGAACTTCTTCTCGGCCATCAGCTTCTTCGCGTGCTGGGTGAGGAGGTAGAAATTCTTCGGGTGAAGTTTCAACGGGTCGAGCAACGGCTTCGGCTCCGGCGCAGTCGCGGGCGGGACCACCACCGTTCCCTCTGGCGGACGCCCGAGCATCCCCGGCAACAACCCCGCCAAGCCCTTCGGCTTCTCGAAGTCCAACCCCGGCGCGAGCCGCTTCGCCAAGTCCTTCGCGTAAGCCTCAAAATCCTTCTCCACCTTCTCCAGCGGCGCGGTGTGCGCCACGATGGCCTTATTGATTTCCTTCCCCGTCGCGAGGTCGGCAAGAATCGCGCGCAGCTTCGCCACGCCGAACTTCTCGATGAGGAACTGCACCACCAGCGACGACTCGTAATAGGCGAATTGCAGGTGCAGGTCGCTCTTCGCCGTGAGGAACGCGCTGCTGAGGTCGCCCACCGCCGTCAGCTCGTCGCCGAGAATCATCTCGCGATAGCGCGGGTTCATCACCTGGCCCCACGCCGGGCTGGCCTGCCGCTCCTCATAGACCGAGATGCCCTCACTGAGCCAGCGCGGCATCTTGTTCTTCGTGAGCGTGAGGGTGATGACGTGACAGAACTCATGCCACAGCGTCGCCTCCCAATTCGAGGCGTGGCCGCGCGCGCTGGCCGGGCTATTCGCCGTGATGAGGCAACCGAAGCACACGCCGAGAAAGCCCGGGTTGTCCGGCATCCCGAACGTGCGCACGCCGAAGTCTTTCTGCTCCGGGTAAATCTCTACGATGGTCTGCTTCTCCAGCTTCAGCCCGTATTTCGCCGTCAGCGTGTCGTGGGCGCGCTGGAGCAAGGCCAGCACGCGCGGGCCGTAAATCTTCGCCTCGCGCGCGTCCATGCGCAGGACGAAGTGGTCGTTCGTCAGCGCGACGAACTTGTCCGTCGTGTCCTTGAGCGTGACGAGGTTGAACGCGTTCACGTCGTAGCCATCAGCCTCATGCACGTCGGCGACGAGCTTCCAACCTTCCTCCTCCTCGCCGAGTCGGAGCAGGTCTTGCGCAAGCTGAAACTTCGCCGGGAGGAACCGCTTGTCAGATTTGAGCGCGAGCCGTTGATACGCCGCGCCCTCGGCGAAGCGATACTTCTGCGACAGCTTGCGCCCGATGAGCTGGTCCACCGCCGGGTTGTTCGTGTAGTGGCGCAGCGCGTCGGTGCGGAACTGCGTCTCCTTCGCCTTGTCATTGCGCAAGTGCGCCATCACCGCGCGATACGCCCACGCCTCGGGCTGGTTCACGTTCACGGCGAGCACTTCCTTCAAGAGCTTCTCCGCCTCCTCGTATTCCTCCGCGTCCACGAGATGGTCCACGAGCAGCAGGCGCGCGGGGACGTGCTTCTCGTTGAACTCCATCGCCAGCTCCAGCGCGCGCAAGGCATCCCGGCGCGAGCCGCTCATCAGCGACCGCGCGAGGCCGAACTGAATATCGGCGTCGCTCTTGAAGCGCTTGGTGGCGTCCTGGAAAATCTTCGCCGCGAGCGCGAAGTCGCCCTTGTCCAACGCGAGCTGGCCCGTCGCGAGGTGAATCTCCCGCAAGTCCGGCGCGGCTTTCTTCACGGGGTCGAACAAGCGGTCGAGCACCATCTTCGGGTCCGCGCCCAGCAGCAGCGCGGCGCGGCCCAGCGCGGTGAGGTTCGCCGGGTCCCGATACGCCCACGAGCGCGAGCCAGCCAGGCGGTTGATTTCGTCGAGGAAGTCCTTGCCCTCGTCGGCCAGCCCGTTGAACTGCTTCACCTCGCGGCCCACCCAGCGCAGGCGGATGCTGGACGAGTGCGGATACTTGCTGAGGGCGTTGGTGAGAACCGTGTGCGCCTGCGGGTATTGCCCGACTGCCATGTGCGCTTGCACGAGCAAGATGCGCCAGTCCTCACTGCCCTCCTCCTCCTTTACGCCCTTCTCAGCGGCGGCGATGGCTTCGGAATACTTGCCGGTGAGGAGAAGTTTCCGCGCGTCCTCAAGTTCATCCGCACGGGCGGGCAACACGAGCCAGCCGAGGAGCGCAACGAGGAGGACAACGGGCACGCGTCGTCTGACGGTGACCGTGAATCGGCGCTTCAGGATTTGGCCGGGCAACAACACAAGTTGGCTCTGGCGCGAGACTACGGGGGCGAGAGGTGAATGCAATGGGGGAGGAAGAGGAAGTGAAGCGTAGAAGCGGGGCGAGCGCGGAAGCTGTGCGAGCGGGTCCGAAGCTACCGCACACTTCAACGCGTCAACCCTTCACCTCCCGCCACTCCAACGGATGAAACCGCCACTTCGCCGGGGCCCTCGCCTCCGCATCCAGCTCCACCGTCCACCACCCGCCATCCTTCAGTAGTTGGATACCCGTGAGCGAGGGACAGAGGCGCACGTTGAACGCCCGCCACGCCGCCGCCCGATGCAACGCCGTGCTCATGCGCGCCACGCTCACGCCGCACCAGCGGATAGGCGGCATCCCGGCCAGCAGGCGGCTCTTACGCAGGAGAAGTTGCGAGTGCAAGTGGCCGATGACCGTCGCCTCGATCTGCAAGAGCCGCGCGCTGACCTCCGACAACTCGGCGAGGAAGGGCAGCGCCGTCGGGTCGTGGCAGAAGAGCAGGACGCGCTGGTCCGGTTGCAGCCTGGCGAACGCGGCGCGCACCGCCGCCAAGTGCTCCGCGCGCAGCGCCTCCCACGCCGCGTGCTCCCCAGCGGGCGCCTCACTCAGCAGCACCGGCAGCGCAAGCAGCGTGGAAGTCACGCCCATAAACACATAGCGGCCCCAGGTGAACTGCCAGAACGGGCGCAGGCCCAGGTCGTTCACCGTGCGCGGCCAACTCGCCAAGCGCAGCCCACCCAGGCCGCCGACGAGGCTGGTCTTGCCCAACTCGTGGTCGCCGATGGTCGCGTGCAACTGCTCACCAAACTTCGCGCGGAGCTTCGCCATGCACTCCGCCGCGCTGGCGAAGGCCGCGTCGTCACTCACGCCGACGAACCGCGAGTCCGCGCTGAAGTCGCCGTTCGCGATGACGAAGTCCGGCGAGCCCGCGCGCTGGAGGAACGCGTTCAGGAAAGCCCCGTTGCCCAGCGGGTCGCGCAGCCAGACCTGGCCGCGATAGGCCCGCATCAGGAGCCGCAGCGGCCAGTTCGGTGCGCAGGCGATCTCGTAGCCCTGACGCTCGCGCTCGGCGGCGCCCGCGTGGTGGATGTCGCTGACGATGAGCACGGTGGCCGGGCCGGACATGGGGCGAGTGTGTCAGCGGCTTTCGCAGGGAGGCAATGGTGGTCTTCGCCGGGCGGCAGCGCACTTGCGCCGAGACGCGGACGCCCATTGTCCCTCCCTCGGCGGGAGCCGGGGTGAGAGGGAACGCGTCCGTTGCTCCCGTCGGATTGCCTGTGCCGGGACTCTCACCGCATGGGCTGGCAGTCCGATGGCTTGGGTGGGCACGTCGGTGGTCTGGGGAGGCACGTCGGTGAGGTCCAAGTGCCTTCCAAGACGGTCGGAACACTTTGTCGGACGCTCGAAGTGGCATATCATTCTGTCGGAACACCTCGTCATTCCCTCTGAACACCTCGCAATTGCCTCGGAACGCCTCGTATTTGCCTCGGGACACCTCGTATTTGCCTCGGAACGCCTCGTATTTGCCTCGGAGCGCCTCGTATTTGCCTCGGAGCGCCTCGTCCTTGCCTCGGAGCGCCTCGTATTTGCCTCGGAACGCCTCGTATGGCAGCGCGACGGACTATTCCGACAGAGCGACGCGTCTCTCCGAGCGATGGATGGGCCTCTCAGACGGATAGACGCGCCTATCCGACCGATGGATGCACCTCTACGACTGATAGACAGACCTCTACGACTGATAGATATGCCTCTCCGACTGCGCGACGTGCCTCTCCGACGCATAGACGCACCTCTCCGACCGATGGACGTGCCTCTCCGACTGCGCGACGCACCGTTTCTGGCCCGCGCCTTCCTTCTCAGTCGCTCCTATACCAACTACCGGAAGAGTTTCGTCGAACGGACGCGGCAAGACTTCCAGGCCGTTCTCCCTCACCCCGGCCTTCTCCCAGCAGGGCCGGGGCGAGGGAGGAATCGTCCGTCTATCCACAGCGGCGTTCAATCTGCTGAACTTCAGCCGGACTGGGTATGAAAACAAAACAGCCCCGGCGGTGAGGCCGGGGCTGCTAAGGAGTTGAGTTACGGGTTTGTAAGCTACTGGCTACCCGAGACGGTCAGCGGGTTGGTGACTTCCACCACGGTCGCACCCACTGCCTGCCCAGTGCCGGTGCCGCCCGACGTGGTGACGGTCTGCGTAGTGGCTGTGGAGGATGCGGCCACCGAGGCAGTCGCGGCGGATGCGGCGGATTGGCCCGATTGAACTGCAGCAACGGTCGTGGTCGCCGCCGTGTTGGCCACCAAAGTGATCGCCGCAGTGACGGTTCCTCCCGTGGCCGTAGCGGCCGCACCGCCGGCGTTCTGCGCAGCGGCCTGGGCTTGAGCGGCCGTGCCACCTGAAGCGGCGACGGCAGTGGCCGCACCGATGGCGGCGGCGGCAACCGTGGTTTGCGCCGTATTAGCGGCCATTTGCGCAACGATGGGAAGGTTCCCATAAGCCGCCTGTAGGCTGTTTACGATTTGACCCACGGCCTGTTGGGAGGCACTCGCGGCTGCGGCCGCAGCTTGGGCTTGAGTTCCGCCCGCGTTCAGCACTGCGGCTGCCGCCGACGTCGCGACCGCCTGAGCGAGGGTGTTGACGGTCTGCGCCAATGCCGTCGGCTGAGAGACGGTTGTCGAAGTGGAGACGCTTGCGATTGTCTGTGCTGCCAGCGCCGCACCGATGGCACTTGGTGTGGAGGTCGTGTTGGCACCCTGTCCGGAGAATAGGTTGACCACTACCCCGCCGGTGGGGGTCCATGATACCGCACCGTGAATCACGCTGGCACCCGTGCCGACCGCGACGTTGTAAATTGTGCCCCGGATGCCCGCCACGCCGTTGGCCGTGCGCACTTCGTAGCGGGAGGCCGCCGCGAGCTTGGTGATGACGTTGGCGGTGACGCCGCCCTTAGTGACGTTGAGCTTGGTATTCACCAACGGCGGGCTGGTCTGCGTGACGTCGAGTTGATCCAGCTTGAGGGTGGTCTCCGGCTCCACCCGCAGGACATCGCCATTGAGGCCCAGCCACAAGTCTACCGTGGAGCCGGCTGTGGTGTTGATGGTATCGCCGGTGCCCAGCACCATGCCGGCAGCGAGAGTGGTGGCGGCCCCGGCTCCCTGAGAGACGGTGGCGGAGCCGGTGACCTTCTTTACCTCCGCGCGGCCGGGAATGGCCGAGGCCAAGACGGAGCTACAAAAGAGGGCGAGACCGACGGTAAGGATTTGGCGAGTGAGTTTCATGCAGTGATTGAGTTACAGTTTCACACTAATTGAATAGCGGGCCGAGGGCAGAAGTGAAGCATTAAATGGCACTTTTTTCCGAACGCCTCAGCTCTCAGGACCCACCCCCGTCCGATTCCGCGCCCCGCTACGGAGCGCGGACGCCTATGTCCGCAGCTGGGCGCTTACGCAGCCAATCGGCTACGGCGGTGCGCCTCCGAGCCCCTACGGTTTGTCCGGGCGGGGTCTCAGGCGTGGGTTTCGAGCCGGGGGGGCTCCGCACAAGCGCCGCGGCAGGGACGCGCGTTGACGGTGCCTTGGCTTTGGGTTTTGATTCACCCATGCAAATGACCAGCCTCAAGGTGTTCTGCGACCTCAGCGAGACGGAGAGCTTCACCAAGGCGGCGCAGATCAATGGCGTCACCCAGTCCGCCGTCAGCCAGCAGATCAGCGCGCTGGAACGGCAGTTCAAGTGCATGCTCATCGAGCGGAGCAAGAAAAAGTTCCGCCTCACGCGTGAGGGCGAGATTCTTTACGACTACAGCAAGCGTATCTGCCAGACCTACGACGAGTTGCAGAACAAGTTGGCGGACGAGCGCGACATCGTCTCGGGCACCATCCGGGTGGCGACGATTTACAGCATCGGGCTGCACGACCTGCCGCCCTACATGAAGAAGTTTCTCAAGGCCTTTCCCACCGTGAAAATCCACGTCGAGTATCGCCGCGCCAATCAGGTGTATGACGATGTGCTGGGCAACGTAGTGGACCTCGGGCTGGTGGCGTATCCAGTGAAGGATCCGCGACTGGAGATCGTGCCGTTGCGCAAGGACCGCATGGTGATGGTGTGCCATCCGCAGCATCCGTTTGCGAATCTGAAGGTGATCCCCATCGCCGCGCTGGCCGGGCAGAAGTTCATCAGCTTCGAGCCGGACATCCCGACGCGGAAGGCCATCGACCGCATCTTCAAAGAGCACGGCATCACGGTGCAAACGGTCATGGAGTTCGACAACGTCGAGACCGTGAAACGCGCAGTGGAGATCGACGCGGGCGTATCCATCTTGCCAGAAACCACCATCGCGCAGGAGGTATCCAAGGCGACGCTGGTGCAAGTGCCCTTCGAGGGCGAGGAGTTCCACCGGCCACTGGCGGCGCTCATTAAGAAGAACAAGGTCCTCTCCCCAGCGATGAAGCAGTTCCTCGCCATCGTGAAGGAGGCGTGAGCGCGCTGAAGCGCGCTGAAGAGCGCGGTTCGCGCGGCTGGGTCGGTCACGTCCGTTGGGCCATTGAAAGTCGGGGATTCAAGGTGCCAACGGAGGCTTACTTCCCCTGGGGCGGCGGCTCCATCGGGCTCGCTGGAGAAGTCGTGTCGCTTTCCAATGCGGGGGCAAATTGAGTTGCCAATGCGGGAGCGGTTCTGCGATGACAACGGCCACCAAACTAAACCGCGATGAGCAACTTTTTCCCGAAGCACCCGCTCTGTATTCTCCACCTTGAGGACAGTCCGACCGATCGCGAACTAGTGCAGGAGCTGTTCCGCACGGACGGGCTGGCGTGCGAATTCCTAACGATGGACTCGCGGGCCGCCTTCGAGGCCGCGCTGCATGAGGGGAAATGCGATGTCATCCTCTCGGACTTCTCGATGCCCGGCTTCGACGGCATGGCCGCCCTCGCGCTCGCGCAACAACGCCGACCGGGCATCCCCTTCATCTTCATCTCCGGGGTGATGGGCGAAGAGCGCGCCATCGAGAGCCTCAAGAACGGCGCGACCGACTACGTGCTCAAGCAACGCATCGAACGGCTCATCCCCGCAGTGCGCCGCGCGTTGCGCGGAGTCGTCGAACGCGAGCAACTGCGCGAGACGGAAACGCGCTTGCGGCAGAGCGAAGAGCAATTGCGCCAGATCACCGAGAACGTGAGTGACTGGATTTTGGTCTTCGATGCCGAGGGCCGCTGCACCTACGCCAACCCCGCCTGCCTGAACGCCTGCGAAGTGCCACCGGGCGGACCCTGCCCGGACTTCTGGAGCCACCTGGACGCAACCGACGCGCAGCGCGTGCGAGAGGAATTCTCACACGCCGTCCGCACCGGCAACGTGCGGCGCGTGGAGTTCCGCCTCCGCACCGGCGCAACACATCGCAGCATCGAGTCCCAAATCAACCTCGCCTGCGATGACAAAGGCGCGCGCACCGGCGTCATCCTCGTCTGCCGCGACATCACCGAGCGACGCCACGCAGAGGAACAATTGCGCGCGCAGGCCGCCGTGCTGGACAAGGCCACGGACGCCATCGCCGTTTGCGGGCCGGAGGAAGAAATCATCTATTGGAACCGGAGCGCGGAACGGCTCTACGGCTGGACCGCCGCCGAGGCGCGCGGCCGCAACCTGCTAACGCTCCTGCATCCCGCCCCGCCTCCGCAGCTCGGCGAAGCCCGCCATACGGTGCAACAGCGAGGCGAGTGGCAGGGCGAATTGCGCCAATCCTCCAAGGCAACGGTGTCCATGACATGCGCTGAAAATAGCGACGAGAACGACGCGTGCCGCGCGTATAACGCCGGTCCGCAGGCCGATTCTACGCGGGTCGCCGCAAGCCTCCCGACCGCGAAAAGCCCCGCCAGGAGGCGTATAACTCCAGCA
>CALQJI020000107.1 GCA_943330855.2 Klebsiella pneumoniae
GCGGAGCGAAGCCACGACCGACGCGCAGCGGTGAACCCGCCACCAACCCAGAGCGTCTCGGCATGCAATCAAACCCAACTCACACGCATTCCCTTAAAGGCTCTTCCATCCCTGCCTCGAACTTAGCCACGAAAATCCCCGAATATCCAAAGATTTTGAGCCAGTCCCCACTGCTTCATCATGTTCAGACAACTGGTGCCTTTCGCCTTGTCCTTCGCTTTCGACAGTGCCGGCAGCAACATCCCCGCGAGAATCGCGATGATCGCGATGACGACGAGCAGTTCGATGAGGGTGAAGGCGCTGCGGGGTCTGTCGCTGACGGAGGTGACGGACGGGTTCATGCGGTTGGGGCTGTTGGTTGGTTTGGGCGTTCGCGAGTGTCAGATTCGTGACGCGTCATCATTTGAAGCTAGTCATCCCCATCGGGGCTCGCAAGAGCCGTTGTGTTACAGACGGGTTAAACATCGCGTCCATTGCGGCCCTTGGGCTGCTGCAAGGCCACCGTTGGGCCTAAAAGTAGGTGAGTTGAGCCTAAGCACCGCCTTTCACCGCGCGCGGCGTTGACAGGGGGGACGGGAAAAAGTTCTACTGTCTGGACTATGAAGTGTCTGTTTTCCATTGCTGCCGCGCTCTGTCTCAGCGTTGCGGGCGCGTGCGCGGCGGATGAGGCGGTCGTCAAGGCCGCGCGCATCAACCTCCGCGGCCAGCCCACCACCGGCAGCGAGGTAGTCACCCAGCTCAAGCAGGGCGAGAAAATCACCGTGCTCGAGGAGATAATTCACGCCAAGCCGGCGAAGGGCGAACCCGCCAAGTGGCTGCGCGTGGCTCTGCCATCGAACACGCCCGTTTGGGTCAGCACGCACTTCCTCACCAACGGTGGCGTCGCCGTGCCGCGCTTGAATGTCCGCTCTGGCCCCGGTGAAAATTTCAGTGTCATCGGTCGCGTGCCCAAGGGCACAGCGGTGAAGGAGCTTCGCCGCAACGGTGACTGGCTCGAAATTGAAGCGCCCGTCAGCACCTTCGCCTACATCGCAGCCGACCTCGTCGTGCGTAATGCCGCAGCCCCTGGGCAGTTGGATCCGGCCAGTCCCTCCCAGTTCGCCGGCACCAAGGCCGCCCCGAAATCTCCGGGCAAAGCTTCCGACAAAGCCGGCAAGCAGATGGCCAAAGGCCCGCCCATCGCCGCGCCCGACACAAAGCCCACACTCGAGCCAGTCGAGGTCAAGTCCATACCCGCTGCGCCCGTTGCGCTCCCGCCCGGGGTCCTCGCGAGCCGCCCGCCGCCCGTCGCTCCGCCTTCCCTTGTGCTCGCACCTGCACCGGTCCAGCCATCCGTGCCGCCCGTCGTCGAACCCGTGAAGGTCGCGCCGCCGGCTGCGTTGACCGAGAACGTCCCGCCGCCCGTGGACCCGTATCTGTCCACTGGGCGCTACAAAATCGCAGCCGAACCTGAGCGCGGAGCCGGTGGCTGGTTCAAGAATTTGTTCGCCCGTAAATCAGCTCCGGAGGAAAAACCCAAGGCCGTGCCCGTCGCTGCCAAGCCGGTTGTTGACGAAGGCCCGCTACCGCTTCGCATTGTGACTCGCGAGGGCATCGTGGCCCGGTCTTGGAATATTCAGACGCCGAGTGACTGGGCCTTACAGGACGCCGAGTCCGGCCGCGTCATCAACTATCTCTGGGCTTCCTCCACCAACATCCCGTGGGCATCGCTCAAGGGCCGCACCATCGTCGTCACCGGCGAGGAAGCGCTGGATGTCCGCTGGCCAAACACGCCGGTGTTGAAGATCGAAACGCTCAAGACGGTGGAGGAGTGAGCCGAGTGGAGCAGGATCAGGATTAAGATTAGGAGCAGGAAAAGCTCCGACACTCACCGCATCCTCCTGCTCGTAATCCTGATCCTAATCCTGCTCTCCGCATGACCAACCTCATTGACGGCCGCGCCATCGCCGAGCAGATCCACACCGAGACCGCCCAGCGCATAGCCGTGCTTAAGACACGTGGCGTGCAGCCCGGCCTTGCCTTCGTCCGTGTTGGCGAAGACCCCGCGTCGCGCGTGTATGTTGGGATGAAGGAGAAGACGAGCGAACGGCTCGGCATCAAGTCGACGACCACGGTCCTGCCCGAGGCCACCACCCAAGCCGAATTGCTCGCTCTCATCGCCCAGCTCAACGCCGATGCGAGCTGTCACGGCATCCTCGTGCAAGCCCCGTTGCCCGCGCACATCGACCAGGCCACCATCTTCTCCGCCGTCTCGCCCGCGAAGGATGTGGACGGCTTCCATCCCGTCAACGTTGGCAAACTCATGCTTGGCGACACCACGGGCTTCATGCCCTGCACGCCGGCGGGCGTTCACGAGCTTCTCATCCGCAGCGGCGTGGAAATCGCCGGCGCGGAAGTCGTCGTGCTCGGGCGCGGCAACATCGTCGGTAAGCCGATGACCGCCATCCTTTGCCAGAAGGCGAAGCACGCCGACGCCACCGTGACTCTCGTCCACTCACGCACGCGCGATGTCGCCGCGCATTGCCGCCGCGCGGACATCCTCATCGCCGCGATGGGCGTCGCGCACTTTGTGAAAGCCGACATGGTTCGCCCCGGTGCGGTCGTGATGGACGTGGGCGTGAACCGCATCTCCGACCCGACTGCGAAGAACGGCTCTCGCCTCGTTGGCGACGTAGACTTCGCCGCCGTCCAGCCCATTGCTGGGCGCATCACTCCAAACCCCGGCGGCGTCGGCCCGATGACCATTGCTATGCTGATGCAGAACACCGTGCGCGCGGCGGAAGTCGCGACGGGAGGGAGGAGTAATTAGTCTTCACGCGCAGCGCCCTTCTTCACGAATCACCAACTACTAATCACGTCCTTCAACTTATGAACATGACCCGCATCCTCCCCGACCTCCAGTGCGCCCTCGTCTGCGAAGACGTGCGCCAGGAAGTGACTGGCAACTTCATCCTCCTCGGCGTTACCGCGTTCCTGCGCGTGCCGCAGGTGCCCATCGTCGCCTCGCGCCTGTGCGTGTTCACGCGCTGGTGCGCGGGCGTGGGCAACTTCACCGAGACCGTGCGCCTCGTCGCACCGGACCAGACAACCCTCGTGCGCGAGACTAAGGTGAAGTTCGCCCTGCAAGACCCGGCGCACAACGCGACGAACCTTTCTGTCTTCGCCCAACTGGAGCTCACCACTGGGGGCATCTACTCGATCGAAGTTCTCGTGGACGACGTGATGAAGCTGCGTTTCCCTCTGCCCGTCATCGTCGCCCCGCCGCAGGCCCAGCCCGAGTCGTCGGTTCCCGCCCCGCCGCAGGGCGCGTAGCCGCCGCTCAACGAATCTAGAGCGCGGACGCAGGCATCCGCGCTCCAGTTCTGGGCAGGACCGCCATTGCCCTCGCCTGCTGCCGCGTGGTTTCATCGCTCGACTTTGAGTGAACCGACCAAAACGCCCGTCTGGCAGCCGCTGACCTTCAGCGGCGTTGCTTCCTTCGCACGCGCGCGCTGGACGCGCCTGCTGCTCCTGCAATCCATCGTGGCCGTTTTCATCGTATCCATCGTGGTCGTGTTCCTCGGTCGCTGCTGGTTCCCGGTCATGACCCAAGCTGTGCAGGGACTCAGTGACTTCGGCGCGGTGCGCGGTGCGCGGCTGGCGTGGCCGCACACGGAAGCTGTCGTCCTCGCCGAGAACCGCTTTCTCGGACTTGTCGTGGACCTAGAGGAGAGCGGCAGCACTGGGCAGGTGGCCGACCTGCAATTGAAGTTCACCCGCGAGCGCATCAAAGTCGTGTCCCTCTTCGGTTACACTTCCTTTCCCTATCCCGGCGGCGTTGAGATTGAGTTGAACCGCCAGACGCTGGACCCGTGGTGGAACGCATGGCGGCCGGCCTTCGTGTTTGGCGGCGCGTTTGCGACGGTGCTCTTTCTAGTTGCGAGCTGGTCCGTGCTGTCCGTGGTTTATGCGCTGCCGGTGCGCGTGCTCGCGTGGCTCGCGGGCCGCGTCGCATCGCTGGGAAAAAGCTGGCGCATAGCCTCGGCCGCGCTGCTGCCTGGCGCGGCGTGGATGGGGGGCGCGATGCTCCTCTATGCGTTGGAGCATTTGTCGCTCATCGGGCTTGGAGTGGCGTTCGGTCTGCACTTCGTCGTGGGCTGGGTGTATGTGATCGGCGCCCCGTTCTGCCTGCCGAGACAGGCGCAGGACGCGCTGACGAACGGACACAATCCCTTCACACCCGCGTCGGCTGTGGAGAAGAGTGCGGCCCCCGCGCCTGTTGCTCCAAGTAGCTCCAATCCGTTTCAAAACCCGACTTCGCCGCCTGTGGACAACGGGTGATTGCGCCGGCTGAAATCTTTCCGCTACGCTGCGCGCCATGATTTTTCCGGCGCGCCCGCGCCTTCTCTCCGGCCTGCTCCTGCTGATGCTCGGTGCGGCGGGTTGCATCCCCACGCGGGACGGCGCGCAGGATGAACAGCGCGAGCCGTTTTTCTTGCGTGGTCAGGAGTTGCGCCAGCAGCTCGACCACCGGGGTGCGGCGGAGTCATTCGAGCGTGCGCTGGAAGCCAGCCCACGCTCCGCTTCCGCGCACTTCGAGTTGGGCCTCCTCTTCGAGCAGCACCTCAACGAGCCGGCCACGGCCATCTATCACTTCGAACGTTTCCTTAAGCTGCGCCCCGCCTCGGACAAGGCCGAGATCGTGCGCCAACGCGCCAGCAACTGCAAAATGGAGCTGGCCAAGCTCTTCCTCATCGCGCCCACCGCGCCCACCGCGCAGAAGGAATTGGACAAGCTCAAGACCGAAGTCGAGCGGCTCGGCTTGGAGAACAACCAACTCCGTCGCCACGTGGAGTCGCTCGCCGCGCAAGCCACCACCCGCAGTGCTGCGCCGACGCCTGTTCCCGTCAACCCCTCGACCGTCCGATCCGCCCCGTCTGCCAAAGCCGCCGCGCCGCCGCCCGTGCCCGTCCGTCCGTCCGTCACGCCCGCATCTCTTCCCATCCCCGCCGCCTCGGCGAAGTCCGCCAAGCCCGCCGCGCCCACCGCCCGCACCCATACCATCAAGCAGGGCGACATCCCCGCCACGATTGCCAAGCAGCACGGCGTGAAGCTGGAAGCCTTGCTTGCTGCCAACCCCAACCTTGATCCAAAGCGCATGAAGATCGGGCAGACCGTCATCCTTCCCGCGCCCTGAAACCGTCGGCATGAGACGCCTCGCCTTCCTCGCCATCACCGCGTTCTTCCTCACGATGAACGTGCTGCTCTGGCGCTCCGAGTTCCGCGATCAGGGCGAGGGCACACCCATCGCTCTGGGCGTCGTCTGGGAACGCATCCTGCGGGCACCCGATGACTCCGACCTCGAAATCTTCCACCAGAAGAAAAAAGTGGGGCACCTCCGTTGGGCGGCGAACGCTGGCGAGCTGGCCACCACCAACACCCAGCTTTCGGACCCCACGCTGCAAGAGGGCATGGTCCGCAGAGTCGGTGGCTACACGATTGACATCCTCGATGGGCGGCTCGACCTCGGTGCGGACCGCAAACGCGTTCGCTTCACGATGAACTCCACGTTCACCACGAACCACCAGTGGCTCACGTTCGGCGTGCAGGTCAGCCAGCGTCCACAGAGTTTAGACGTGGCCGCCTCCGCTACGAACGAGACCTTGTCGGTGAATTTTCGGGATGGCGACGCGACCGTGCAGCGAGCCTTCACCTTCGCGCAGCTCCGTGACCCGAAGGTGCTATTGCAGGAAGTTGCCGGGCCAATCCCGCTCGGTCTGCTGACGGGTGGCCTGCTCGGTGGTTTGGGCGAAGGCGCCTCGGCTCCCGAACTCGCCGCCTTTCCTGCGTTGCGAAAACTTTCTCTCGGCCTCCAGTGGGACTCGCGGCAGGACTGGCTCAAGATGGGCAGCGCGAAGCTGCGCTGCTATCGCCTCCAGACGCGCCTGATGGAGAAGCAGCACGTGACCATCTACGTCAGTCGCGTGGGCGAAATCCTCCGCGTCGAGCTGCCCAACGACATCGTGCTTCAGAACACGCGGATGCTGCTGCTGTGAGAACTCCCCGGATACTCGATGCGGGATCCTGGATGCTGGATGAAGCCCCGGTGTTCCGTGCGTTATCCAGTAACTAGCCTCCAGTATCTAGGATCGCGCCTTACATGATCGAACTCCTCAACCTCACCAAACGATTCGGCGACCTCACCGCCGTCAACGACGTGACCCTCACCGTGAATCGTGGCGAGTTCTTCGCCGTGCTCGGCCCCAACGCCGCCGGCAAGACCACGACCATCAAGATGATCACGGGCCTCATCAAGCCCACGTCCGGCTCCGTCCGTGTCGCCGGCCACGATGTGCAAGCCGAGCCGCTCGAAGTCCGCCGCCGCCTCGCCTACGTGCCGGACTTCCCCTTCCTCTACGACAAACTCACGCCTTGGGAATTCTTCCGCTTCACCGGCCAGCTCTTTCGCATGACCGACGACCGCATCGAGGCTGCCGCCCGTGTGCTCATCCCGCGCTTCAACCTTGAGGACTACCTGCGTAAGCCCATCGAAGGCCTCTCCCACGGCACGCGGCAACGCATCGCCATCGCTGCCGCTCTGCTGCACGACCCCGAGGTCTTCGTCATCGATGAGCCGATGGTCGGCCTCGACCCGCATCACGCCCGCGTGGTGAAAGACATTTTAAAAGAGCGCTCCCGCACGGGGATGACCGTCTTCCTCTCCACTCACCAACTCAGCGTCGCCGAGGAAATGGCCGACCGCATCGGCATCATCCACCAAGGCAAGTTTGTTGCTGTCGGCACGAGCGACGAGCTGCGCAAGCAAAGCGGTTCCGACGGCTTGCTCGAACACTCCTTCCTCGCCCTCACCCGCCAAGAGGCGAACCTCCGCGAAGACAACGCTCCCGCGAAGTAGGTCGGATGCTTATTCTTTAGCCACAGATGAAACACCGATTGAACACAGATGGGAAGGGGCTAGCGCAGCGAAAGGTGTCTCGGGCGAACTGCCTTATCTGTGTTTAATCTGCGTTCCATCCGTGGTTAAAAACAGTTTCCCCCAGCATGTCTAAAATCGTCGGCATTGACCTCGGCACCACCAACTCGCTCGTCGCGACCGTGGACTCCGGCATCCCCTACGTCATCGCCGACGCGGACGGCCAGCGTCTCACGCCCTCCGTCGTCCACTTTCCCCCGCCCGGGGCCGAGCCACTTGTAGGGTCCGCCGCGAACCGCGTGCGCGTCCTCCACCCCGGCACCACGGCCTATTCCGTGAAGCGCTTCATGGGCCGACGCGGCGCGGACATCGCCCGCGAGGAGATGCTCGTGACCTATCCCGTGCGCGGTGAGACTGCCGGCCCGGTCACCATCCCCATTCACGGACGCGACTACACGCCCGAGGAAATTTCCGCCGAGGTGTTGAAGAAACTGAAGTTGACGGCCGAAGCCGATCTCGGCGAACCCGTCACCCGCGCCGTCATCACCGTCCCCGCCTACTTCAACGACGCACAGCGCAACGCGACCAAGAGGGCAGGGGAACTGGCCGGCTTCACCGTCGAGCGCATCGTCAACGAACCCACCGCCGCCGCCCTCGCCTACGGACTCGACCGCCTCAAGGAGTATTCCAAAATTGCGGTGTATGACCTCGGCGGCGGCACCTTCGACCTCTCCATTCTCGAACTGAACGCCGGCGTGTTCCAAGTCCTCGCGACGAACGGCAACACCCGACTCGGCGGCGACGACCTCGACAAACGCCTCGTGGACTTCCTCACCGACCGCATCAAAGCCACCGGCGGCCCCGACCTGACAACCTCTCAACTCTCAACTCTCAACTCTCAACACCTCCCCCTCCTCGCCCGCCTGCGCGAAGCCGCCGAAGCCGCCAAAATCCGCCTCTCCACCGAGACCGAAGTCGAGATCGCGCTTCCCTTCCTCACGCCCGACTTCAGCTTCAGCTACCGACTCACGCGCGACGAACTCGAGCGCCTCACCCGCGAACTCGTCGAGCGCACGCGCTCCCACTGCCTTCGCTCCCTCGCCGACGCCAAACTCGAAGCGAAGCAGCTCGACCAAGTCATCCTCGTCGGCGGCCAGACGCGGATGCCCCTCGTGCGCCGACTCGTCAGCGAGTGGTTCGGCTGCTCCGAGTTCGAAGAGGAACGCGGGGGCCTCCGCCTCGGCGACAGCTTCCACGAGCGCACCGGCCCGATGTTGAACACCTCGCAAAATCCCGACGAAGCCGTCGGTCTCGGAGCCGCCATCCAAGCCGAAATTCTCAGCGGCGGTTTCAAGAACATGCTGTTGCTGGATGTGACGCCGCTCTCGCTCGGCATCGAAACCTTCGGCGGCTTGATGAACGCCATCATCCCGCGCAACAGCACCATCCCCATTAAGGCTGGTGAAGTCTTCACGACCGCCGTGGACCACCAGCGCGAGATGCTCATCCACGTCCTTCAAGGCGAACGCGAACGCGCCGCCGACAACTGGAGTCTTGGTAAATTCCCCGTCGCCTTCGAGCGCGCCCCGCGTGGGGTCCCGCGCGTCGGCGTGCAGTTCGAGATTGATGCAAATGGGATTCTGCACGTCCTCGCCCGTGATCTGAAAACCGGCGCGCAGCAAGTGGTGGAGATGAAATCCGCCGTGGACGTGACCGACACCGAAGTGCAGCGCATGGTAGAAGAGTCCGTCGAACACGCCTTCGAGGACCTCGCCGCCCGCCGCTGGATTGAGGCGAAGTTGAAGGCCCAAGAAGTTCTGACCGCCGCGCAAACCGGCCTCGCCGAGTGCGCCGCCGAACTTGAGAACGGCTATCGCGTTCAAGTCGAAGCCGCGATTCACGAACTCACTACCGCCCTCGCCACCGAGCAAGCCACCACCCAAACCGGCGACCTCCCGCGCCTGAAATCTGCCCACACCGCTCTCGATGCTGCCACCCAACCGCTGGCCGACGTGCTGATGGACAAGGCGATGGAAGCGATGCTCCGCCAACGCGGTGCCATCGGCTGATTTGGAGTGCGGTGGCGGGCGCTGCGCTCTGCCGCCGCACTCAAATGCGCGGACGGCGACTCGGCTGGTTCACTATTTCCGGCGGGCCGGCAGCATCTCGCCGTGGGCCTGTTGCAGCGCGGCGAGGAGTTGTTGCCAGTCGGCTTCGGTGGTCTCCCAACCGGCACTGAAGCGGAGGGCGCGAGCGGCTTCGCTCGGGGTGTAGCCCATCGCGGTGAGGACGGGGCTGGGTTCTTCTTTGCCGCTGGCGCAGGCGGAACCGGTGGAAACGGCGACGCCAAGCTTGTCGAGCTTCACGACCCAGCGGACGCGGCAGTCGGCTTCGGGGAGAAGAGCAAGGGTGGTGTTCCAGACGCGCGGGGATTTCGCACCGATGATTTGGGTGCCGGGAAGGGCTTTGCGGAGTTGGCGCTCGAAGGCGTCCCGGAGTGGAGCGCGGACGCCTGCGTCCGCAGCAAGTGAGGGAGTGGAAGCGGCTGCGGATCTGGGTGTCCGCGCTCCATTTCGGAGTTGCAGCGCAGCGACCATCGCGAGGATGCCGGGGACGTTTTCGGTGCCGGCGCGACGGGCTTCTTCTTGGGAGCCGCCGTGGAGGAGGGGTTCAACGCGGCCCTTCGCCGGGCATTTCAGGAAGCCTACGCCGCGCGGGCCACCGAATTTGTGGGCGCTGCCGCTGACCCAATCGCAGTCGCCGAGGTCAGCGGCGGGGAGCTTGCCGAGTGCTTGCACGGCGTCGCAGAAGAAGGGGATGGCGTGGGTGCGGCAGAGTTTTTGCAACTCACTCACTGGCTGGATGACGCCGGTTTCATTGTTCACGGCCATGACGGCGAGCAGGCCGGGGTAGCCGCCGAGGTGAGGAGGCGGATTCTGACTTTCGACGCGCGACTTCTTTCCCACCGAATCCGACTCCTTAACTCGGCGGCTACGGAGTGCGGCGCGGAGCCACTTCAAGTCTGCCACGCCGTCGCGGGTGACGGGGATGAGGCGGTGGCGGTTCGGAAAGTAGTGGCGGGCGGCGGCGGTGACGCAGGGGTGCTCGATAGCGGAGAGCCAAACTTCGGCGTCGGGCGGGAGTGTGCGCACGGCGTGGTGGAAGACGGTGGTAGCGGACTCGGTCGCGCCGGAGGTGAAGACGAGGTCGAGGGCGTCGCCGCCGAGGAGAGCGGCCAGCTTTTGCCGCGCTTCACTCAGGGCGGTGTCTGCCCGCGAGCCGATACGGTGGAGACTGGAGGGGTTGCCGATGTAGCGCTCGCTCGCGGTCAGCCAAGCGTCGCGCGCGGCGGGGTGGAGCGGGGAGGTTGCGTTGTGGTCGAAGTAGAGCACGGGTCACTTGCTCGCGCTGGCGCGGATGAAAGCGCGAAAGAGTTGGGCGAAGTGCGGGTAGCGGTCGTAGAGGCGCTCGGGGTGAAATTGGACGGATTGCAGGAAGGGCAGGAGCGAAGGGTCTTTGAGTTCCATCGCTTCGATGACGCCGTCGGTGGTGGTGCCGGTGACGCGTAGGGCGTCGGCGAGGCGGGCGACGGCTTGGTGGTGTGTGCTGTTGGTGCCGGTCTGCGTGGCGCCGAGGAGGGCGGCGAGTTGGGAGTCGGAAGCGAGGGTCACGTCGTGGACGAGGTCAAACTTGCGCTCGACTTGCTTGTGCGAGAGCGCGCCGGTGAGTTGCGTGGGGATGTCCACGATGAGCGTCCCGCCGAGGGCGACGTTGAGCATCTGGTGGCCGCGGCAGATGCAGAGGAGGGGTTTGCGTTGGCGAAAGACTTCTTCGACGAGGGCGAACTCGAGCACGTCGCGGGCTGGCTCGACGTCTTTGATGGTGGCGGCGAGTTCGGGCGAGGTGTCGGGGGCGTAGTGTTTCAGTTCGATGTCTTCGCCGCCGGTGAGGAGGATGCCGTCGGCGCGGCGGACGAGTTCGGTGATTTGGTCGCGCGTGGCGGTGACGGGGAGGACGAGGGGCATCCCGCCGGCGTCGTTGATGGCCTGGGTGTAGCGGTTCGAGAGGCTGATCGAGGAGTCAGCGAACTCGATTCCCGCCGCTTGTTGGCAGGGCGTGACCAGGATGAGCGGGGGCATGGGATTTTTATAAGGAGAGCAGGAAAGCAGGAGGGAGAAGCGCGCCTAGGGCTTGGAAAATTGGTGCCTTCTCCAGCCCTCCAGCTCTCCTTATAAATCCCTTCCGCCTCATGACTCCTCTGCGAGCTTCGTGCCGGGGAAGCGGTCGTAAATCATCTTCTTCACGCGTGTCTCCTCGTCGGGGGGGAGGAGTCGGCGGTTGATGCGGCGGCGGACGGTATCGAGGAGTTCGAGCCAGTCTTCGAGGGGCGGGGCTTTGATGGGTTCCCAGTCTTGGCCGCGCTTGAGTTGGTGGAAGAAGATCCACTCGCGGCCAAAGCGCCGGGCGGAGATTTCGAGTTTGGTGCCGTCCTCGTTTTTACGGGTCCAGCCGACTTCGGATTTGATGGCCATGGTTGGGGAAGTGAAGAGTGAGGGGTTGCTGGTGGTGACTAATTACTAATCACTTGCGTCTTTGGTTCGGCTTACTCCGGCAAGTCCACGCTTGCCACGGCCATCGCGGCGATGCCTTCCTCGCGGCCGATGAAGCCCATCTGTTCGTTCGTGGTGGCCTTGATGCCGACTTTCTTCGGGTCGAGGCCGAGGGCGGCGGCGATGTTTGCTTTCATCGCCTGGACGTGGGGCATGAGCTTGGGGGCTTGGGCGATGAGGGTTGCGTCCACGTTGATGAGGCGGCCTTGGCGCAGGGTGACTTGGCGGGCGGCTTCTGCTAGGAAGATGCGGCTGGGCGCGCCTTTCCAACGCGGATCGGTGTTGGGGAAGAATTGGCCGATGTCGCCTTCGCCAATCGCGCCAAGCACGGCGTCGGTGATGGCGTGCATGAGCGCGTCGGCGTCGGAGTGGCCGTCGAGCCCCTTTGTGTGTGGGATGTCCACGCCGCCGAGGATGAGTTTGCGCCCCTCGGTCAGTTGGTGAACGTCGTAACCAATGCCGACGTGAATCATAGGGTGGTAGCGTTCAGCATTTAGCGATCAGCGTTTAGCAAAGTGATCCTCGGCTCTCCGTTCGCTGACTGCTGAGAGCTGACCGCTATCTGCTCGCCTCACGCGGGCTTGCCGCCCTTTATGCTCTTGACGCGGTAGCAGTGGAACTCGCCGAGTTCCTTGTGCGCGATGGTGGCGCGGTCAGCCTCAATGATCTTAAAGACCTTTTGATAAACCTCGGGGCCGATAAGGACTTCGCCGTCGTGTGCTCCCTTGCAATAGTGGGAGGCACGGGTGATGCCGCCACCGAGGACGACGAATTCCATCCGGTCACCGGAGCCGATGAAGCCGTGCAGCACTTCGCCGATGTGGACGCCCACGGCGACCTCGCAGTGCGGAGCGCCCTGGCCTTTGCGCTTGGCGTTGATTTCCTTGATCGTCTGCTCCATCGCGATGGCGGCGCAGACGGCTTTCTCATTCTGCTGCAAGTCTGCTTCGGGCGCACCGAAGACAGCGATGATTTCTTCACCACCGGATTTGACCAGCGTGCCGTCGTAGCGGAAGACGGCGTCGGTCGCTGCGCCGAGATAGTCGCGCAGTAATGCGGCGGCCTCCGTCGGCGCGAGGCCGGGGACGGCAGCGAAGCCGCGCAGGTCGGCGAAGAGGATGGGGATTTCGGACTTCTGCGTGCCGGGTTGAAGGCGTTCGAGGCGGAGGTTTTCCAGCAGGCGCTCTTGCACGCGGGGCGGGAATTTCGTGGTGATGCGGTCAAGCAAGGAGGCGTTATGCGCGAGCTTCGCCTGCAAGTCCTGATTGTAGATGATGACGGCGATGTAGTGCGCCACGGCGAGGAGGAACTGCATGTCGTCCTCACTGAATGGCTCGCTGCGCTGCGGGTCGTCGAGGTAGATCGCTCCCAGCGGCTTTTCCTTGAGCAGCAGGGGGGCATACATACCGGTCTCGACGGTGACCAGTTTTTTGTCGAGCAGGATGGATTCGTTGGCACGCTGAAGGATGAAGCCGTGGCCTTCCTCCATGACGCGGCGGGCGAGAGATTCGCTGACGATCACTTCGCCCTGCGGGATGCTCGCGCCGACCTGAACGCGGCCGGTGGCGGAATCGTGCAGCATGAGCGCACCGCGCTTTGCTCCGGGGATGAGAGTCAGGACACGCGTGAGGATGGCCTGCATCATGTCCGGCAGCCTCATGTCGGGCGTGAAGGACAGCGGAACTTGGTAAAGGCTGGCGAGGCGGCGTTTGAAATCAGCGTCAGTCGAGGTGTCAGCGGTGACAGGTGCAACGACGGCTGTTTGGGGCGGAGCCTCGGGTGCGGGTGCGGATGCAGGCGCTGGCGGTGAGGCCGGCTCTGCTGGTGCAACGGGCGCTGGTGCGGGGACCGGTGCTGGAGGTCTGACCACAACGGAGACCTTGGGAGCTTCGCTGACGGGTGCCGGGGCCGGGGCGGAGGGCGCGACAGGCTTGGGGGTGAGCGGAGTTCCTGTGGCCAGGACGCCAACCCCGGGCTTGGGTGGGAGAATTCCCAGTGGCGCTGCGCTGGGCACGGGCACGGGCGCAGCTGTCGCCGCCGTTGGTCTCATGAGGTTGACCGCTGGGATGAGCATGTCGCTCTCGGGTGCGGTCGTGGCCTTTGGCTGAGCGGGTTTGGCAACTGCCACACGGGGCGCGGCTTCGAACTCAATACGGACAGAAGTCTCGCCGGTGCGGATGACGCTCTGCGGGCTGATGGGGGCGTTCTCGATGTATTCGCCGTCCACGACTGTGCCGTTGGTGCTACGCAGGTCTTCGATCCAGACTTCGCCGTTGGTGACCTTGATGCGGCAGTGCTTACGTGAAACGGTCGGGTCGGCCCCGAAGTCGAGGTCCGGCGCGCTCAACGGGCTGAGGCGCCCAATGAGCACATCACCGCGGTCGAAGGTGCGGACTTCTTCTTTGCCCTGATAACTGTAGATGACTCGCATGAGGTTGGCGTCGCTTTTGGACTGTCGGTGCGGTCGGCTTTCGACCCGCAGTGACGGTGGGAGACTAAACAACCGCGAGCCCCAACGGCAAGCACTTGCTGGGAAGTGACTCGCCAAATTTAACCGGCCCCTGCAGACAACCTCCGCTCTGCCGACGTGCAACCTTGACCCGTGCGCGTGGCGTCTGTTGAACTGCGTGCATCAACTCATGACGTCGGGTTTCCTCGCCATTACCAATGAAGTCAGCCTCTGGCCGCTGGCCGTGCTGTTGATTTCCGTGGCGTTCGTCGTGGTCCTGATCTCGGTCGTGCGGGTTCACCCGTTCCTCGCCCTCATCCTAGCGGCCATGCTCGCGGGCTTGATGGCGGAGCAACTTCCCGGCGCGAAGGCCCGCGTGCCCAAGCCGGAATCGCCCGTGGTCGCGCCCGACGGCAAGGCGCTGAAGAACCACTGGGTGCAGGCGGTGGAGTTGACCAGCATCGAGTTCGGACGCACAGCGGGCGGCATCGCGCTGGTCGTCGGCCTCGCCACCATCATCAGCATGTGCCTGATGGAAAGCGGCGCGGCGGACAAAGTAGTGCGGCGCTTCCTCGCCTGCTTCGGCGAGCACAACGCCGGCGTCGCGCTCCTCCTGAGCACTTACGTCCTCTCCGTGCCCATTTTCTTCGACACGGCGTTCATGCTCATGGTGCCGCTGGCGCGTGCGCTGCGGCTGCGCACGGGCAAGGACTATTTACTCTATGTCATGGCCATCTGCTGCGGCGGCGTCCTCACGCATTCGATGACGGTGCCTCACCCCGGCCCCATCGCGATGGTCGAGAACCTGAAGATTGACGTGGGCGTGTCCATCCTTGCGGGAATTCTCGTTGCCCTTGTCCCTCTCGCGGTGGGCTGGTTCGTCTGCAAATGGCTCAACGCCCACTTCGACGTGCCAATGCGCGAAACGCCGGGCACGGCGCTCGCCGATCTGCGCGCCGCTGTGGCCAAGCCGGAGTCCGAGTTGCCGTCCTTCGCCTGGTCCATCGCGCCGGTCATCCTGCCCATCGCGCTCATCAGCCTCGCGTCGTTCATGGTCATCGGGAAGGGCAACGCCGGCTTTGTAAAATTCTTCGGCGGCAAGGAGTCGTTCGACTCCGCCTTCGCGTTCTTCGAGTTCATCGGCAACAAAAACGTCGCGCTGCTCGCCGGCACGCTCGTCTCGATGTTCGTGCTCGCCCAGCAGAAGGGCCACACGGTGGCGAAGATTTGCGAACTCATCACGCTGCCGCTGGAGACCGCCGGCAACATCATCCTGATCACGGCGGCCGGTGGTGCGTTTGGCCTTATGCTGCGTAACGTCGGCGTGGGCGAGGCCATCAAGGCCGCCGCTGCCGGCCACGATCTGAATATGCTCTGGCTCGCCTACCTCGTTGCCGTCGTCCTCCGCGTCGCGCAAGGCTCCGCCACCGTAGCCATGCTCACGACCTCCGCGATGATGTATCCCATCATCACGGCGGGCAGTGGTATGCCGTGTGACCCGATTTACTTTTTCCTCGCCATTGGCTTCGGCGGCTTCGCGCTCTCCTGGATGAATGACAGCGGCTTCTGGGTCGTGAGCAAACTCGGCGGCCTGACCGAGGGCGAGACGCTCAAAACCTGGACCGTGCTGCTGACGGTGAACTCGTTCGTCGGCATGGTTGCGACCTGGCTGCTCTCGCTGGCCTTCCCCTTTCCGATGGGAAAGCCGGGGCCGTAGCGAGGGCGAAAAAGTGATTAGTGATTAGTAATTAATCATCGTCCGACCACCGGCCACGCCACCGAATCTCTTACTAATCACTAATTACCAATCACTTTTCCAATGCGCCTCCCCCTCCTCGCCGCCACCCTCCTCGCCGTCTCGACGCACGCCGCCAACTGGCCGCAGTTCCGTGGTCCCGACGCAGCCTCCACCGGCAACGGCAAGGCCCCCGTCCACTTCGGGCCGAAGACCAATCTCGTCTGGAGCACGGAACTTCCGCCCGGCCATTCCTCGCCCGTGTTGTGGGGCGACCGCATTTTTCTCACCGGCGTGGACAGCGGCAAGCTCGTCACGCTCGCGCTCGACCGCGCCTCCGGCAAAGTCCTCTGGAGCACGCCCGCGCCCGCTGAGAAGCTCGAAGCAGCTCACCGCATCAGCAATCCCGCCGCTCCCACCGCTTGCACGGACGGCGAACGCGTCGTCGTCTATTTCGGTTCCTACGGGCTGCTCGCGTATGACTTCGCGGGCAAAGAACTCTGGCGGCACCCGCTGCCCGTGCCCGTCGTGGAGTTTGGCGCGAGCAGTTCGCCGATCATCGTCGGGGACCTCGTCATCCAGCTTTGCGACAGCGATGTGGATTCCTTCCTCGTCGCCGTGGACAAACGCACGGGCAAGCAGGTGTGGAAAAGCGCGCGGCCCAGCCACCGGCGCGGTTTCGCGACGCCCTTCGTCTGGCGGCACGACGGCATCGAGGAACTCATCGTCAACGGCTCGCTGAAACTTTCCTCCTACGATCCGAAGACCGGCGCGCTGCGCTGGACGTGTCGCGGCATGGCCCGCGTGGCGAACGCCTCGCCCTCCGCTGGCGACGGCCTGCTGTTCATCGCGAGCTGGAACCTCGGCAGCGACGCGAGCGACAAGCTGGTGCTGCCGTCACACGCCGAGTTCCTCGCGCTGCACGACAAGAACGCGGACGGCAAGCTCGCTAAAGACGAGTTCCCCACCGGCCCGTTCAAGGACCGCTTCACCCAGTTCGACCTCGACAAGAACGGCTTCGTGACCAAGGCGGAATATGACGGCATGGGCGAGCAGTTCGTGCAGGCGGAGAACTCCATCTTCGCCATCCGGCCCGGCGGGCGCGGCGACATCACCGACACGCACGTCGTATGGAAGCACAACCGCAGCCTGCCCTACGTGGCCTCCCCCGTTTACCACCAAGGCCGCATCTACACCGTGCGCAGCGGAGGCATGGCCACCTGCTACGACGCGAAGACCGGCGAGGCCAGCTACCGTGACGAGCGGCTCGGCGCGCTGGGCGATTACTACGCGAGCCTCACGGCGGCGGACGGCAACGTGTTCGCCATTTCGCAGAAGGGCACCGTGACCGTCTTCAGCGGCAGCAGCGTGCCCGAGGTGCTGGCCCGCAACGAAATGGGCGAGACCGCGATGTCCACCCCCGCGATTGTGGATGGCAGAATCTACCTGCGGACGGACAAACGGCTGATGTGTTTTGGGAAGTAGCGGAGCGCGGCATTCTAGGCCGCAGCGGGCGATGTGATTACCGAAAGGAATCCGATGAAATCTCTGGGGGGATCGTGACGCGCTCGGTCTCCCTCTCCCTTCATCGGAGGAGGGGAGCAACGGTGTTGTAAAACCAGCATTTTTTTAGGCGGGTTTGAGTTCGTGATTCATCTGCAACAGGAGCTTTCGCATCACGGCGGTCAGCGCGACTTTGGCCGGTTTGCCCGCCAACCGCAGGCGGGCGTAGAACTTCCCCA
>CALQJI020000108.1 GCA_943330855.2 Klebsiella pneumoniae
GAAAACCTCTCCGTTCGAGCCCTTACCGTGCATTTTGAGGCGTTGTGGCGTGCTGTTGGCGGGCTTGAAGACCGCACTTGAAAGACCAGAGCCGCTTCCAGGTGGGTGGGTGGAGTCTCCATGTTAGCCACTAAGATCCCCGAAGGAGCTCATGGACCAAAGTGGCATGAAGTTTGAACTGATTGGATACCCCGGCAGCGGTGAAAGCAGTGTCGCTGGCAGAAAGGCGCAGTTTTTCGGAATTGAGCAGGGCGTGTGACCGCCCAGTGGGCAGAAGCTGGATATTCGCGTTGGTGAAGTTTGCTGATGAGTAGTTCGACACCGCGAACGACTTGAAAATCACCTGCCCGTCCGTCGCATCGTAAAGGTAGTTCGCCGCTTGGCGCAGTCCGTTGGTCAGCACGAGCCAATCCGCAGCGGTCAGCGTGAAGCCGTTGGTGAGCATCACGGAGTAATCCAGCCCGTATTTGAACCGCGTCAGGAGAAAGTTGAGGTCCGTTTTGCGCGACTGAGAGTTGACCGCGATGCTGTTTCCGGCTGTCGGCGGCGAGTAATAGGATTCGCTGATGATCCATCGGTTGGTGGCATCGGTGGTGCCCTCCTGCGGTAAATACGGGAGACCGGGACCAATGTTGGTATTAACGCTCGCCTTCATGTAATAGGTCACCTCGCCGTGGAAGTTGGATTTTTGGAAGCCGGTCTGCATCCAGGTGCCGTCCGAACCCGTCAAGACGCTTGTGGGGATTGCCGCAAAGTTCCCACTGGGCACGGTAAAATGAACGAGGACTTTGGGCACGCCGGCACCGGTTGCCGTGTCCGTTACTTTTCCGGACAGGGTGTAGAGGTTGGCGGGGTTCTCCACGTAACTGGCCGTGAAGTCAACCGAGGTGGTTCGGTTCGTCACTTCAATGCTGGTCGGGTTGAAGGTCCACTTCCCACCGGTGCTGCCCGTGGCCGCAACGGAAGGAATGATGCGATACCCGATGTTGGTCGCAAATCCGGTCTGCCGCCAGAGGCCGGGCTGATAGACGGGGAAAGTCCCGTTGGTTATGGAGAGGAGTCCGGTGAAGGTCGGATTCGGGCAGAAGCCATTGGGAAAGCTCTGGTTTCGAAAAACTATTTTTGCTCCGTTCAGGCGGAAGCCGGTGCTCGCTTCGGCAACGCTGCCCGACATACTGAATCCGGGCACACGCCGGGCGGTGAAGTTGAGGTTCGTCTGGTTGGTGGTGAAGGTGAGGCTCGCAGGAGTGAACTGCCAGCTCCAGTTCGCATCAGCTTTGAAGGGCGTGACGCGGTAGCCGTAGTTCATCGCGAAGGCGCGGTTGGTCCACTTCCCATTGGCGTCGGATTTAACCAAGGTCGTGAATAAAGGTGCCACAGGCGGAAGCGCACTCACGCTGGCAAAGTTCAATTCCACACCAAATAGCGGCTGGCCATTGTCCTCACGCGTGACCCCAGACACGCCAAAATTGGGCCGGAGCTTGGCCTCAAAGTTGTAAGTTGCGGCCTTGGATACAGAAATTTCATCCGGCCCGGTAAACGACCAGATGCCGCCGCCGTCGAACTCTTTTTTACCCACCGTCACGCGATATTTCTGACCGGTTTGCAACTGCAGCACAATTTTCCCCTCTGATTTCGTGACGCCTCCTTGGCCGCTTATGTTGGGGTCCAATGGCTGACAACCGAACTCAACGCCTGAAACCTGCGCGCCCTGCACGCCTCCTTGGGTCACGACCAATGTGACATTCACTCGCGTGCCAGCCACAGCAATGGGCGCAGCCTGAGGGCTAGGGTCTCCGCCCGGAGTGCCTTCCGGAGCAGCCTCCGGGGTCAACGTGGCTGTGAACCAGATGGGATACGTGTTCGTGGCTGGCTCAGTGGCCGGCTCGACTATTGCGAGAAGATAGGTGCCAGTGGCGAGCGCGTTGTTGCCCGTGGCGTCCAGCACGCGCCAGTAGGCCGCAGGGTCTGCTGGAACCATCTGGCTGAGATTCGTGGCCGAATCCGGTCCATACAGCAAGAGCATGGTATCCGGGCCGGCCATGTCCAGATACACACTCAAGTCCGTGCGCTGCGTAAGGGTGAAATAGACCCACTGCGTGGTGCCAATCGTGTAGTCGAACGACTGCCACTCCGGACCGGGCATGATTTCCAGCAGTTCATTCGTGCTGCCAGCAAACATCGGCAGGGTAAAGGCACCGACTTCCGGCGCTTCCGGCGTCATCAAGAACACCGTGTTGGTGTCGGGTATGATGCTGCTGACCGGCGTGGCGAAATACTCAACCGTGAAGGGCGTGGTCGCAAGTCCGCCCGCGAGGTCGGCCACTGAAACAAAATAGGTGCCGGGAGCCAGTGCATTCGCCCCCGTCTGGCTCAACACACGCCTGCCGGAGAAGAAGTCCGGCCACGCACCGTTGATCAGCAGGGCGGGGTCATCAGGCCCATAGAGCAGGATCGCAGTGTCCAAGCTCGCGTCCGTGGCGGTAAAGGTCACTTCGCACGGCTCCAGCAGGGTGAATTGAAGCCACTGGTCCACACCCGGCGAGTGCGTGAACAACTGCGGCGTGGAACTGATCGCGAGCGCGGGGGCATTCGTCGGGTCGAACTCGGCGGGTGGCGGGTCCAGCACAATCGCGGCAGGTGCGTTCGTTGGTTCCCCGGTGAAATACTCCACGGTGAAGGGTGCAAACACCATGCCGCCGGCCAGCTCGGTCACCTGTAGATAATACGTGCCCGCCTCCAGTGCGTAGTCGCCCACCTGGGAAAGGACGCGGAAGCCGGTGATGTAGTCCGGCCAGTGGGCGTTGTAGAGGGTGTTGCTGTCTCCTGGGCCGTAGAGCAGCAGGGCCGTGTCGGGGCTGGCTTCGGTGGTGGTGAAAGTCAAGCTGGTGCGTTCAGTGAACGTGAACTGGACCCACTGGTCAACGCCGGGCAGGTGCGTGATGCTCTGCGTGCCCGTGTCCGGGAAGAGCGGCGGTGGACTGAGCGGCTCGTCATCCGCGTGCAAGAGGTTCATCAGCCCGATGCCGAACAGGACGGCCAGCAGAAGCGTGAGGATAGGGACAATGGTTTTCCAGTTACGTCGGATGGCGGCACTCATGAGTTGGGGAGGCTTGGAGTTAAGGGGAGTTCAGCCTGGAATCGTGGCGCTGGCGGTGTCGCTCCACGGGCCTTGCTCGCCGCGCGTGTTGACCCAGCGGAGCCAGTAGTGGGCGCTGTTGGCTGGTGGTTTAGCGGTGCGCAGCGAAGGAACACCCGATTAGCCGGTGAAGGGCATTCCTCCCGGCACATGAAACTCCTTGCGCACGCCGGCGCTGGCGGGTTCGTGCCAGGGCCACTCGGCGTCGGCGGCAAATTGAATGGTCATCCGGCGCTGGGTGAGGCTTTTGAGCATCGCTTCCAACTCCGTGCGGGCCGTGGTGGCGTCACTTTGGGCGGTGGTCTGGTCCGCATTCGCGCCGATGTAGTCTTGGCGGAGGTCGGCCAAGGCGGTTTTTTGGGCGGCGGTAACTCCGGGCAACGTGTCCGTGACCAGTTTGTCTATGACGGCTTGCGAGACTTGTTCGAGCATCGCCCGGTTGGCGTCAACGCGGTCCGTGCCGATGTAGTAGGCGGTCAGGGCATCGGGCTCAGCAAAGAAGTATTTCTGGCGGGCGCGCGACTGGATGGTCTGGATGGCCTTCACGAGCGCTTTGTGCGCGGCGGCCTCGGTGGCGGTGGCACTTTCCTTGCCCGTCGTCCCTTGCACGGCGTCGCCGCCTTTCTTGCGGGCCAGGCCGCAATCCGTCTGCACGAGCAGCACGAAGGCTCCCTCGATCCCGCCGGCCGTCAACTTCGCGGCGTAGGGGGGCTTGAGTGCGGTGAGGACAACTTGTTCGGCCTTGGTAAGGGCGTCGAGTTGCGCCTGATTCAGCAGGCCGCGCGACTGCTTAGGCACGGCGGGGGGCACGGGTGGTTCCGAGGGCGGGGGAGGGGTCGGTTCTTCAGGCATAGCATGGTTCCTTCCAAGTTTTGGTCTTCGGGCTTGGTTAGTTGTTGTGGAGGAGAGCGGAAACGATAGCAAGAAAAAGTTTGCATTTTCTTACGGGCGTCTGCAGGGCGGCGCTTCCACCTGTAATCGGGCTATCCGTTTGAACCAGTCACCTGCACTCATCTGCACTAATGAATCGAGGGCAGGAACAACCAACCACTCGGAACACTCGTGTGAGGACGAGGTGTTCTCGGATGAGTGCAAGTTAGTGCCGGTTAGTGGTTGAACCTCCGTTTTTATGGTTTTGGAGGTTTTGCGTGTCAAAATGGCTCCGTAGGCTGCCGACATCTCTCAGCACGCTGATTTTATCTCTAAACTGTCTGCTTTTTACCATCCGCAGTCTGTTTTGATCGCATCGCACCCTGTTTTTGTCGTTCAGCACTCCGATTTACCGACGTCGCATGGTGATTTTATTACATCGCAGTCTGATTTTAAGTTCTGCCCGGCTGATTTGCCGGGTTTGGGAGGGTGCCGGAGGCCGGAAAAACAGGGTGCGGAGAGATAAAAACAGCCTGCGGGGAGATAAAATCAGGGTGCTGGAAGGAAAAAACAGGGTGCGGCGGGTGTTCGACGGCTGCGTGAGGCGCGCTCCCAATCCCGGTTGGAATCTGGGTAGCGGCTGATTGGATGCTGGCAGCGATCGAAGAGAACTGGCCGGGCGGGATCAACGTGAAACTGGCGGGGCACGGCGGTGCGAAGGCAAAACAATTCGCGTGAAAAGCCAATTCACAAACGCCTCAGCCCCGCACCTGACCGCTGCCGAAGCCGAGCCACTTGTAGGTGCAGAGTTCATCCAAGCCCATCGGGCCGCGTGCGCCGATTTTGTCGGTGCTGATGCCGATCTCCGCGCCCATGCCGAACTCGCCGCCGTCGGTGAAGCGCGTGCTGGCATTCCAATAGACCGCCGCGCTGTCCACCTCGGCGAGAAACTGCCGTGCCGCAGTCTCGTCACGCGTCACGATGCTGTCGCTGTGGGCGGAGCCGTAGTGGTTGATGTGGGCGATGGCGGCGGTCACGCCGTCCACGACGCGGACGTTCAGGATGTAGTCGTTATACTCGGTGAACCAGTCGGCGTCGGAGGCGGGCTTCAGTTGAGAGTGGGGGGTTGAGAGCTGAGAGGCGAGCAGGGCGCGGGTGGTTTCGTCGGCGCGGAGTTCTACGTTCTTTTCCCAGAGCTTCGCGGCAATGGCGGGGAGGAATTGCTCCGCCACAGCCTTGTCCACGAGGAGCGTTTCGGCGGCGTTGCAGACGGCGGGGCGTTGGACTTTGGCGTTCATCACGATGCGCTCGGCCATCGCGAGGTCGGCAGCGGCGTGGACGAAGATGTGGCAGACGCCTTTGTAATGCTTGATGACGGGCACCTTGCTGCACTCCGTCACGGCGCGGATGAGGCCCTCGCCGCCGCGCGGCATGCAGAGGTCCACGTATTGCGTGAGCGAAAGGAGCGCGGGGATGGCCGCGCGGTCGGTGGTGGGCACGACCTGAATGGCGTGCGCGGGGAAGCGCTCGCCCAGCGCGGCGCGACCGGCGGCCACCATCGTCTCGGCGATGACGGTGTTCGAGTTCAACGCCTCTTTGCCGCCGCGCAGGAGGGTGGCGTTGCCGGTCTTGAAGCACAGGCTCGCGGCGTCGGCGGTCACGTTCGGGCGGGACTCGTAGATGATGACGACGACGCCGATGGGGGTGGCGATTTTCTGGAGGCGAAGGCCGTTTGGGCGCGTGCGGTCGTCGAGGGTGCGGCCCACGGGGTCGGGCAAGGCGGCGACCTCGCGCAGACCCGTCGCCATCGCGGCGATGCGTTGGTCATCGAGTTTGAGGCGGTCGAGCATCGCGGCGGAGAGGCCCATTTGCGCGCCCATGGCCATGTCCTTCGCGTTGGCGGCTTGGAGGGCGGGGCCGCTGGCTTGCAAGGCGTCGGCCATTGCGAGGAGCGCGGCGTTCTTGTCTGCGGTGGAGAGGCGAGCCAATTCGCGCGAGGCGACTTTGGCCTGCTGCGCGAGGGCGGTCATTTGATCGAGCAACGACATGGCGGGGAAGGTAGGCAAGTGAGGGGGGAGTTAAAGGGTTAAAGAGTTGATGAGTTGAAACGGAAGGATTCTTTAGCCACGGAGGGAACACGGAAGAAACACGGATGGGAGGAGGCGAAGGCGTCCTGCGAGCGAGGTGAAAGCGGTCACCCAAGGATGGTGACGAACATTGAGGCACAGCGGCTAGATTTTCACGGCCGGTTCGTGAATTCGCACTTTCTGTGCGGTGGCGGGCTACCTCGCCAGCTTGGTCTTCTTCAGCAGCCGCACGTCGCTGATGACCATCGTCTTGTCCACGGCCTTGCACATGTCGTAGATGGTCAGCGCGGCGATGGTCACGGCGGTGAGCGCTTCCATCTCCACGCCGGTTTGCGCGGCAATCTTCGCCGAGGCAGTGATGACCACGCGGTCGCGGCGGGCGGGAATCTCGAAGCTGACTTCGCAGTGCGTGATGGGCAGGGGGTGGCAGAGGGGAATCAACTCACCGGTTTTCTTCGCCGCCAGAATCCCGGCGAGGCGAGCGGTGGCGAGGACGTTGCCCTTGGCGATGGCGTTGGATTCGATGAGTTTCAGCGTCGCCGGCTGAAGGCGGATTTCGCCAATGGCAATGGCCTCGCGGAGCAGGACGGGTTTGGCGGACACGTCCACCATGCGGGCTTCGCCGGTGCGAGTGAGGTGGGAGAGGCGTTTCATGGGCGGGGTGTTTGCAGGCGGGCGAGTCAGGTCTTCAACGCGTGCTCACAAGCTGGCAGCCCACTCCCGCACGACGCGGCGCACGTCCTCGCCCACGCGGAGCTTGGGTTGGACGAACTTCGGCGTGAACCACGGGAACGCGCCGAGCAGGTCGTGGGTCACGAGGATTTGGCCGTCGCAATCCGGGCCAGAACCGATGCCGATGGTGGGGAAGGGGAACTGCGCGGTGATTTCCTTCGCGACGGGCGGGGTGACGAGTTCGAGGACGACGGCGAAGACATTGGCCTCGGCGAGGGCGGCGGCGTCATCGAGTAGCTTCGCGCGGCCGGCGTCGTCTTTGCCCTTGATGCGGTATTTTCCGCCCTCCTCCAAGATGTGTTGAGGAAGCATTCCAAGGTGGCCCATGAAAGGGATTCCCGCCGCTTGGATGGCGCGGATTTGCGGGAGGATGTCGCGGCCACCCTCGGCCTTCACCGCTTCGGCTCCGGCAGCCACGAGTCGTCGCGCGCTGGCGGTGGCCTGCTCAGGCGTGTCGTAGCTGCGATACGGCAAGTCGCCGACCAACAGCGCACGCGGCTGGGCGCGGGCGACGGCACGGATATGGTGCTCCATCTCCGCGAGCGTGACGTGCGTGGTGTCCGGGTAGCCGAGCACGACCATGCCGAGGGAGTCGCCGACGAGGAGGATGGGGATGCCCGCTTCGTCGAGCAACCGCGCCATCGGATAGTCGTAAGCCGTGAGTGCGGCGATGGGCCGGCGCGCTGCCTTCATGGCGCGGAGGGTATCGGGCGTGACTTTTACAGCGGAATCCACGGGCGGAGGATTTGCGGCAACCAGCGGCGCGACAAGAGGAATGTTCGCGGAATGTTCGCGGGTCGCATTCTCTTAACAACACACGTGAGCCACGGGTCCAACCGGGATTTAACACGGGAAAACACGGGTTGGGAGCGCGTTACAAATCTGTAGCGGCGCTGTGTGGGCGCCGAACCAATCGTAGGAAGTGCCCGAATCGGCGGTCACAGACCGCCGCTCGATATGGTCCGTGTTTCGTCCGTGGTTCTGCATTGCCCCCATTCTCAACTGCCGGCTTTAGGTTCGTGTGCGGCAGGGTAGGGCGCTCCCGTTTTGGTTCCTGCTCACGCGGCCTTTGCTTGCGCGAGCCATGCGCTCACCCCGTCACGCAGGGCCACGCGCTCCGGCGCGTTCAAACCGAGAGGGTCGAAGCGCAGGCGGTAGTGCAGCGCGAGGAGGCGGGGCAGGGGAGTGAGCGGGAGTTTCGCGAGGGGTTCGATGCGGGTCAGCCACTCGGCAAGTGCTTCGCCTTCGCGTCGTCCCAGTCCGAGTTCATCCAGGCGGGCCTCGATGCGGTAGAACTCGGAGTCGATGCCGGGGCGGGCCAGCCATTCCTCGATGAGTTCCACCTCGGTCTTGCGCCGCCGCCGTTGCCGCGCGAGAACGCGCCACGCGAGAATGCTGATGAGGCTCACCAGCGCGAGCAGTAGGTAGTTCTGCCACTCGCCCGCGCCGCCATACCAGCGCCACTTAGAGAACGCGAACCACGCGCGCGACCAGCGGTCAGAGAGCGGCTCCCAGATCGAGGCGTTTTGGTTCTCCGTCTGCGCCCAGTCCGACGGAGTGGTATCGAGGTCGATCCACGCGTTCGCCGCGTCGTTCCAATAGATGCACCACGCGTGGGCGTGGCGCTCGCGGACGAGGAAGGTTTGCGAGCCGGTCTCCGGCTCTTGCACGGACCAGCCATAGACATACCGCGCGGGGATGCCGGCCTGGCGGAGCAACAGGGCCGTGGCGGTGCCGAAATACTCGCAGTGCCCGACGCGGTTCTTGAGCAGAAAAAACTCCAGTGGGGTCATGCCTTTGGGCAGTTGGTTCAGTGACGACGGCAGGAAGGAACCGTATTTAAATTTGGCGGTGAAGAACTGCTGCACAGCACGGACCCGATTCGGTTGCGACAGTTTGAGGAGGTTCAACTCGCTGGCGATTTGCGCCAGCGCAGGCCGCTCCTCCGGCGGGACGTGGAGGTCGATCGGCCCGCGGTCACTGTCCAGAATAGGCGGTGACTGGACGCTATTGCCCGGCCCGTAGGTCGCGAGGTAGTGCAGGAAGTCCGGCGCGCCAGTCGCGCGAAGCACGCCTTGGCCGTTGGTTTTGAGCAGGCCGATGGGAAGGTTCTGCAAGGTCGCGGTGCCGGGCGGGGCGGCCAGCACGGTCTGTCCGCGCGTGCTGAAGGCGGAGATGCGCACGGAGTTGGTGGCGGGCTTGGCCAGCATGGGCCAGACGGTGATGTCGTCGGGTGATGCGATGACGTCGTTGTCCACCGACTTGGGATTGTTCCTCCAACGCGGACTGTCAAAGCGGTTGAAGGTTGTGTCGCGCAGGAGCGACGGGACCGGGCCGCTTTCCGCCTCCACGCGCAGGACAATTGCGCCGGAGAGCTTGAGTTGGCCGATCTTGCCAATCGCCGTCCATGACTCGCTGCGGTCGGTGGAGCGGCGCGCCCAACTGGCCACCCAGTTCGCGACCTTGTTCTCGAGCACGGTCTGCAATTGGTTCAGCCCGCGATGGCCGAACCAGCCGGCTTTCACCACGAGAATGAGCAGCGCAATCCAGATAAGCGTCGAGAAGCGCCGAGGGCGCGTGCTCCACAGCGCAGCGGCCACCACGGCGCAGACGGCGAAGTAAAACCACTCGTTGCGCTGATTCGCGAGGCACGCGGAGAAAAGCACGACAGCGAGGTAAGGATAGCCGAGTTGGATGCCCGGCGTGACGGGCTGCGGCTGGCCGGAGCTCGCCGCGCGGCGCCTTGCCAGCATGAAGAAACAGGAGCGGGGATACTGCTCGCTCGTGCTGTAGGCCAGTGCGGCGACGATCGGGAAGAGCAGCATCGGGAACCACTGGAAGTAGATGAAGGTGGTCTGTGAGACCGAGTTCATGGCAGAGGATTTCGCCGTGAAGCTCGTTGACTGAAACATCGCCATCACTTGGTTCGTCGCCTCGCGGGTGAGGACGCAGTAGATGCCGCCCACCGCCGCGAGCAGACTCACGAGGTCCACGACGCGGTTGAAATCCTTGACGTTGAATTCCACGCGCCAGTCAATCCACCGCGCAGACTCCAGCACCACGGCCATGAGTAGTGCGAAGGCGAGCAGGCCCGTCTGCCAGCCCCAGAGGAGCAGGGCGAAGGCGAGGAGGAAGGGCGGTGGCTTCATAGCTGGGGAGTGAGAGGCTAGAAGATAGCGGCGCGCGGTCGGCGCGCGCCGCTATCTTCTAGCCTCAAGCCGCTATCTTCTTCGCTCACGTTGTTCATAACCGCGCCAGTCCCTCCCCTACTTTTCCGACTTCCAACTGCCGGAAGCGCTCGGGGTCAGCCGCCATCGGGCCGGGATCAGATTTCGGCGCGCCGGTTTCGGTGACGAGGAATACCATCAGCGGGACGCCCATCTCGCGCAAGCGGCGGACGAACTCCCGGCGTTGCTCGTCCCATTCCACGAACACGCACAGGCAGCCACTCAGGTCGCCCGAGTGCTGGGTGACGAGTTGCAGGAGAGATTGAAACTCCCGGTCGCGACACGGCTGCACGGAGGCGAGGATTTCCAGCAGTTGCTCCAAGTGCCCGACGCCTCGGCCCATCGTGAAGCAATACGCCTGCGGCCCGACGAACATCAGGTCCAGCAGGGACTCCTGCGCCTGCACCGTGCAGGCCAGCGAGGCCGCCACGCTCACCGCCTCTTCGAACACCTCGCTCCCCGCGACGCGCAGAAAGGTGTCCAGGATGAGCGCGTGTCGAGTGAAGAACTCGTCCTGAAATTCCTTCACGATGGGCCGGCCGGTCTTCGCCCAACTCGGCCAGTGAATGTGCCGCAGTGCGTCGCCGGGCCGGTAGTCGCGCAGCGAGACGAATTCCTCGGACTCGCCCACGCTGGCCGCGAGCGCCACGCCGCCTTGCTGGTATTTCAATTGGCCCGGTAGCGCCAGCAGCGGGACGAAGTAACGCTTCGGCAGGATGAGCAGCGACTGCGGTAGCGGCACAAAGACGAAGGTGCGGAACAGCCCGAATGCGTCCGGGCAGGCGACCGCGACGGCATCGAGACGCACCACGCCGCGCCGCAGTGGGAGTAGTTGGAGCTGCACCTCGGCGGAGCCGCGGGGCGGCAGGGCAGGGCAGGGGGCTTCACTGATCCGGCCGCGGAGGTTTTGTTTCAACAGCCACCTCCAGCGATAGAAGCGCCGGTCTACCCAGTTGCGTTTTTCCTCGCCCGGCTCCGGCGTGGAGACGAATTGCGCCAGCGTCGGCCGCGGGTCGGCGAGGTCTTCGGTCACGGACAGCCCGCGCTGGGGCTTGTCTGTCAGGTTCGTGAGCGTGACGCGGTAATTGACGGGCAGCCCGGCGGAACCGAAGCGCGGCAGGACACGTTCCGCCTCCAGACGCGTCCGCGAAAATTGCGTCCCTGCCAACGCCGCGATGAACAGGAGGCAAAGAAAGACAAATGCTTGATACGCGAGCGACAGGTTCGTGTCCGCTCCCATCAACCCGGTGGCAATGATGCCGAGGAAGACGAGAAATCCCGCCTTTGTGAAGCGCCGCCGCCACCACCACGTGAAGCCGGCGGAGAGTTGGTAGCTCGCGTGGAGGCAACGCTGAACCCAGGTGGCCCGGGGAGCAGGTGGGAGCGTGGGAAAGTGAACAGGTGAGAAAGCGGGCCCGTGCGCCGGTGCGCCCTCGTGCTGAACTGTGGCGTTCGTGCTCACATGATCACTTTCTCACTTTCCCGCTTTCTCACCTGCTCCGCCTCATGCTGGGACTTTCAGCTTCTTCATCAACTCCTCTACAACCCCGCGCGCCGTCACGCCGCTGAAGCGCGCCTGCGGGTCCATCACCATGCGGTGCGCGATGACCGGCACGGCCATTTGCTGAACGTGCTCGGGCGTCACGAACTCGCTGCCGGCGAAGAGGGCCGAGGCCTGCGCCACCTTCATCAGCGAGAGCGACGCGCGTGGGCTGGCCCCAAGCGAGACGCCGCTGGCCGTGCGCGTGGCGGACACGAGTTCCACGATGTAGCGCTTGATCTCCGCGCTGATGCGCACCTCGGTCACGGCGCGTTTGAGCGCGAGCGCGTCGTCCTTGGAGACGACCGCGTCAGCCTTATCCAACGGGTGCGACCGCTCTTGCGCGGACAAGATGGCGACCTCCTCCGCCGCGCTCACATAACCGAGGCTGAATTGCAGCGCGAAGCGGTCCATCTGCGCCTCCGGCAGCGGATAGGTGCCGCGAAACTCGACCGGATTCTGGGTGGCAATGACGAAGAACAGGCTCTCCAAATCGCGGCGGTCGCCCTCCACCGTGACTTGCCCTTCGCCCATCGCCTCCAGCAGCGCCGACTGCGTGCGGGGCGAGGCGCGGTTGATTTCGTCGGCCAGCAGGATGTTCGTGAAGATGGGGCCTGAGCGAAACTCGAAGCTCTGGTTGCGCTGGTTGAAGATGGATACGCCGAGGATGTCGCTGGGTAGCAGGTCGGGCGTGAACTGCACACGCTTGAAGCTGGCGTTGATGCTGCGGGCGAGGGTCTTGGCGAGCGTGGTCTTGCCGGTCCCGGGATAATCCTCCAAGAGCACATGACCTCCGCTGGCGAAAGCAGTCAGAAGTTTGCGGACAGCGGCACCTTGCCCTCGCATCACCGTCTCAATATTGGCGGCAATGGTTTGAAATGTCTTTTGAGCGAGGTCGATCGAGTCAGACATGTGGTTCGGGTCTCGGCCCAACTGAACCTCATGCAAGCACTAAAGCCAAGCTTGAGATGCGACGCTGAAACGACTTCCGACGATTAAAACGCACAAGGATGTCTTTCGGTCCGAAAAACATCATTCCCGAGCCTCCTCAGAATTACACCGCAACCGAAGGTCGAAGCAGTCGCGGTTGCTACTTCTTCTTCTTTGCTGCTGGGAGGGGCACGGCGACCACTCCGGTCTTTATGCTCACAGCGGTCAATTTCCCGCCAAGCATAAAGGTGCTGATAGTAGTGTCCGATCCAGTTTTCAGATTTTCGAACTTGGTGGGTTTGCCGGCATCCGTGATGACCGTCGTGTCATCCACCGTGACGGTTTTGCCACCTACGGTGATAGTTTTCGCTTCCTTGTCCACGGCGCTAATTTTCCCGTGGATTCCGGTGTCGGTAGGCGCCTTTTTGTCGGCGGCAGAGGTGTTGGCGTTCGTAGCCGCCAGAGAAATCGCAATGGCGATTGCCAATGCTGAGACCGAAAGCTGGAGGGATTTCATTTGTGTTGTGAGTTTCAATCAACTCCAAGACGAGATGAAATTGATGAAAGTTACGCCCTTGCATGTATTAAGCCCTCACGACCCACCCAAGCTCATCCGGGGAACCACTCCTACCAGCGGCTCAACGCAACGCTTCACGCGGAGGGCCAGACGAAACCCTCTCCTCGGATTGGATAATAAGAACATAACACATATTGTAGATGTAACACCTCTCAAGGCTCAAGACGCCGAACCTCCAAGTGCCGGACCACGGAAACGAAAAGGCGTGGAAATCAGCAAACAACAAAAGAAGGCATCGGCGAGAGGAAGCGTTATGAAATGAGCAACCGAGAAGAATTCACGCGGTCAATGGCCCAAGAGCCAATTGCCCATCGAAGTTCACCAGTTGGACGTTCGGTGACGCGGACTTGAAGCTTCCAGACGAGAGGCCGTAGCGGCAACCGAGGATGATGTGCCCCTTTGGAGACCTCGGCAGAACTCAGATTCTCGCTGCAAGGTATTCTCTCAAGTCTGACGAGGCGCAAGGAGCAAGGCCGAGGAAGCGCCCTACCCTTCCAACTCGGCGGTAATTTCCTCCGGTTTTTAACCCAGCTTCTCGAAACTCTCTTCGATGAAGGTGGTGTTCTGGATGCGCGCGAGTTTCGCGTAGAGGCCGTCCGTGGCGAGGAGTTCGTCGTGCGTGCCGCGCTCGACGATTTCGCCGTGGCGCAGGACGAGGATTTGGTCGGCCTTGCGGATGGTGCTGAGGCGGTGGGCGATGACGAAGCTGGTGCGGCCGGTCATGAGCCGCTCCAGCGCTTCCTGAATCAGCTTCTCGGTCTGCGTGTCCACGCTGGCGGTGGCTTCGTCGAGGATGAGGATGGGCGCGTTCTTCAGCAGCGCGCGGGCGATGCTCACGCGCTGCTTCTCGCCGACGCTCAACTTCACGCCGCGCTCGCCGACGCGGGCGTCGTAGCCGTCGGTCAGGCGCGTGATGAAGTCGTGGCAGTTGGCGGCCTTGGCGGCGGCGTGGAGGTCGGCGTCGGAGGCGTCGAGGCGGCCGTAGAGGATGTTCTCGCGGATGGTGCCGTTGAAGAGGAACGGCTCTTGAGCGACGACGCTGATTTGTTCACGCAGGGTTTCCAGCGGCAACTCTTGGGTGTCCACGCCGTCAATGAACATGCGGCCGGAGGTGGCTTGGTAAAATGCGGGGAGGAGGTTGACGAGGGTGGACTTGCCCGCGCCAGTGGGGCCGACGAGCGCGGTCATCTGGCCGGGCCGCGCGTGGAGCGAGATGGCTTTGAGGACGACGCGGTCGGGGCTGTATTGGAAGCCGACGTCGGTGTAGCGGACCTCGCCGTGCATCCGCGTAGCCGCCGAGGTGAGGAGTCGGACGGCTTCGGGCGCAGTGGGATTCCGCATCCTTACCTCGGCGGCTACATCGCATTCTTCCGTTGCATCCATGATGTCGAAGACGCGTTCGCTGGCGGCGCGGGCGGACTGGAGCATTTGATTCAAACCGTGGAGACGGCCAATCGGTTCGTAGAAAAACGCGAGGTAGAGGAGGAATTGCACCAACTCGCCGACGGTCATCTGGTTCGCGAGGACCTGTGCGCCGCCGAACCAGAGCACAAGGCCGATGCCGAGCGAGGAGGCGAAGGCCATCGCGGGCGAGTAGATGGACCACGCGCGCATCACGGTCAGCGTGCCTTGGCGGAGGTCCTCGGCGCGGGCACCGAAGCGGGCGTCTTCGTGGCGCTCGCGACCGAAGGATTTGATTTGGCGGATACCCTGGAGGTTGTCCATGAGCAGGGCGTTCATGGCGCTGGCGGCTTGGCGCTGGACGCGGTAGCGCTTGTGGGCGGTGAGCGTATACCAGAGCGCGCCGCCGATGAGGATGGGCAGCGGCAGGAGCGCGACACCGGCGAGGAGCGGGTTCGTGCAGAAGAGAATGGTGAGCACGCCGACGATGCTGAGGATGGCGACGGTGCCTTGCTCGGTGCCGTCAATGAGCAGGCGCTCCATGGCGTTCACGTCCTCGATGACGCGGGTCATGAGGTCGCCGGACGCGCGTTGGTCGAACCAGCCGACGGGGAGGCGCTGGAGGCGGGCGTAAACATCGCGGCGGATGTCGAGGATGACCTTCTGCTCCAGCTCGTTGTTGAGGCGGATGCGGATGCCGGTGAATATTTCGCGGAGGAAGAACGCACCGATGAGCAAGCCCATCACGGGCGCGAGGCTGTCGGCGTTCTTCTTCGTGATGACCTCGTCGATGACGTGCTGGGTGAGCTTCGGGTAGGTGAACGCGGCGGCGAGCGAGAGCAGCGCGAAGCCGATGGTGCCGAATGACATCAGCTTGTAGGGCAGCAGATAAACGCCGACGCGACGCACGACCTCGCCGGTGGAGCGGGGCTGCGATTTAAAGCTGGGGTCGGTGTGGGCACCGAAACCGGGATGGGCACTCATGTCAATTCAGGCGGACATTGAACCCCGGGAAGCGCACAGGAAGCAACCGTGGTGCTCAACTATCACAGCTTCTTAGCCCTCATTCGTAAAACGACAATTACCGTTCCCCTCCCGTTGCCTCATTATAAAATGTTACCAAGCTTGAAGGGCGATAAGAAGCGGCTTTTTCCTATGTTGCTGCGCGTTGTTTCACGCGGTTGAGACACCTGCGGGTAGGCCACGCGGAGGTGAGCGTAGCGAGCCGGAGCGTGGCCTACCCTGCAACAGAGACGGTGGCCGCAACGGCCGGCACATCGTTGCGCTCCTCCACTCCGCCAATGACCAGTCGTCGTGCCATCGTCCGCCGCCACTCGCCGACGCGTCGCTGGGGGGGCAGCAGCTTGTTGTCGAACTGCCCCGGATATTTATCCTCCAGCTTTTGCAGGATCAGCTTGGCGCTGCTGTCGGGTTCCTTCTCTAGCCAGAGCACGATGTCCTTCCAAACGCCTTTGAACGAGTCCTCTCGCGTCCGCCTCTAGCGCGCTTGGGATCCCCTTGCCGGTGCGTGGGCCGCGCCGCCCCTTCTCGCCATAACTCAGGCAGGCTGGCGGGAAATTGATCCAGGCCGTTTCGATCCGGTGCCTCGCTCGGCTCCCCGGGGCTCAACGCCGCCAGCGCGGCCTGCCCTTGCCGGATCCGATGCAGCAGTTCCACCGGGTCCACTTGGTCCCGTTGCGTTCGTAACGCCGTCTTGACCGTTTCCACAACTCCCACGTGCGTCAGCAACCGGTCGCAGGCCGTGGCCGGCGGGTGATACGATTTCTTCACTTTGGTCCTCACGCGGATCCGCTCCCGCAGTTTGAAGGAGGGCTAAGACGCGACCGTCTCGTTGATGAGAGCCCGTCGTTGACCGAGGCGATGCCCAGCGCGGTCACAGGCATCTGTTGGCGAATTCGCATGAGCCCCGCCACCGCCAGCGCCTGCTCGCGGGCCAGCAACGGCACGGCTTCAATCCAGCCCGAACAAACGTCGGTGGCCACCAAGCTGTGCAGATACTCTCCCGCCATCGAGCCTCCACCGTGAACCACGAAGTCGATCTCCAAAAAGCCGGGCAAGGGATCTTTCCAATCCGCAAACGTCTTGATCGGGATTTCCTTGCGCAGCTTCTTTGGCAGGCACCGTTTCCTGCGGATGCCAGCTCCGCCAGGGTTCCAAAAACGTCCGCTCCTCCTCCATGGTCATCCAACAATGCCGCCGTCTGCCTCATTGCCGGGCAGGAGCTTCCGTGCGGTTGGTGGAGAGTTGGCGTAATGCCGTTTGCAGCCGGGTGACGGTGGCACGCCCCACGCCCAGTGAGGCGGCGGTTGCGCAACGGGCGAGTGCAACTGGTGCCTCGGGGCCAGCAGCTCAAATGGCGGACCCTGCGGGAAGGCACGATGAGGAAGAAGCGAGCGGTGAAGAAGGAGACAGAGCGGAGGCCACCGCAGAAGAAGAGCGTGCCTGCGGCCGACCATCCGTGGCGGCGGCAAGGAGTGGAGGGGGAGAAGGTTTTGGAACGGGATCAAGGCCCGTGGAGAGTAGGTGCGCGCGGCGGCGCGGCTGGGGGGCTGACTCCGGTGGGCCTACGCTACGCTCCGGCCTCCCTGCGTCCCGCAGCCCCAGCCGAGGAAAACGAAGACCAAACAACAAAGGGGTATTCGGGGAACTTAGTGGGTAGAAACCCGAGAAAGCAGCTTTTAGAGGGGAAAACAGGCGGGGTTGTTCTCCGGCGTTGCACGGAACCCGTTGGGTTGAGGGGCCGCCTGAAAACCTCTCCGTTCGAGCCCTTACCGTGCA
>CALQJI020000109.1 GCA_943330855.2 Klebsiella pneumoniae
AAAACCTCTCCGTTCGAGCCCTTACCGTGCATTTTGAGGCGTTGTGGCGTGCTGTTGGCGGGCTTGAAGACCGCACTTGAAAGACCAGAGCCGCTTCCAGGTGGGTGGGTGGAGTCTCCATGTTAGCCACTAAGATCCCCGAAGGAGCAATTCCTGCTGTTGGGTGGGGGCGCTTGTCCTATTCTCGCCTGCGATGTCTCCGACCGGACTGAACACTGAACTCTGACTCCTGCTTCTGCCGTGCGCACCGCATTGCTCCAACTCTACCGCCTCGCCGTCCTGCTCGCCGTCGCGTGGGTCGTCCGCGCGCACCACGCGCGGCTGCGCACGGAGGGCGATGCGCCGGTGCAGGTTGGTGAGGCGGCGGGTTGGTTCACGAATGCAGCGGAGTTGAAACTCGACCTCGCGGCGCGCGGCGGCTTTCACGTGCTGGACACAGATGGGGCTGAATTGGGCTACCTCATCCGCACGTTGCCGCAGGCGGACCGTATCATCGGCTACTGCGGAATCACGGATACGCTTGTTGCGCTGGACCGCGAGGGGCGCGTGCTGGGTTTTAAAATTCGTAAGTCCGAGGACACCAAGACGCACGTCGGCGATGTGATGGCTGACCGACATTTCAAGAAGACATGGAATGGCATGACGTGGGAACAGGTGGCTGGGATGGACTTGAAGCTGGCCGGTGTCGAAGGCGTTTCGGGCGCGACCATGACGAGCCTCGCCGTCGCAGAAGGCATCGTGCACCGCTTCCGCGTGGCGCAGGGGCAGATGCGGCCACAAGCGGTGCGGGTGGGCGTGCGGGATTTCGGACTTGTGGCGGTCGCGGTGCTGGGCGTGTGGCTGACGTTCACGAAGCGCGCTGGGCGTGAGCGCTGGCGGCGGTGGTTTCAGTGGCTCGTGATCGGCTATGTGGGCTTCCTGAATGGCGACCTGCTCGCGCAGTCACTGCTCGCGGGTTGGGCGAAGTCCGGCGTGGCGTGGCGCATGGCTCCAGGGCTTGTGCTGTTCGCTGTAGCGGCGTTCGCACTGCCGTGGGCGGCGAAGCGACCGCTCTACTGCCAACAACTTTGTCCGCACGGCGCAGCGCAGGAAGTCATCACTCGACTCGCGCCGGCCCGTTGGCGTGTGAGCGTCCCAGCGGCACTCGATCGTGCGCTGCGCTGGCTGCCGGGACTGTTGCTGCTCTTCGTCCTGATCGTGGTGATGTTGCCGCTGGACTTCGACCTCGCGGGGATGGAGCCGTTTGACGCCTATGTCATTCGATCGGCCGGCGTGGCGACGATTGCCGTCGCCGTCGCCGGGCTGTTGGCCGCGCTGTGGGTGCCGAAGGCCTACTGTAAATACGGTTGTCCGACGGGTGCGCTGCTGGAGTTCGTCCGCGCGCGCGGGGCAGGGGACAAGTTCGGGCGCCGCGACTTCGCGGCGGGTGCGCTGCTCCTCGTGGCGTTCGCGATGCACCGGCAGCACGCGGCGATACACGCGTGGGTCTTCGGTGCGGCAGCTTGACGCAGGTAAATCCGCGCGCGGAAATCACCGTTGCACCCGCGCGCTGCCGCCGCCCACCAGTGCCTCCACCTCCTTCAGCGTCGCCATGCTCGTATCTCCCGGCGTGGTCATCGCGAGAGCGCCGTGCGCTGCGCCGTAGGCCACCGCCTGTTGCGCGTCGTTGAATTGAAGGAAGCCATAGATGAGCCCGCTCGCGAAGCTGTCGCCGCCGCCGACACGGTCGAGAATCCACAAGTCCTTCCGCATCTCCGCCTCGCAGAAGCGCCCGCCCGCCCAGCAGATCGCGCCCCAGTCGTTCACGCTCGCGGATTTCACGGTGCGCAGCGTGGTGGCCGCGACCTTGAAGTTCGGAAAGGCCGTGACGGCCTGCGTGATCATCTGCTTGAAGGCTTCCGTCTCCAGGCTCGCGAGGTTGTGGTCTACGCCCTTCACCTCGAAGCCGAGGCACGCAGTGAAATCCTCTTCGTTTCCGATCATCACATCAATGAACGGTGCGAGCGCGCGGTTCACTTCTTGCGCCTTGCCTTGCCCGCCGATGGATTTCCAGAGCGAGGGGCGGTAGTTCAAATCGTAGCTGACGATCGTGCCGTGCCGTTTCGCCGCCTGCACGGCTTCGAGGACGACTTCTGCTGTCGACTCGGACAGCGCGGCGTAGATGCCACCGGTGTGCAGCCAGCGCACGCCCAGTTTTCCGAAGATATGCTCCCAATCCACCTGCCCCGGCCGCATCTGGCTGGCGGCGGAGTGCGCGCGGTCCGAGATGCCCACCGCCCCGCGCACGCCGTAGCCGCGTTCGGTGAAGTTTAGCCCCACGCGCGTGTTGCGCCCGATGCCATCGAAGGGCACCCACTGGATGAACCGTGTGTCCACGCCGCCTTGCAGGATGAAGTCCTCGACCAACCGACCCACGTCATTCTCCGGGAAGGCCGTGACCACGGCGGTGCGCTGGCCGAAGCACCGGCGCAACCCGCGCGCGACGTTGTATTCTCCGCCGCCTTCCCAGACTTGGAACCCGCGCGCCGTGCGGACGCGCCCCTCGCCGGGGTCGAGGCGGAGCATGATCTCCCCGAGGGAAACTTGGTCAAAGGCGCATTGGTCGGCGGGACGGAGTTGAAGGGTCGTCATGGCGAAGTCGGATTGCTGCTCGCTCACGAGAGTTGGGGAGAAGGGCAGGGGAGACAACTGGTTTTTGCCCATCCACGAGCGCTGTCGCAGCGGACTAGGGAGACGCTGAACAAAGCAATTAACCACCGAGGCCCAGAGGACACAGAGCGGGAATTTCACCCGCATTTCTCGGTGAACTCTGTGTCTCTGTGGTTAAATCAGCGTTTCCCTAGCAGGACCCGGCATTTTCCAGCTTTCCTGCTGCCGCTAAATTTCGCACGTTCGCCCCATGCATTGGTCACATTTTTCTCGCCTGCTGTCCTCCATCGCAGTGCTTCTGACGGCCACCCTCCTGTCCGCGCTCGCCCAACCCGCGCCCAAGACCCGCGTCACTTATTCCGAGGCCTACGGCAAGACCGGCGCGCCGCCGGAAGTGAACGCGAAGGATATGCCGCGCTTCCCGGCGGTCGAGCCGTCGAACGCGGCGGCGACCTTTCAAGTGAAGAAGGGCTTTCGTCTCGAACTCGTCGCCAGCGAACCACTCGTCAACAGCCCGGTGACGATGGCCTTCGACGAGCACGGGCGGCTCTTCGTCGTCGAGATGATTGACTACTCCGAGCGCCGCGAGGAGACGCCACACGCAGGGCGCATCCGCCTGCTGGAGGATACAGACGGCGATGGTAAATTCGACAAGTCCACTGTCTTCGCCGACAACCTGCCGTGGCCCACGGCGCTCATCTGCTACGACGGCGGTATCTTCGTGGGCGCGACGCCGGACATCATCTGGCTCAAGGACACGACCGGCGATGGCAAGGCGGACGAGCGCAAGGTTGTCTTCACCGGCTTCGGCAGCGGCGCGGCGCGGCTCAACGTGCAGGCGCTCATCAACTCGTTGAACTGGGGCCTCGACAACCGCATTCACGGCGCCACCGGCCCCATCGGCGGCAACGCGGTCAAGTCCACCGCCACCAACGCTGGCCCGGCGCTCGATTTGCGCGGACGCGATTTCAGTTTCGACCCGCGCAGCATGGGCCTACAGGCCGAGTCGGGTGGCGGGCAATACGGACTTTCCTTCGACAGCCTCGGGCGCAAGTTCGTGTGCAGCAACAGCGACCACTTGCAGATGGTCCTGTTCGGCCTGCGCTACGGAGCGAGGAACTCCGCCTTCGCCATGCCCAGCCCGCGCATCAGCATCGCGGCGGACGGCCCCGCTGCGGAGGTCTTCCGCCTGAGTCCCGACGAGCCGTGGCGTATCGTGCGCACCCGCTGGCGCGTCAGCGGCGTGGTGCCCGGCATGGTCGAGGGCGGCGGGCGCGTGTCCGGCTACTTCACTGGAGCGACGGGAGCGACGATTTATCGTGGCGACGCTTACGGGCCGGAGTTCGTGGACAACGCCTTCATCGGCGACGCGGGCGGCAACTTAGTGCACCGGAAAATTCTCTCGCCCAACGGCGTCGCACTCACCGCGAAGCGTCCGGCGGATGAACAGGGCATCGAGTTCCTCGCCTCGCGAGACACCTGGTTCCGTCCGGTCCATTTCCAAAACGCGCCCGACGGCTGCCTCTACATCGCTGATATGTATCGCGAAGTCATCGAGCACCCGTGGTCCATTCCCGAGGCCATCAAGAAGCACGTTGACCTCAACAGCGGCAACAACCGAGGCCGCATCTGGCGCATCGTGCCGGAGAATTTTAAGCAGCCCAAGCTGCCCAAACTCGCGACTGCCACCACCGTCCAGCTCGTCGCGCACCTCGAAAGTCCGAACGGCTGGACGCGCGACACCGCCGCGCGCCTGCTCTATGAGCGCCGCGACCGCCGCGCGGTGCCGGAGCTGGAGGCGCTCTTCGGCCGGACCCGCTCCGCGCACACGCGGATCCACGTGCTCTATGCGTTGCAGGGGTTGTTTGCGTTGGAAACGAGGAGCCTCCTCGCCGGCCTCGCTGACCGCGATGAACGGGTGCGTGAGCACGCCGTGAAGTTGAGCGAGGGAGCCATCGTGGCCGCGAATGGCAACCGCACGCTCGCGGAAAAACTGCTCGGCATGACTGGCGATCTCTCGCCGCGCGTGCGCTACCAGCTCGCCTTCACACTCGGCGATGTGCGCAGCTCCGCGCGTCCGAAGGCGCTCGCCGACCTCATCCGCCGCGACGTGGAAAGCCCTTGGATGCAGGCTGCCGTGCTGAGTTCCCTCACCGATGGGGTGGGGGAAGTCTTCACCACGCTGGTCCACGATGTCCGCTTCCGCTCAACGCCCGGTCACGAAGAATTTCTCCGCAAGCTCGCCGAACTCATTGGTGCGCGGAACAACTACGCCGAGGCCCGCGCCGTTCTGGACTTCGTCGTCAAGCCGGATTCCCACGCCCCCGTCGCCACCATCGTTCGCGCTCTCGGCGAGGGGGCCGCCCGCGCTGGCACGACGCTCGGTGCGCTCGACAAGTTGAGCCATCTCAAGGGCGTCTTCGCGAGCGCCGCGCAGGCCGCCGCGAACGTGCAGGCGACCGAGACCGCCCGCGTGCAGGCGGTGCAACTCCTTGCGCTCACGAGTTACGCCGAGTGCGGCGCGAAGCTCCTGCCGCTGCTCGACTCGACGGCGGAACCGTTGCGGCTCGCGGCCATCGTGGCGCTCGCGCGCTTCCCTGCGCCGGAAGTCGGCTTTGAGTTGGTCAAGCGTTGGGGCACCTGCACACCGCTCGCCCGCGCGACCACGCTGGCCGCATTGACCACGCGTCCGGAACGCGCTCTTGCTCTGTTGCAAGCCGTTGAGTCCGGCATCGTGAAGTCGACAGAGATCCCGACCGTGTCCGTGAAGGCGTTGCAAGCCAGCAAGGACAAGTCCGTCTCCACACTCGCAGCCCGATTGTTTCTCGCTGCGCCCAAGCCAGCCGACGCACTCAAGACTTTTCAACCCGCGCTGGACCTTCGTGGCGATGCGGCGCGCGGCAAACCGGTGTTCTTGGAGCGCTGTGCCTCCTGCCATCGCGCCGGGGCGGATGGCTTCGCGCTCGGGCCGGATTTCGTCACCGTGAAGACCGCCGGGAAGGATAAGCTACTGGCCAGCATCGTGGATCCGAACGCGGAAATTGCGCCGCAGTTCATCGCCTTCCAAGTCGACACCCGCGACGACGAGAGCTACACGGCGCTCATCGGGAACGAGACGCCGAGTCACGTGACGCTCCGCATGGCCAGTGGCCAAGACATCACACTCCCGCGCACGAAGGTGAAGGGGATGAAAAGCTCCGGCCAGTCGCTAATGCCGGAAAACCTCACCGCCGGCCTGACCATGCAAGGCTTGGCGGACTTGCTGGAATTCATCCTTACGGCACCCGCGCCGAAGTGAGGTAGCCGCCGAGGTGACGAGGCGGAATCCTCGGACCGGCAGCGAATCCGCCTTCTTACCGCGGCGGCTACGAAGTTCAGGGCTGAAGGCGCGGACGTTGAAGGGCGTGCGTTCTCCTGCCCTCACTCCCACTCAATCGTCCCCGGCGGCTTGCTCGTGATGTCGAAGACGCAGCGGTTCACGCCCTTGACCTCGTTGATGATGCGCGTCGAGAGCTTCTCCAGAATCTCGTAGGGCAGCTTCACCCAGTCGGCGGTCATGCCGTCCTGACTCTCGACCGCCCGCACGCAGATGGTGAAGTCGTAGGTGCGCTCGTCGCCCATCACGCCCACGCTCTTGCACGGCAGCAGCACGGCGAAGCTCTGCCAAATCTTGTAATAGAGACCGCTGCTCTTCATCTCCTCGACCACGATGGCGTCCGCCTCGCGCACGATGCGCAGCTTGTCGGGAGTGAGGTCGCCGAGCACGCGCACGGCGAGACCGGGGCCGGGGAAGGGCTGGCGATAAACAATTTCCTTCGGCAGTCCGAGCTCGAGGCCGAGCACGCGCACCTCGTCCTTGAAGAGCATCCGCAGCGGCTCGACGAGCTTGAACTTCATGTTCTTGGGCAGCCCGCCGACGTTGTGGTGGCTCTTGATGAGCGCCGCCGGGTTGCCCGCGATGGGCACGGACTCGATGACGTCGGGGTAGAGCGTGCCCTGCGCGAGGAACTTGGCCTGGCCCGCTTTCTTCGTCGCGGCCTGGAAGACGTCAATGAATGCCTTGCCGATGACCTTGCGCTTCTTCTCCGGGTCGGTGACGCCCTTGAGCTTGGCGAGGAACAGCTTGGTGGCGTCCTCGTATTGCAGCTTTATCTTGAAGTGCTTGCCGAAGACTTCCTGCACGACCTCGGCTTCCTTGGAGCGCAGCAGGCCGTTGTTGACGAAGATGCAGGTGAGTTGGTCGCCGATGGCTTTGTGCAGGAGCGCGGCAGCCACGCTGGAATCCACGCCGCCACTGAGGCCGAGCACGACGCGCTCGGTGCCGACCTGCGCGCGGATGTCCGCGACGGCCTGTTCGAGGTAATTGCGCATTGTCCAGTTCTTGCCGCAGCCGCAGATGCCGTGGACGAAGTTGCTGTAAATCTCTCGCCCGCGCGGCGTGTGGACGACTTCGGGGTGGAACTGAAGGCCGAAGATGCGGCGCGCGCGGTGTTCGATGACCGCGTAGTCGCTGTTCTCCGTGGTGGCGACGACGGCGAAGTCCTTGGGCAGTTTCGTGAGCTTGTCGCCGTGGGAGTTCCAGACCTGGAGCGTGGCCGGGAGGTTCTCGAAGAGCGCGCAACTCGTGTCGTGGACGGTGAGCGTGCCCTTGCCGTATTCGCGCTTCTGGCCTTTCTCGACCTTGCCGCTGTTGAAGTGCGCGAGGAGCTGCACGCCGTAGCAGATGCCCAGGATGGGCACGCCGAGCTTGAAGATGGCCTTGTCCGGCAGCGGCGCGTCCTCCGCATACACGCTGGAGGGACCGCCGGAGAGGATGAGGCCGCTGGGCTTGAGCGCGGCGATTTCCGCCGCCGGGGTGTCGTAGCGCAGGATGGTGGAATACACGTTGCACTCGCGGATGCGGCGCGCGATGACCTGCGTGTATTGGGAACCGAAGTCGAGGATGACGATTTGTTCGTTCATGAAGCGCGGAGTGTTTGGCTGCGGGGGGAAACTGGGCGAGAAAAAAGCAGAGTCTGCGGGAAGTAATTAGTGATTAGTGAGGTGGTAATTAGTCGGAGTGCGCGGGCAAAGGCGCGAGCTCATTACTCATCACGAATCACTTCTTCTCTGCGGTCGGCGGGGCGATCGGCACAAACTTAAACGACCCATCCGTCGCCGTGTATTCCAGCTTCATACCCGCAGGCGAGGGTGGGATGGCGGCGATGTATTTCATCGTGACCAACTCATCGAGGTCCTTGGGTGGACGGCTCTCGCCAGCCTCGAACTTCTGGATGGCATCAATCAGCTTGGCCATCTCCAGCCGGCCGATGCTGGCCTTCTGCGCCTTGCCGATGGCAGCGATGTAATCCAGCGGCGCGGCCACGGGATTTTCGCCGAGCTTGGACGGCTCCTTCTTCGCCTCGGGCTTGGGGTCCGGGCTGCACGCAGTAAGTGCAGCAGTCAATGCGAGCGCGGGGAGCAGCAGCGATTTCATCTGTCGACGGTAGCAACGAGCCGATGTTAGCCAAGCCCTTTCAAGGATAACTCCAAGGCGGTAGCCGCCGAGGTGAGGAGGCGGATTTCGCAGGTCCACGGGTGCGCTCTGGAAACTGGGTCGGTCACAAGGTCCGCCTCCTGACCTCGGCGGCTACTTCGCTCCGGCGGCCCAGCGGCTGAGGCGGCGCATGATTTCCCAGTTGTCGCTGGGCTTGACCACCACTTCACCGATGGGTTTACCGGCGAGGGAGTCGTCGGCAATCCAGCCGGCGTCGGTGATGAGGACGACGCGGCCCTTGCCCGGTTCGGCCACGGCGAGAAGGCAGCCAGGTTCGTTGCGCGGGCCGTTGATGGGCTTGATGGACACGTCGTTGCTCACGAGTGCGCGCGGGCGGGCGGGATGGCCGGCGGTGAGGACGACCTGATCGCCCGAGTAGTAAAGCCAGTTCAACCCGCCGATGACGGGCGTCGTCTTCGGGAGCGGGAGGAACTTGATGTCCGTGTGCCGGTCTAAAAGCTGGAGGCCGAATTGGTTGAGGAGGCGGTTGAGGTGCGTGGTCTCAAGGTTGTGGGCTTCTTGGTTGCCCAGAATCATGAGGCCGCCGCCGCTTTGCACAAACTGCGTGAGCGCGGCGATGTCCGGCGCGGCGACGTGGTGCGGGGGCGGGTTGGTGCCGGCGGCCTGGTCGCTGGGATTGGCGATGAGCACGGCATTCACCCCCGCCAGCGTCTTGGCGTTGAGCGGTTCGGCGTGGATGCGGACCTCGAACTCGCCGCGCAGGCGGGTGAGGACTTCTTTGTAGTTACCGTCCGGCTGGTAGCGCGTCTCGCCGAGGGCGTTGAAGTAACGGCTGTAGAGGAGGACGGGCTTCTTCGGGGCCTCGGCGGCAGCGAGCGTGAGGGGCAGGGCGAGGAGAGCGGTGAGCAGGTGGCGGCGGTTCATGTGAATTGGAGACGTGCTCAGGCTTTTGGCTTCAACTGCGGGAAGAGGATCACGTCGCGGATGCTTTCTTGACCGAGGAGCATCATGCAGAGGCGGTCAATGCCCATGCCCATGCCGCCCGCCGGGGGCATGCCGTGCTCCAGCGCGGTGAGAAAGTCTTCGTCGAGCTTTTGGTGTTCGCCGCCGGCCTGGTGTTCGAGGGCCTCGCGCTGGGCGATGGGGTCGTTCTGCTCGGTGTAGGCGGGGGCGATTTCTTGGCCGTTGATGCAGCACTCGAAGACTTCGACGGTGGTCGGGTCGTCGGGCGAGAGCTTGGCGAGGGGGACGAGTTCCTTCGGCAGGTGGGTGACGAAGGTGGGCTGAATCAGCGTTGGCTCGATGAGCTTCTCGAAGACCGCGCCGGTGACTTCAAAGTCCTCGTATTGCGTGCCGATGTCGCCGCCGAGCTTGAGGTCTTCGACGGCCACGGTGCGGCGCTCGGCGGGGGTGAGGGCGAACCAGTCGGGGACTTTGCCGTCGGTCTTCGCGCGCACGGTGTCGCGGACGATGTCCCGGTAGCGGACGCGCGTCCACGGGGGCGTGAGGTTGATGGTCTTGGTGACCTTGCCCTCGGCGTCCTTGTGCTCGATGACGAGCGTGTTCAGCACCTCCTGCGAGACGTGGCAGACCATGCCTTGCACCAGTTCCATCATGGTCTCGTAGTCGCCGTAGGCCTCGTAGGCTTCGAGCATGGTGAACTCGGGGTTGTGCTTCCGGGAGAGGCCTTCGTTGCGGAAGTTGCGGCCAATCTCGAAGACCTTGTCCACGCCGCCCACCAGCAGGCGTTTGAGGTAAAGCTCCAGCGCGATGCGGAGGTAGAAGTCGCAGCCGAGCGTGTTGTGATGCGTCTTGAAGGGCCGCGCCGCTGCGCCGCCGGGGATGGCCTGCATCATGGGAGTCTCGACCTCCACGTAGCCGCGCGTGTGGAGGAAGTTGCGAATCTCCCGGATGACCTGGCTGCGCAGGAGCATGACGCGCTTCACGTCGTCGTTGGCCATGAGGTCGAGGTAACGCTGGCGGTAGCGGGTCTCGGTGTCGGCCAAGCCGTCCCACTTGTCCGGCGGCGGGCGGAGGGCTTTGGCGAGGATGGTGAAGGACTCGGCTTTCACGGAGATTTCGCCGGTGCGCGTGGTGAAGAGCGTGCCCTTGATACCGACGAAGTCGCCGAGGTCGAGGTGGCTGAAGATACCGAACTGCTCGTCGCCGAGGACGTTCTTCTGCGCGTAGGTTTGGATGCGCCCGCTCTGGTCTTTCACGTCGATGAACATGGACTTGCCCATGTCGCGGTGCGCGGTGATGCGGCCGGCGATGGCGACGGGTCGGCCCTCGGTGTAGTTCGAGCGGGCGGCGTCGCACGTCTCGCTGGGCGTGAACTTGTTCTGGAAAGGGTCGATGCCTTTGGCGCGCAGGGAGGCGAGCTTGGCCTTGCGTTGTTCGATGAGCGAGTTCGTGTCTTCCATAATGGGGTCCGGCAGCGGGCTGACGGGGTGGGGATGAAACACGGAGCCAGCCCGGCCTGCACGGGAAAAGTTGGGAGGGCTTCGCGCACTTCCACTCCCGGTGGCTGACAGATGCTCAACGGTCCGTTGGCTTGATTCCGCGCAGGTGGTGGTCGAACCAGTCGGCGAACAGGTGCAGGTCGTTGCCCAGTTCGGGCCAGCCGTGGGCCTTGCCGGGGCGGTTGATCAACTGCGCCGTCGCGCCCGCTGCTTTTGCCTTCTCCACGAAGGACTCCGCCTGTTGATAGGGCACCAGCTTGTCCGCATCTCCGTGGATGATGAGCGTGGGCGGCAGCTTCGGGGTGATGAAAGTCACGGGTGAAATCTCGCGGCCAAGTTGCTTGCGACCGTCCGCTGTCTCCGAGCGCGGGCCGAACGCGGCTTTGAAATTTTTGAGCGTGCCCACGCCCACCGCGTCCTCACCGGGCTGGCCGTAGTTCAGAAAATCTGTGGGTGGGAAGAAGCACGCCACGGCCTGCACGGCACTGCTGGCGCGGTCCGTGGGGTCTTTCGCGTCGGCTTTTCCGGCGCCGCCCTGCGTGCCCATCGTGAGCGAGAGGTGGCCACCCGCGCTCGCGCCGGAGATGCCGAACTTGTCCGGGTTCACATCCCACTTCGCCGCGTTGTGCCGCACGTAGCGCACGGCGCGGTGGATGTCCGCCGTGACTTCCGGGATGGTGAACTTGGGCTGCGACCCATGCACGACGGCGAAGACCGTGTAGCCGCGGTCGAGGAACGGTTTGTAAAATCCGGGGTTGATGGACTCCTTCGATGAGAACCAGCCGCCGCTCACCATATAGATCACGGCGCACCCGTTGTTCGTCTTCGTGGGCTGGAAGACATCCAGCGTCAGCGCCACGCCGAACTTGCGCCCGTAGATGATGTCCTCGGTGCGTTTGAACGTGGCCTCCTGTGCGGGCAGGAGCGGCACGGAGAGAAAGAGGGCGAGTCCGACGGCGGCAAGTGTGAGGCGACGGGTCATGGCGCGAGTGTATCGGCCAGCACTGCGGCTGGAAGTGGATTTCCGCGCGCTCCGAGTTTCACCTCGCCAAAGCGCCCGCGCCGCAGTCGAATCTCCCCATGGCGTTCGCGGATTTTCCAACCCAGCAGCAAGCCGTCTCACTGCTCCAGCGCAGCTTGGAGCGCGGGCGGCTCGCTCACGCCTATCTCTTCACGGGTGATGATCTCGATGAGCTCGAAGGCATGGCGCGCACGCTGGCCAAGACCTTGAACTGTCAGCAACCACGCCGCGCGGGCCGCGCTGCGGTGGACTCCTGCGACGAGTGCCTTTCGTGCCGGAAGATTGACCACGCCAATCACGCCGATGTGCAGTGGATCCGCCCCGAGATGAAGTCGCGGCAAATCAGTGTGGACCAAATTCGCGATCTGATTCACACGGTCAACCTCAAGCCCGCCGAGGCCGAGTGGAAGGTCGCCGTCATCGTCGCCGCCGACCGGCTGAACACGCAGGGGGCGAACGCGTTTCTCAAGACACTGGAGGAGCCGCCGGCGCGCAGCATCCTCATCCTCCTCACGACCGAGCCGCAGCAACTGCTGGAGACGATCCTCTCGCGCTGCCTGCGGTTGAACTTCTCGAACGGGGGCGGTGGTCGGAAATTTGCGCCCGAACACGTCGCCTGGTTGCGGGACTTTGGAGCGCAGCTCATGGAGCCGAAACAGAGCTTGCTCGGTCGTTATCGAGTGCTCGGCCAGTTGCTCGCCCGGCTTGCCGCATTGAAGGACGAAATCAAGGAGACGCTCACCGCCCGCTCGCCGCTCCAGCGTTACACGGACGCTGACCCCAAGTTGCAGGAGAAATGGGAAGAGGAGTTGGACGCGGCCATCGAGGCCGAATACCGGCGCCAGCGCGGCGAGTTGCTGCTGACGCTCCACTGGTGGTTGCGCGATCTGTGGCTGGGCAAGCTGGGCGCGGACGCGGACCTGGCCGCTTTCCCCGAGTTGCGCAGCGCGGCAGAGACCGTGGGCACGCGCGTCAGTGCCGCCGAGGCATTAGAAAATCTACGTGTGATCGAGCAGACGCAGCGCCTGCTCCGCACCAACGTGCAGGAGGCGCTCGCCTTGGAAGTCGGCCTGTTGAAGCTCCGGCTGTGAGCCGGACGCGCTGCGGAATCCACCCTTGCGCTTTGAGGCTTCATTCCTAGACTCGCCCTCCCGCTGGCCGCTGGCTGGCAACCCCGATGAGCGAACGACGGATTTACTACTTCGACAACAACGCCACCACGCGGGTCGCCCCCGAGGTCGTCGCGGCGATGACCCCGTTCTTCACGGACCTGTGGGGCAACGCCTCCAGCGCCTACACCTTCGGAAATCAGGTGGTGAAAGACTTGGACCTCGCCCGCGAACAGGTCGCCGCGCTCATCGGTGCGGATCCGCGCGAGATCGTCTTCACGAGCTGCGGCACCGAGTCGAACAACACCGCGATCCACAGCGCGCTCGTCACGCAACCGGGCAAGCGCCACGTGCTCACCACGGCAGTCGAGCACTCGGCGAACATCAAGTATTGCGAGTTCCTCAAGCGGCGCGGCCACGAAGTGTCCTTCCTCCCGGTCGAGTCCGACGGCTCGCTGGACTTGCACCTGTTGGAGAAATCCATCCGGCCCGACACCGCCATCGTCTCCGTCATGTGGGCGAACAACGAGACGGGCGTCCTCTTTCCGCTGGAGGAAATCGCCGCCATCTGCCGTAGCAAGGGCGTGCTCTACCACACCGACGCCGTGCAAGTGCCGGGCAAGCTCAAGGTGGACGTCGATGAGCTGGGCGTGGACTTTCTCTCTCTCTCTGCGCACAAGCTGCACGCCCCGAAGGGCGTGGGCCTGCTCTACTGCCGTTACACCGCTCCGTATCATGGGTATCTCCTCGGCGGCGGGCAGGAGAAAGGCCGGCGCGGCGGCACGGAGAACGTGCCTTACATCGTCGGTTTTGGTCGTGCCGCCGAGCTGGCGTTGGCCTCGATCCACGACGAGAACACGCGCATCCGCGCGCTGCGCGACCGGCTGGAGCAGACGATCCTCGCGACCATTCCCGACACGAGCCGCAACGGCGGACGCGACGCGCGGCTCCCGAACACAAGCAACCTCGCTTTCGCCGGCTGCGAGGCAGAGGCGATTTTGCTGCTGCTGGACCGTGAAGGCATTTGCGTCTCCAGCGGTTCCGCCTGCACGACCGGCTCGCTCGCCCCCAGCCATGTGCTGACCGCGATGGGGCTCACCCCGGCCCGTGCGAAAAGTTCTGTGCGTTTCAGCCTAGGCATTTACAGCACGACCGAGGACGTGGACTACCTGCTGGAGAAACTCCCCCCCATTATCGCACGCGTGCGCGGTGTGGCGGCGGTGGCCTGAGCCAGACGGTTTCAGTCGGTGCGTGGTCAACTGCGCCGCAGTGCCGTTGCCTCGATTGGTTCCATCAGCTTCACTTCAACACATGAACGCACGGTTCCGCGCTCAACTTTTCGCCGCCGTCGTGTTAGTCCTTGCACGCGTGCCACTCCTGTCTGCTCAAATAACGGTCGAGCCTTCGCCGCGCTTGCAGTCGGTCGTGGACCGTGCCGTGGTTGAGGCGGGCAAGCAGCTCCCCAAACTTCAGCCGAACCAGATCGCCGTCACGCTCGTGGACTTGCGCGACCCGGCGAAGCCCGCGCGCGCCAGCCATCGCGGCGGTGAGCAGATTTACCCGGCCAGCGTCATCAAGCTCTTTTACCTCGCCGCTGCGCATCGCTGGATGGAGGACGCCAAACTCACCGACACCCCCGAGCTGCGCCGCGCGCTGAGCGACATGATCATCCACAGCTACAACGAGGCGACGCACTACGTGCTCGATGTGCTCACCGGCACCACGAGCGGGCCGGAGCTGCCGGAGGCGGAGCTGAAGGCGTGGTTCGACCAGCGCAACGCGGTGAGCCGCTACTTCGCCGGACTGGGTTATCGGAACGTCGTCGCGCACAAGAAGCCGTGGTGCGAAGGCCCGTATGGCCGCGAAACCCAGGCCATCAAAACCTTCGAGCCGAAGCGCAATTTCCTTTCCACCGACGACACGGCGAGGCTGATGACAGAGATCGTCAGCGGCAAATGCATCTCCATCAAGCGTAGCGGCGAGATGATGACGCTGCTCAAACGAGAGTTGCCGGAGAAAGACCCGGACCCGGACGCCCAAGGCAAGTTCACCGGTTCCGCCCTGCCCGCTGGCGCTAAGCTGTGGTCCAAGGCCGGCTGGACCAGCCAGACCCGCCACGACTGCGCGTATGTGGAACTGGCGGATGGAAGGAAGTTCGTCCTTGTGACCTTCACCGAAAGCCACGCCAGCGAACGCGGCATCCTGCACGCCGTCGCGCGCAAGGTGGTGGAGGAGTTGAAGTAGCGAGGTGGCTCCCTGGTTCCACTTTTCGGTCAACGACCAGCGCGGTGTGCCGAGTTGGTTGGTTGATACCATTCATCGAACTTTTCAAGGCGTGCCACTGCTTCCAGCGCGGCGACGGTGAATACCATCGGATACAGCCGCTCGTAATACCACAGCTTGGCGAAGTAGAAACCGATGGGCGCGGGCTGGGTCCAAGTGCCGTCCTCGACGCGCCGGACGAGCCAGCCAATGCCACCTGACAGCACAGCAGCATACTTCGCGTGCGGCCTGACAGCTATCCCTGCCAGTGTCTCCACCACAAGTGCAGTTTCCTCTACCGAACTCGGACACCCCAGTTCACCACCCCAACCACAATCTGGATTTTGCATTTTAAACAGCGCTTCATAACTTGTGCTGTTCGAGTTGAGGTGTTCGGGTTCATCGAAAATACCGAGGCGTCCCAATAACTGAACAACCTTGGTAGTTCCGTAGGTTGGGTTGGCTTCTTGTGTTGCTTGTTGATTGCCAAACCAGAGGGGATCCCAAGTCATCGATTCCCTTCGCTCTCGGTGCAAATAACGCAATCCTCGTGTCTTCGCACGGCGAATCTGGATTTGGATTGGCTTCGGTAAATCCCAAATCCACACCAAGCACGCCCGCAGCGCGTGGGCCGTGATGTCCGGGCTGCTGCGGTCGAAGGGCAGGTTCGTCCAGCCGCGGCAGAAGGTCGGGATGCCGCCGTCGCGGTTTTGCAGGTCCAGCAGCCACTGCACGCCGCGGATGGCCGCCTCGCGCACGCGCCTATCCGTAGCCGCCGAGGTGAGGAGGCGGATTTCTTGGGCGTTGCTTGCTGCGGGGTCCGCCTCCTTATCTCGGCGGCTACTCAGCGTCTTCAACGCCAGCAGCGCGCCCGCCGTGTCGTCTGCGTCGGGGACGCCGCCGGGGAGGTCGGTCCAGGCCCAGCCGCCGGGCGGGGCGTTCGTGTAGGGATGGACCGTGCGGTATTGCTGGGCGAGCAGCCACTCGAGGATGCGCGCGCTCTCCTCGGCGTTAATCACTTCGTGGATGCTGGGGCCGAGGGCGTTGACGGCGAGCGTCGTCACCCACGTCGCGAGGTTCGTATCAATCGGCCAACTGCCGTCGGGGCGCATGGACTTGAGCAGGAACTCCACGCCGCGTTGAGCGACGGGATGGTCCGCCTGCCCGCTGCCCGCGAGGCTCATGGTGACGAAGCTCGTGAGCGGCGTGGCTTCGAGGAAGCCGCCGCCGGGTGGCTGGATGCGCTCCAGCACGCGGAGCGTCTTCGCACGCGCGCGGTCGCGGAGCCAGCGCGTGAGCGGGTTGCGCGTGGGCAGGTGGTGATGCCGCACTTGCCCGATGGCGATGAGGGCGGGCAACGCGTAGCTCACCACCGGCAGGCGCAGCGCGGCGAAGAATTTCTGCGGCAACGCGGCCAGCTCGAACGGCAGTTGGATGACGCGTCGCCAAGCCTCCTTGCCCTCGCCCAATCGCCCGGCCAGCGCGCACATCGTGAGGATGGGGACGGAGAAGGTGCGGTCCTTGCCGTAGCGGGCGATGATCGCGGTGATGAGTGCGGAGCGGTTGAGCGGCGGGGGAAAGTGTTCAGTGGGTGCTACGGACGCCGCGGGCTTCGGGTCTGAATACTGAACACTGAACACTGAACACTTCCCCGCGAGCCACTCCTCCGCCCGCCGCACCACCTCCGGCCACTTCGCTTCCGCCCCTGGCACTGCCCCGAACGCGGCCCAGCACAGCGCGGTGGTGCTGATGTTGGAGAAGCTTAACGTCGTGTCACCCCAGCCGCCGTCGGCGTTCTGGTGTTCCGCGAGCCACTTAAGCCCGGCTTCGATGGCTGGTTGCTGACCGCTGACCGCTGACCGCTCCTTCGCGTGGCGTTGCCACAGTTCGAGCGCGGTGACGGCTGTCGCGGTGGAGAGTGCGCTGCTGGAGAGTTCGCCTTCCCAGTGGCCGTGCGGGCCGCGCTCGGCGAGCAGCGCGGCGCGGGTCTTTTCCAACGCTCGTTGCAGCCGCGCGCGGTCGAGGCGCGGCGCGGGCGGTGGAGATGTTGGATGGTCGGCTGCCACGGGCGCAGCTTATCGGATTAAGCCGCGCATGGATAGCCGCTCGTGCCGGTGAGGTTGAATTCGAGTTGACTCATATTAAATGTTACCGGGGCGGGGAGTTGGACGAGGAGTCCGACGATACGTTGACTCACATTCGTGGTTACCCAAGCCCCGAACATGAGTCGCTCCGCCAAACGCGAGGCCCTGGCCCGCATTCACGGCCGCTACGG
>CALQJI020000110.1 GCA_943330855.2 Klebsiella pneumoniae
ATGCACGGTAAGGGCTCGAACGGAGAGGTTTTCAGGCGGCCCCTCAACCCAACGGGTTCCGTGCAACGCCGGAGAACAACCCCGCCTGTTTTCCCCTCTAAAAGCTGCTTTCTCGGGTTTCTACCCACTAAGTTCCCCGAATACCCAACTTTTCAGCGCTTCAACCTTCGAGCTCCAGACAACCTGAATGAGTCCAGCTCCACAGCGCTCGAATACACGCGACGCCTTTTGAGACCCATGAACCGACCCGAAATGTCCCCTGCCGAAATCGCCCGACTCACCCGCCGCGACTTCCTCGCCAGCACCGGCATGGGCACGCTCGCGCTCGCCTCGCTGCTGGCGGAGCAGGGTTACGCCGCCCCGTCCACCGATCCACTCGCCGAGCGCACACCGCACGCCGCGCCGCGTGCGAAGAACTGCATCCTCATCTACTTCGAGGGTGCGCCCAGCCACCTTGATCTCTTCGACCCGAAGCCGAAGCTCAACGAGATGAACGGCCAGAAACTGCCGGACGAGATGCTGGAGAAGGTTCGTTTCGCGTTCATCAAGAAGGAGGGCGTGCGGCTCATGGGCAGCCCGCGCAAGTTCACCAAGCACGGCCAGTGCGGCACGGAGATGAGCGATTTGCTCCCGCACATCGGCAGCATCGCAGACGACGTCTGCCTTGTGCGCTCGATGCACACGACGCAGTTCAACCACCATCCCGGCCAGCTCATGATGAACTGCGGCTCGCCGCTCTTCGGTCGCCCGACGCTCGGCTCGTGGCTCACCTACGGCCTCGGCAACGAGTCACGCGACTTGCCCGCCTACGTCGTGCTGCACGCGGGCCGCGGCTCTAGCGCGGGTGCGAGCGCGTGGAGCAGCGGCTTCCTGCCCAGCAGCTACGCGGGGGTGCTCTTCCGCAATCAGGGCGATCCGGTGCTGAACCTCGGCAACCCGCCGGGCTTGACTGCCGAAATGCAGCACCTCGGCCTCGACGCCATCGGCGACCTGAACCGCCTTCGGCACAAGCACGTCGCCGATCCGGAAATCGCCTCGCGCATCGGTGCCTACGAACTCGCCGGTAGGATGCAGACGGCGACGCCGGAGCTGATGGACTTGAGCAAGGAATCGCAGGCGACGCTCGACATGTATGGCGTGGGCCGCAAGTCCCGCGAGAACCCCGGCGGCCGTGGCGGCGGGCCGGAGACTTACTCCACCTTCGCGCGCAACTGCCTGCTCGCCCGCCGCATGGTCGAGCGCGGTGTGCGCTTCGTCACGCTGCTGCACGCCTCGTGGGACCATCACAGCAACATCAATCAAGAGTTGCCCTTCTGCGCCGGCATGGCGGACCAACCCATCGCCGCGCTGGTGCGGGACTTGAAGCAACGCGGCATGCTCGACGACACGATGGTCATCTGGGCCAGCGAGTTTGGCCGCACGCCGCTCGGTGAGAATCGCGGCGGCTCCGACAAGGTCACGGGCCGTGACCATCACCCGTTCGCCTTCTCCATGTGGCTCGCCGGCGGCGGCATCAAAGGCGGCCAAGTCATCGGCGAGACGGACGAAATCGGCTGGGGCGTAGTGCGCGACCCTGTGTCCGTCCACGATTTGCACGCCACGGTGCTGAACCAATTTGGCTTCGAGCACGAACGGCTCACCTACCGCTTCCAAGGGCTGGACTTCAAGCTCACCGGCTTCGAGGGCGCAAAAATTGTCAGCAAGATGCTGGCTTGACCCACCCTGCCCGCACCGCCGTAATCGCCCCGAAACATTTGCCGGCCAGACCGGTTTGAACACACACCATGAAACTGCATCGCTCCCTCCTCGCCCTCGCCACAGCCCTCGTGCTGGCCGCGCTCCCCGCGTCCGCCGCGCCGATTCCTGACGACGCCCGCATCAACGGCTTCGCCATCGGCTGCCAAGCCTACAGCTTCAACCGCTTCTCCGTCTTCGAGGCCATCGAGAAGACCGCCGAGGCCGGCGGCAAGATCATCGAGTTCTATCCCGGCCAAGCGCTGACGGCGGAGGACAAGCTCGCCAAAAAGAACCCGTGGAACCACGACGCCTCCGACGAGGTCATCGCCCGCGTGAAGGCCAAGCTCGCGAAGCACAATGTCCGTGCTGTGAATTACGGCGTCGTCGGCATCCCGAAGGACGAGGCGGGTGCACGGAAGATTTTTGAGTTCGCCAAGAAGATGGGTTTCTATGGCGTCACCACCGAGTCCGTGGACAACCTCGACCTCATTGAGAAGCTTGTGAAGGAGTTTGATATTTGCGTGGGCATCCACCAGCACGCCAAGCGTTTCAAGAAGGAGCGCGACGCGCAGGGCAACCAAGTCGAAGACCCGAGCTACAAGGTGTGGAGCCCCGAGTATGTGCGTGATCAAGTGGCCAAGCGCGACGCCCGCATCGGCGCGTGCGCGGACCTCGGGCACTGGCAGACCTCCGGGTTGAAGGCGGTCGACGGCCTGAAAATCCTCGAAGGCCGCGTCATGAGCGTTCACATGAAAGAGCGCGCCGCGCTGGGCGCGGGCCAGCACGACACCATCTTCGGCACCGGCGTCACCGACATGGCCGGCGTGCTCGCCGAGCTGAAGCGCCAGAAGTTCACCGGCAACATCTCCATCGAATACGAATACAACTGGGACAACTCCGTGCCGGACATCAAGCAGTGCATTGACTTCGTGCGCGCTTGGAAAGGGAAGTAGAGAGCGGTTGAAAATTGAAGGCTGAAAGTTGAAAGGGTTGGAGGGCGACGGGCTCTTCAACCCTTCTCGTTTTCAACCTTCAGCTTTCAACTTTCATCTCTTTCTCACGGGGTGCGCAGTTGGAAGAACTGCGCTCCGCCACTCCGGGGCACGAAGACTTCGCCGTCCGGGAAGCGACCCGTGAGATTGGTGAGCACGGTGAAAGCAGCGGTGGGATTGGCATTCGTGCGCAGTTCGTAGGCGCGGCCAGCGGCGGCGGGCCAGCTCACGCGCAGCAGTTGGCTGTTCCACAGGGACGCGTCGAGGGCGAAGGGGAAGGGGGAATTCATCTGGTTCGGATGCGAGCCGATGGCTTGCTCTCGCGCGTTCGAGAAGCCGTCGCCATCCGGGTCATCCAGCGGGCCGAAAGTCAGCGAGCCGAGTTTCGCCAACTCCCAGTTGTCATCCAACCCGTCGTTGTCCGTATCGGTGATGGGCACCCCGCGTAGGATGAGGCTGACAGAAGTCACGTTGCCAGTGATGCCGGACAACTCATCGCTCACCTGCACCGTCCAGGTGCCGGCGGTGTGCTCGAAGAAGTGGTGCGTGCTGTAGAAGGTCCAGTCCGTGAGCGGGCTGCCGCCGGTGATCGGATTGAATCGCTGAAGGATGCTGCGGGTGCCGGCGGGCGAGGTGACGGTGATGCGGAGGTCGCCGCGGCGGCCGTGGGTGGTCTGCACGCGCACGCCGACGTGCTCACACACTAGCGCGTTCGTCACGGCGAAGGGATACCGCGCCGCGTCGAGTTCAAGCTGCACGCGCAAGTTCCCGTTCGTCTGCGCGACGGCGGCCAGCGTCTCGCCCACGGTCTGGGCAATGAAGCTGGACTGGATGCGCAGCGGCCCGTTCGTCACGACCATGCTGATGAGCTCCTCGCTGGTGTTGTTGTAAACGATGGCGAACGCCGCGCCCGCATCCTCCGCTCGCCTCAGTTTGTCGTAGAAGGTGGCCGTGCCGCGTTCAATCAACGCCGCCTTGCCAGTCAGGTTCGTCGTGAGCGCGCTGGCTGCCTGGCCCACAAAGACCAGTGGCAGGCTGGCCGTGGGGGCGTCGGGCCGCAGGTTTTCTCCTGGCCCATCTTCTGGGTGCAAGCCTTCGTAAGGCATCAACGCGGCGAGGAGGTTCACACTCACCGGCACCTCCGCCCCGCTGGCGCGCACCAGAAAGCCGGCATCGGGAATCGTCCGCACCACGTTCGAGACGAGCGTGAGGGTCGTGGCGGGTGGGCGGTTCGACCAAACTTGAGCTAGCCGCACCGCGAGACCCGCATCCGGCACACCGAAGCCGAGGTTGTGGCTCACCGCGAAGCCCGCGCCGTTCGTCACAAGGTCGCGGTCGGCGAAGTCGAAGTGGCGCGCCGAAAGCACGAGGATTTGCTGCACATCACTGATGAAAAGATTCGTGTTCGCGCCGAGCAACAGCGCGCACAGGCCGGCGATCTGCGGCGCGGCGAAGGACGTGCCCTGCGGGCTGCTAAAGGAGTAGTCCGCCGAGTCATCGAGGTAGAAGACCCCCGCGTTGTAGCCGAAGGACGAACCCGTGCGATCCGTCGTCGGAGGTGCGTTGAGGCCGCTGTCGCCCACCGGCGCGGCCACCAGCACGGACGCCCCCGGAGTGCTGTAGCTGGCCACGCGCCCGGTGATGCGAACGCCGGCAACGGTGATAACCCGCGGGTCCGCGGTGTAGGACTGATCGTTGGCGTTGTCGCCAGATTCCCGGCCATTGCCGCTGGCGCGCGTCATGAGGACGCCGCGCCCCTCGCGCCCAAACGTGAGCGCATTGGACAAGCCGCTCGCCGCCAGCTCACTGGCGGCCTCCAAGCCCGTGCCGCTCAACAACCAGCTGTGGTTCTGCACCGCCACCGAGTTCGACATGTATTGGAACATGGTGCCAATCGCTTCCTCGGTGGCGCTCAGCATCTTCCAGCTCGCGAGGCTGGCGGACGGAGCGACGCCGCTGATGCCGACACCGTTGTTGCCCTGCGCCACCGCGTAACCCGCGACCGCGGTGCCGTGGTTGTCCCCCGAGAGGACGGGGCCGCCGTTTGTGGTCTGGTTCTCAAAATTGAAGTGGGGCTGGCCGGCAGCGGGAACGAGAAAATCCGGGTGCGCGAGGTCCACCCCGTTGTCCGCAATGGCCACTACCACACCGGCCCCGCGAGAGAACGGCCACGCGGCGCGCACGTTCAAGTCCACGCCCGCCTGCGTGCCGTTGATGTCCCGGTTTTCCAGATTCCACTGGTTCAGGATGAAGCGGTCGTTGAAGCGCGCGGCGTAAGGCCCGGAGGTGCGCATCGGGAGACGCCGCACGGGATGCGCGGCCAGCACTTCCGGCAACGCCGCCAGCCGCTCTGCTTCGAGCGCGGCGGTCCACGCGTCGGGCGCTTGCAGGATGAACCATTGCGGAGCCAGCACCCGGTCCACGACGAGCTTGCTGCCGACGGTCAGTTGGTTGACATCTGCGCCCACGGTCACGCGGAGCGAGACGCGGCTGGTCAGGGCCACCGCCTGCTCGGCGCCGTCGGCTCGGCGGGCGGCCAGCTCCGGTTGCAGCATTGCCGCGAGGCGGGCGCCGGCGGGGATTTCGATGCGATACGCGACCGGCTGTGGCTCACGAAAACTAAACTCCACAAACCCCGTCGCACCGCGTGCTTTGACGGCGAAGGCGAGGAGCAAGCCGCAGCAGGCCAGTTGTCGGAGGACGGACACGCATAGACAGCGGACACCAAAATACCCGTTTCTGCGAGCTGAAAGTCCCCTGGCGAGCTCGGGATTATCCCGGAGCGTTTCCCGCTGAGATGGAATCCGTTGTCGGTTGGTAGGCGCACCAGACTTTCAGGGCGCGGTGCCGACTGGCTTCGTGGCAACGGCCTTCGCCTTCGTGTCCAACTCTGTGAGCTTGAGGCGGACGCTCACGATGTAGGGGGCTTCGTTCGTGGTCCAGTGGCCGTAGGTCGTCGTCACGATGGTCGCGTCGGGCAGGACTTCAACGCCGGGATAGGCGCAGTCGGAGCCTTTGGTGTTGTCCATGAGGCGGACGTGATATTGGCCGGGCTTGCCGGTCGCGAGGTCGTCGTAGCGGCCCACCCACGCGACCCAGTCACCGGCGAAGGGCGTGGTCTTGCCGCGCGGCGCGAGACTGCGGAAGGAGACGAAGAGCCGGCCATCGGGCAGATACTTGCCGGTGTGGCGGTCGCCGTTGAGCGAGTCGGGCAACTCGCGCGGGGTGGTGAAGGTCACGCCTTCGTCGCGGCTGAAGATGATGTGCGAGTTCTTCGTGCGGGAGTTCTCGCGGAGGAGGACGGCGATTTCCTTGCCGTCGGGCGAGCGGATGAACCCAGGTTCGCAGAGGTGAACTTTCGTGTCCTGCTGCACGGTCTCGGGCGCGCTCCAAGTGAGGCCGCCGTCGCGGGAGAAGGTCTTGAAGAGCTTGAACTCGACGGGCTTGGTCTGCGCGGCCTTGCTGGTGAAGTAACGGCCATCGTCATGGAACATCGCGAGGTAATGGCCGGGGCCGGTCTTCAGCGGCTCGGTGAAGCCCATCACCACGATACCGCCCCAGTCGCCGACCTGCTTCAACTCGCCCCATGTCTTGCCATCGTCCTCGCTCACGGCGAGGCGTGCGGGGTAGAGGCCGCTCCACATGATGAGCCGCTTCTTCCCAGCGGCATCCACGACGCGGTGGAGCGTGGGGACTTCGCGCGACGTGGCCCAGCTCGCGGGCGTGGGCAGGCGGTCGCTCCAGGTGAGGCCACCGTCGGGGCTGCGCTTGTAAACGATGCCGCCCTTGCCGTGACCCTTGGGATACACGGTGAGCATCGTCCTGCCATCTTCGAGCAGCACGGTGGTCGGGTGGCCGAGATACTGGCCGGCCTCGCGGTCCACGATGACTTGCCGCTGCTGCTCGGCGGCGAGGTCAATCGTGGGGACGGGGAACGGCGCGGCGCGAATGGATCCGCAGATGAACGGCAGCGAAGCGATGATGACGAGGATTCTCATGGTCTCGTGGGTTTGATCTAAGTCAATAAACTGGGTGATTCCAACGTTGTTTTGCCATCCATCCACTGCTTCACGCCAAAGCATGCTGCGTTTGCGAGCGCACAGGGATCACTTCGCCGGCGGAGGTCTCATCTCGGGTGCTTTCCCCGCCTTGAGCCACTCGGGGGAGAATTTCATGAAAACGATCTGCTCGTAAGTCTGCTTCTCGCCGCACTCGATCAGGACGCCGACAAGCCCGCCCTGCATTCGGACCATTGCGGTGTAGGCGCTGGGACCGCTCCACAGCAATTGCGCGTGCGGCCACGAGCGGCCCGAGTCCTCGCTGATCCAGGCGTGCACGCCGACGCGGCCGGGAGTGACCGGGTGCGTAAAGATCCAGTCGAACTGGCCGTTCGAGCCGGAGCGGAAACAACGGTAGATGCAGCCCTGGCACTGGTTCTCGACTAGCGGCGCAAGGCCCTCGGCAGGTTGCCACGTGTCGCCCCGGTCGCGGCTGATGACTTGTGTCCGAGAACCGCCGAAGCCCGCGATGGTCCGCGCGTTCATCAGGAGCGTGTGGCTGTCCAGCTCGATAACCTGTGGTTCGCTCGTGTTGTCTGCCGCGCTGCCGCCGAGTTGCCATGTCGCGCCGTGGTCATCTGAGTAGAGGCTGTGAGTGCGATAGGTGCCGCCGTCGCTGTGGTAGCTCGGCAGCAGTAGGCGGTCGGGCTTGCTCCCGCCACGCAGATACAATCCCGCACCAGGCCCTGTGCCATACCAGCCCCACGACGGTTTGCGCGCGGTGGCGGAGAGGTCGCGGGGAGTGGCCCACGTCGCGCCGTCGTCATCGCTATGCGTGATCCAAACCGTCGTGCCCGGAGCCTTGCCGGAGACAATGTCGTTCTCGACGTCTTGACCGCGGCTGCGCGTGAACGCGAGCCAGAGGCGTCCGCTCGCTTCGTCCAGCACGACGCACGGGTTGCCGCAGGTGTCCGAGTTGAGGTTGGCAACGACTTGCAGCGGTTGCCAAGTCTGGCCGAGGTCGAGACTGCGCCGCAGCACGATGTCGATGTCCCCGGACAGCCCGCGGCCAGCGACTCGTCCTTCCGCAAACGCAAGCAATGGCTTCTTGGGCATCCACCAGATGGCCGGGATACGATAGCGTGCGTAGCCCTCGCCGGACGTGAACGGCACGCTGTAGTGGAGCGCCTGCGCTTGGGCACAAGCGGCCCTTGGTGCAAAAAGGACGCTGGCAGTCAGGAGGAGCAACAGTGGCAGTCTCATGATTCGTTTGGCATTTTCTTGGGGCGGATCATCAGCACGAGGATCACTGACACCATCGCCGTGCTGGCGAAGACGCCGAAGATGAGGTTCAGCGGGACCTTCGCATCGCGCAACGCACCAAAGGCCACGTCGGCGAAGCCGCCGCAACTGATGCTCACGAGGTTCATCACGCCGTAGCCGGTCGCGCGCAGCTCGGGGCGGACGATTTGCGAGAGGATGGGCATGTTGTTGCAGTCGAACGCGCCCCAGCCCAGGCCGAACAGGACAAGGAAGAAGATGGCGACGGCGAGTGAACCGGAGTTGCCCACGCCGAAGAGCGCGGGGATGAGCAGGCTCATGCCCAGCGCGCTGGTGAAGATGCGGCCGCGTTCGCTCCGGCGCATCCAACGGTCTGCGAGCCAGCCGCCGACGAGCGCGCCGATGAGGGAGGCGATGTTCACGAAGAGCGTCGCGGACACGCCGGCCTTGCCTTGGCCGATGTTGAACTTGTCCTTGAGGATGGCGGGCATCCAGTCCTTCACCACCCAGCCGGCCAGCGCGGGCAGGGTGAAGTAGAGGACGAGCAGGATGAAGGAGCGGTTGGTCAGCAGCTCCTTCGCCGCTTCGCCGAAGCCGGTGGCGCGCGGGATGGTGGTGGCGTTGGGGTCGGTGAGTTTCGGGGCGTCGCGCAGGAGGAAGAGCAGCGGGACGGCGTAGAGCACGCCGACCGCGCCGGTCACGTCGAAGGCCCAGCGCCAGCCGAGGCTCGGCGCGTCGGCCACGTAGCCGGTGAAGCCGCCAATCATGATGCCGACGTAGATGCCCATTTGGTGGAACCCCACGGCCCGCGAGCGGGTCTCGCCTTGGTGGTGGTCCGCGATGAGCGCGAGTGCCGCCGGGATGTAGAAGGCTTCGCTCACGCCCATGAGTGAGCGCGCCCAGAGGAGTTCATCGTAGGACTTCACATGGCCGGTCCACCACGTCACGAGGGACCACACGAAGAGGCTCGCGCAAATCGTGTAGCGGCGACTGAAGCGGTCGGCGATGTAGCCGCCGACGGGGCTGAGGATGGCGTAAACCCACTTGAACTGGCCGAGCATCATGCCCCAGTTCGCGTCGGTGGCGATGCTCGGGATGTCGCCCATCACGGAGTATTTCATCGCCGCCATCATCTGCCGGTCGAGGTAGTTGAGCAGCGCGACGGGAAAGAGCAGCGCGACGACGAGCCAGGCGGTGCGGGTGGCGGGGGAGGGGGGCATGAAGTTTTGGGGGCGTCTTCTCCCTCTCCCTTCCTCGGAGGAGGGGAGAGGGCTGGGGTGAGGGGTTATGTGGGTCGGCGCAAGGGGTCGCACCCCTCATCCGGCCTGCGGCCACCTTCTCCCCTCCGCTGCGGAAGGGAGAAGGCTCGCTGCGTGGCGCTTGCTTTTATACGCACGCTTTTATTGAACAACGGAAGTTTCACTTCGGCCACTCGCCGTTGACCATCGCGCGCGGCTCCAGCTTCGCCGGGTCAATCACGACGTGCTTTACCTTCTGGCGCTTCCAAGTCCACGTCGCATGCACGAGGCCGTCGCGGGTCTGGATGATGGCAGGGTAGCTGTATTCGCCGGGGTTGCTCTCCAACACGAGCGCGGCCTGCCACGTTTTCGCGTCCGCCGAGAGCGCGAGGTTCAGCGGGGAGCGGCCTTTGGGCGTGTGATTGTAAATGAGCAGGTGCCGCCCGTCCTTGAGCGTCACGGCGTCGGTGCCGGAGCTGGGATTGGGCAAGGCGGTGAGCGTCATAGCGCCCCAGGATTTGCCGAGGTCGGTGGAGCCAACCTGAAACAGCTTGCCCTGCCGGGTGCGTCCGAGCGCGAGGAGGTTGTCACCGCCGAGGAACAGGATGCTCGGCTGGATGGCGCTGACCGCCTTGCCGTCGTTGACCGGGCCAATCATGTCCCAAGTCTTGCCGAGGTCGCGCGAGCGCTCGAAGTGGACGCGCCAGCCGTCGTGCTCGCTGCTCGACGGGCTGAGGAGGTCGCCGTTGGGGAGCTGCACGGGCTTGTTCTTGATGGGCCCGACGCACTCGCCGGGAATGCGGCTCGCGGCGCTCCAGGATTTCCCGCCGTCGCTCGAAGTGCGCAGCATCCCCCACCAGGTGCTGGGGGTGGGGCCGACTTTGTAGAAGAGCAGCAGCGGCCCGGTCTTGGGCTGGAAGAGGACGGGGTTCCACGTCGGGTGGCGTTGGCCGTCGGGCTGGACGCCGTTGGCGACTTCGACGGGGGCGGTCCACCGGCCGCCTTCGAGCCGCGCGACCCAGATGCCCACGTCGGGGTTCTTCTCCGCCGTGCCGCCGAACCACGCGGTGACGAGCCCGCCGCCGGTCGGCTCGACGATGGTGGACGCGTGGCACGAGGGGAACGGCGCGGTCTCGTAGAGGAACTCGGACTTGAGCACGGCGGGGACGGCGTCCAGCCACTTCCACGAGGTCAACTCATGGCCGGCGTTGCCGAGCTTGTGCCAAACCACCGCCGTGGCTTGGCGAGCCTTGCCGGCGTCCAACACACGCACGGTCATCCGATAGTTCATGCCGGCGACGACCTGCTGCTCGGCCTTCTCGATGGCTTGGAAAGTCAGTTTCGCGTCGTGCTTGGCGACCGCGAACTTCGCCGCCGCGAGCGCGTCCGCGTCCGTGGGCGCAACCGGGCTGAAGCCGCCGAGAATGGGCTGGGCGATTGCGATGGTGGCGAGGCAGAGGAGGGAGAGCAGGAGTTTCATTTCAGTTCATGGTTGCTGCAAGTTCAGCGCGAGCGCGGGTTTCGCAGGTAGTAAAACCGCCCGTCCTCCGCGCCGCCAAGGAAATCGGGCACGCCGTCGCCGTTGAAGTCCACCGTGGTCGGGCTGACATCGTGGCCCTCGATGTTCTGCTGCACGAGCGCGCCTTCGTCTTTGAAAAGCCACTTGCCGTCCCGCGCTGCCACCTGACGCAGCAGGTTTGCGTTTGAGGAGTTCAGCAGGAGGTCCAGATGGCCGTCGCCGTCCCAATCCACGATGTCGAGTTTTCGCCGACCGCTCTTGCCGGCGAGGCCCTTGCTCAAGAGCAGCGGTTCGCCCTTCGCATCGCACAAGACCCGCTGCGGCGGGAGCAACACCAGTTTGCCGTCGCGCTTCGCCCGCTCGAAGAACGCCAGGTAGCCCGCCTGATCCAGCATCACGAGGTCCATCAAGCCGTCCTTGTTCCAGTCCACGGCGACGGGCGTGGTGCGCCATTGCGTGAGCAGTGCCTTGCCCTCGGGCCGCAGCCAGCCGTAGGCGAGCGTGGGCGGCGGGCCGTTCCACTCGACCTCGATGGGTTGCGCGGCGGCGAACTTGGGCGACCGGCGCGTGCCGATGTTCCGATACCACTCAACCTTGCCGAGGATGGAATTCACGAGCAGGTCAGGCAACCCGTCGCCGTCCCAATCGGCCACGGTCTGCGTGGTGTAACCCCACTTCGCCTCGGCGGGGCCTTGGATGCTGCCGTTGTAGCCGGCCATCGGGCGGATGACCTGGCCGCCGGCTGTGAGCAACTTCGGCTCGGCCCACTTGGGTTTCTCCACGCGCGGCCCGCTGAGATTCTCGAAGAAGGCGATGTAGCCGGTGGTGTTGCCGCAGAGGATGTCCGTGTCCCCGTCGCCGTCCCAATCGAAGCCCACCGGCGTGGCCAGCGCGCCGAACTTCACGTCGTCCGCCTCCTGCTGGAAGTAGCGCGGTGGCAGAAACTGCGGCGTGCGGTCCGCCGTGAACTTGCCCGTGTTCTCGATGAACGCCACGCGCCCGTCCTCGTCGCCGACAATGAGGTCCAAGTCGCCGTCCTTGTCCCAGTCAATCGCGGTGGGCGTAATCATCTGCAAGTCCATCGTGAGCGGCCGCGGCCCGCCGGGGAGCTTCGTGGCCTGCTGGGTCGCCAGCCACGCGGCAGGAAACTGCGGCCCTTGATGACCAGTCGGCACCGTGAGCCTGCGCCCCGCCGCATACTTCGGCGCGGGGCGCGTGCCGACGTTCTCGAAGTAAGTGAACCCGTCGAGGAACTCGCCGCAGATGAGGTCGAGATCACCGTCCCCATCGAAGTCCGCGAAGTTCGGCGAAGGCCAGCCGAAGGTTTCCAGCGGCTTGTCGCCGACCATGATGCGGAACGGCTTCTCGTAGCCGCCGAGGTAAGGAGGCGGATTAGGAATTTCCGATTTCCGATTTCCGATTTCCGAGTCCGCCTCCTTACCTCGGCTGCTACCGGCTATCCCCCGCGCGAAATACACAAATCCGCGCAGCGGCCCGTTCGTCCACTTGCCGCTCGCGTCGTAAGCATTGTCCCAGACGTATTCCGTCCAGTCGCCGACCCCGATTACCAAGTCCTGCGTGCCGTCGCCGTCGTAGTCCGCCATGCGCCACATATTCGCGCGGACCTTGTTCGGGTGGATGTTCGCGGGCAGGGGGAGCTTCACCGCTTTGTCGAGGCCGGTCTTGAGGAAGTCCGGGTGTGCGTGGCCCGGCGTGAGCACCACGGGTTTCCCGTCCACGTAGCTGACCTGCACATTCTGCAATCCCTTGCTGATGCGACGCCCCGGCTTGAACACCGGCAGCTTGTTCTTCGCGGTGTCGCCCGAGACGTTCTCGAAGAAGTAGACGCCGTTGTAAGGCTTGTCCGGGCAGTTCACGACGAGGTCCAAGTCGCCATCGCCATCGAAGTCCATCGGCAGCGGCCACGCCCATAACCCGACACCAAGGTCCACGACGAGGCCGGGGTGATTGTATTTGAGGCGCTCCAACTGCGGCGCATCCGCACCAAGCGCGGGCAGGAGATTGGCGAGGAGGACGAGCGAGCCCAAGGCCCGGGTCACGAGGGGGAGCGGAAGTTTCATGGGCGATTGGTGCGGCGCAGAGCAAAGCCAATCAGCCCGCGCGCATCAACTCGAAATCCAAAGTGCGTCTTCAAGGCAGCGGCGGGTGATTCGCGCAAGGGCGAGGGAGTTTACAGCTCGCCGTCTTCGCGCGGCTGCTGCGGGCGGGATGCCCGCTCCCCGGGTCACAGGTGTTCGGGGACCCTGTTGAGATGAGCCCGAATGCCCGGACGCATCGTGAGGAGGCTCGTGCTACTCACGGGCTGCAATCACGAGGGGCCTTGTCAGCTCGTGGGTTCGCTCCACGCGTAGCTTTGGGCGGAAGGGAAGCGACAGCGCCGGGTGCTGCAAGAGCCAGCGGACAATTGCAGTCGTGGTCGGGAAATCACTTCACCCGCTTGGGAAACCGCTCTGGCGTCAGGGGCTGATTCTGGCCCCAGCGGTCAAAGTTTGTTCGAGAGCTCGGGCAGTTCGAGTTTGCCGTTCTCGGCCACGCGCAAGGTCAGCATGAGCGTGTTGAGCGCGTATTTGAATTCCTCCTCCTCGGCCGCGCCGGTCATCAGGTGGAATTCGAGGATGCCGGCCGGCGTGAGGATGAAGGCCAGCCGACTCTTGAGTCTCAGCCCGGACGCGTTCTTCCAAGTCAGGTCAAAGGCCGGGCCGGTGCGTCCGGCGGCTCCCAAGGCGAACTCCTCGGTGATGTGCCCGGCGGGAAACGACTGGAGCACCAGTTCCTTGAGGGCTGCGGGCTTGAGGGATCCGGCGGCTATGTCCACTAGGTTGGTCGAGGTGTCCAGCAGCCGGACGGTGATCGAGCACTTGTCTTCAAGTTCGACGGCCCGCAACTGACGTTTGGCCTCGTCCAGCCGCATCGCATAGCCCTTGGGCACGATGAAGGCGAATCGGTTGGTGCCCACGGTCGCGACCGCACGGTAGTAGTGGCCAATCCCTTCCAGCACATGGCGCGTGGTGGTGAACTGAATGTCAGGGGCGTTCGTCTCAGCGGCGGCTTGGGCGCTGGCGAGTGTGGGCAGCAGGCAGAGCAGCCAGGTGAGCGCGAACAGGAGGGGCTTAGAAGGCGACGACATAGTTGGTTCGGTTGGGTGGGACGGCGACCCAACTGCTACGGATGAGGGCGCGCAGCTCAGGCGTTCCGGGCGGTTGCTTGGTGACGTCGAGGAAGTTGGCGTCAAAGTTGAAGCTGCGGCTGGGCGCGGAGTAATAGACGCCGGGATTCTGGAACGGCGCGGTGGCCCGGGCGCTGTTGAACATGTTCACCAGCGAGCCGTTGAGCGTCAGCGTGCGCCCGCTCCAAGCCTCCAACAGGCGCGGGTAGTTCACCACCCCGCCGCTCAAGGGAGATTGGCCGGTCGGGCCAGCGGAATACACCACGCCAGCGAGGAGCGCGGCGTTCACCGTGGTGTCGGTCGGCGTCCGGGACGTGTAGGTGGAGCCGCTGGCGGCGTCGCTCCACGCGCCGGACTGGATGGTCAGGGCATCGGCCACGAGCGAGGCCGGGCGGCTGGAGGCGGTGTTGGTGGTGCCCAGATGCGTGGCGTTGGTGCAGTTGTAGTGCCCCTTGATGTAGAGCGGGTTGACCGTGGCGAGGGTCAGCCCGCGGGTGGACTGGGTCTGGCCGTTGATCAGGCGCACGGCGGTTTTCTCGGTGCCGGAGACGCTTCGGTCATCCGCCACGTAAATGATGTTGGGAATGACGCCAGAACCCAGCTTGGCGCTCACTTGTGAGTTGGTCGCTGCCCAAATCCGAAACTTGGCGATGTCCAACTCGGTCGTTTTCATGGTCCGGCTCTCGCGTTGGTCGGTGAAGGTGACGTTGGTCGAGACGAAGTTGGTGATGCCGTTGGTCCAGGGAATGGTCACAGGGGTCGCATCGAAGGGGGTTTTCACCTGGACCACGACGGTGGCGTTGCTGACGAGGATGAGCATCTCGGCCTTGTTGTAGTAGCGCTGCTGGCCCATGGCCGAACTCATCAGCTCGCCCACGGGCGGGATGTTGATCACCTCTCGGACAGCGGTGGCGGTATTGTTGGTGCCGATGGGCAGCGTCAGCGAACTGACGTTGGTGGCGACACTGCCGCCGTAGGTGATGGCCCCGGTGAAGTCGCTCAATGAGTAGCCAGCCCAGGCCTTTTTGCCGATGGTGCCAGTGGCCGTGATGTCCTGCTGAAGTGTCAGGTCGGCGGAGGAGCCGAGGTTGATGTTGTTGTTGGCGTGGACGCGGCCCCGGACGACCAGCGGAGCCGCCCAAGTAAACTCTAGCAGGCTGTTGTAGAAGATGGCGAACTGGAAGACGGGGATGGAGGCCAACTGGATGTCCTGCTGCACGGCGTTGGTGAGCGTGAACCGCCCGGTGGTCTGCCGGGCGTTGGAGATGATGCGGTAGGTGGAGGCGAAGCCGCTCAGGCCGGCATATTGGGACTCCAGCGGCACGTAGCTCTGGGACGTGATGCGGTTGACGTAGTTCTGGTTGGTCGTGCCGGTGGCGTTGGAGAACTGGAAATTGGACCACATCGAGCTTTCCGCGCTGGTGGGGATGTCGGTCCGATACGAGGCGAGGTTCCCGTAAACGGTGCCTTCGCCGCTGGTCTCGTAATCCCGCAAGACGCGCGTGACGACCTTCTCCGTCGCCGCCTCCGCTGCGAACAGCGTGGTGGAGAGCTGGTTGTTGCGCTCGTTCATCAAACACGTCTGGGAGGTCCAGTTCATCGAGGCGGTCAGGACCGTGAGGCCGATGCCGGCGAAGACCAGCACCATCACCAAGGCGTAGCCGCCGGACGCTGGGCGGCGGGGCAGGGGTTGGGTTTTCATGATGGTCTTTTCATTCCAAGGCACGCCGCGTGATGCGCGTTTGCAACTGGTAGTAGTCGAAGAAGTTGTTCGTCCCAATCATCGTCATCGGGTAGGAGAGTTGGTAGAACTGGAGCCGCACGTTGATGGTGCTGTTGCCGGTGTCGGTGGTGAGCGTGTTCCCCAAGTAGTCTTCCTTCGAGAAGAGGACGGCGTTGGTGACGTAGGAGGCGATGAGTTGGGGCGTGTTATTGATCGAGGTAACCCGCCGCAACTCGCTGGTGTTGGTCAGGTAGTAGTAACGAACCCACCAAGTCTGGTTGGTGCCCGGGTAGATTTGGATGGCTCGACCCTGCAACGCGCCCCCATTGGTGGCGGCGATGAAGCTGTTGCTGCTCCCTGCCCCCACCGCGATGGTCTTGGCGGCGCGGATTTCGTCCTGCAGCTTGCCGAAGGCTTTGCGCGCCGAATCGTTGGCCCCGAGCTTCGCCTGCGTGATCTGCATCATCCTCTGCCCCATGATGTGGCTGTAAATCACCCCGCCCAGCACCATGGTCATCAGCGACATCGAGATCATCGTCTCGATAATCGTGAAGGCCACTAGCCGACGGCGCTCAGGCGCACACGGATGATTTCGGGGCAGGCGCATATTAACGGTCGGGTGAGCGGTAGGTGGCGACGGTGTTCGTGAACACCCGGCCCGTGGTCGGAAACTTCCAGATGCAATCCACCCGGACCATGCGCAGCAGCGGCGGGACGGCCGAGATGTCGGTGACGGTGGTGAAGTTCGTGGCGTAGGCGGCGTTGGTGCCGATGACGGGGATGTCCAGGACGAGGGTCTGCGTGGTGAAGTTGGTGCCCACCAACTGATCCACCGCGCTGTCTGGATCCCATCGGCTCGCCCGCGTCTGTTCCAACCGCTGCACCGCCAGCGCTTGGGCCGCCAGCGAGTAGCCGGACCACTCGGCGCGTTTGGAGGACTGCGTGTAGCCGTAGATGATGCCGGACACGGTCATCGCGGCGATGGCGGCGGACATCACCACTTCCGCCAAGGTGAAGGCGGCGTCCGACCGTCGTTGTCGGCACGGACTGCCGACCCGTTCGGTGGGGGGATATGAAGGGAATTTCACGGTGTTACTTTGGCGGTAATTTCGCCTGAAATTGATAGAGCCGAAAGAGTGCCAAGTCAACTTGCGATAGAGCATTTCAGCCCTAGTCGCCCGTGGTTTCATGAGAAATCGCCGCTAGAACTCCAGGCTGAACCCCGAGTGGACGGCGTTCACCGCGTAGCCCGTCGCCGGCTGGTTCGCCAGCGAGCGCTCGAAGTCATAGTCGAGAAACCACTTCACCCGCTTCGTGAGCGCCCGTTCGATCTTGTAAACGCCGGTTGAAAAGTGCGGCGGGTGGCGCTCGAAAAGTGAGACACCTTCCGGCGCGAAGGGAACGGTTTCTGGCCTTCGAGGTCAAGTCCGAGAAGTTCGCCGCGAGGTAGAACGAGCAGGAGGGCGAGCTGCGAGCCCCCAG
>CALQJI020000111.1 GCA_943330855.2 Klebsiella pneumoniae
TGAAAACCTCTCCGTTCGAGCCCTTACCGTGCATTTTGAGGCGTTGTGGCGTGCTGTTGGCGGGCTTGAAGACCGCACTTGAAAGACCAGAGCCGCTTCCAGTGGGTGGGTGGGGTCTCCATGTTAGCCACTAAGATCCCCGAAGGAGCCAAACTTCAAAGCAGGAAAGCCGTCCGGCAGTTTCGAACAGGAGAATCCCGACCGGCTCACCCTTTGCCGTGTGGCCCTTTCCTTGCCAAAAAACCCGTGCTTCGCTCTCTGGAGGTGCCAGCTTTCCCTCGGCCCACAAGTTGATGGTGGGACAACCACAAGGGCATTTGCTAACCACTACACTATCGGTGAGCTGTCCAACGTAGTGGCATTGCGCCGGAAGTAACTTCGTCAACAGGCACGTCAGCAGGTTCGCCTCCGCTTTGGTCAACTGTCTTGGAAACTCATCATCCATTTGGCGAAGTGGAGGATCGTTTTACTTCCAATACGGACATCTTACCCACCGGCCCGGCTCGACTTCCACCAGCTCCGGCGCTTTCACCGAGCAGTCGCTTTGCGCCTTGGGGCAGCGCGGGTGGAAGCGGCAGCCGCTGGGGAACTGGCCGAGGTTGGGCACGTTGCCGGGGATGGCTTGGAGGCGCTCGTGCTCGTGGCCGAGCTGCGGCACGGAGTTCATCAACGCTTGCGTGTAGGGGTGCAGCGGGCGCTGGAGCAGGGCACGCGCGGGGGACAGCTCGACGATTTGCCCGGCATACATCACGGCCACGCGGTCGGCGATGTCGCCCACGATGCCGAGGTTGTGCGTGATGAGCAGGATGCTCATGCGCAGGCGTTGCTTGAGCTCCCGGAGCAGCTCGAGGATTTGCGCTTGGATGGTCACGTCCAGCGCGGTGGTCGGCTCGTCGGCCACGAGGAGCTTCGGTTCGCTGGCCAGCGCCATCGCAATCATGATGCGCTGCTGCATGCCGCCGGACATCTGGTGCGGGTAGTCGCGGATGCGCGACTCGGGCGCGGGGATGCCAACGAGTTTCAGCAGGCGGATGACTTCGTCGTCGGTGGCGAACTGGGGGCGGTGGAGTTTCAGCGACTCCTTGATTTGGTTGCCGACGCGGAAGACGGGGTTGAGCGAGGCGCTCGGCTCCTGGAAGACATAGCTGACCACGCCGCCACGAATGGAGCGTAGTTCGCGCGGGTCCATCTTCAGCACGTCGCGGCCGTTGAGGAGAATCTCGCCGCCGACGTAGCGCGCGGGCGGCGTGGGCACGAGGCGCGCGATGGAGAGGGCGGAAACGCTCTTGCCGCAGCCGCTCTCGCCGACGAGGCAGAGCGTCTCGCCTTCCGCGATGGTGAAGGACACGCCGTCCACGGCGCGCACGGCGTCTTTGCCGGTGCCGAATTCGAGCTGGAGGTTTTTGATTTCGAGGAGCGGCATATTTTCACCACAGAGACACAGAGAGCCCCGAGAGGGAATGGTAAATTGGCTTCATGCTTTCTCTGTGTCCTCTGTGTCTCTGCGGTTAAAGAGGTTCAGCTTTTGGCATCGGCGGCATCTCGTCTGCCGTCGCTCTGGAAGTTGAAAGTCAGAGCTACCGTTTCTGCCCGAGCCAGAGCATCAGCATGGGTAGGAGGATGCCCAGTGCGAGGCAGAGCCAGACGGGCCAGACGGGTTTGAGCATTTTGAACGAGAGCACGAGGCCGAGCACGATGGTGAGCGTCGCGGCGATGGACATCACGATGACGAAGGCCTTGAAGAACTTCGGCGAGGACGGTTTGTCCAGTTCGTTGTCGGTCGGGTAAATTTGGTCCGAATGCACGACGCGGAATTTTTGCAGCAGCGACTCGGCCTCGCTGGGGTGCTTGAGGCGGTTGAGGTTCACGGTCTGATACCAGCCGGTGAGAATATAGAAGAGCAGCAGCGGCGTGAAGAAGCAGCCGAGGAAGAGATGTGCGCGCCGGATGAACTTCATACGCGGCTCACTTCTCAGGGATGGGGATGAAGAGCTTCTGGCCGGAGCGGACTCTGTTCATGTCCGCACCGGGGTTGGCGGTCTCGAGCTGCTTGAGGGTGAGCTTGCCGGCGCGGCCCTTGGCTTTCTGGTCGTCGTTGTAAGCCTTGAGGATTTCCAGCGCGGTCTGGTTCTTCTCCACCGTGTGATACACGCCGGTGTCGGAGCCCGGCGGATGGGGGCGGGATTTTTCGTCTGGCGTGGCGGCGGACTTGGTCTTGCCTGCTTTGGGCGTGGGAGTTGGCGTGAACGTCGGCGGGGCGCTTGCGGCTGCGCCCATCAATTTGCTGAGTTCTTTGAGTTGCTCGACGAACCACTTCTTGTCGGCCTCGCGACGGTGCTCGCTGTCCTTGAGTGCCCGCTCCAACTGCGCCAACTCGTCCTTGCTGGCGGTGAGCTTGAGGAGGTTGTTGTTTGAGTTCGCGCGCTCCACGGCGGTGCGGCTGACCTCGTTGACGACGGTGTCGATGGAAGAAAGTTTTTTGCGCAGCGAGTCATTGGCCTCCTTCACCGATTCAAGGTCGCGCTCAACGCGGCGGAGACGGTCCTCCAATTCCTGCCGCACAGCGTCACCGACGAGATTTTGAGCGGGCAAGTTGCCGGGCAGCACGAGCAGCGCGCCGAGCGCCGTAACGAAGAGAAGTCGTTTCATGGTGCGACAATAGGAAAGCGCCGCCTGCTGGGGCAAGCGTGGATACCGAATCGCCCCGCTTCTCTCCCGTAATCCCAACCTAAATCCGACTCTTCTGCGCCGTCGGTTCCGGGCCAGTTTGGGATTCAGATTGCGATGGGAATTCGGAAGAAGAACCGAGGTCGCCGCAGAAAACTCCTGTTGCGCTTCCGCCCGCCGCTCGTGTAGAAGCCCGCGCTACTCATGGGTAAAGCACTTATCATTGCCGAGAAACCCTCGGTCGCTGGCGACATCGCCAAAGCTCTCGGCGGCTTCGCTAGAGACAAGTCTGGCGACTTCTACGAGAGCGAGACGCACGTCGTCTCCTCCGCCGTCGGTCATTTGCTCGAACTCATCGTCCCGGAGGAGCACGAGGTCAAGAAGGGCAAATGGACCTTCAAGCACCTGCCGCATCTGCCGCCGAAGTTTGGCCTGCAACCCATCGAGAAGTCCGCCGACCGTCTCAAAGTCCTCCAGCGCCTCCTCAAGCGGAAGGACGTGGACACCGTCATCAACGCTTGCGACGCCGGGCGCGAGGGCGAGCTCATCTTCCGCCGCATCACGGACTACACGAAGGCCAAGCAGCCCATCCAGCGGCTCTGGCTCCAGTCCATGACCGCCGGTGCCATTCGCGACGGCTTCGCGCAGCTCCGCACCGACGCCTCCATGCGCCCGCTCGCCGACGCCGCCGAGAGCCGCGCCGAGGCCGACTGGCTCATCGGCATCAATGGCACGCGGGCGATGACCGCCTTCAACAACAAGACCGGCGGCTTCAACCTCACGACCGTCGGGCGCGTGCAGACGCCCACGCTGGCCATTCTGGTCGAACGCGAGGCGAAGATTCGCAAGTTCGTCGCGCGCGATTACTGGGAAGTCCTCGGCACTTTCGATGCGAAGGCCGGGCAATACGAAGGCCGCTGGTTCGACGAGAAGCATCAGCGCAACTCCGCCAAGGACGCCGACCCCGAAATCAAGGCCGAGCGTCTCTGGACGAAGGAACAAGCCGACGCCCTCCGCGCCAAGTGTTTGGGCAAACCCGGCATCGTCACCGAGGAGAGCAAACCCAGCACGCAGCTTTCACCCGGTCTCTACGACCTCACCACGCTCCAGCGCGAGGCGAACGGCCGCTTCGGCTTCAGCGCCAAGAACACGCTCGGCCTCGCGCAGGCGCTCTACGAGAAGCACAAGGTTCTCACTTATCCGAGAACGGATTCCCGCGCGCTGCCGGAGGATTACATCCCGACGGTGAAGAAGACGCTCGACTCGCTCCGCGACCTCGCCGGCTACAGCGGCCCGGCGGAAAAGATTCTGACCAACGGCTGGGTTCATCCGAACAAGCGCATCTTCAACAACACGAAAATCTCCGACCATCACGCCATCATCCCCACTGGCGTGTTGCCGAAGGGCCTGTCCGAGCCGGAGCAGAAACTTTACGACCTCGTCACCAAGCGCTTCCTCGCCGTGTTCTTCCCAGCGGCGGAATACTTGGAGACCGTCCGCATCACGCGCGTCGAGGGCGAGCCGTTCAAGAGCGCCGGCAAGGTGCTCATGAAGGCCGGCTGGCTTGAAGTCTATGGCAAGGAAGCCGCCACCGACGACGCCGCCCCCAGCCTCGTGCCCGTCCAGCAGGGCGAGCAGGTGAAGACAGCCGATGTCGTGGTGAAAGGCACCCAGACCAAGCCCCCCGCGCGCTACACGGAAGCCACGCTCCTCGGCGCGATGGAAAGCGCCGGCAAGCTCATCGAGGACGACGAGCTCCGCGAGGCCATGAGCGACCGCGGTCTCGGCACGCCCGCCACGCGCGCGGCCACCATCGAAGGCCTCATCTACGAGCAATACCTCCACCGCAACGGCCGCGAGCTGGTGCCGAGCGCGAAAGCCTTCACCCTCATCGCCCTGCTCAACGGCCTGAGCATCCCCGAGCTGACCAAGCCCGAGCTGACCGGCGATTGGGAGTTCAAGCTCCGCCAGATGCAGCGCGGCCAGCTCGGGCGCGACCAGTTCATGGCCGAGATTCGCGCCCTCACCGAGCGCATCGTCGGGCAGACCAAGACCTACGAGCACGACACCATTCCCGGCGACTTCGGCAAGCTCAACGTCCCTTGTCCCAAGTGCGGCGCGGAGGTCCACGAGAACTACAAGAAGTTCCAATGCCAGAACGCCGCGTGCGCCTGGAACATGTGGAAGACCATCCTCGGCCGCTCCTTCGAGCTGCACGAGGTTGAGACCTTGCTCCGCGACAAAGTGGTCGGCCCGCTCCAAGGCTTCCGCAGCAAACAAGGCTTTCCCTTCGCCGCCGTGATGAAGCTCTCCCCCGAGGGCGAGGCGAAGTTCGACTTCGGCAATGACGACAAAGACGCCGAGAACGCCGCGCCCGTGGACTTCACCGGCAAGGAACCGCTCGGCGCGTGCCCCAAGTGTAAGACTGGCCGCGTCTTCGAGAACGGGATGAACTACGTCTGCGAGCACGCCACCGGCAAGGACCGCAAGTGCGACTTCAAGACCGGGGCCATCATCCTCCAGCAGGCCATCGACCGCGCCCAAGTCACCAAGCTCCTCGCCGAGGGTAAGACGGATTTGCTCAAGGGCTTCGTGTCCAAGAAGACCAATCGCAAGTTCGAGGCGTTCCTCAAATTCGACGGCACGAAAGTCAGTTTCGAGTTCGCCCCGCGCGAGAAGAAGTTCCCCGGCAAGGGCGCGAAGAAAGGCGAGGCCACCCCCGCCGTGAAGCTCGACTTCACCGGCCAGGAGCCGCTGGGCAAATGCCCCAAGTGCAAAGGCAACGTCTTCGAAGGACCCGAGACCTACCTCTGCGAGCGCAGCCAGCTCGACGAAAAGCGCTGCACCTTCAAGACCGGCAAGCTCGTCCTCCAACAGCCCGTGGACCGCGACCAAGTGAAGAAGCTCCTCGCCAAGGGTAAGACCGACCTCCTCACGCAGTTCATCAGCAAAGCCGGCAAGCCCTTCCCCGCCCACCTGAAGCTCGCCGAGCGGGGTAAGGTGGAGTTTGAGTTTCCGGAGCGGTAGGCAATAGAGTGGGGTGAATTGTTGCTGTGTTCACTCCGACTCTGTTCGTCTGTGTAGGAAGCATGCGACGCAACCCATTCACTTGATGAACCTCCCCCTCTCTCGCCGCGACGCCATCGCCCGCTTTGGTGGCGGCTTGGGCACGCTGGGCTTGCTGGCGTCGCTGCCCGGTGCTGCCTCCGCGTTGCCGAGCGCCGTTCTGCCCGTGAAGACCTTGCCGCACTTCCGGCCGCGCGCGAAGCGGGTCATCCACCTGTTCATGAACGGCGGCCCGTTCGGCCCGGACTTCTTCGACCCCAAGCCGGACCTGACCAAGTTCGCCGGGCAGCGGCCCGAGGGCGCGGACTTGCGCACGGAGCGGCCCACGGGCGGGTTGCTGCCGGTGCCGTTCAAATTCTCTAACCACGGCCAGTCCGGCCTGCCCGTCAGCGACCTGCTCCCGCTCACCGCGCAGTTCGCCGACGACCTCTGCGTGCTGCGCAGCATCCACACGGACAACCCGAACCACGGCCCCGCGCTGCTCCTGATGAACAATGGCACGATGACGCCGCGCGTGCCTGCGATGGGTTCGTGGTGCAGCTACGGCCTCGGCACGGAGAACGAAAACCTCCCGAGCTACGTGGTGCTCTGCCCCGGCCGCCCCGTGCGCTTCTCCATCCTATGGACGAGCGCGTTCCTGCCGTCGCAGCACGGCGGCAGCTACATCAACCACTCGAACCTCGACCCCAAGGCGATGATTCCGTGGCTGCACAATCCGCGCACCGCGCCGGACGCGCAGCGCAAGCAACTCGACCTTTTGTCCGAGATGAACCGCGAGCACCTCGCGTCGCGCGGCGGGGCGGACGCGGCCTTGCAGGGGCGCATCGAGGCGATGGAGACGGCTTACCGGATGCAGTTCGCGGCGACGGACGCCTTCGACATCACGCGCGAGTCGGCGGCAGTGCGCGAGACTTACGGCAAGGGGCATTTCGCGAACGGCTGTCTCATGGCGCGGCGGTTGGCGGAGCGCGGCGTGCGGTTCATCCAGGTCTATTACGGCAACGGCCAGCCGTGGGACACGCACTCGAATCACGACCCCGCGACGCGCACGTTGGGCAAGGACATTGACCGGCCCATCGCGGCCTTGCTCGGTGACTTGAAGCAACGCGGCCTGTTGGAAGACACGCTGGTCGTGTGGGGCGGCGAGTTCGGGCGCACGCCGGTCAGCGAGAACGGCAACGGTCGCGACCACAACCCGCACGGCTTCTGCATGTTCCTCGCCGGCGGCGGCACGCGCGGCGGCATGAGCTACGGCGCGACGGACAGCTTCGGCTTCAAGGCGGTGGAGAACCGGATGCATGTCCACGACCTGCACGCGACGCTGCTGCACCTGCTGGGCGTGGACCACGAGAAGCTCACCTTCCGCTACGCCGGCCGGGACTTCCGGCTGACGGATGTGCATGGGAATGTGGCGCGGGAGATTCTGGCGTGAGGTAGCCGCGACCACAGTGGCCTTGCCTCGCTCCGCGCGCGGCCCTATTTTCCAAACCTCCGGCGCATGATTCGCTCCTTTGCCTTCACCACCCAGGGTCGCCTGCACACGCAGGATGTTGACGTGTTCCTCATGCCCACGCTGCTGGCGGACACGACGCTATTCCTCTGGGTAGACCTTGAAGCCTCCACGCCCGAGGAGGCCAAGATGATCCTCGAAGGGATTTTTCACTTTCACCAGCTCTCCATCGAAGACTGCATCCACGTCACGCCGAATCCCAAGGTTGAGGAATACTCGCCGAAGGAGGAGGACCGGTTCGCGCCGTATCTCTTCATGGTCATCCACGCGGTGGACTACAGCCGCAAGGACGGCGTCTTCGCGACCAGCGAGCTGAACTTCTTCCTCGGGAAAAACTTCCTGGTCACCTACCACGACGTGGCGTTGCGCAGCGTATCCGCCACCGCCGAGCGCGCCACGAAGAGCACGATGCACATCGCCCGCGCACCCGACCGCGTGGCGCACACACTGCTCGATGCTATCGTGGACAACTACAAGCCCGCGTTGGAGGAGCTCTCGCTGGAAATCGCCGCACTGGAGAGCGATGTCGTGGAGCATCCGAACCAGCGGACGTTGAACAAAATCATCGGCATCAAGCGCGAGGTGCTCCACCTGCGCCAGATCATTGGCCCGCAGCAGGAGGTGCTGAAGCGCTTCGCGGATGGCGAGTTCAAGCTCATCCGCGCGCATCTCGTGCCCTACTACCGGGACATTTACGACCGCCTCTTCCATATCGCCAACCTCGCGCACAACTACACCGACTCGCTCACAGGCATCCTCCACATCCACCTGAGTATGTCGTCGAACAAGACCGGCGAGACGGTCAAAGCGCTGACACTCATCACCATCGTGACCACCCCGGCGATGATGCTCGGCACCTGGTATGGGATGAACTTCGAGGGTATGCCGGAACTGAAATGGATGCACGGCTACTCGTTCGTGTTCGGCCTAACCGCCGTCACCACGCTGGCCACCTGGTGGTATGTGAAGAAGCGGAAATGGTTTTGAAGGGGAGGTGACAAGTGGCAGGTGACCAGCGCCTGCCGCCCCAGCTCACCTGTCACCTGTCACCTGCCAACGTGCCCACCCCAAAATCCAGCTTCCTCGACAAAGTCCTCGGCCGCATCGGACGGCTCGACGCGGAGGGTTTGCAGACTGTCATCCAGCGTCTCGCCCGCGAGCGGAGTTTTCTGGAGACACTCTTCGACGTGATCGAGGACGGCGTGCTGGTCGTGGATGAGCAGGGCCGCGTGATCTACTTCAACCAGTCCGTCACCAGCCTCCTCGGCCTCAAGCACGACGCCGACGAAGGCCAGCCCATCACCCGTTTCCTCCCCGGCCTCGACTGGAAAAAACTTTCGCGTTGGGACAAGTCCGGCGGGCCGCAAGTCCTTCGCCACGAGCTGGAAGTCGAGTGGCCGCGCCCCCGCTTCCTCCGCCTCTACACCGCGCCGCTGGACGGTGAGGCCACCGGCGCGTCCGGCCTCGCGCTGATTCTGCACGACGCCACTGAGGCGCGGCAGCAGACCTTCGCGGCCATTGAGAGCGAGCGGATGCAGGCGCTCACGCTGCTGGCCGCGAGCGTCGCGCACGAGATTGGCAACCCGCTCAACGCCCTGCACATCCACCTCCAGCTGATGGAGCGCGAGTTGAAAAAGCTCCGCACGCCCGACGCCAGCCCCAAGCCTGCGCGCCTCACCCGCTACCGCCAGTCGCGCCGCGCTGACACCGACACGGCGACCACTGTCGAAAAGCTGCAAGGCTACCTCGACGTCGCGAAAGGCGAGATCACCCGGCTCGACTACATCGTCTCGCAATTCCTCCAAGCCATTCGCCCCTCTCCGCCCAAGCTCCAACTCGCATCGCTCAACGACGCCATCCGCGCATCGCTCGATTTACTTGGCCCTGAGCTGAAAAATCGGCGTCTCCACGTCGAGCAGAAGCTGGCCACCAGCCTCCCGCTCTCACCAATGGACGCCGCGCAAATCCAGCAGGTGCTCGTCAACCTGATCAAGAACGCGATGCAGGCCATGACCAAGGGCGGCACGCTCACGCTCACTACCGGCGAAGGCGCGGGGGGCGTGTGGGTCAGCGTCAACGACACCGGCGGCGGCATCCCACAGGAACAAATCAACCGTATTTTCGAGCCCTTCTACACGACGAAGGAGAAGGGCAGCGGCCTGGGCCTGATGATCGTCCAGCGCATCGTGCGTGAACACGGCGGACGCATCGAGTTGGAGAGCCGCGTGGACGAGGGCACGCAATTCCGCGTCTGGCTCCCGCTCCACGAGCGCCGGCCCAAACTGCTGGAAGCCAAGCTGCACGATTGAAGCCGTGCCGGCGGCTGCTAGTCGGCGGCGAGGCAAGACGGGATGGCCACAAAGAGGCACAGCAGGCACAAATTGGGAAATCGAGGTTGCCCGCGAATCACCCGTTGCGGCCTAGAAGGCCGCACTCCTGGGCCAGGCGCTTGACACCCCATTTCCTTTCCAACAGCCTGCGGACACTCGTTCAACGACAGATTTTCAACCCTATGATTTCACCTCGCAAATTTCTTTCCAGCCTCGGGACGATCGCCCTCAGCGCAGCGGTCTTCGCAGGCTGCGTCACACTGAACCGCGAGGCTGGCTTCCTGCCGATCTTCGATGGCAAGACGCTTAACGGCTGGAAACTTCTCGGCGGCAAGGGCGATGGCTACGGGGTGAAGGATGGCGTCCTCTATTGCGCCAAAGGCGGCGGCGGCAATCTGCTTTCCGAGCGCCAATACGCCGACTTCATCTTCCGCTTCGAGTTCAAGCTGGAGCCTGGCTCCAACAACGGCATCGCCATCCGTTCGCCCTTCGCCGCCGGCAGCCTCGCTTACGCCGGCATGGAGGTGCAGGTCCTCGACGACACCGCCGAGAAATACGCCAAACTCAAGCCCACGCAATTTAACGGCTCGATCTACCTGATCGCCGCGGCCCGGCGCGGCGCTCTCCGCCCCGTCGGCGAATGGAACGAGGAGGAGATTTTCTGCCGGGGCCGGCACATCCGCGTGACGCTCAATGGGAAGATCATCGTGGACACCAACCTCAACGACGTGACCGACCGTGAGACGCTCCAGAAGCACCCGGGCTTGCTCCGCGAGCGTGGTCACCTCGGCTTCCTCGGGCACAACGACTACGTCGAGTTCCGCAACCTCCGCCTCAAGGAACTGCCCATCACCGAAGCCCACAACATCCCGCCCGCCGGTTTCAAACGCCTCTTCAACGGCGAGAATCTCGAAGGCTGGAAGGGCCTCGTCGCCGACCCGCTCAAGCGCGCCAAGATGTCCAAGGAAGAACTCGCCGCTGCGCAGGTCAAGGCGGACGACCAGATGGTCGCGCACTGGGGTGCGGCCGATGGGATGCTCGTCTTCGACGGCAAAGGTCACAGCATCGCCACCGCGCGCGACTACGGCGACGTGGAGATTCACTGCGACTGGAAGATCGAGCCGAAGGGCGACAGCGGCATTTACGTGCGTGGCACGCCGCAGATTCAGATTTGGGAGCGCGACACGCCCGGCAACCCCAAGCGCGTCGGTTCTGGCGGGCTTTACAACAACCAGAAGAACCCCAGCGTGCCCAGCAAGTGGGCGGACCACGCCCCGGGCCTTTGGAACCGCTTCCGCATCCTCTCCGTCGGCGACAAGGTCCACGTCTTCCTGAACGGCGAACTCGTGGTCAACAATGTCACGGTGGAAAACTTTTGGGACCGCACGCAACCGCTCTTCCCCACCGGTCAGATTGAGCTTCAAGCCCACGGCAGCGTGCTCTGCTTCCGCAACCTCCACATCCGCGAGTTGGCCGCCCCGCCAGCGGTGAAGAAGTAGCCGGGGCAGGGGAAGTATTCAGCAAACAGTGTTCAGTGTTCAGTCGGTGGAAGGAACGCCGCCGCACCACTGACTTCTGCCTTCTGCCCCATCCCTCCCCCGCCTTGCTTCGCAGTCCCGCCGCCGGTATCCCTTCGGCATGACCATCGGCGTGCCCAAGGAAATCAAGGCTCAGGAAAACCGCGTCGCCCTGCTGCCCTCGGCGGCTTACCAACTCATCAAACGAGGGCACCAAGTCATCGTCGAACGCGGCGCGGGCGCGGGCGCGGGTTATCCTGACGGCGATTACGAGCAGGCCGGCGCGAAACTTGTCACCGAGCACGCCGCTGTCTTCGCCGACGCCGACTTGATTGTGAAGGTGAAGGAGCCGCTGCCCGCTGAGTATCCATTGCTACGCCCCGGCCAGTTGCTCTTCACCTACCTCCACCTCGCCGCGAATCGCGAACTGACCGACGCGTTGCTCAAGTCCGGCGCAACGTGCATCGCCTACGAGACCATCGAGGTCAACCGCCGCCTCCCACTGCTCGAACCCATGAGCGAAATCGCCGGGCGCATGAGCGTGCTCGTGGGCGGCTACTTCCTCGCGAAACATTGCGGTGGCAACGGCGTGCTGCTCGGCGGCGTGCCGGGCGTATTACCGGGCAAGGTCGTAGTCCTCGGCGGCGGCGCGGCAGGCGTCAATGCTGCGCGCATGGCGCAAGGCCTCGGTGCGGACGTGACGATCCTCGAAGTGGACGTGGAGCGGATGCGCTTCCTCGACATCACGCTGCACACCGCGCACACGCTCTACTCGAACGAGGCGCACTTGATGGAGCTGCTCCCCACCGTGGACCTCCTCATCGGTGCGGTGCTCGTGCCCGGTGCGAAGGCGCCGAAGCTCATCCGGCGCGAGATGCTCCGGCAGATGCGGCCCGGCAGCGTGCTGGTGGACATCGCAATTGACCAAGGCGGTTGTGCCGAAACCTCCCGCCCCACGACCCACCACGACCCCGTGTTCACCGAGGAAGGCGTGCTCCACTACTGCGTCGCGAATATGCCCGCCGCTTACGCCCGCACCGCCACACAGGCCCTCACCAACGTCACCTACCGCTACCTCGAGCAACTCGCCGACCTCGGCCTCGCGGACGCCTGCGCACGCCAACCCGCTCTCCTCGGCGGCATCAACGTGCAAGCCGGGCACCTCACCTGCCGCGCCGTGGCCGAGGCCCACGGTCTGCCGTTCCACGCGCCAGAAGGGTAAGCATAGCGAATGCGGAGCTGCTTGGCTGGACGCCCCCAACCCTTCGCCAACTTTTAGCCGTGAGTCACACGCCGCTTGAATTGCCCGCACGCGATCCAGCCCAAATCGTCGTGCGCCCACCCATCCGCAGGCGCTCGCGCGCTTGTCATCGTCGGAGCTTTGCCGCAGTCTCGCTCCATGGCTGAAATCGTCCAATTCGTTCACCGCGGTGCCGCTCAAGTTACCCCCAAGATTCTCGAGGGTATCCACCGCAAGCTGCCGATGCTCAAGATCGAGTTCGCTCAGATCAACGCGCCGAAGTTCCCCCACCTCGTCGAGCAACTCGAATTCCTCGCCGATGTGGTCGAGGACCACATCGAGGGCGCGGACAAGGATATGCCGCTCTTCGTCGTGGCCGAGGCCGCCTTCGCACTCGCCTACGCGCACAAGCAACGCGACCTCATTCCCGACGGCAACGTAGAGTTCGGCTACGCGGACGACTCCGCCGTCGTGCGGGCGGTGCTGATGGAAAACGAACGCGTCCTCGCCGCCTACGCCAAGCGCCATCACCTGAACTGGAATCGCGTCACGGTGAAGCCGTGAAGAGCAACCAGCGGTCAGCGGTCAGCACGTCTTGGCGCTGATAGCTGATAGCTGATAGCTGATAGCTCCTATGCCCCTCCCCGCCGCCACCCTCTCCCAACTTCGCGCCCTCGTCGGCTCCGACCAGGTCTTCACCACGAAAGAAGACCTCATTCCCTACGCGTTCGACGGCACCGCCGCGATGAGCCAGATGCCCGGCTGCGTCGCGTTCGTCACGACCACGGAGCAAATCGTCGGCGTCCTCAAGCTGGCCAACGCCACGAAGACCCCCGTCGTCACGCGCGGCTCCGGCACCGGCCTCAGCGGCGGCAGCCTGCCCTCGCCCGATTGCATCGTCATGTGCACCGCGCGCATGAACCGCATCCTCGAAGTGGACCGCGCCAACCTCACCATGCTCGTCGAACCGGGCGTGACCACGCTCGCCGTCGCAGACGCGGCGGCGGCCGTCGGCCTCTTCTACCCGCCCGACCCCGGCTCGATGAAGATTTCCACCATCGGCGGCAACGTGGCGGAGAACTCCGGCGGCTTGCGCGGCCTCAAATACGGCATCACCCGCAACTACGTCATGGGCCTCGAAGTGGTTCTGCCCGACGGCGAAGTCCTCTTCACCGGCAACAAGTGCGTGAAAGACGTCGCCGGCTACTCGCTGAAAGACCTCTTCGTCGGCAGCGAAGGCACGCTCGGCGTGATGACCAAGGTGCTACTGAAACTCATCCCCAAACCTGCCGCCAAGCAGACGATGGTCGCCACCTTCAGCGCGATGGACGCTGCGGCCCAGACGGTCAGCGACATCATCGCCGCCCAAATCATCCCCTGCACGCTGGAGTTCCTCGACCGCACCACCATTCACTGCGTCGAGGACTTCGCGAAGGTCGGCCTGCCGCTCGACTGCGAAGCCTTGCTCCTCATGGAGACCGACGGGCACCCCGCCGCCGTCGCAGACGAGGCTGCCAAAATGGTCGAACTGGCGAAAAAGAACGGTGCAATGGAAGTCCGCATTGCCAAGGACGAAGCCGAGGCCAACAAGCTCGCCGCCGCGCGGCGCAGCGCCTTCAGCGCGCTCGCCCGCCTTGCGCCCACGACTATCCTCGAAGACGCCACCGTCCCGCGCAGCGAACTGGCGAAGATGGTCCGCTTCGTCGCCGTCATCGCGAAGAAATACAACCTGCGCGTCGGCACCTTCGGCCACATGGGCGACGGGAATCTTCACCCCACCTTCCTCACGGACGAGCGAAACAAGGAGGAGATGCACCGCGTCCACGAGGCGTTCAAGGAGATCTTCGACGAAGCCATCCGGCTCGGCGGCACCATCACCGGGGAGCACGGCGTGGGGCTGGCGAAGAAGGAGTTCCTCCCCAAGTTCATCGGCCCCGCCTCCATGCGCGTCCACCGCGAGCTGCGCAAGGCCCTCGACCCGCACGGCATTCTGAATCCGGGCAAGATGTTTGATTGAAGCCCTGCGCGTGCGATTGCCGGGCTAGCGTTGCCCATCGCTTCCAATCGGCAACTGCCGCCAGCGAGCACGGTGTAATTCGATGACGAGCAACGAAGGCGAGCGCAGCAACTCCTCCGCTTCGATGAGGCACCGGAGCACGTGAGCCCGGAACTCCGCTGAAAGTTCATCAGCCGCCCGTAACAGGATCACACTCGGGGCCGCCGCCTGAGTCATGAAAAGGATGTCCGAAAAGTCGAGGTCTTGGGTGAGGATGGCAAAGCCGCGTTCCGCCGCCCACGCGGCCAATTCCGGATCCTCCGCATTGGGTCGCCCCACCTCATTCCACCGCCGCACCTCCCAGCCCGGACGGGACAGGAACGGCACCCATTCCGGGCTGAGGTTCATGTCCACCAGAATTTTCATGCCGGCTCCAGCACCAGCTCCTGGTCGTCGGCCAAGGCGGCGGCGTAGTGCATGCACGCGTCAATATCTGCCGGCTCCAGTTCGGGATACGCGAGGAGGATGCGCTCGCGGGCGTGGCCTGCGGCGAGCAACCGAAGGATGTTAGTCACGGTGATCCTCAGCCCGCGCACGCAAGGACGTCCGCCCATCTGGCGCGGATTGAAGGTGATGCGCTTCAACAGCTCTTTCATGGTGCTACAGTGCCAGCCATCGCCCTGTTTCACACGGAGAAATTTTCTCTACTGCGGTGGCCTTCCTCCGCGTGCACCGTGAGCTGCGCAAAGCCCTCGACCCGCACGGCATCCTGAATCCGGGGAAGATGTTTGATTAGTCCGTGCCCGGTCTTCGCCCGTCCGTCAGTCTATCCGCGTCGGCACCTGTCCGGTGAGTTCGCCGATTTCCTCGGCCAGACGCGCTGCCTTCGCTTCCAACTCTGCGCTCTCTTTCACGAGCAACTCGGCTCGCTCTTTGGCGAGTTTATCCAGCAAGCCCGGCTCCTTCTCGCTGAGCCGGCACAGCTCGTAGTCCGCGCTTTCTTTCAGCCGGTTCAGCGACTCGATGAGTGAGATGATTTCCAGTTCCAGCGTTTCGTGCAGACGCCGCAACTGCATCAGCTCGACCCCGTCGGCGAAGTCCAAGCTCGCCCAGCCCTTCCGCAAGATGAAGCCGTGCGGGTCATCGGCGATTTCCCGGAGCGTGACGATGTCGCCGGTGTCCTTCGCGTGGTTGATGGCGCTGGTCAGTTTCTCGTAAGTGGCCTGCTTGTCTGGTTCGTGAGCGAAACGGTCCGGGTGATACAGCTTCACCAGCTTCTTCCACAGCCGGCCCAGCTCCTCTTCCTCCGGTGCCGTCAATTCCTTCTGCCGCGCCACCGCCGCTGCTGTCTCCTCGTAGTCCCCATCCAACTGCGCTTTCGCCTCAGCGTAACTCTCCTCGGCTTGGCTCGCCTCCTCCTCGCCGCCGCGCAGCAGCAAATCCAGAAACTTTTTCCGGTAATCCACAATCAGCAGCAGCCGGTCGCGGCGCTGGTAGTGCCCGCACAAGTGCCGGAAAAGCACCGCCTGCATGGCGTCCACATGGGATTTCTCCTTGGCAAAACCCACCTCCAGCTCCGCCAATCTGGCCCGTGCGCCAGCCACGAGCTCCCGCAATCGCTCTAGTTTTGGGTTCACGTAAATAACCAGCCCGGCAAGACCTGGGGCGGGTGACACCGGCGTGACTTTGCCGACGCATGCCACCTCGCAGGTGGAGAGCACGGCGACCTCCTCCGCTTTGACTGGCTCTTGCGCGAGTTGGCTCAGATACCAGCGCCCCATCGCCGCGCTCCGGGAGTTTGTGGAGCCGGCCAGCCACTCCACCCAGCGCCGCAGCTCTGCGTCCGTTCGTGCTTCCTGAATCAACCGCCCCTTGTGCTTACCGAAGGCGATGCGGGACGGGAACCACTCCTCATCTGCATACGCCACCAGTTTCTCCCACGCATCCAAGCCACGATGCTCGGCGATGGGGCGGAGCACTTGCGCGAACAGGTCCACGACCGTTTGCACGTCTCCCAGCGCGGTGTGGGCACCGCGCTCGGGGAGGCGGTAATACTGTCGCAGGGTTTGCAGCTTGCAGTTCCCAGCAGGGACAGGGTCGAGGAGGCGCTGGGCGAGGCGCAGGGCGCAGAAGCCGGGCGTGCCGATGGGCGCGATGCCCAGACGACGCCACTCCGGCTCCAGCACTTGGGTCAGGTCGTATTCGAGGTTGAACGCGACCAGCGGCAGGTCGCCCACGTAGTCGGCAAAGGCCCGATAGACCTGTTGGGCTGGCTCGCCGTCACGTTCCAAAATCTCGCGGGTGTAGCCGTGGACGCGGGAAGCAGCTGGGGGAATGTCCTCGTTTTGGTTCAACAGCATGCGGAACGGCTCGCCCTCCGGCTGCCAGCCGCCCATTCGTTGGGCGGCCAATTCCACGGTGAAAATCGGCGCATTCAGCCCCGTCGTCTCCGTATCGAGCAGAATCCAAAGGGTATCCTTCATGCTAAAAACGCTGAGTTGGCCGCTGGAGGAGCTGCGTGGTCTGTTTGTCGTAGGAGAGAATTCCCAAGTGGGAGAGACGGCGCACATCGAGCACTGTGAGTTGGTTCTCCGCGCAGTGAAGCTTCGTGAGCTCGGGAACCAAAGTCTGTCGGAACTCCATGAGAATGTCCCCATCGTAACTCGATAAGAATGTCCCCCTGTTGGCGGGTTAGCGAAAGCAACCCGCCAACAACATGGAGACACTGACAATGAGCCGGAAAGAGCGGGCGCGACTGACGATCATGACAGGCGTCA
>CALQJI020000112.1 GCA_943330855.2 Klebsiella pneumoniae
ACCAACGCGGTGACCGAAGGGTTAAACTCTAAAATCCAGAGCCTCAAATCCGCCGCCCGAGGCTTCCGCAACTTCCAGAACTACCGGACGCGCATCCTGTTCTTCTGCGGAAAGCTCGATCTTTACCCACTATGATCCCCGAAGGACGTGTTATTGAGGCACTGGGTGGACTTGGCCTTCATCTTCGCCTTCGAGAGCGCGGGCAGAAGCATGCCGGCGAGAATCGCGATGATGGCGATGACGACGAGCAGTTCAATCAGGGTAAAGCCATGCGCAAGGCGGGCGGAGGCACTGGGGGTTGTCATGGTTTAAATCAAGCTCTTGTCGGCATTGATTGTCAACGGCAGCGCTAGGCGTTTGTCGTAGCCGAGGTGAGGATGCGGAACTGTTTCCACCTAACCGAGTTCGCCTCCTGGCTTCGGCGGCTACTTTTACCGACCGTCGCGGTTCTTCATCGCGCGAAAGACTTTCAATTGTCCGTAATCGAAAGCGGAGCCGAGCGATTCCAGCACGCCGGGGATGTTCGCCCAGCCGTATTGGTAGAAGGCCTTCGCGGCGCGCGTCTGCTGGTCGGCGGTGAGGACGCGGTTCAGGTCCACGGTCTCGCCGGCGTCCACGGCGTCGGCGAGGTGGCCGTAGATGGTGCTGGGCTTCACGTCGCGGAGGTGTGCGATTTCTTCCGCCGTCCGGCCACCGCGCCAGTAGTGTAGCGTGGCCACGACGGTTTCGGTGAGCTTGGTGCGCTGTGGTGCGGAGGGTTTCTGCGTGAAGGATTCATCGGCGAAGATTTGCTTCGGGTTGGCGCGGAGGTGGGCGGCAATTTCCTCCAGGAACTGCGCGCCGAAGTCGCGGAGCTTGCTCGTGCCCACGCCGCTGATGCGGCTGAAGTCGGCCTCGGTCTGTGGGTAGAGCCGGGCCATTTGCCGGAGCGCCACGTCGGAGAAGACGATGTAGCTGGGCACGGCGCGGGCGTCGGCGAGTTCCTTGCGGAGGCGGCGAAGTTTCTCGAAGAGCAGTTCGTCGCAGGCGATTTCGCCAACGTGGCTGACGACTTTGTCCGGCGCAGAGACGGGCTTGGTCAACGTGACTTTGGTGCGGGCGGTCAGGACGGCGCGGCCCGCGTCGGTGAGTTCGATGACGGGGAATTTGTCCGTGGTCTGGCGCAGGAAGCCGAGGCGGAGAAGTTCGCGGCCGATGGCGGCCCACTCGGAGCGCGAGTGCTCGTGGCCGATGTTGTAGGTGGTGAGGTTGTCGTGGCCCCACTTGAGGACGCGTTCGCTCTGCGCGCCGGTGAGGACTTCGATGACGTGGTTCAGCCCGGTGCCGAAGTCGCTGGCTTGGCGGATGCGGAAGACGCAGGACATGAACTTCTGCGCGGCAACGGTGCCGTCGAAGGTGGCGCGGGGGGTGAGGCAGTTGTCGCAGGCACCGCAATCCGTGGCGGCGACGCCTCGTCGCGCGTGGGCAGGCGACGGGGCGTCGCCGCTACGGTCGTCCGCGTCGTCCGCGCCCCCGTAGGTTTCCCCGAAATAGGCCAGTAGCTCCACGCGGCGGCAGCCGGAGCACTCGGCGTAGTGGACCATCTGGCTGAGTTGCTCCCGGGCGATGACCTGTTCGGCGGGCGGCTTCTCGGTGATGAAGCCGAGGTATTTCTGCACGTCGCCGGGGCTGAAGAGCAGCAGGCATTCGCTGGGCAAACCATCGCGGCCCGCGCGGCCCGTCTCCTGGTAGTAGCCCTCGATGTTCTTGGGCAAATCGTAGTGGATGACGAAGCGGACGTTGGGCTTGTTGATGCCCATGCCGAACGCAATGGTCGCGCAGATGACGCGGATTTCGTCACGGAGGAAGCCTTCCTGATTGCCGCTGCGCTCTTCCTTCGGGACTTCGGCGTGGTAGGGCGCGGCCTTGATGCCGTCGGCGCGGAGCTTCTCGGCGAGGGACTCGGTGGTCTTGCGCGCCTGACAATAGATGATGCCGCTGTCGCGCGGGTGGGCGCGGAGGAAGTCGAGCACTTGGCCGTAAGCGCCGGTCTTGGCGCTGATGCGGTAGTTGAGGTTGGGGCGGTTGAAGCTGGCGACGTAGCGAGCGGGGTCGCGGAGCTTGAGTTGCTCGGCGATGTCCTCACGCACGCGCTCGGTGGCGGTGGCGGTGAGCGCCATGAAGGGGACTTGCGGGAAGCGGTCGCGGAGCTGGGCAATCTGCCGATACTCGGGGCGGAAATCGTGGCCCCACTCGCTGATGCAATGCGCCTCATCAATGGCGAAGAGGTTCACGCCCCAGCGCTCGAGGTCGGCGAGCATCCCCGAGAGCATGAGGCGTTCAGGCGCGGCGTAGAGGAGGCGGTATTCGCCGTTGTGCAAGCCGCGCAGGCGAGCGCGAGCGTCGTTGGCGTTGAGGGAGGAATTCAGAAACGTCGCCGGGACGCCGCTGGCCGTGAGCGCGTCCACCTGGTCCTTCATCAATGCGATGAGCGGCGAGACGACAACCGTGAGCCCGTCGCGGGCGAGGGCGGGGAGTTGAAAGCAGAGGGACTTGCCGCCGCCGGTGGGGAGCAGCGCAATCACGTCCTTGCCGGCGAGCGCGTCGCGGATGATTTCCTCCTGGAGCGGGCGGAAGCTGGCGTAGCCGAAGTATTGCTTCAGCAGCGCGAGCAGGTTGGGCGAGTCCGGCATCACTGGGAGAGTGGGAGAAAGTGGGCGGGTGAGAAAGTGGGAAAGTGAGCGACTCTACTTTGCTCGGCCCGCTCTCGGCCCGCGCGAGCTACGTCCACTTCGTCACGTCGGGCATGGGTTGCGCGCGGTCGAGGTGACGCAGCACGTCGGCAGGCTGCGTGGCGACATGGTAGAACTCGCGATAGGCTGGCTTCGTGAAGCGCTGCTCGTAGAGCTGCTCGAAGACGGCGAGCAGGCGGTCGTAGAAGCCGGCGGTGTTGAGGAAGACGATGGGCTTGGCGTGCGCGCGGAGCTGCTTGAGCGTGAGGACTTCGAGGACTTCCTCCAGCGTGCCGAAGCCGCCGGGCAGCGCGACGAAGGCATCGGCCCGCGCCTCCATGATGGCCTTTCGCTCGCGGAGGTCGCGCGTGACGATGAGTTCGTCTGCGGCCTCGTAGGCGATCTCGCGGTCACGGAGCGATTGAGGAATGACGCCGACCACGCGTCCGCCGGCACGTTGCACGGACACCGCGAGCTGGCCCATCAAGCCGACGCTGGCCCCGCCATAAACGAGGGTGAGGCCGCGCTGACCGAGGAGTGTGCCGAACTCGACCGCCGCCTCGGTGTAGTGCGCATCCACGGCATTGCTGGAGGAGCAATAGACGCAGATGGATTTCATCGGTAGGGGCGCAGGCCGAGTTGGAGCGCCGTCCGCCGCCACGCCCCGGCGGCTTGCTACATCTCACCGGCCGCGCGCGGGATTGTAGTGAGGGCGAGTGTTGTAGGAAGGCCGGGGATCGTTCGCTGCTGCGGGGGGCTGCTGCGGGTCGCGGGGGTCGCGCATGCCCCCGCTCGCTTGGCGGGCCTTGGCCTCGTAATCAGTGCCATTCTGATAATCCGCGCGAGGATTATTCGATGCCTCGACGCCGTCCCAGTAAGAGGCCGAGCGCAACCGGCGGACGCGTTCGCCGGTTTGGAGCAGGCCCAGCGGCTCGCTCTGGCCGACTCCGTTGGTTTTGACGAAGTGGCGCAGCAGGCTGGGGTCGTTCGCGATGAGCGGGTTCTTCATCATCTCCGCAGGCAGGGTGAAGAGGAACCGTGGGCCGGAGTAATCATATTGAGAACGCACGAATTTTGGCTCATCGAACTCCGGCTTGTCCGGCAGCGACACTTTGTAAAAGGGTCGGTCAGCGGTTGTGGGCCAAGTGCCCGTCGGCAAAACGCCCGTGTTGTGATTCGCGTTGCGCTGGAATTGCGGCTTCACAATGTCCGCCTCCTGAATGTTGGGGTAATAGAACCCCCGCTTGCCCTCAGCGAGTAGACCCTTGGAGGTCAACCCCGGCAGCAGCGGCCACGTAGCCGTCGTCAAGAAGGGCACGGTGGCAGGCAAGACGCGGTTATCCGTGGTAGTGCGCTTCTGGTGGACGGGTTCGCCGGTGAAACCCAAGGCGACCAGACCTTGGAGAATCGTGCCGGGGTGGGCGGTCAACGGATCGTTCACCACCACCCGCGCGCCAGGAGCCGTAATGATCTTGAGCGTGACGCTGTCCGGCGCGAAGCAGTCCGGCGCGACCAAGCCACAGGCCAGGAGGGTCAGAAAAAACTTAGCAAAACGCAGGCGCACGGCTGCATTCCTGCCAGAGAGCCGATGCGGTGGCAACGCTTAACCGGAAGGATTCTTTAGCCACGGATGGAACTAAGCTGAAACACGGAGAGGGACGAGACGAACGCACCCTGCGAGGGAGGTGAACGCGTCCGCCAGCGGGTGTGCCGAACGCAGCTGCGGAGTGGCAAGATTTCCACCTGCTGTTCCACATGCCCTCCGTCGCTCTAGAATCCTTCCACCTCAGCGAGTACGGGTATTACCCGACGCCGCTCGCCGCTTTCCGTTTTGACCCTCCTCCGGATATGGACTATGGACAGGCCATGCTTCTCGATGGACCCGATCTGTGGCGCTCCCTCCGACCTGCGATCCTCGGTGCCGCACTGGTCTGCGGCGCACACGCCCTGTTGGCCGGCGAGGCGATTCGGTTCTCGGGCCGCGTCGGTCCGTCCGCACCCCAGGATTTCGACCGCCGCGAGCCATTGCTCCCTGCCGAGGCGCGCGCGGGTGCTCGCCCGAACATGGCGATGGATTCCTTGCAGATGCCTCTGCAATCGGTGACGCCCACCACGGGCCTCACGCGCCGGCAGTTGGAGGCGCAGGAGCAGCGGCGCAACTGGATTTTCCAGTCCTCCGAAACCATCCTCAAACAAGCCTCTGAACGCGACAGCGACCAGTCGGAGCGCGCTGACAGCGAGAAGTCCAAGACCTCCGTCGAGCGTTACATCGAGGGTGCGGACGGCAAGCGGGACCCGGCAGATCCAAACCGGAGCAACGACCCGGGCCAAAAGACGATGCGCGACCGGAAGGACAACTCTGCCAATTCCGCCCGCAACCAGCGCCCCGACACTTCGAAAGCAGGCGAGACTTCTACCGGCCTCGAAACCCGCTCGATGGGCGGCCCGCGTGGCTCGGAGGAAGGAAGCCTGTTCGGTGGCACCGAAGCCCGCAGTGGCTCCCTCGGCCGCGCGATGTCGGAAGCTCGCGATCGTGAGCGTTTACGCGAGCGCGACGCGAGCCTCGACGCCTTCAAACGCTCCTTCAACAACCCGTGGGCACAGCCGGCTGCGGGTGCTGCGGGCGCTGTGGATCCGTCGCGCTCCGCCGGAAACTCCGGCCTGCCTGCGACCGGTTTCGAACGGCGAGGGCCGGCCGGTGCACTGGGCCAGGCCGGACGTTCCGGGATGGACTTCGGCCCGCGTGGTAGTGGTGGTGATTTCGACGCGAAAAACCCGCTCAACTACGGCGCACCGGACACGGTGCTGAAGAACAACGAGCCGCCCCGCGCCGTGTCGAAGCCGGTCGTGCTCGAAGTGCCCAAACGGAAGTTTTGAATCCGAAGACCACTTCGTAGTTAGCGTTCCGCACAACGACCCGCGATCTCACCGCCCGCCTGCCGAAGTCCCCCGCTCGGTTTTTGAGCCTGCTTGTGCCTCCGTGTGGCGCCCGCGTTTTCCGTGGCTGACTACCGCCGAGGCAGCGGACGGCCTCGCCGGTTTCGATAGCGCCACGCGATCAAGCCACCGATGGCCAGGATGACGCCAAAAATCCCCAGCACTCCGTAGAGCACCATCCGCAGCGTGCGCGCCTGTTGGAACATCTTGTCCGATTCCGCGCGCAAGTGTTGCTTGAGCATCGCCTCCTCCTGCTCCGGCGTCATGTCCGCGAACGGGTCATCGCGCACCTTGACCGTCAGTAACGGCGCGGCGCCCGCATCGCCGAAAGGATCCGGGAACTTCGCGAGCTGCTCCGCGTCCGCCGGATCGAAGCCGACGCTCCGCCAGAACTGCGACGTCTCCCGCGTCCACATCCGCGCCAGCGCGTAATTGCGGCCCACCGTGCGGAGCCGTTCCCACAGCAGTCGCCGGAGCGTGTCCGCCAACGCGAAGTCCGCGAAGACTTCGCTGTGTAGCAATCCGTGTTGCTGGTGTCGCTGCATCCCCACTGCGCCGAGCAAGCGGCCCTCCTCATCGCACGCCACCTGAAATTCCGTCAGCCGCTTCTCCAGCGCGAGGGCATCGAGCCGTTCGGCCTCCCAAAGCGGACGCAGCGCCGGAAGGTCATCCAGCGTCGCCCGCCGGGTTTGGAACTGCGGTGCCGTCATGCGAGGCAAGCGTAAGGAACGTCCACCGCACCGTAAAGTCTGCGACGGCATAGCCATGCCAAGAAGCTGCTAACCAAACTTCCGTTCCACGCGTCCTCCCTGCTACAACCTGCGCACACTTATGACCGCGAAACGTTTCCTCTTGCTGCTCACCAGCCTGCTCGCCCTCGCGCCCGGCCTCCGTGCCGCCGACGCCAAGAAACCCAACGTCCTCTTCATCGCCGTGGACGACCTCAACCACTGGGTCGGCCACCTCGGGCGCAACCCGCAGACCAAGACGCCGAACATTGACCGACTCGCGAAGCTGGGCGTCACGTTCACTCGCGCCTATTGCGCCGCGCCCGTCTGCAATCCCTCCCGCGCCGCGCTCATGTCCGGCCGACGCCCCGGCGAGACGGGCGTTTATGACAACGGCCAGGATTGGAAGGCCGCCATAACGAAGGAGCAAACGCTCACGACGCAGTTCCTCAAGGCCGGCTACCAAGTCTTCGGCGCGGGTAAGATTTACCATTCCAGCGACCACCGCGATGGCGAGTGGACGGAATACTTCACCCGCGACGGCGGTGGTGGCGCTGGTCTTAAACTTCACCCCAGCGCGAAGGACGACGGCGTCGGCGGCATCAAGTTCGGCCCGCTCGCGAACCCGGACGAGGACATGCCGGACTTCAAAGTCGCCAGCTATGGCATCGAGCAACTCGGCAAACCGCACGGGAAACCGTTCTTCCTCGCCATCGGTTTCGTGAAGCCGCACCTGCCCTTCAGCGTGCCCAAGAAATACTTCGACCTGTTCCCACTCGAGACCATCCAACTCCCGCCGCATCGCGTGGACGACTTGAACGACGTGCCGCCCGCCGGCGTGAAGATGGCCAAGCCCAACGGCGACCACGCGAAAATCCTCGCCTCCGGTCGGTGGAAGGAGGCCGTGCAAGCCTACCTCGCCAGCATCGCGTTCATGGACGCGCAACTCGGCCGCCTGCTCGACGGGCTGGAGAAGTCCGCGCATCGCGACAACACCATCATCTGCTTCTGGGGCGACCACGGCTGGCACCTCGGCGAGAAGCAGCATTGGCGCAAGTTCGCGCTCTGGGAGGAAGCCACGCGCGCGCCCTTCATCTGGGTCGCGCCCGGCGTGACGAAGCCCGGCGGCCGCTGCGACCGCACGGTGGATTTCATGAGCATCTTCCCCACGCTCTGCGACCTCGCCGGCCTGCCCACGCCTGCGCACGCGCGCGGCCCGAGCCTCCGCCCGCTCCTCGCCGACCCGTCCGCGAAGTGGGCCACGCCCGGCATCACCACCTTCCACCTGAACAACCACGGCGTCCGCACCGAGCGATTCCGCTACATCCGCTACGCCGACGGCGGCGAGGAATTCTACGACCACGCGAAGGACCAATACGAATGGACCAACCTCGCCATCGACCCCGCCTACGCCGCACAGAAAGCCGAGCTGGCGAAACTGCTCCCCCAAGACAACGTGGCCGAGCGCCCCACCAGCGGCGGTGGTGAAGGGAAGAAGAAGGCCAAGGCGAAGAACAAGTAGCCGAGTGCCGGCGGCTTCCAGCCGCCGCCACCTCGCCAAACTCAGCCACCGTCATGACTTCCGAACAGCGGCACCAACACTACTTGGAGGTCATCAATCCACAGCTTCGACACTTTGGAGCTGAGATTTGTAACGCCACGGGAATAGATGACGAAGTGCTCGAAGCAGTCGCCTACCAAAACTTGGTCAGCTTCTACGACGAGCAGGTTGCCACCGGCTACTGGCACCCGGCGCTTACGGAGGCGGTGGGCGACTTCACATCTGATGCCGCGCCTGCGCTCGCTTTCTACCGACGCGCTCTCGACGAGGCCAAACAGATGTCTGACCAGACCCACAGCATTCTGTTGTGCATGGCTCAACGCCTCTTCGAACTGGGCCAGCCAGAACAAGCCGAGGCGTGCTTGGCCGAAGGCCGGGCGGACGCGGTCCGGCTCGGTGACAAGGATTGCATCGAGCAGGCGGACAGGATTCTCAAAGAGTTTCCCCCCTTCTCTCCCTCGTGACACGGCGATGAACCGACGCCAAATCACGCTCGCCAACTTGGCACGGCCCTTTGCAGCATCACCACCATGAAACACCTGCTTCGCCTCATTGCGTCTTTTTGCGTTCTTTGCGGCCAAGCCTCCGCGCTCACGCTCACCGCTCCGCTCGACTACCAAGTCACCCAGCGCACCACGCGCACAGGCGGCAAACTCCTCGTGTCCGGCACACTCGCGCCCGCCGCCCGCCCGACTTCCATCGACGCCCGCCTCACCGGCCCCGGCGCAAACGGCGCGTGGCAGCCGCTCGCCTTCAAGGCCGGAGCCGACACCTTCCGCGCCGAACTTGACGCGCCCGCCGGTGGCTGGTTCCGACTCGAAGTCCGCGCGTTGGCCGCTGGCAAAACCCTGGCCGAAACCAACGTCGCCCATGTCGGCATCGGCGAAGTCTTCGTCATCGCGGGCCAGTCCAACTCCGCCAACCACGGCGAGGAGAAACAGCAGCCCAAGACCAGCCTCGTCGCCGCGTTCGATGGCAAGGCGTGGCGGCTCGCGCACGACCCGCAACCCGGCGCGAGCGGCGGCGGCGGCAGCTTCCTCCCTCCCTTCGGCGACGCACTGGCCGAGCGCTTGAAAGTCCCCATCGGCATCGTCGCCACCGGCGTTGGCGCGACGAGCGTGCGCGAGTGGCTGCCCGCCGGCACGCGCTTCCCGAACCCGCCCACGCTGCTCGGCAACGTCACGCAGCTCCCCTCCGGCGAGTGGGAAAGCAAAGGCCGCATCTACACGAACTTCACCGCGCGCGTGAAGCAGCTCGGCCCGCGCGGCTTCCGCGCCGTGCTCTGGCACCAAGGCGAGTCCGACGCGAACCAGCGCGACACCACGCGCACCTTGCCCGGCCCGCTCTACGCGCAGTTCCTCACCCAACTCATCCGGGACTCCCGCCGCGAGCTGGGCTGGGACGCCCCGTGGTTTGTCGCGCAAGTCAGCTACCACGTCCCCGGCGACGAGGCCTCGCCCGACATCCGCGCCGCCCAAGCCTCGCTCTGGCAATCCGGCCTCGCCCTCGCCGGCCCCGACAGCGACGCGCTCAAGGGCGAACTGCGCGAGCGTGGCGGCAAGGGCGTCCACTTCAGCGGCCCCGGCCTGCGCGCGCACGCAGCGAAGTGGGTGGAGAAAGTCGCGCCGTGGCTGGAGCAGCAACTCAGCGGCCGCTGACAAGGAAAGTGGTGTCGCCTCTCCGCTCTGCCACCGCTCGCCAAATTCGGCTCGCCTCCAACTTTGCGACTGGCGACAGTTCGTCGCTCTCATGGCCGACACGCCCGACACCACACCCACGCCCAGAAGCACGGCGGTGGACGCCAACTACCGGCCCGGTCGCGAAATCGCGCGCGGCGGGATGGGCGCAGTCCTGAGCGCCACGGACCAGAAGCTCGCCCGCTCCGTGGCCATGAAAGTGATGCTGCGCCGCGATGCCAGCACGGAGGAAAGGCAGCGCTTCGAACTGGAGGCGCGGGTGCTCGGGCGGCTCGCGCATCCGAACATCGTGCCCGTCCACGACCTCGGCATGGACGCGCAAGGCCGGCACTTCTACACGATGAAGTTGGTGCAGGGCGTCACGTTTCACGACATCCTCCATAAGCTCAAGGCGGGCGACGCGGCGACCGTCGCGAAGTATCCGCTCAACGCACTCCTCACCGTCTTTCAAAAAGTCTGCGACGCCGTCGCCTTCGCGCACTCGCAAGGCATCATCCATCGCGACCTCAAGCCGCAGAACATCATGGTGGGCGAGTTCGGCGAAGTGCTCGTGATGGATTGGGGCCTCGCGAAGATTCTTCCGGGCAGCGTGGCGCAAGCCGCCGTCAACCCCGTGCCCGGAACTGGACCGACGGGCACGCTCATCGTGTCGCCCGTGACGCCCGCGCGTCCCGCGATGGAGTCTGACTCGCCGCCTGTCGTGACGGACGCGGAGCAAGCCACGCTGGCCACTGGCAGTGGTGAAGCTGCGGCGCCGCTAGTCTTTTCCGCCGCTCAAGACACGCCGCTGACGCAGCTCTCCGGCACGCAGCTCACGCTCGATGGCACGGTCATGGGCACGCCGAATTACATGTCGCCCGAGCAGGCCGATGGGCGCATCACGGACCTCGACGAGCGGTCGGACGTGTATTCCCTGGGCGGCGTGCTCTACGCGCTGCTCACGCTGCGTCCGCCCGTGGAGGGCAAGGATGTGAATGAGTTGCTCGGCAAAGTCCTCCACGGCGACATCACCGCACCCACGCAGGCGACACGGCGAATGAAGCTGACGCACCTGCCAGACGGCGTGGTGCCCGAGGCGTTGTCCGCCGTGTGCATGAAGGCGTTGCGCGTCCGGTGCCGGGACCGTTACCAGACCGTGGCGGAGTTTGCGCAAGACATCGCGGCGTATCAGGGAGGCTTCGCCACTACGGCTGAGCGGGCGCGGCCGGTCACGGTGTTGCTGCTGTTTCTTCGACGGCACAAGGTCCTTTCCGCCGCCGCCGCCGTCATTCTGCTGCTCACGGTCTTCTTCATCGCGGGACTGTCGAGCGAACGCGACAAGGCGCGGAGCAGCGCCGAACTGGCGGAACGGCACGCGGCCAAGGCCACCTCCGAGGCAATCCGGGCCAGTGCTGCCGAGCTGGCCGCCAAGGCCAGCGAGCGGGAGGCGCGGCAGTCCGCCGAGCGCCTACGTCAGGAGAACGCCCGCGCGAACATCAACTTGGCCGACGCCGCGCTGCTGGCGGGCGACCTGCCAGGCATGGTGACCGCGTTGGAGCACTGCCCCGAGGATTTGCGGGACCAGCCGTGGGGCTATCTCAACGCCAAGCGTGACGGGTCGCTCGGCGAACTGAGGGTGCCGGACTTCGAGGTGCTCACGGGCAGCGCGGCGGTGCCGGGGCGACCCGGGGAATTCGCCCTGATGAACGCAAGTGGCGAGATCGGCATCGTCGCGTCCACCAGCGGCACGCTGCTGCGCCGGTTTGCCACTGGCCTACGCGGCCCTGCGCAACTGGGCTTCTCCGACGACGGCCGCGTGCTGGGCGTGCTTTCCGGGAACCGCCGGAAGGTTGAGTTGTTCGATGCGGACACCGGCGCGCGCCGGGGCGCGGTGGCACTGGCCGGCCCCGGGCTCATCTTCGCGCTGAACCACGACGGGACGCGGCTGGTGGCGTTGACAGGCACCGGCGCGGACGCGCCGCGCAGCACAGCCTGCCAGCTTCATGACACCGCGACGGGCCGGCCGGTGTGGGCAAACCCGCGCGAGGGGGTGTTCAGCTCGGCGCTGATTCATCCGGACGGGACGCGGGTCCTGCTCGCCGGCAGCGGACAGATGCGCTCGTGGTTCCTCCTCGCCGCCCGCGACGGCGCGGAGCTGGCGCGCGTGCCGGTGTATCCGGTCTGGCAAACCCTCAGCCGGGACGGGCGGCGGCTGGCCATCGGCGCGCTCACCGGCGAGGTCCTGCTGGTGAACCCGCTCACCGGTGCCGTGCTACAGCGCGCGCAGCTCCACACGGGCCAGCTCGCGGCCGGCAGCTGGCTCGGCGGCAACCTGCTGCTCACGCTGGGCAGCGACGGCAGTTTCACCGAGCAGCGCTGGGTGTTCCGCCTGTGGGACGGTGATTCGCTCACGTCGCGCGGCAGCTTCTTCGGCGTGCAGCAGGGCGCGGTCCCGCCCGCCTGGAGCGCGAGCGAGAATGGCGAACTGCTCACCACCGAACGCCCGCCGCGCCACTGGAGCTTCCCCGTGAGCCGCGAGGTGGCAACGCTGTTCAGCCCCGCCGCCGAGCAGGCGTGGGGCGGGGTGTTCCTCACTAGCAACGCTGTGGTAGCGCGCAAGGATTTTAGCCTCACGCGCTACAGGGTGGAAGCCGGCCGCTTCACCGAACTGCCCGAAACGCCCGCTTGGAATTCCTTCCAACTCGCAGCCAGTCACCCGGCGTCGGGACAGTTTGCCTTGGCCCGAAAAATCGGCGATGTCCCGAACGAAGTGAGAATCTATCGCGGCGCAGACGGGCCGCTGACCCTGCAGGCCACCCTGTCGCTGCCGGGCCTGGTGAATCACTTGGCCTTCGACCGCACCGGTGAGCGGCTCGCCGTGACGCGTCGCAACGGCACGCTGGAAGTCTTCGCCACGGGCGACGGGCAGAGCTAGTTCCGGCTTGCGGGCGGTTACAGCCAGGCGGTGTTCGGCGCGGGCACGAACCTCTTCGCCCTGGAAGTCCGCCCGGGCAGCAAACCGCCCGAGCACCAGCTCGTGCGCATTGACACCGTCGCCGGGCAGGCGCGCGGGCACTCGCGCTCCGAGGTGCCGCAGACCGCGCTCGCTGTCTCGCCGGACGGCGGCCTGCTGGCCTTCGCGAGCACGGACCGGCGCGTGTATGTCCTGCGCGCGAGTGATTTCAGCACCGGCTGGGTCTTCCGCGCGCACGAGGCGGACGTGGGCGCGGTGGCGTTCCATCCCGTGCTGCCCCTCCTCGCCACGGCCTCGGTGGACGGCTCGGTGAAGCTCTGGACCTACGGCGACCTGCGCCGCCCGCTGGCGACATTCCTCGGCCTCGGTGGCGCGCCCGTCACGCTGTCCTTCAACCCCGCCGGCACGCTGCTCTTCGTGGACGGCCAGGAACGCACCACGCGCGTGTTCGACGTGAGCGCAGTGAAGGTGGAGTAAAACGCCGATCTACTTACCCCCGCCAACTCCTCGCCGGCCCGGCCCGCGACGCGCGCACGCGGCGAAGTGGGCGGAGAACGTCGCGCCGTGGCTGGAGCAGCAGCTCACCGGACGCTGACGGTGGCGGAGCCGAAGGTGAAGCGGCTGGACGGGAAGTGAGTTTCCGTTAGCCTCCGGCGCATCGCATGACACCCACTTCCTCCTACCGTCCCGGCCGTGAAATCGCGCGTGGTGGCATGGGCGCGGTGCTGGATGCACGGGACAACAAGCTCGGCCGCAGCGTGGCCATGAAGGTCATGCTCGTCCGCCGAGCCAGCGAGGAGGAACAGCAACGATTCTTGCAAGAAGCCCGCGTCCTCGGCCAGCTCGCGCATCCCAACATCGTGCCGGTGCACGACGTGGGCACGGATGAGCAAGGCCGGCTCTTCTACACCATGAAGCTCGTGGTGGGCGTCACGCTGCACGAGGTCATCGGGAAATTGAAAGCCGGGGACAAGGACACGCTCGCCAAGTATCCGCTCAACGCGTTGCTCACCGCCTTTCAGAAAGTCTGTGATGCCGTGGCCTTCGCGCACTCGCGCGGCATCATCCATCGCGACCTCAAGCCGCAGAACATCATGGTGGGTGAGTTCGGCGAAGTGCTCGTGATGGACTGGGGCTTGGCGAAGATTTTACCGGGCAGCGCGGCCGCCGAGGAAGCGGCCAAGACCCTGCCCTTGCGCGGGCAGTTGGGGCAGACCGGGCCGACGGGCACGCTGCCGCTCAACTCTCCTGCTGCCGAGGACCAAGCCACCATCGCCAGCGTTCCGGCCGCCGCCGAGCAAGCCACCGTCGCCACCGGCACCGGCAACCCCTCGGCTCCCCAGCTCATCTTCGGCCCGCAGGAGCCGGAGCCGGCCGTGCCCAGCAGTGCGTATGCCACGATGGAAGGCGCGGTGATGGGCACGCCGCACTTCATGTCGCCCGAGCAGGCCGAAGGCCGCATCAGCGACTTGGACGCCCGCTCCGACATCTTCTCGTTGGGCGGGATTCTCTACGCGCTGCTCACGCTGCGTCCGCCCGTGGAGGGCGATTCGCTGGAAGAAATTTTGTCCAAGGTGCGCAGCGGAAACATCGTGCCGCCCATGGCCTTCAACGCGCCCAGTTCCAGCACGCAAGGCACAGTCACCGCGACCGGTGCGGTGGCGGAGCCGCGCAAGATTCATCCGCTGCCGCACTGTCCGGCCGGGAAGGTGCCCGCCGCGCTCTCCGCCGTGACGATGAAGGCGCTGACGCGGGACAAGCTGCGGCGGTATCAGACGGTGGCGGAGTTCACGCAGGACATCGTGGCGTATCAGGGCGGGTTTGCGACCAGCGCGGAGAACGCCAATGCGCTGACCCTGCTGCGGCTGTTCATCCACCGGCACAAGGCGCTGACCGCCGCCGCCGCGCTCTTCGTCCTGCTGACCATTGGGTTCGTGACCAAAGTCATTTCCAGCGAGCAGAAGGCCAGGACCAACGCGGAACAAGCCGCGGCCCATGCGAAGACGGCGGAAGAGCACGCCGCGCAAGCCAAAGTTTCCGAAGCCGCCGCCATCGCGGAAAAGGAAGCGGCCCGCCTGTCCTCGGCCAGGGCGAATCTCGCCCTCGCGGACGCCGCGCTGCGCGAGGGTAACGGCTCCGCGATGCAGGCCGCGCTCGCCGAGGTGCCGGAGGACTTGCGCAACTCCACCTGGCGCTACCTGCTCGGCGAGTCAGACACCTCCATCGCACGCATCAGAACTGGGGCGAGTGTCGTCACCGGCGTGGCGGCGCATCCCCGGCGTCCGGGTGTGTTCGCGGTGGCGGACGGCAATAGAAAGGTGTTCCTCATCGAGCTGCGCACCGGGGCCAGGCTGCTGGAGTTCACACCTGAATTCCCGCCGAAATCCAGAGGTGAACTTTCCGCACTCGCCTTCTCTCCCGATGGCCAGCGCATCGCGGTGGGACGAGGTGGCGATGGCGGCATCGTCATCCACAGCGCGCGGGATGGGAAGAAGCTCCTCGGATGGGACGCACTGCGGACTGGAAAGTTGGAGTTCAGCGCGGATGGCCTGCGCCTGCTCCAGAGCACCGAAATATACAAGTCCCTCAAGTCCCTCCACATGTGGGAAGCGGCCAGCGGTCAGCCAGCCTGGGAGTATGGGTTGTCGAAAGGAACCAGTCATCCTCACGGTGCCTTCACCCCGGACGGGCAGCAGGTGCTCACCTTCGGCTACGGTGACGATTTCCGCCTCGTGGCCGCGCGCGATGGGACGGTCATTCGCAGTTTCAAACGAGATGGCGCCCCCCTCACCGCATTGGCCATGGCGGGCAACGGCCTGGCGGCGGCGGCGGACCGGCAGGGCTTTGTCAGCGTCCTCGACCTGAAGACCGGAAGCTTTCGTCAGCGGTTCCGCGTCCACGACACGGACGTTAATTTCCTCGCGTTCACCCCGGCGGGCGACCAACTCGTGACCGGCGTTGTGCTGCCCGATGGACAGCAGGCCATCCACGTCTGGCTGGCGGCGACCGGCGAGCGCCGTCACGCACTGCTGGGCGGCAGTGGTGAGATTCGGGACATCAGCGTGCATCCGGTTTCGGGTGAACTGCTCGTGAGCGGGCCGAACGCGGTTGCGTGGGACCCCACCGGTCAGCCGCCGAGGTGGCATGCCGGCGGAACTCCCATTCATCCTGCCCGCCCCGTGTTTTGGGGTTCGGATGAGGTGCTCTTTGCCTCTGGGAAGGCCGAGGACCTTTTGCTGCACAAACTCCAGCCCGGCGCTCCCGCCCTCCTCTGGAAGTCCGGCGGCATATTCATGCCGCAGAGCGATGTGAGCGCGGATGGGAAGCTCGCGGTGTTCGTGGGGGTGACATACGGCGCCGACTTGTTGTTCCTGCGCAACCCCGGCCCCCAGCGTGAGGAAGGCCGCACCATCAAGCTACAGGGTGGCAAGGACTTCATCCGACTTAGCGCGGGGGGCGAGCGCGTGGTGGTGCTCGGGAATCGGAACAGCAAGGTTGACCTGTTTGACACCACCACCGGCCTGCCGCTGGCTCCGTTGGAACGGGCTGACATGAAACGGTCCTGGAGCTTTGGCTGGCTCGGCAGCAACGGCCAGCGCCTTGTGGGACTGGTGACGGCCAAAGCCGAGCGCGGCCTGTCCGGCTCCGAAGAATGGGTCGTCCTCTGGGACGCCGCCAGCGGCAAAATCTTGCAGCGCGTGACGAACCGCAGCGCGCTGGGCGTGCTCGTCGTCGCGCCCGATGGCAGCCGCTTGGCCGAGGCCGGAGCCGATAAAATGGTGCGCATCCGCGATGCCGCCACGCTTGCCGTGCAGCAGGAGTTTCGCGCGCACGATGGCCCCATCACCGCGCTCGCGTGGCATCCCGTGAAGCCCATCCTCGCCACCACTTCCGCCGACCTCACCATCCGGCTCTGGAACCTCGAAACCGGCCGGCGGCTGGAGGAGCTGCGCGGCCCGCTGACCACGCCGACGGGCCTCGGCTTCAGCCCCAGCGGCCAGCGCCTCGCCTGCGCCAGTCCGAGTGACAACACCCGCATCTGGGAGCCGGAATCGCTGAACGAAAAATCGGTGCCCACCCAGCCCACGGACCGCGCCTGGGAAGACCTCCTCGCCCCACTCACGCCGGCCAAGGTCGCGGAGACCGGCAACGGCTGGCGACTCGAAGGCGGCGCGCTCTTCAGCCCCGGCAAGCCATACGCGACCCTGCCACTGCCCGCCAACCTGAGTGGAGCAAGCTACGGCGTGCGCATGAAGTTGCGCCAACTCACTGCGAAGGAAACTTTCTACGTCGCCCCGTATTGACTCACGGCTAAATGTTACCGGGGGCAGGGGACCGTCAGGTCTTCGTTGACTCACGATCTAGTTTACCCAAGGCAGTGAAGAATTTCTTCAGCTTGGCCTCAATCCTTTTCTTCAACTCGTAGGGATCCATCCCGGC
>CALQJI020000113.1 GCA_943330855.2 Klebsiella pneumoniae
CGCCCGGCGGGCCAGCCAGCGCTCGGTAAAGTTCATCCGGTGGTTGCGCCATGCGCTGCAAGAAAACCTCACGGAAGCCGCCGCCGTGCCCCGCCTGACCACTCTCTATGCCTCACTTTGACACACCTTCACTGGACACCGTTGGTAATCACCATAGATGACCGTGGCTTTCTTGCCATGCCGGAGCGAAAGCACGTTGCCCGTGTTGGCGAATTTACCATCCTCAATCCAAGCACCAGCCGGGTTACTGATGGTCCAAACAGCCGGGTCGTATTCCTTGAGGCCGTCCTTGTCGTTCCCCCTCTCCTCGATCCACGCCCACTTGGAGGCAGGACGATTAACCTGTGTGCTCCGGAACTTGTTGATTTGGGTCCGCGCAGTATTTATGTCGGTGTTCATGCCTTGATTGGGGTTGTTGCCGCCAATCCCGTTAAAGGAATAGGAGAACGGATAATTGGGACGGCCAGCGGCGTAGGAACCGGCATACGGCCCAGTATTGGGGCCACCTCGATTGTTCCAGACCTTGTCGGACGCGCAGCGAAGCATCGTGTTACCGTTGGTTCGCAAGGAGTCATCAAGGGCCTGTAGGTATGGCGCTATGGTGCTTCCCTTCAAGGGCCGGGGAGTGGCGGTGATATTGTTATTCGCACCGGGGGCAGCTCCGAACTGGTAGTGGATAGCGTCCTCAGGCTGATTGCCGTTTGCATTCTGGGAAGGTCCGGTGAAAAAAGTATCGTCGAAGTCCTGCGTATAAAGCGCCGTCGCCAGGCCGAGCTGCTTGGTGTTGCTCATGCACTGGGCCTGCCCAGCCTTCGCCTTCGCCTTCGCCAGCGCCGGCAAAAGCATCCCTGCCAGAATCGCGATTATGGCGATGACGACGAGCAATTCGATGAGTGTGAAGCCAGTGACCCGATGGGGGGAACTGGTGGGAGGGTTCGATGCTTTCATGCGTTCGGTTGGTTGCCAGTGAATGCTCCGGCCTGAGTGGTTTCATGGCTGACTACCGGAAACCCCCACGCAGGTAAAGTGGATTCTTCAAGCTCGCGGTGCGGCAGTGTCACGCTGCGCGCCTCACACCTCCACCAGCGTAGTGTCCCGGCGACCGCGCGCGAGGGTGTGGCCGGTGGCGTTGCGGAGTTCGAGCGCGTCCAACTCGCCCACCATCGTCACGCCGGCCCAAGTCTGCGCTTTCACGGGTGGGCCGCCGATGCTGTAAGTCTGATTGAGCAACAACGCACCTTCCTCCAAGTGTGCCTGCACCACGTCGGCCAGCCCGGGGTCGCGCAGCCAAGTCTTGTGCTGGGCGACGCTGAGGCCAAGCGCCCCGAAGCGGTTAAGCAGGGAAGGCGGACGCTGTCCTTAGAAGCCCATGTTCACGTTGCCGCCGATGGCATCGCCGGCTGAGGTCAGGCGAAGGAACACCTTGGGAGCAACCGAAGGAGTCCAAACGGGCGTGCCATTCTTGCAGTCCCCAATGGGACCAAAGTCGGCAAGCATTGCGCCGGTCGCAGCGCGTGGCGGCATTTTCAAATACTCGGAGTGGCCGTCGGCCATGCTCACCTGGGCCCCGGCGTTGTGTCGCGTGAGGCCGACGCCATACAACGCGGCGTTGCCCTGATTCCAACTGTTGACGCGGATCCAGTTCCAATCGGAGACGCTCCAGTTGAAATTGTTCATCTGGCGGGAGTCCTCGGTGGTCACCAAATAATCCGTAGGCGTGTCCAACGCAGTTGTCCGCAAAGCGGTGGCGGAGGGCCGGATGATGTGGGAGTTCACGACGTAATCCACCGGGTAAGGGAGCGACACGTAAACCTGCCCACCGTCAAAATGCCCGGGACACTTGTAGATGTTTGTGTTGTTGGCCAAGTAGGGCAGCAGAAGTTTGAACCAAACGTCGGGGGCGGTCATCAGGGGTGCGTTTGCAGCAAAAGTGCCCGCAATGTAGCGGTCGTCGTGATCGCTGGCGTAGACCACGAAGGCCAAGGCCATCTGCTTCTGATTGTTCAGGCACTTGATGGCGTGCGCCTTGCCCTTGGCTTTCGCCAGCGCCGGCAACAGCATCCCCGCCAGAATCGCGATGATGGCGATGACGACGAGCAGTTCGATGAGGGTGAAGCCAGCGGCCCGATGGGGGGAACTGGTGGACGGTTTCGATACTTTCATGCGTTCGGTTGGCTGCCGGTGAATGCTCCGGCCTGATTAGGGTCGCCGTTCACTACCGGAAACCCCCCCACAGGTAAAGGCGCTTCCTCAAGCGCGCGGCGCGGCAGGCGCAAATCAGGATTTGAGTTCCTCTCATTAGCACCCGGCTTGAGCCGGGTGCTTGGGCAAGCGCACGATGCCCAGCCGTTTCAACGGCTTTTGCGAACCATCTCACCAGCCAATCCGGACAAACCGTTAAACCGGCTTGCCCTGACGCCACCCGTTTTCACCCGGCTGAAGCCGGGTGCTAATGAGATTTTACGTTGCGCTCAAAAGCTGATTTTTGCCCCATCGCGGCAGACGCATGACTTCTCTCACTTCCCCAACCCCGCCGCCACTGTCTCCTGAAACGCCTTGCGAATGTCCGAGGCATCGCCGTTTGCCAGCTTCGCGCGCTGGATCATCAGGATGTAGATCGTCCCGCTCTTCGGGTCGCCCCAGCTTTGCGTGCCGTAGGCGCCGCCGTGGCCGAACGTGCCGGGCGCGAGCATCGCGGTCACGCCCACCGACTGCTTCACGACTTGGAAGCCGAAGCCCCAGCTCATGCCTTCGGTGAAGCCGGTCTTGATCTCGCCGGTCTGCGTGCTCGTGAGCTGCTGGTGCGCGGTGGCGGAGAGGTAGCGCTTTCCGTTGGCCACACCGCCGTTGAGCATCATCTGGTAGAACTTCGCCATGTCCGCCGCCGTCGAGTAAAGACCGCCCGCCGGGATGGCCGTGCGCCAGCGCGCGGTGAGGGGCAGGCCCTTGAGGAAGTAGTTGTCCACTTCGGTGAGGCCCTTGTTCTCCGGGCCGGGTTGGTAGGCCTTCGCCACGCGCCGCGCCTGCGCCTCGGTGGGCCAGAACGTCGTGTCCTTCATGCCCAGCGGCTTGAGGAGTCGGGCGTCGAGGAAGTCCGCGAAGTTCTGCCCCGACACGACCTCGACGATGCGGCCCAGCGTGTTGATGCCGGGGTTGCTGTAGCTCCACTTACTGCCCGGCTCGAAAGACAGCGGCTGGAGCGCGTAGGCCAGCGTGCGTTCGCCGAGCATGAGGTCGCGGCCCGTCTCGGGACTGTCGCTATTCAGCCCGGCGGTGTGCGTGAGCAGGTCGCGCAAGGTGATGCGGCGCGAAGGCTTCTTGAGCACGATGGCCTCGGGCGTCTTGGTCACGAGCAGCATCTGGTTCTTGAACTCGGGCAGGAACTTCTCCACCGCGTCGTCCACGGAGAGCTTGCCCTCGTCCTGCAACATCAGGATGGCGGTGCCGGTGAGCGGCTTGGTCATCGAGGCAATCCAGAACAAGTCATCCGTGCGCATCGGCTTCTTCGCCGCGAGGTCGGAGTAACCCACGGCGTCGAGGGCCACCACCTTGCCGCCGTTCGCCACCAGCGTGACCGCGCCGGAGACAACCTGCCGGTCCACGAAGTCCTGCATCCGCTGCGGGATGGCTTTGAGTGGCGCGGTGCTTGCCTCCGGTTTGGCAGCGGCTAAGGCGGTGGAGAGGAAGCCGGGCGCAACGAGCGCGGCGAGGAGGAAATGGCGGCGAATCATGATGGGAGGTTAGGAAGCGGGGCGGTGAGAGGCGAGGTTGTTTTGAGGACGAGTAATTAGTGGGATGGTCGGCGCGACCACCACTCTTCACTAATCACTCTCCCTTCAATTTCCCCAGCATCTCCAGCAGCGCCGTGACAATCTGCGTCGCCGCCCGCTCCTCCAGCCGGTTCGTCCCCAGCCACGTCTCGTAGCCGCCGAGGCGATGCTGCTCGGGCGTGGGCAGGTAGCCGTAGTAGCCGTTGGCAATCGAGTGCGTGAAGCTCGGCTTGAAGGGATTGCGCGCCTTCAGCTCCAGGCCCGTCTCTACGAACGTCTCGCAGGGAATGCCCGTAATGCCCACCTCGCCCACGCGCAGGGCTTGCAGCGGGATCGCCAGCCGCGCCGGATACTCCGCCATGCCCAGCGTGCGCTCCGCGTAAATCTCCTCCAGCGTCGCGGCACGCGGCAGCGTCCGCGGGCGGGCGAGCACTTCCCTCGCGCGGGCGATTTGCTCGGGCGTCGGGCGACGCGTGCCCACCTCCAACTCACGGAGCTGCGCGCCCAGCGGCACCCAGTCGCGATACTGAATGCCTTGCAGCGCCTTGAACGCGACCGCCGCCACATCGTCCGCGACCACGCGCATCCGCGCGTAAGGCTCGTCGCGCGTGCCGGGCTTGGAGAAATCAAGGTTGTTGATGTTGCCGCTCGTGCCGTTGGCCAGCATCGCGACGAACGCCGGCCGTTGCCGGTCCGCGCCGAGGAGTTGCTGGAGCCGGTCGCCGAACAGCGCGAAGTAGTCCGCCGAGATGTGCCCGTTGCCCACGCCGCCGACGTAGTGGAGCGAGTAGTTCGCGAGCACCGCAATGGGTTTGCCCTCCGGCGTCTGCACGGAGAGAAGGCCCACCTCGGGGTCCGTCGGACCGGCCGGGCGGTCGAGGTCCTTGATTGCGCGTCCCGGGTTCATCTTCACGAGGTCATTGGTGCTGCCGAAAGGGTTCATCGGCATCGTGCCGGGCTTGAGAAACCACCGGCGGTTGAAGACGTGGTTCGGCTCCTGACCACTCGCCCAGCCGATGCGCGCGGGCGCGAGGTGATTGATGGCACGCCGCACGCCGTCCGCGATGCGGCGCGCGACGAACCGCTGGTAGTCATCGAGCGGCGTGTTGATGCGGAAGCGATTTGTGCCGAGCGCACTCGTGGCGGAGTGCGTGTGCGTCGAGGACATGAAGAGGTTCGCGCCCGGCAGGCCGGTCTCCTCCGTCACGAGCCGACGCGCCTCGTCATAGACTTCGCGCGCCGCGCCGAGTAGGTCGCACACGACGATGGCCAGCCGCGTCTCGCCGTTGTCGAGCACGAGGCAGCGCGCGTGCAACTCGTCGTGGATGTGCGTGGAGGGAATCGGATGGAAGCCGCCGATGATGCCGCCGCCGAGGGACGGTGTGAGATTGCTCGTGGCCGCACCGGCGCGGAACACTTTGGCCTTCTCCGCCGCGAGCAATGGCAGGCTCAAGGCGAGCAGGAACAGCCAACCAAAAGCTCGGAGAGAATTGTAACCGCGCCGGTAGATGTGAAGTCCAGTCATACGCAAATTCTCTGTCCTGTTAGCACCATGAAACTTCTCCCCTTCGCTCTTGTCACGTCCGCATTCCTCCCGTTTTTCGCGCCCTTTGCCCGCGCCGAGGTGAAGCTCCCCACCATCTTCGGCGACCACATGGTCCTTCAACGGGACATCGGCGTGCCAGTCTGGGGCACCGCTGCGCCAGGAGAGGAAGTCACCGTGTCCATTGCCGGCCAGACCGTCAGCACCAAGGCCAACGCTGAGGGCAAATGGTCCGTGAAGCTCGCCAAGCTCAACGCCCCCGGCCCACACACGCTCCTCGTCAAGGCCAGTAACTCCCTCACCCTCACCGACGTGCTGGTCGGCGAAGTTTGGCTCGGCTCCGGCCAGTCCAACATGGCCATGCAAGTCAGCCGCGCCAAGCACTTCGAGCAAGAACAGGCAGCCGCGAAGTTCCCTCAGCTCCGTATGTTCACCGAAGGCAGGGCCGTTGCGGGGAGCGCGCAGACCCAGGGCAAAGGCAAATGGGTCCTCTGCACACCGGAGACGGTCGGCGGCTTCTCGGCCACGGCCTACTTCTTTGGGCGCGAGATCCACAAGTCACTCAATGTCCCCGTCGGCCTCATCAACTCCTCCGTCGGCGGCACGCCTATCGAGTCGTGGATAGCGCCCGAGGCCCAGAAGGCATCGCCGGAGTTGAAAGCCTTCTTTGAGAACAAGGGCAAACCAGCCAAGGCCGTCGACCCGGAACAAGCCAAGGCCAAAGCCGATGGCAAGCCCGCTCGCAAACGCCCGGCGGACCGCTCCGCCTTGGCCGAGCGCAAGGGAAACGTGGGCGGCCTCTTCAATGGCAAGATTGCCCCGCTGATTCCCTATGCCATCCGCGGCGCACTTTGGTATCAGGGCGAATCCAACTCGACCCCGGACAAGGCCCCGTTCTATCACGCGCAGCTTTCCTTGCTTGTCACCGACTGGCGCGCCCGCTGGGGCTATGATTTTCCCTTCGCGTGGGTGCAACTCCCGAACTTCGGCGGCGCGGGCCGCGACTGGCCGCTCGTGCGCGAGGCGATGCTCAAGACGCTTGCTCTCCCGAAGACTGGCATGGCCATCACCATCGACCTCGGCGAGGAGAAGGACATCCACCCCAAGAACAAACAAGACGTAGGCCGCCGCCTCGCCGCGTGGGCGCTGGGCACGGTGTATGGCCACGCGGTTGCCACGAGCGGCCCGCTCCCCGCCGGCCATCAGGTGCGCGGGAGCGACGTGGCCTTGAGCTTCAAGCACACCAACGGCGGACTCGTCGCTAAGGACGGCGAGCTGAAAGGCTTTGTCATCGCCGGCGAGGACAAGCAGTGGAAGCCAGCGCAGGCCCGCATCGAAGGCGACAAAGTCATCGTCACTAGCGCCGACGTGAAACAACCCACCGCCGTCCGCTACGCGTGGGAAAACTGGCCGACCTGCAATCTCTTCAACGGGGCCGGACTGCCCGCCTCGCCCTTCCGCACGGACGCCGGAAAATAAAACACCCATTCGGAATGCCTGGCGGTGGAATGCCAACCGGACGCCACGCCGCACGCCTTCTCCCTTGCTCGGAGGAGGAGGGGTGGCCGCAGGCCGGATCAGGAATGGGGTAAGGCAAAAGGCAAAAGTGCCGAGCCGCGTCTGCCTCCCTTTTGCCTTTTGCCTTCTCACTTCTCTAAACCCCTCACCCCGGCCCTCACCCCTCATCCGATGAAGGGAGAGGGAGCAGCGCCCGGCACCCTCGGCGTCAACGCACGGGGGGAAGGAGTTGGCGGCGAGCGCGGTCAAGCCCAACCGCACCAGCCCGCACCGTAACCAGGCGGCCCAGAATAGTTTCCGCAAATCCTCCTCCAACTTCAGCACGGCCACGTGCAGGGCGCCTTCGCGGGTGTCGGCCATGTCTTCGGAGCTCGGCTCGGCTTCGCGGAAGGTGGGTTCCTGACGGTTCAGCAGTTCGTTCAACTGCGTGCGCCGCGAGGTGCGTGCGCGGGCCGACGATGTGGCGGCTGGCGAGTTCATCGAGAATCTTCTCCGCCTACTCGCGCTGGATGCCGAGCCGACGCTCAAACTGCATTGGGCTGGCGTGCTGTTCGGCGCGGACCAGTTCAATCTCGCGGCGCATGAAGTCAATGTCGTCGCCGGTCGTGTCCTTCGCGTCCGCGCCCGCGCCGGGGTGCGAGAGGCGAAGCGTGGGCAGATGCTGCACGGCGGCGGCGAGTTCCGCCGGGTCGCGGAATTAATTCTCCACCCACTCCACTACGGGCGTGAGGTCAAACGCGGGGCAACTGCTCATAGGCTGGGCGAAAGGTTGGCGCCACAGCGCGCGTGCGGCCAGCGACTTTTCCCCGGCATAACGCGACCATTTATTTCAACGCGTCTTTCCCGTCAGTCAGCCATTCGAGGTTGAAGCGGGCGACGGTGAGCAGGCCGGTTTTGTAGATGTTCGTGCCGTCGGTGCTGCCCCGCTCGTAGAAGAGCAGGATGGTGCCGTCGTTCGCCACGGCGAGGTCGCTGTAGCCGCTGAACCCCGGCTCGATGGTCTTGTTCACCGGCCACGTCGCGGACTCGTCGTAGCTGAGTTTCACGGAGACGTTCTTGCGATCGCGGTTCTTGCCGGCGACCTCCTTGCCGTCGGTGCGCGCGAGGTTGTCCGGGTTGGCGAAGAGCAGGCGGTTCTTCGCGGGAGCTTCGCTGAGGCGCACCATCGTGGCCATGCAGATGGGTTCGAGCAGTTGCTCGTGGAACTGCGGGCGGCTCCAGGCCGTCGCACCGTCCCGGCTGGTGGTGAGCAGCCGGCGATTGGCCTTCGACTCGGTCCTCATGTTCAGCAGCACGCGACTGTCGGCAAGCTGCACGGCGCACGTTTCGTTCGGGATGCTCCACTCGCCTTCGTTCGGGCCGGCAATCTCGCCGCGCGTCCAAGTGCGCCCGAGGTCATCGCTGTAAATGACCGACGTGACGGAGGGCCGGTGCGCGTGGCCGCCGGTGCCGGTGGAAATCCAAACGGGCACGACGAGCCGTCCGGTCTTGAGCTGAATGCCGTGACCGGGGCCGGTGGCGAGGACCTTCCAGTCGTATTCCGGGCGGAACTTGTCGAAGGACGCGGTGATCTCGACGGGCTTGCTGAACGTGAGGCCGTCATCGTCGGTGCGCAGGTAGAAGCAGCGCGCGTATTCGAGGCAGAAAAGGAAGTGGACCGCACCGTTCGCATCCGCAATGGCGACGGGGTTGTTGTAGGTGACCTCACCGGTCGTCGCGAGTTTCTGGGCGAGTGCGACCGGGTTTTTCTCCTTCGGTCCTGGCACGTCGGCGATCTTCACGCGCGGTTGCCAACTCGCGCCGCTGTTCGTGGAGCGGCGGAGCAGAATATCAATCGTGCCCCAGTCACCCTTGTCGCTCTTCCGCGCCTCGCAGTAGGCCAGCACCGTGCCGCGCTTGGTGACGACGATGCCGGGGATGCGGTAGAGCGTGTAGCCGTCGGCGTTTGCAGTGAAGAGGTCCACCTTCTCGATGAACGGCGCGGCGGCGCGGGCCGCGCTGGCAAACACGAGCAGGCCGCTGGCGAGGAGAACTGCGGCAAGGCGGACTGGAGACAATTGGTTCATGGGTTTGAGTCTGGGTTCAGCAGCACGTCTTCCGACGGCTGACAACCACGGCCCGTTCAGCCGAGAACGAGGACTGTCTGATTGCTCTAAGTTTCTCACTCCACTAGAAATCATCTCCACGCCAATCATGAAAACCGCCCTCCACCTTCTGCTCGTATCCGTGCTCGGTGCTCTCCGAGTGTGGGCTGCCGACCTCACGGGCTACCGCACCGTCACCACTGCCAGCACCACGACAATTTCCCAGCAGACCGCCGCGGCTGGCCAATCCGGCTACCTCGGCATCCACGTCGCGCCGGACCCGAAGGGCAAGCTCATCGTCGGCGACGTGGCGGAGAGTTCTCCAGCCGCGAAGGCCGGAGTGCTCGTCGGCGATGTCTTTATGAAGCTCGACCAGCAAGCCCTCGCCTCCGCCGACGCGCTGCGCGACGCGCTTCAACGCAAGGCCCCGGGCGACTTCGCAAAACTCACCGTTCAGCGCGGCCGCAAGTCACTCGACCTCCTCGCCTCGCTCACCGCGACCAGTCGTCCGCGCAAGCTTGGCGCACAGCGCGCGGTCATGGGCCTCCGCACGGGCGAAGTCACGGACGAAGGCGCGCCGGTTTCCTCCGTCACGAGCGGAATGCCGGCGGACAAGGCGGGGCTGAAGGCCGGCGATGTGATTGTGAAGGTCGCCGGGGCCACGGTCGCCGCCGGCCAGACCGTGAGCGATTTGCTGGCGGACAAGTCCCCTGGCGAGACCGTCACCGTTGTATTCCGGCGCAAAGGTGAGCCACAGGAATTGCCCATCACCCTTGCGGCGGACATGAGCACCAGCCTGGGCGAGGAACCGCGCGTGCTGTGGCGGAAACCCGGCTACAAGCTCGCGCTCATCGGCGTGGAGTTCCCCGATATGCGGCACAACCCCGCCGTGAGCATGGGCGCGTGGGAGCAGGCCATGTTCAGCCAAGGCACCTACACCCAGACCAACGCCACGGGGCAGACGGTGTATGGCAGCATGCGCGATTACTACGACGAACAATCCTGCGGGAAGTTCCACCTCGACGGCCGGGGCTTCGACTGGCTGGAGCTGGGCAAGAAGCGCGGCGACTATTCGCAGGCCGCCAGCACCACGGCAAAGTCGGCGTTTCTTGTCGAGGCGCTGGACCTGCTGCTCAAGCGCGACGGCCCGGATGCGCTGAAGGACTTCGACGGCATCGCGTTCATCTACGCGGGCGACCGCTACCCGAATGTGAATCGCGGCAGCCTCTTCTGGCCACATCGCGGCACCGTGACGCACAAGGGCAAGCGCTGGCCCTACTTCATCTGCGCCGAGGGCGGGCGGCGCATGGGCAACATCAGCGTCTATTGCCACGAGTTTGGCCACATGATCGGCATCCCCGACCTCTACGCACGCCCCGAAAACCCCGGCTCCGAGGGCCTGGGCAACTGGTGCGCCATGTCGAACCAAACCCCCTACGGCCGCCCGCAGCACTTTGGCGCGTGGTGCAAGGAACAACTCGGCTGGCTCAAGCCGGCGGTCCTCGATCCAACCGTGAAACAGAAGCTCGTGCTCGCGCCGGTGGCCGGCTCCACCAACGAGTGTTTCAAGGTGCTCATCCGCCCGGACGGCAGCGAATACCTACTCTTGGAAAACCGCCGCAAAACCGGTTTCGACAGCAGCCTGCCAGATGAGGGGCTGTTGATTTGGCGCATCGTCGGCAACCGCGTCATCCTCGAAGAGAGCCACGGCATCGAAGGCCCGAGCGGCCCGCGAGTGTTTCTGACGGACGTGCCGTATCCCAGCGCGGCCAACGACGCCTACACGCCCTTCACCACGCCCAGCAGTCGCTCCCTGCTCGGCGGCGGGCTGCCCGTGCATCTCACGAACATCCGCCAGCATCCGGACGGGCGCGTGAGCTTCCACTTGGGTTATGAGTTTCAATGAGCGCGGGATGACAAAGCGCCTTCAGGCGACGCATTTGCCCGTTGTCATCATGGCGAGCGGGCGTTAGGAACTTGCGCGCCAACCGGCTCGATGAACATTTCAAACACGCCTTTCACCGAAGGAAGTATTCAGTGTTCAGTCGCCAACGTGCGACCACGGCCCACTGAATACTGAACACTTCCCCCACCGTGCCCTACTTCCTCAAACGCGCCGTCTTCATCCTGCCGCTGCTGCTGCTCATCAGCGTGCTCGCGTTTGCGCTGCTGAAGCTCGCGCCGGGCGGGCCGTTCGATAAGGAGCGTGCGCCGGCCACCGTGGAAATTAAACGCGCCATCGAGGCCAAGTATCACCTCGACGAGCCGGTCTGGCAGCAATACCTCCGCTACATCGGCGGCGTGTTGCAAGGCGACTTCGGGCCATCCTTCAAGTATCGCAACCACACGGTCACGGACATCATCGCGCAGGGTCTGCCGGTGTCGGTGGCATTGGGCGGAATGGCCTTCGCGCTGTCGTTGGGCATCGGGATTCCGCTGGGCTTCTGGTCGGCGGCGAGGCGAGGCGAGTGGGGCGATTACACGGGGAGTTTCCTGGCCATTCTCGCGGTGTGTGTGCCGGCGCTGGTGGTCGGGCCGTTGCTCGTGATGGGGTTGGCGATTCAGTGGCGGGTGCTGCCGGTGGCGCTGTGGACATCGCCCGCGCACGTCATCCTGCCGACGCTCACGCTCGGGCTTTACTTCTCCGGTCGCGTCGCGCGGCTGATGCGCGAGGGGATGCTCACGACGCTACACGAGCAATACATCGTGACCGCGCGCGCGAAGGGCCTCAACGACACGACCGTGCTGCTCAAGCACGCGCTGCGCATCGCGATTTTACCGGTGGTGTCCTACTCGGGGCCGTTGCTGGCGGACTTGCTCACGGGGTCGTTCATCGTGGAGAACTTGTTTCAGATTCCCGGCGTCGGCGTGTTCATGGTGAACAGCTCGCTGAACCGCGACTACCCGATGGTCATCGGCCTGGTGCTGCTTTACGCGACGCTGCTGCTCGTGCTGAACCTGCTCGTAGACGTGGCTTACAGCTATCTCGACCGGAGGGTGAAGTATGAGTGAGCAAGGAGCGGTCAGCGAGTCGTTGAGCCCGAATCAACGGGCGTGGCGGCGGTTTCGGAAAAACCAATTTGCCTCCGCGTGCGGCGGGTTCCTCGCGGCGTTGCTGGGCGTGATTCTGCTCTGGCCGGCGCTGTCGTCGCCCACGGTGGCAAAGGTGATGCCGGGATTCCTCGCCGCCGGCTTGCACACGCCCAATGAACACTCCACCGAACTCTTCGCGCCGCCGACAGCCCAGCACTGGTTCGGCACAGACATTCATGGACGCGACATCTTCAGCCGGGTGATTTACGGAGCGCGGGTGTCGCTGCTGGTCGGGGCGGTGGGCGCGTGCGTGAGCTTGGTCATCGGGGTGTTATGGGGCGCGGTGGCTGGCTATCTCGGCGGGCGTTGGGACGCTTGGCTAATGCGGGTGGTGGACGTGCTCTATTCGCTGCCGAGCATCATCTTTGTCATCGTGCTCATCACGACGCTGCATGGGGCGCTCGACAAGTTGCAGTCCGCCGGGAAGCTCACGGTGACGATGCGCGACACGGCGAAGTTCGTCGGCCTCTTCGTCGGCTTGGGCGCGGTTTCGTGGCTCACGATGGCGCGCATCGTGCGCGGGCAGGTGCTGTCGCTGCGCACGCGGCAGTTCGTGGACGCGAGCCGCGCGCTGGGCGCGACGCACGCGCAAATCCTCCGCCGCCATATCCTGCCGAACATCACCGGCATCATCATCGTGTATCTGATGCTGTTGGTGCCGGCCATCATCCTCTACGAGTCGTTCCTAAGTTACCTCGGCCTCGGCATCCAACCGCCGCAGGCCAGCCTCGGCTCGCTCATCGCGGACGGAGCGGCGCAGATAAATCCCATCCGCATCTACTGGTGGCTGCTGGTGTTCCCCTGCTCTGTGTTGGTGAGCACGCTGCTGGCACTGAACTTTTTCGGGGATGGATTGCGGGATGCGTTTGACCCGCGCGGGGACCGGTGAAACAAGCCTGGACTCACCCACACGGCGCGAAGGCCGCAAAGGAAGACGGGCGAGAAGCCAGCCTCTGGCTTACGGCCGACAGCGGAAAGGGACGCGAGGGCCTGATTCTTTGCGCCCTTCGCGACCTTTGCGTGAGGCAGAGTGCGCCTAGCCCGCGCTGGCAAATTCCTCTTCCGTGATGAGGTCGAGGCCCATCAGCACGTAATCGTGCGTGACGGCCTGCATATCCTTCACGTAGGCGGGCAGGCGGACGAGTTCGCTGAAGCCCAACAGGCAAAAAACCTTGAGCGCGCCCTCCTGGGTGCCAATAAATTCCGCCTCCACCTTCTCCAAACTGCACGCGCGAGCGATGTCTACCGTCTCGCCAACGAGGGCCTGCGCGAGGCCGCGCCCGCGATATTTCGGATGCACGTGGACGCTCACGCGCCCGATGTGGCGCTTCCAGCCGCCAAGCGATTGGTGGAGCGTGCAGACCCCGATGACTACCCCGTCGTGCCACGCGAGCAAGGGCAGGTTGCGCCCGAGGTCGAGGCTCTCGCACCACGCACGCACCACTTCGGGTTCGGTAACGCGGTGTTTGATGTAGAGCAGTTCCGGCGTGTTGAGCGAAGTGAAGAAACGGTGGAAGGCAGCGTGGTCGCCGGGTTCCAGCGGCCGCGACTGGCACGTCAGCCCGTCACGCAGTTTCAATTCCTTGGGATACTCGTCGAGGGCGGATTCGAGTGACATAGGTTGGTTTTGGTGGGGCCATTTGTGAGAGTGGCGGTTCAGGTCATTTCCCCGACAATTCCGCGTCCAGTTGTAAAGTGCCGTTCATCCAGCGCAGTCGGGTCCACGCTCCAGCGCCCGGCCAACATGGGGAGTCGGTCCAGGTTCTGCAAGATTGGGTCGTGCGCGCTGTCCCAGTTTTTCTCGGGCTCTTCGAGATACTCGTAGCAGCGCAGGTCGAGGCCGAGTTCCACCGGGCTGGGCGTGCCCTGGTTCCACGCGACGTGCCCCGCCCACGCATAGGCGCGCAACACTTCGCCAGCATCGAGTCGCGCCCAAGCGTGATGGCCCAGCGCGCGGTTAAGGTTGAAGAATTGCACCAGGCCCAACTTGCGGCTGAGGTCGGTGAGGAGGTGGTAACACTCATCCACGTCATCTGCTGGGTCGGGGAGCCCGGGGCCGACGACAAGCACCCACTCGCCAATGGGCGGCGTGATGAAAAGCCGCCGTTCGCGCGCCTCGGCCAAGCCCTCGGCCCATGTGCAAAGCGTGGGATTCATGAGCTTGAGAGCCTTCTGCACCGCGCGGGGATCAGTGGTGCGGATGGCCATCCAGCGGCAGGGGGAATCGAATATTTCCGGGTGGAAAACACCTGCACCCATCCACCGGCTGCGCGGACGATGGCGCGGCTCTGCCTCCGCGCAAGCACGCCGCTCGCGAGCGTGGCGCGTCGCAAGCCAGAAGAAAAAAGCCCCTACACCGAGAATGAGGAAGAGCAGTCCCAGCAGGACAAACACGAGGTAATCACTCCCTTGAGCAACCCCCACCCCATCGCTGCTGCCACGCATAGCGAAGAGGTCTCGAAGAGCGTTCACGCGGGCCAATCTAATCCTGCAAGCGGGCCGCGCAATCGGAAAAACCGCGAAGGGCCGCGCCTTCCAGTCAGGAAGATTTCCGGGCGAACAACTCGCGGATGATGTCCTCGATGGGCACTTCCTGGATGTCGATGTCCCGCACCGGCAACTCGTCGAAGAGTGCCTTGCAGACCGGCACCACGCGGTCGCGTTTCACCTTGAGCTTCACCGTGCCGGGCGTGCGTTCAACCACCTCACCATACTTCGCGAGCGACTCCGCCGAGCGCTCCGGGCCCGGATCGCACTCGATGGTCACGAGCTTGAAGTCAGCGAAGCGGTCGATCACCTCGCTCAACCGGCCATCGAAGAAAATCGTGCCCTTATCGATGATGATGACGCGTTGGCACAGCTCCTGGATGTCCGTCATGTAATGACTCGTGAGCAGGATGGTCGTGCGGCGCGTGGCGTTGTGGTGGCGGAGGAACTCGCGGACTTTCTTCTGCGACACCACATCGAGGCCGATGGTTGGTTCGTCGAGGAACAGCACCTTGGGCTGATGCAATAGCGCGGCGACCAGCTCCATCTTCATGCGCTCGCCCAACGAAAGCTCGCGCACCATGACGTTGAGCTTGTCTTTGACATCGAGCAGTTCGGTCAGCTCGCCGACGGTTCGCTCGAAGACATCGCGCTCGATGCCGTAAATCTTTGCGTTCAGCTCCAGCGACTCGCGCGCCGGCAAGTCCCACCAGAGTTGGTTCTTCTGGCCGAGCAACAGCGCGAACTGCCGACGATAGCCGTCCGCGCGCTCCCACGGCACGTAACCGAGCACGTTCGCCGAGCCGCTGGTGGGATAGAGCAGGCCCGCGAGCATCTTGAGCGTGGTGGTCTTGCCCGCGCCATTGGGACCGAGGAAGCCAACCAACTCGCCCTCCTCGACTTTGAAGCTGACCTCGCGTGCGGCGAGTGTCTGCTCGTATTCGCGCTTGAACAACCCGCGCACCGCCCCCCGGAAGCCGGGCTGCTTTTTGTAGGTGCGGAAAGCCTTCGTGAGGCCTTGAACTTCAATGGCGGGCATCGTGTTGAATGGGTCGCGGGCTTGTCTGACAGCTCGCGCACGCTAATGCGGCAGGAAACCCTATCACCGCCCGGCATCAAAGCCTCATTTCGAGACACTGAAACTAGGGGGAATGGAAGTGGTGCCTCGGGTAGGATTCGAACCTACGACCAATTGATTAAGAGTCAACTGCTCTACCAACTGAGCTACCGAGGCAACCGTTTATTACCAACTATTTACGCAGCAACCGACAGGTCCGATTTGGCCATCTGATGCTGTTCAGCATGAAGAACGCGCCAACAGAACAAACCGGCATCTGGAGCAAGACACCTTCTCCAAATCTTGTCCGCTACGAACCGTCTGGGCGTTATTTTGCGAGAATACGCGTTCATGGCAAGTTGATTCGCCAAGGCCATGAAGTCCAAAGCCCTCTCCGAGTTGACTCATATTAAATGTTACCGGGGCGGGGAGTTGGACGAGGAGTCCGACGATACGTTGACTCACATTCGTGGTTACCCAAGCCCCGAACATGAGTCGCTCCGCCAAACGCGAGGCCCTGGCCCGCATTCACGGCCGCTAC
>CALQJI020000114.1 GCA_943330855.2 Klebsiella pneumoniae
AATCCAGTTCCCGCTGGTTTATCAGTGCAGGTTATTGCTGGTCAGTGGTTTAACTCCCTTACCTCGGTTTCAACTGCGGGATTTAGGATGAAGCACGTTGCCCGGATTGCCTTCGTTCTGTTGGCCTGCCTCGCCTTCATTCCCGAATCTCGCGCGCAAGTCACCGCGTTCACCTACCAGGGCCGTCTGACAGACGGTGGGGTGGCCGCCAACGGCTTGTATGACTTCCAGTTCGGGCTCCGGGACAGCGTGACGGGAGGAAGTGGCGTGGGGGTGCCCGTGTCTTCAGCTCCGGTGGCCGTGACGAACGGCGTGTTCACGGTGACACTCGATTACGGGGCGAGTCCGTTCACCGGGGCGGCGCGGTGGCTCGAATTAGCCGTGCGGACCAACGGCGGGGTAAGTGCCTACTCCGTGCTTGCCCCGCGCCAACCCATCACCGCAACTCCCTACGCCGTCTATGCGCTGACGCCGGCGGGTCCCCCCGGCCCCCCCGGCCCCCCCGGCACCACGACCGCAGATGGCCTCACCTCCGGCACGCTGGCAGACGCACGGCTGAGCCCCAATATCGCGCGCCTGACCGACGTGACGAACACGGCCACGGCCGTGAGCAATACTTTATCCGGGCGACTCATTGGCACCAACGACGCGCTGGTCAGGCTCCTCAACTCGCTCACCGCTCAAATCACCACCCTCTCCAATCGCACCGAGTCGAACATCCTGGCCGCCGCCACCTTCGTCTCGGCGGATGCGGCGGATCCGCTACTGTTGGCCCGCGGCCTACGGGGCGTGGTGACCGTGGCGGCCCCTGCGTGGGTGAACGGCAGCGTCACCGGTGTGCCCTCGGCCCGCTCGGCCCACACTGCCGTGTGGACGGGGCAGGAGATGGTTGTCTGGGGCGGCACGCTGGGGGCGGGACTCTACTCCGCAGTGGGCGCGCAGTATCGCCCGGAACTCGACACGTGGCAGGTGCTCTCCCCGGTCAGCGCGCCCTCCGCGCGCGCGGGCCACACGGCGGTGTGGACCGGCTCGGAGATGCTGGTGTGGGGTGGGTTTTCCGGCAGCAGCTACCTCAATACCGGCGGACGGTTCTCGGTCCCCAACCAGCTCTGGACCAGCGTCACCCCCACGGGCGCACCGGCGGCGCGGGACGCGCATGGGGCGGTTTGGACCGGCAGCCGCATGGTCATCTGGGGCGGACGCAACAGCACAGGAATGCTGGCCGATGGCGCACTCTACAACCCGACCAACAACACTTGGGACACGTTGTCCCTGCCCAATGCCCCCGCTCCGCGCGCGAATGCGAGCACGGTCTGGACGGGGGACAGGTGGCTCGTCTGGGGCGGCGATGGCACGAATGATTATCTCAACACCGGGGCGCAACTCATCTTCACCAACGGCGTGCCGTCGGAGTGGTGGTCCACCAGTCCGTTTGGCACGCCTACCGCCCGCAGCGGCCATACCGCCGTTTGGACAGGGAGTCGCATGCTGGTCTGGGGCGGACTGCGGTTGGGCACTTACCTTAGCGATGGCGCGGCTTACAACCCACTGACGGGGAGTTGGACGCCACTCGCTCTCACCAACGCCCCGACCGCTCGCACGCTGCACAACGCGGTGTGGACCGGCTCCGAGATGCTCATCTTCGGTGGCGAGACCGCCTCCGGCACGGTGGCCACGGGGGCGGCCTATGACCCCGCGACAGACAAATGGCGAACCGTGGGCAACCCCGGCTCACCGCTGGCCCGCAGCGAGGCCGCCGCTGTGTGGACTGGCAGCGAGGCCCTCTTCTTCGGCGGGCGCAACAACGGTTCCCCGCTCGCCGCGCTGCAACGGCTCACGCCGCAACCCGCTTGGTATTTCTTCCGCAAGCCATGAAAACTCACTTCCTTCGCCTCCTCACCGCAGTGGCCACGCTGGCGCTGCTTCATGTCACCGCGCCGATCGCCCACGCCCAGTGGCTGGCGCAGACCGTCACGCTCAAGCCCGGCTGGAACGCCGTATTCCTCCACGTGGACGCCACGCACGTTGCACTGGACAGCCTCATCGTCGGGGCCGCCAACCCCATCGCCGAGGTCTGGCTCTGGCAGGCGCCCGTCTCGACACTTCAGTTCACCGAGTCCCCGGCGCAACCCTCCGCGGCCAACAGCCAGTGGGCCGTCTGGGACCGTTCGCCGGTGGTCACCGACTCGCTGACGCGGCTCATCGGCAATGCCGCCTACCTCGTCCGCAACACCAACACGGTGGACTACGTCTGGACGATCACCGGCAAACCCGTCCCGCCGCGTTATCAGTGGACCACCACTGGCCTGAACTTCGTTGGCTTCCCCACGCCCACGAACGCCCCGCCCGACTTCGACACCTTTTTGGGGCCGGCGCCCGAGTTCCAGCGCACGGCGGAGCTTTACCGCTACCCCGGCGGTGAACTGGGCGCGACGAACCCCGCCCGCGTCTCCGCGCCGCTGTTCCGCAACACCTACGTCAAGCGCGGCGAGGCCTTCTGGATTCGCCGCACGGACACCGGCTACAACCGCTACTTCGGCCCGGTGGAGGTCGAGCTGCAAAGCGGCTCCGGCGTCCACTTCGCCGACAGCATCGGCACCCACCGCGTGCGGTTGAAGAACCTCACGGCCAGCGCGCGGACGATGACGTTGAACTTGCTGAACTCCCTCACGCCGCCGGCCGGCCAGCCCGCCATCTTTGCCGCCCCGCCGCTGCTGGTGCGCGGCGCGCTGAACGCCACGAACCTCACCTACGACCACACCGCCCTCACGGGGCAGCAGAGCTTCACCCTCGCGGCGCAGGGCCAGCCCGGCTCCGAGTTGGAAGTAGTCTTGGGGTTGAACCGCTCGGCCATGGTCGCCAGCCCCGGGGCCTTCTACGCGGGCGTGCTGCGCTGGGCGGACACCGGCGGCCTCTCGCAGATCGACGTGCCGGTCAGCGCCACGGTCGCCACCGCCGATGGGCTTTGGGTGGGCGATGCGAGCGTCACGCAGGTCGGGCAGTATCTGAAGACCTACCAGCGCGATGCCAACGGCCAACCCGTGCTGGCGCCCATCGACGCCAATGGCGCGGCCTATGTCGCCACCGCCACGAACACCGCGCTCGGCTCCGTGGCCCGCGCGTTCCCGCTGCGCATCATCCTCGTCAACGCCCTCACCACCACCAACTTTTTCACTACCAACAACGTTTTCACCACCAACAACGTTGTCACCACCAACAACGCCGCCACCACCAACAACATCACCACCAACGCCGTCATCACCACCAACGCCGTCATCACTACCACCGGCTTCACCACCCCCAACGTCAGCCTGTTGCAGCGCGTCTATTACGGCCAACGTTTCGGCACCAATATCGTCGTGGCCACGCGCGAGGCCCTGCTCGATACCGCCACGCTCGGCAATGCCCGGCGCATCAGCGCTTCACATCTCCCGTTTTCGCACACGAACACCTTCTGGCCGCGCACCAGCGGGGAGCTGCGCCAGGGCACGAATCTCGTCTTCAACGTCCCGCTGGATTACAACGACCAGGCCTCGAACCCCTTCCTCCACACCTTCCACCCGGACCACGATAACTTGAAGACCGACTTCAGGACCGTGGAGGTGCAGGGCAATGAGTCCTACCGCGTCGTCCGGCAGATCACACTCAGCTTCACTCCGCCGGCGGCTGATTTCGCCAGCCTCACCGCCAGCCGCCAGGCGCTGGGGGGTGACTACTCGGAGGTCGTGACTGTCAGCGGCCTCAGCGGGCACACGCGGCAGTTCAACCTCCGTGGCCGCTTCTCCCTAAACCGCCTCAGTTCCATCGCCACGCTCACCACCCAATGAAAATGAACCCTGCCTCCCCCATGAACGCTTTTCCTCCCCACTCAGTTATGCAGCCTATGAAAAAACTCCGCCCTCACTCCCTCCTGTTCGTGGCCGTGTGCGCCGCGCTCCTCCACCTCGCCACGCCCGCCGCGCGCGCGGCGGATGCCAACCCGCCGGGCAAGCTCACCTACCAGGGCTTCCTCACCGATGCCAGCGGCGTGCCGCTGGGGAACACCACCCCCATCAACACCAATATCATCTTCCGCATCTACACCGCCGCGACTGGCGGCACGCTCAAGTGGTCGGAGAGCCAGGTGGTGACCCTGGACAAGGGCCACTTCAGCGCCCTGCTGGGCGAGGGCAGCGCGATAGCGGGCGAGACGGCGGCTTACACCAACAACCTATCCGGCATCTTCACGGGGGCCGATGCCTCGGACCGCTTTATGCAGATCAGCGTGGGCGCGGGGATCATCGCGCCGCGGCTCCAGTTCCTGCCCGCGCCGTATGCGCTGCTGGCGCGCAGTGCCAACCAGGTAGTGTCCCCCGCCGGGGCCAACATCCTCAGCGTCATCGCCAACGGCAACGTCGGCATCAACAATGCCAGCCCAGTTAGCGCGCTGGACGTGGGCGGCACCGTCACCGCTACGGCATTCTCTGGCAACGGCGCGCTCCTCTCGGCCATCAACGCCGCCGCAGTGACCAGCGGCACGCTGAACAACGCCCGCACCACGGCCACCGATGCGAACACGGCCAGTGCCATCGTGGCGCGGGACGCCTCCGGGAACTTTGCGGCGGGCGCCATCACCGCCACCAGCTTCACTGGCAGCGGAGCGGCCCTTACCGCCCTCAACGCCACCAATTTATCAGGCACGGTCCCGGACGCTCGGTTGTCTTCCAACGTGGGCCTGCGGGCCGGCGGAAACGCGTTCACCGGCAACCAGACGGTCGCCGGCAATTTGGGCATCGGCACGAACGCTCCGACCGCGTCACTGCACGTGGTTGGGACCGTGAGCATGTTTAAGAAGGGCGTGGTGGTTTTTTCGGGTCCGAATACTACGGTCACCAGGAGCGAGGTCGCAACCACGGACGGATTTCTCAGCGCTACTATCACTTTGACTGGAGGCGATGAGATCGCCGTGGTTCATGGTTACGTTGATAACGTTCCGATGGGAGCTGGCAGCATAAACAGCATTAGTGGTGAGGATTTCCCGATATACAGTAATGGTTTCATGTTGCCGGTTCCTAAAGGAGCGACTTGGAAAGTCATCAGCTCCCCCCAGTTCGGCAGAAGTCTTATAACCATCGTGTGGACGGCCCTTGGGCAATGAGGAAGCGGCCTCACGGATACGCTGTGGCCCTCGCCCAATAGACGATCTCCCTACGCCCAACCTGCCATGCTCCCTCGCGCTACCACTATCGGTGAACGGGTGCCCCCGTGGCCGCCCACGCGGGGGCCGGCGGCTGCCGGGAGCTGGCTCCGTCCGCACCCGGTAATGGCCCGCCCCTCTCTTTTCCCTAAGCCTATGAAACTTCTTTTGCGACACTTCCCTGCGGCGTGCTGGCTGGCGGCCGCGTGGCTGGCCCTGCCCGCCGCCGCGCAAATGGTGCAGATCGTGCAGTTTGACCAGACGGCACTGCTTTACTCCGCCACCAACGCCGCCTCCCAGGGGAGCGGGCAACAGTTCTATTACCACACCAACACCTACCAGCGCGGCGTGAACTACCGCTCCGTGCGGGGCGTGCCGCTCTCCAACACCGCCGGCACGCCCGCCGGCTCGGATGGCCGCGCGCCCAGCGCCACCGGAACGCCCAAGCAGTTTAGCGGCTTCGTGGCGTATGGGGCCATCGTGCGCCCGGGCGGGACCAACCTGAACGCCAGCAGCAACTACGCGCAAAACGCTGGCGCGGCGAATCTGGACCTGCCGCGTTTGACCAACAGCGCAGGGACCGTGTTGGTAGTGCTGCGCTCGGCGCAGGTCGGCGCGCCCTACCTGAGCCGGCAGGTGTCCTACCTCTTCGGCTCGATCATCGCACCGCCCGTCACGGATGAGAATGGGGCTGCCCTTACCAACAACGTGGCTTATTGGGCTGCCGAACCGCACACCACGAACGGCCACACGGACGCGCCGTATTACTGGAGCCCGCACGCGGGGGTGGTCTTCGCTATCCAGCCCGGGCCGGTCGAGATCACCTGGAAGGTGGCGCAACCCACCACCAACACGTCCGGGCTGCTGTTCACGAACGGCGGCCTCCGCTACGCCCTGACGAAGATGGACTACGTGGTGGCGGGCAGTGCGGCCAAGCCGGCCCGCAAGATTTACTGGACGGAGGGGACGTTCCGCGACACTGGCAAGCCGGTGGCCGTGCCCGCGGCGCGGGTGGGCGGGGTGCAGGTCGCCTACAGCAGCACTTTCCCCGAGCGCGTGGCGACGGCCTACGTAGCCACGGGCGAGTCCCTCATCGCGACCAACGGACTCCAGGAGGTGCGCACGCTCTGGTATGACCATCAGCAGGGGCAGATCTTCGCCTACAACCGGGAGGGGCGGGTCTTCCTGGAACTGCTGGGCGATGCAGTCGGCGGCGAGACGCGGCAGCATCTGGGCTACGAGATCGTGGATGTCTTCCAGCAACCCGTGCCCACGGATGTCACGACGGAATTGGGCGAGAAAATCACCGCCTACGCAGACGCGCGGGCGGACGCGCACCTCGATCCCGCGCCGCTGTTGGTGGGCGCGGCCCAGCCCTTCCTCTACCAGCACAGCATCAACGGCAGCACCCGGATGGAACACTACGCTGCGCGGGAGACGGCCAACCAGAACGACGTGATGGTGCACTGGCTGGAGGAGAGCCTTGCGGGCCTGCGCTGGCCGTCCATCTATGCGCGCTACCAGTTTGTCTGGCCCGGCGACGTGGCCAAATACAGTCATTACGTCCGGCCGCTGGTGGCCACGGAGCAGGAGGCCGCGCTGACCGCCGTGCTCTTGCCCACGGACAACGTGCCCACCATTCAGTATCAGGATCCCCTGGACTACCCACGCGGCAAGCTGACGGCCGAGTTCAAGTTCTACAGCTTTCTGGATGCCAGCCACGCGGCCCACCGCACGCTCTTGCGTTTCACGTCGGGGGATCGGGTGGCCTTCGAGCGGGTGTTCTCGTGGTTGGAGGTGAACCTGAAAACGCCGGCGCTGTTCACCGGCTCGGTCGCCACGAACTTGGCCACGTGGAATCCCACCAACAACACGTTCAACTGGACGAACAGCGTCGCCAGCGCGCCGCGGGTGGTGAGCCAGCCGGCGGAGGTGGGCAGCCGCATCGCTGCGCCGGGTGGTGAGCTGGGTGCGGCGGGATCGTATCTGGCCGGCTACATTCTCCAGACCAACGGCAATTCGTTCAACCCCGTGGCCTATCGGGATCCGTTCGTGAGTGGCTTCGAGGCGGCGAACCGGGGGGCGATCATCCCCGTGAACGCAATTCCCGGGCGGAACACGCTCGACATCTGGTGGTTCCGGAAAAATGAGACCAACGCGGTGAAGAACCAAGTCAACGGCTTCAAGCCCATCTACTGGCCGGCGGTCATCGGGCGTTACACGCTGGCGTGGCCGGCGGCTCCGGACGAGATTGTGTTGGCGAGCAACGACGGCAGCGGCGCCTTGGAAAGCCTGCAGGCGAACGGGACGATCTACACGCAGAACGATCTGCTGCTGGCCGGCTATAATCCGAACGAGGAGCACGCGCTGATGCTCGGCGGGCAGGCTTACGCCTTGCGGGATGATCTGAATGTCACCACCGGTGCGGGCTACTCTTCGCAGCCGTTCGTCCTGCTGGATTACACGGCCGCCGACGGGCGCCCCTCGATGCGTGCCTTCCGGGTGCTGCGCGAGAAGCCGACTGCGGGTGTCGTTTTTGATTACATCGTGACGGCGGGTGGAAACCGGTCTCGCTCCGGCGCGGGTAGGTCGTTGCAGGCACCCATGCCGCTGCCCTTCCTGCCGCCGCCGGTGGAGTATGTCACGAACGTAGCGACGATCACGACGGTGAACTACAACACCGAGCCGGGGGCCAACTCCGGTGATTTGCCCGTCGGGTGGGTGGCCGCCACGCACGGGTTGTCCTATCCCAACTACGCCCGCTTCACCTACAAGGATCGGAAGGACAATTTCTGGGTGCTGCGGGGCTTGCACGCGGGCCTGCCGACGCTCCAGGCGGGGACCTGTAACACCGGCACGCTCGCTTTCACGACGAACCTCCCGGCGGCAACCGCCGTGGTAGGCCAGCCCTTCACCAATGTTTTCCACACCTCGCGCCAGTTGGATGCGCTGGTGCTCACCTTGGTATCGGGCACGTTGCCGCCGGGCTTGGGCATCAACGGCCTGACCCTCGCCGGCAGCCCCATTGCCGCCGGGTCGAACTTCCTGTCCTTTGCCGTGACGGATACGAGTGACGGCGTGGCCGTCACCAACACGCTGTCCATCAACGTGGTCGCCAGCGGCGGGACGGTTGTGGCGCAAGGGCCGCTCACCCTCATCAGCACCAACCAGTATGCGTTGAACAATGCGACGTATGTGGGCCGCCCGCCGTTCCTCGCCGCGCCCGCCGCCGCGACGAATGCATTCACCATGCGCTTTTACTACAAGACGCAGGCGGGCTTCGCGTGGCCGGGGGTGGCGAATCCGCCGGCCGTGGGCGGCATCGTGCCGTATCTGCGCCCGCTCAACGGGAGCGGGCAACCCCTCGGCAATGCCACGTTGAAAACCACGGCTGCACTAGACATCGTTTATCGCCCGGTGTGGCCGGGCGACCCGCCCACGATGAAGTTTGGGCAGACCTTGACCGATCCGAAGGACGGGCTACCCGCCGTGCGCGGCCAGACCAGTGTGCAGGTGCTTTACCAGCAGTCCATCGGGCAGAATATCACCGCCGTGCCGCCCGCCGTGGTGCTGCACGATCCGACGCGGGAGAAGAGTTTCGCCCTCCCGACATCCTCGGGACTAACGAAGTTGCCGGATGGCGTGCGCACGGAGAGCTATCAGGGCAAGACGTATTTCCCGAACCTGCCGCCGCATCTGGCGCAACGCTTCTTCTTCGACCCGAACCGCGGAGCGAAGGGCAGCCTGGTGTTCAAGGGTGAGTTCAAGAACGAATTGTTCGGCGAGAAATACCTACTCCTGAATGTGCTGGTTTCGGACCTCGCCACGGTGAGCGGGCTTTGCCCGGGGACGGACCCAGCGAAGGCGAATTGGGATGCTGCGGTGGCGGGACTCACGACGAAAGTGGAGACCTTTTACGAGAACCCGAAAGTGCCCGGAGATTTCATCGTGAATCCGACCCGCGACGTGAGCGTGGGCGTGGGCGCACTCGCCGAAGTTTCCGACAGCGACACCGCCGTGGATTCCTACGCTCTGAGCGCCGCCGGGCCGGGGCAGGGCTACGTGACCCTCATCGTCGGCAATGGCGGAAAATTCACGCCGGCCGGCGAGCCGGTCACGGTGTATGTCCTCCGCGTCGCGGGGCAGCTCCACACCGGAGAACTCAAGATCATACCCTCCGCCAACCCGCTCAGCGAGTTGAGCTCCTTCCAACACACGGCGGATATGGCCGGGAAGTTCCACGACTACGAATACGAGTGGAAAATCGCCCCGCCGGTGGATGGCGCCCCGCCCGCGATCGATGCCACGATGAGCCGCTATCAGCCGCTCACCAATGGATTGTCCGTGCCCCGTTACACGCTCGGTGGCGCGGGCATCCAGGCGCTCGTGGACAACTACATCGTGCTGCGCTACCGGCCCAAGAACACCAGTCACCCCCTGTATAACCAGTGGTCCGAGTGGACTAGACCGCAACTCGCCGAGGGCTGGATCAAGCGCGTGCTGGCGGGCATCAACCCCTTCAACCAGCGCGTCACCGACCTCTACAGCAACACCGTCAACACGGACGCCAACATCCTCACCTCCGCCGGCAAACGCTGGGAGGGTGACATCGCGTTGAACCTAGAAAACATCAACAACTACGGACTCATCGAGATTTACGAGACCATCCTCCGGCGCGGCAAAGGCCTGAGCATCGAGTCCGGCATCAACTTCGGCCCGGCCAACGACGCGCTGCTGCTCGCCGCCGGATACTTGAACGACCTCTACATGCTCGTGGGCAATGAGGCGTATGCGGACGCCTCCAATCCGACCATCGGCATCGGCACGAAGGACAACACCTACGGGGACATCGCCACCGCGCTCTTCGCCTTCAAGGGCCAGACGCCGTCGCTGTTGGAAGAGGAACTCGCACTGCTCCGAGGGCGGGATGATGTGCTGCAACCCGGCGTCGGCATCGCGCCGGTTTACAACCGGCTGGTCTGGAATTACACGCGGGGCATTGACGCGGGCGAGGTGATCTACGCACTCAACTACAACATCCTCGACCAGAACACGGATGGCAAAGTGGATGCCGCCGATGCCGCGAAGCTCTTCCCGCAAGGCCACGGCGATGCCTACGGTCACTATCTCACGGCCACAAAGGGCTACTACTCGCTGCTGCTGAACACCAAGTTTGACTGGGTGCCGCGCACCGAGGCCGTGACGGTGCTCGGCCAACCCGTGCAGGTGGACTATCTCGACGAGCGCAAATTCGCCACCGCCGCCGCGGCCGTGGCGCGCACGGGGCGGCAGATTTTCGACCTGACGTGGCGCAAGGATTACGTGCCCGGCAAGGATCTCGGATGGGAGCGGTTTGCCACCAACCGGGTCTCCACCCGCACGATGGTCAGCGGTGTGGCGACGAGCAGCATCGTCCGCGAATGGGGAGCGGACCAATGGGCCTCGCGCACGGGGCAGGGCGCCTTCCTGAACTGGATCGTTGGCAACGCCATCCTGCCAGACGTGGATCCGAACCCGGCGCACGAAGGCATTCAGAAGATTGATCGCACCACGGTGCCGGAGCTGCAGGAACTGTCGGCCACGGCGGCGGACTTGCAGACCGCGCTCGACAATGCCGAAGGCCGCCTCACGCCGCTGGGCCTGGCCGAGGGCAGCCTTGCCTTCGACATCAACCCCAACCAGGTGGTGGGCAGCAACCCGCAGACGCACTTCGAGCAGATCTACAGCCGCGCGAAGGGCGCGTTGAACAACGCGGTGGCCTCCTTCGACGATGCGAAGGACGTGACCCGCCTGATGCGCTCCGAACAGGATTCACTGGCGGATTTTGCGACCACGGTGGCGCGACAGGAGTTGGCTTACACGAACGCGCTCATTGAGCTGTATGGCACGCCGTATCCCGACGACGTGGGGCCGGGGAAGACTTACAAGCAGGGCTACGCGGGGCCGGATTTCATCCACCATATGTATGTGGACAATGTCCAACTGACCTTCCCGGGTAACCTTGATCCGCAAACGAATCAGGTCTTCAAGATTGATCTCCAAACCACGAAGATCAACTGGCTTTCCGGGCAGAAGGACGCCCTGAATAAAGTGCTGCTGGCAGAGGATGAAACGCACAATACGAATGGGGTCACCTACTTGGAATACAATCTGGATTCGCATGGTTTTACCAAGAAACCAACAAGTTGGACTGGCAAGCGGCCAAGCCCGGGGCGGCTGCAGCAGGCGATATCCGAAGTCATCCAAGCGCGGGGACGAGTGGCGTCGGCCATGGGCGACGCACAAGCAGCCAAGGACGCACTGGACGATGCGATTCGCAAATACAAAGCTGACAATGCGAACAAGGATACAATCGCCGATTGGGAGGAGCGCAAGTATATCGCTGAAAAAGTGGTGAAGTCTGTCGAGGTGGCCAATGAGATCTTTGAAATCGTTCAGGACAGCATTAAGGAAGACATCAAACAATCCACACTGTCTCTGGAGTTAGCAATTCCCACATCACTAATTGTCGGGCTTGCGGGGGGTGGCGACGTGACTTCGGCCGCGCGCAGTGCGATAGTAGCTCTCGGCGGGGTCTTCGTGAAGGTCATTGATGGACTAAAGATTGCTCGAAAAACCGCCTTGCTGCTGCTGCGTTTGGGAACCGATCAAGCCGCGTCGGAAATAGATCTGCGCGAAATTGATCCGTTGAAGGAAACCCAGGAAACACGGCAAGCGCTTGCGGAGTTCGCATCCCTGATCGGTGGGGTGCAAGGGCACGCGGCCACAATCAATGCCAGCCTGCAAGCGTATGATGATGCCCAGCGCGCTTATCGGACCGCGCTGGCGCAGGGCGAGCGCCTGCAGGCGGAGCGCGAAATCTTCCGCCAGCGCGCTGCGGCGGTCATCCAAGGCTTCCGCACGCGGGACGCCGCGTTCCGCATCTTCCGCAATGAGAAGCTGGAGCGTTACAAGGCACTCTTCGACCTCTCCTCGCGCTATGCCTACCTCGCGGCCAATGCCTACGATTACGAGACCGGCCTGCTGCACACCGAGCGGGGCCAGTCCTTCGTCAACCGCATCGTCAGTGCCCGCGCGCTCGGCGTGGTCAAGGCCGGCGAACCGCAATACGCCGGCAGCAACACCGGCGATCCCGGCCTCTCCAGCGCCCTCGCGGAGATGAAGGCGGATTGGGACGTGGTCAAGGGCCGTCTCGGCTTCAACAACCCGGATTCCTACGGAACCACCGTGTCACTCCGCACGGAGAAGTTGCGCATCCTCCCCGGCTCCGACGGCACCCAGACCTGGCAGGACGTGCTCCAGCAGGGGCGCGTGGACAACCTGCTGGATGACGCCGACGTGCGCCGGTATTGCCTCCAGATTGACCCCGGCACCGGCCTGCCCGTGCCCGGCATCGTGCTCACGTTCAGCACCACCATTACGCCGGGACAAAACCTGTTCGGGCAGCCGCTGGCCGCCGGGGACAGCACGTTCAACCGCAGTTCCTTCGCCACGAAACTCTTTGCCGTGGGTGTCGCCCTCGAAGGCTATCGCGGCATGAACAACCCGGTGGCGAACGGGTCCGCGGTGAACTACGCCGGCGGCACCTCGCCCGTCGACCCGTCCTCGTCTTACCTCGATCCCAAGGCTCTCGCCGCCACGCCGTATGTGTATCTGATCCCCGTCGGCGTGGACGCGATGCGCAGCCCGCCGCTCGGCGATGCCAGTGTCGTCCGCACCTGGAACGTGGATGACGTGACCATCCCGCTGCCGTTCAACATCGGCGCGTCAGACTTCTCCACGAAGCAGCTTTACCAGTCCGCCGACTCGCTGACGGAGCCGCTCTTCGGCATCCGCAAGCATCAGGCCTTCCGCCCGGTGTCCACCACCACCGCGTTCAGCGCGGACATCTACGGCTTGGGCGGCTCGCTCCAGCCGTCGCAGTTCACCAACCGCCGGCTCATCGGGCGCACCGTCTGGAATACCAAATGGAAGCTGGTGATCCCCGGCGACACGCTGCTCAACGACCCGAAGGAGGGCCTCGACCGCTTCATCCAGACCGTGTCCGACGTGAAGCTCCACCTCGTCACCTACGGCTACTCGGGCAACTAACCGCCAACCCTCATGAAACCCACTCCCATGCCGAACACCAAATGCGGAATTCCGAATGGCCGGCATTCGTTCTCATCGCTGCTGGCGGCGCTGCTCTGCGCCATCGTCCTGCAGGATTCATCCAGCATCCTGCAGGCTTACCCGCCCGCCCCGCATCACCTGTTCTACGGCATGGTGCGGGATGAGTTCGGCTCGCCGATCAACACGCCGGGCGCGGAAGTCATCCTGGAAACGTCCGCCGGTGTGCAGATCAAGGCGCAGGTGATCTCCGGCTTGGAGCCGGGCGTGAACTACCGGCTCGCCGTGCCGATGGACGCGGGCATCGCCTCTGACCTCTACAAGCCCACAGCACTGCGCCCCACCGTGCCCTTTCGCATTAAGGTGAAGATTGGAACCGTGACCTATCTGCCGATCGAGATGAGCGGTAACTTCGCGCAGATGGGGCAACCCGGCCGGCGCACGCTGTTGAACCTCACCCTCGGCGAGGACACGGATGGTGACGGACTGCCCGACGCATGGGAACGCCTGCTCAACTCCGACATCAGCAAAGTCAACCCCACCGACGATCCGGACGGCGACAAGCTGACGAACCTGCAGGAATACCTCGCCGGCACGTATGCCTTCGACCCGAAGGACGGTTTCACCCTGAACATCGCCCGCTTCAACAGCGGCAGCCCCGTGCTGGAGTTCCTCGCCATTCGGGGCCGCACCTACACGCTCTTTGGCTCGGCGGACTTGAAGGCTTGGACGCCGCTTACCTTCCGCCTCACGACCGAGGCTGCGGCAGCGGCTCCGCGCCAGAACTACCAAGCCATTGACGTGCGTCCGCTCCAGGTGGAAGCCGCCGCGCCCGACGGCCCGGCCCTGCGCTTCTTCCGGTTGATGGCGCAATAGCCCTTCCATGTCCGCTGCCGCGAACACCCTCCGCCCCGCCCGCTTGGGGAGCGATCCCGGCCCGCGCCGGCGACTCGCAGGCCTACTGGTGATGGGGGGGCTAGCGGTGTTGTTTCTGCTCCGCTGGCAGCCGGAGCCACCGGCCCCCGCTCCACCTTCGGAGGTGCCACGGGATTACCTCACCTTGCGGGAAGGCCGCCTGTATCGCGCCGCGCAGAGCGCTCCCTTCGCCGGCTTCATGCTGGAGCGCCATCCCGATGGTGCGTTGAAATCTCGGTCGGCTATTTCCAACGGTGTGCTGCACGGCGTGTCCGAAGGCTGGCACACCAACGGAAACTTGCAGGTCCGCGAGCACTTCACAGCCGGCCTCTCGCACGGGCTGCGGACCAAGTGGCACGCCAACGGCGCGACGCAGTCCACGGCGGAAATTGTGTCGGGCAAACTTCACGGCACCTTCCGGCGTTGGAACGAGACTGGCACGCTGGCCGAGGAGCTGGAACTCAGGGCCGCCGTGCCCCATGGCCTGGCCAAGGCGTATTATCCAAGTGGCAGGCTCAAGACCACGGTGCGGCTGCAAGACGGCAAGGCGGTCGAGCAGACTTCCTGGAAGGACAGCGAGGTGCAGGGACCGGCTGTGACCGCCCTGTTGAAATGAGCGCGCTCGCCATAGCAACGCCCCGTAAGTCCGCCTCGTGGCTCCTGCTGCTGATGGGCTGGGCGATCCTAGTGCCCCGGCTGGCGTTGGCGCAGAGCCTCACGGTGGATCGCTTCGTGTTGTCCGGCGGCGGCGGCACCAGCACCAACGGAGCATTCAGCGTCACCGGCACGATCGGTCAGCCCGACTCCGGAGCGAAGCTTGCCGGAGGAAATTACTCCGTCGAAGGCGGCTTCTGGAGCGTCGCCGTGGTCGTGCAGACCCCGGGGGCTCCGCTTCTCAGCCTGACGCACTTGAGGGACAGTGGCATTCTGTTCTTTTCCTGGCCAGTCACACCTGAGAACTACTCCCTTGAGAGCACCCCTCTCCTCGGCCCATCGGGTGCGTGGACCCCTGTGAGCGCATCGGTTCAAGAGGGCAGCCAGTATCGCTCCATTTCGCTGCCCCAGCAGTCTGGGCAGCGATACTACCGACTCCGCCAGATCAAACCGGCTCAGTGACCTGTAAATTGAATGAGCATCAAACTGAGGGCGGGTTTTGGTTTTCCATGTTGAGGTAGATTTTTCGTCCGGAGCGCAAGCTGAATCCGGCAAAGTCCTCCGCCATAAACATCAACTCGTCGAGGTTCTGCGGGTTGGATGCCGGGCGCG
>CALQJI020000115.1 GCA_943330855.2 Klebsiella pneumoniae
AGTGAAAGTGTAGGAAGGGGTTTTGAGACGCCTAGCCGGTGAAGTTTTTGTTTTCCGTCATGAAATTGAACTCATTTCGCACGCTTGTCCCAGCGGCGGTCATTGCGCTGCTGCTCGGTGGCGCCGTGGTGGCGCAGGCGCAGTGGCAGTCGCAGTCGTTCACGCTGAAACCGGGCTGGAACGCCGTGTTCCTGCATGTGGATGCCTCGCACCTGACGCTCGATGATCTTATTCCCAGCGCAACCGGCCCGGTCACGGAGGTCTGGCTCTGGAGGCCCCGGCTTTCCACGCTCCAGTTCGTGGACAACCCGGCCACCAACTCAACCACGGACAGCCGGTGGGCGGTCTGGACCAGTGCCCGCGGGGACACGGACACCCTCGTGAAGCTCGTGGCCAACGGGGCTTACCTCGTTAAAAATGGGACTGCCACCGACTACGACTGGACCGTGAAGGGCAAGCCCGTCCCGCCCAGCTACCAGTGGACCACCACGGGCCTGAACTTCCTTGGCTTCCCTACACCCGCGAATACAGCGCCGAGTTTCGCCAACTACTTTGCCCCCGCCCCGGGTCTGGATTTGGCGCAATACTTGGTGAATGCAGCGAAAATCTTCCGCTATCCTGGCGGCAACCTCGGGACGACCAATCCGGTCGAGGTGTTGAGCAGCGCCGCTTCCACCACCAAGGTTAAGCGCGGCGAGGCCTTCTGGGTGCGCGGCAGCACCAATTACTACAACCGCTACTACGGCCCCGTGGAGGTTGGGTTGCAAAACACGGCGGGGATTCACTACGGCGATACGCTGGGCACCTACAGCATCCGCCTCAAGAACCTCACCACGACGAGCCGCACGGTGACGTTCGATCTGCGGAAGTCCGAGTCGGTGCCGTCGGGCCAGACCAGCATCACCGCCAAGCCGCAGTTGCTCGTGCGCGGCGCGCGGAGCGGGACGACGCTCGCATACGCGCACGCGGTGCTGGCGGACCAGTCCTTCACGCTCCCGGCGGCCGGTGAGGTCGGCTCGGAGCTGGAGGTGGTGCTGGGGTTGGACCGCTCGACCATGACGGCGGTGGCAGGTTCGCTCTACGCGGGCATCCTGCGGGTCACGGATTCCGACGGGTTGCAGCAGATTGACGTGCCGGTGACGGCCATGGTGCCCAATGCCTCGGGCTTGTGGGTGGGACAGGCGGTGGTAGACCGCGTCGGGGAGTATCTCAAACAATACCCCAAGGTGACGGCGGCCACGGACCTAGCCAGTCAGTTGACGGCGCTCGCCCGGCCGCAGCAGGGCGCGGTGATTCCGGGTTCTTCCTGGGTCGCCCGCGAAGCGAGCGCCAGCCGCGCCTACACTGGCGTGGCTTCCTCCCTCGATGGCCGCCTGCTGGTAGCCGCACCGACCGGTGGACAGCTCTATTTCTCCTCGGACTTCGGCACCAACTGGACCGCAAAGTTCCTCGCCCGTCCGTGGACAGCCGTGACGTGCTCCGCAGATGGCACAGTGGTTGCCGCCGTAGGGAACAACACCAACATCTTCGTCTCCAGCGACTCGGGAGTCACTTGGACGACGAACGAGAGCAGCCGGGCGTGGAACGACATCGCGTGCTCATCGGACGGGATCAAGATGGCGGCGGTGACGTCGGGTGAGAAGATTTATACCTCGTCGAATCGGGGCACGAACTGGGTGGCGCGCAACTCCAACCGCAACTGGACCAGCATCGCCATGTCCGCCGACGGAACCAAGCTGGCGGCCAGCGTGAATCCCGGCAAGCTCTACACTTCGGCCGACTCTGGGGTCAGTTGGACAGCGCGGCTCACCGGCGATGAGAGGAAGTGGAGTGCGGTGGCCTCCTCGGACAACGGCTCGAATCTCGTCGCCACCGTCTACGATGGGAAGATTTACACCTCGACCAACGCCGGCGTGAATTGGACTGCGCGTGAATCCAGCCGGGCCTGGACCGCCGTGGCCTCGTCCAGCGATGGCCAGCGGCTCAGTGCCACGGTCAGCAGTGGTCAAATCTACACCTCACGGGATGCGGGCGTGACTTGGGAGGCACAGGACTCGAACCGGGAGTGGAGCGCCATCGCCTCATCGGGTGATGCCACGCGCCTTGTGGCGGTGGTGAACAGCGGGCAGATCTACACCCTGAGTCGCCGCTTTGCGGACTACGTGGTGGATGCGACCACCGGGTTGATCCGTGACCAGGACGGCCTCTACGTCTCCTCCGGCGTGAGCACGAACATGTCCAAGGTGGCCAGCAGCCTTCCCATGCGCCTCATCCTTCACAACAACGCCACCGCCAGCCAAGTCAGCCTGTTGCAGCGCGCCTACATCGGCAAGGGAGCCAGCACCACCAATACCATTGTGGCCAATCGCGAGGCCTTGTTGGACGCCACGCAAATCGCCAGCGCCCGCCGGATCAGCTCCACGCACCTGCCTTTCTCGCTCACAAACACCCTTTGGAGTGCCAGCGGCAACTTCAATCCCGGCACCCTCGTCGTCCTCACCGTCCCGCTGGATTACAACGACCAGACCAGCAACCCGTTCCTCCACACCTTCCACCCGGACCATGACAACCTCGACCCAAAGTTCGAGCGCGTCCGCCCGTCGGGCGAGGAATCCTACGGCGTGACCCGGACGCTCAAGCTCGCCTTCAGCGCGGCGGGCACTGACTTCCGCTCGCTCACCAGCAGCGCGCAGGGCCGCTCCGGCACGTATGAGGAGACCATCAATGTGACGGCCCGCGCCGGGGCCAGCCGCGAATACCGGCTCTCCGGCACTTTCAGTCTCCAGCTCATCAGCCCGATTTCCACCCTCACCACCCAGTGAAACGCTCTCCCATGAACGCCATTTCCAGTCCGCGAGTTTCCCGGTCAGACAAGCAAACCACTATGAAGCCATATCCATCGCTGTTCCTCGCCGCGTTCTGCGCCGCGCTCCTCTGCCTTGTGCCGGGTCGCCTGGCCCGGGCCGCCGATGCCAAGCCGCCCACGCAGCTCACCTACCAGGGCTTCCTCACGGATGCCAATGGCGTGCCGCTGGGCAACACGGCTCCGTTGAACAAGACCCTCATCTTCCGCATCTACGACGCGGCGACCGCCGGCAACCTCAAGTGGAGCGCGCAACAGGTCGTGACGCTGGACAAGGGCCACTTCAGCGTGCTGCTGGGCGAGGGCAGCCAGGTGGGGACGGAGACCTTCAACGCCGACCTCACCTCAGTCTTCTCCGGCAGCAGTGATGTCTCCGACCGGTATCTCCAGTTGACCGTGGACGGGGTCAACATCGCCCCCCGGCTGCGCTTCCTGCCTGCGCCGTATGCCGTGCATGCCCGGACCGCGACGCAGTTGATGGACCCCGGCACGGGTGCCAGTTTCCTCTCGATTGCGAGCGGCAACATCACGGCGAGCGGCAACATCACGGCGAGCGGCACCGTCACCGCAACCAGCTTCAGCGGCAGCGGGGCGAGCCTGAAGAGCATCCCGAATTCAGCCACCACCGCCACCAGCATCAACACGGCGAGCGCCATTGTAGCGCGGGATACGAGCGGGAACTTCACGGCGGGCACCGTCACCGCAACCAGCTTCAGCGGCAGCGGGGCGAGCCTGACGAACATCCCGAATTCAGCCACCACCGCCACCAGCGCCAACATGGCGAACGCCATCGTTGCGCGGGATGCGAGCGGGAACTTCACGGCCGGCACCGTCACCGCAACCAGCTTCAGCGGCAGCGGGGCGAGCCTGACCAATCTGGCAGGGGCGAACATCAGCGCGGGGACCATTGCCAATGCAGCTATCTCCGCCACTGCGGCCATTGCGGACTCGAAGCTGGCGCAGATCAGCACGGCGAACAAGGTGGCCAACAGCGCCACCACCGCCACCAGTGCCAACACGGCGAGCGCCATTGTGGCGCGGGATGCGAGCGGGAACTTCACGGCGGGCACCATTTCTCTGACTGGCCTGACTCTGACTGGCAAAATGGGCATCGGCACCACCACGCCAGTGGTGCAACTTGACGTCCGCGGCTACGTGGCGCGGTCTCGGAGCGATTTTCAGAATGGTGGCACCGACGGCGATTACGCGAACAAGGACCAGTCTCAGGCCGGGATCGGCACCGTTATCGGCGTTAACTTTACCGGACTCCCTGTCAGCATTCGGTCGGAAGGTTATGTGGAGATGCTCGGGGCAGTTTACTATTCGGACCGGCGCATCAAGAACACCATCACACGCGTGGATGCGGCTGGAGCCCTCAGGCGGATCAATCAATTGCAGATCTCCGATTACCGGATGGTGGACTCCGGACAAAATGGGCGCGGGGTGCGGACAGGGTTGATCGCGCAGGAAGTCCAGGCCGTCATGCCGGAGGCCGTGCACAGCCGCCGCGACTTCGTGCCGGATGTCTATGCCTATGCTGCCAAGGTGGCGTTCGTCGCTCCCAACCAGACCCTGGAGGTGACCATGACCAACGCGCACGGCTTCAAGGCGGGTGACTTGATCAGGATGTTCGATGACAAAGGCCAGCATGAAGGCAAGGTGCTGGCCGTTTCCAGTCCCACCAATTTCGTGGTGGGTGCGGCTGCCGGGACCGCCAAGCTGTTTGTTTACGGCAAGCAGGTGAATGATTTCCTCGCCGTGGATTACGACCGGATTTTCACCGTGAGCCTCTGCGCGATTCAGGAAATGAGCAAGCAGGCTCAGTTGCAGACCGAGGCCCTTCGCCGGAGCGAGGCGCGCGTGGCCGCGTTGGAGCAGAAAGTCTCCAAACTGGCCGGGTTGGAAGGCGAGCTGGCGGAGATGAAGAAGCTGCTGGCGCGGCTGGCCGAGCGCCCCACCACCGTGGCCACCACCAGCGTGAGCAAGGCTGGGATCAATCGTTAATCACCCCCGCCGTGCTGCCGCCAGCACGGCCAAGGCCCTGACCCTATCGGCACTTGAACCGGATGAACCTATGAAACGGCTTTCTCGTCCTCCACCCCTCGCCGTCTGCTGGCTGGTGCTCGCGTGTCTGGCCTCGTCCGCGCCCGCTCAGGTGCTGCAAGACCTCTCCCAGGAGCTGTATTCCACGGACAGCACGGAGCGCGGGGTGAACTACAACTCGCTGCGGGGCAGCCCGGGCAAGCCGCCCGCCAGTGCCAGCAGCGGCACCGGCTCCGATGGCCGCTTGGTGAATCAGACGGAGACGGCCTCGCTCAACCAGTTCCGGGGCATCGTGACCTACGGCGCGGTGGTGTTGCCCAAGACGAATGCCACGCTGCTGGCCGGCAAGAACTTTGAGCAGAATGCCGGCTCGGCCAACCTGAATCTGCCCCGCGGCGAAACCGGCGGGCAGGTCGTCTACGTGCTCCGGGCCTCGCAGGCGGGCGCGCCCACCTTCGGTCGGCTCTCATCCTTCAACTTCGGGGCGGTCATCCCCTCGCCGCTGCTGGACGAGAGCGGCAACCTGCTGCCGCAGCCCAATACCTACTGGGCCGTGGAGCCGTATTCCACCAACGGCCATGTGACGGTCGGCGCGACCGCGACCCCGGCCGGGTATTACTTCAGCCCGCACGCGCAGATGGTGTTCGCCACGCAGCCTGGCCCCATCGAGGTGGTGTGGCGCAAGGCGGAGCCAGCCGTTGGGACGTTGAGCGGGCTGAACAAGGCCACGCTCGGCGGGTTGGACTACGCCCTGACCAACGCGAGCTACGTCGTCTCCGGCGTGGCGGCCAAGACGCCCCGGAAGCTCTACTGGACGGAGAAGACGTTCCGCGCGACGGGCAAGGCGGTGGCCGTGCCCACGGCTCGCGTCGGCGCGATTTACTTCCACTATAACTCCGCCTTCCCGCGCACGAACGCCGTTGAGTTCGCCGAGATTGGCAGCTCCAGCTTCACCGAGGGCAGCACGAACGCCGCGCTCCAGGAGTTGCGCACCGCCTGGTATGACAGCGGTCAGGGGTTGATCCTCGCCTACAACAAGGAAGGCCGCGTGTTCCTCGAACTGCTCGGCGACCCGACCGGGGTCAACGCGCGGCAGCATCTGGGCTATGAAATTCTGGAGGTGCTCAAGCAGCCCGTGCCGGTGGACCTCACCGCTGAGCTGGGGGAGAAAATCACCGCCTACGCGGACGGCCAGCCGGACTTAGACTTGGCCCCATCACCGGTGCTGGTCGGAGTGGGAGATCAGTTTCTGTATCAGGATCCGCTGGGCAGCAATGGCCGCACGGACTACTACGCGGTCAAGGAAACGCAGAACAAAAACGACGTGCTCGTGCATTGGCTGGAGGCGGGCGTGGAGAGTTTGCGCTGGCCGCTCCTCTACAACCGCTACGCCCAAGTCTGGCCGGAGGATGCCGCCCGCTACAGTCACTATGTGCGCCCGTTGGTGCGGAGGCAGAGCGAGGCGGTCAACACGGCCGTCACGCTCCCGGCGGACAACGCCCCGGCGCTGGTATATCAAGACCCGCTGGACCAACCGCGCGGTTTCCTCAACGAACGCTCGCAGTTCTACACCTTCCTGAGCGACGACCAGCCCGTGCACCGCGCGCTGCTGCGGTTCAACGCGGGGGAACGGGTGGCGTTTGAGCGGGTGCTCTCCGTGCTGGACGCGCGCATCAAGCCGCCGAACCCGCTCTCGGGGCCGCAGGATTTCAACGTGCCCGGTCCGGCTCCGGGGCGGGCAGCATTCCTGAGCCTGACCAACGCCGGGGCCACGCTGCCCGGCGAGATTCCGTTCAACAGCCAGTCCTTCACCGCGGAGGCTTGGGTGTATCTGCAAACGAGCAGTGCGCAGCTCTTTAGCTTCGTGGTGGGAGGGAAGACCAACGTCCTGAACTTGACCAACCAGGTTGACAGTCTGACAACGGCTTTCGCCAACGCGGAGACGATCAGCACCGTCACACTCGCACTGCCATTGAACCAATGGTCGCACGTGGCGTTGGTGGGGGATGGCACGCGCCGGGTCCTCTATCTGAACGGTGAGCAAGTGGGTGAGGGAGCGGCGGCAACCGCAGTCAGCGGGACGGTGACCAACGGCACCCTCGGCTCTGCGGGTTTGGCGTTGGACGAGTTCCGCCTTTGGTCAGCCGCTCGGGTCGCCAGCCAGATTCAGGAAGCGCAGACCTGCACCTATCTCCCCGGCACAAGCAATTTGGAACTGCAATACAGTTTCAACGAGGCCGGCACCACGGCTTACGACACGAGCGGCAAGGCTGGCCGAGACTTGACCGCGCTGGCCACTAATTCCTTGGCTACGGGGAGTCCCGCAGCTCCGGGCGTGGCCAGCCAATCCGCTTATCCCCGCTACGTGCAGGCCACTGCCTACGTGGGCGACCGCATCAACCCGCCGACTGGTGAACTCGGCAACTTAACCGGCTACATCCTGCAAACCAACGGGACCTCCTTTCATCCCGTGGCCTACCAAGACCCGTTCGTCGTCGGCTTCGAGGCGAACCTCGGGGCCATCATCCCGGTCAATGCGATTCAGGACAAAAACATTTTGGAAGTCTGGTGGTTCCGCCAGAACGGGACGAATGCGGTGAAGAATGCCGAGAACGGTTTCAAGGCAATCTATTGGCCGGCCGTCATCGGGCGCTACACGCTGGCCTGGCCGGACACGACGGCCAGCGAAATCATCCTGGCGAGCAATGCGGGCAGCGGTGCGCTCGCGAGCTTGCAGGCCAAGGGAACGATCTACACCCAGAACGATCAGACCCTGCCCGGCTACAACCCCAACGAGGAACACGCGGTGATGATTGGCGGCCAGGCCTACGCGCTGCGGGATGACCTGAACATCACCAGCGGTGCCAGCTATTCCTCCATGTCCTACGTGCTACTGGACTACACGGAGTCTGACGGACGTCCGGCGGTGCGTGCCTTCAAGGTGTCGCGCGAGAAGGCATCGGCTGGGATTGTGTTTGATTACGTGGTCGAGGCGGGCAAGCAGCTTCAAGCTCCCATGCCGCTGCCGTTCCTGCCGGCCCCGGTGGAAACCATCACCGCCTCGGCAACGAGCGTTTACACGACTAACTACAACTTCGAGACCTCGGCGACCGGGGGAGACCTGCCGGTCAACTGGACCAATCTGTCGGCCAGTGCGAAGGCGGATTACACGAACTACAGCCGCTTCACCTACCGTGACCGCAAGCAAGGCTTCTGGGTGCTGCGCGGGCTGCACGCCGGTCTGCCGACGTTGGCGGCGGGCGCTTACAACTTGGGCCAGAACGCCTTCGTCACCAACGTGACGGCGGGTGGGGCGGTCGGAATTACGTTCACGAACTACATTCACACCTCGCGGCGGATTGGTTCCTTGGTGCCCACCGTTTCCCCGACCACGCCGCTGCCGACCGGCCTGACGTTCGGTTCGTTGAAAGACGGCTTGGCGGTTTACGGCACGCTGACCACCAACAGCGGCGCCTACGCGCTCATCGTCACGGACGCGGATGGTTCCACCACTTCGGTCAACCTCACGCTCGACTCCACAGCCAGCCAGCAGGCCGCGCTGAACGTGAACAGCCTCCTCGGCCGGCCGCCGCAACTGGCGGAAGCCGCTGCGGGGACGAACGCCTTCAAGATGCGGTTTTACTACAAGACGCAGGAGGGCTTCGCGTGGCCGGGTGAAACGAATGCTCCGGCGGTGGGGACGGTGGTGCCTTACTTGCGCACGCGGGTCGGCGAAGGATTCACCGGCAATGGCAAAAGCTCGGGCGACGCGGCCTTGGACATCGTTTACCGGCCCGTCTGGCCGGCCAACGCGCCGGTGGTCGCGTTCGGCGAGACGCTCACTGAGGCCAACGCCGGTCGGCCGGCCATCCGTGGCCAGACCAGTGCCAAGGTGCTTTACCAGCAGTCCATCGCGACCAACATCACGGTGGCGAACGCCGCCGTCATCCTGCACGACCCGACACGGGAGAAGGTCTTCGCGTTGGAGACCAATGGCACCGGCCTCGCCGAGTTGCCCGCCACGGTCCGCACCGAGAGTTATCAAGGGAAGACTTACTTCCCCAATCTGCCGCCGCATCTAGCGGAGCGCTTCCTCTTCGACCCGGTGCGCGGGACGAAGGGCAGCCTGGTCTTCAAGGGCGAGTTCAAGAACGAGTTGTTCGGGGAGAAATACCTCCTGCTCAACGTCCTCGCCGGTTCGGACCTCGCCACGGTGAAGAACCTTTGCCCCAGCACGGATACCGAGAATAAGTCGAAGTGGGATACCGCGGTCGCGGGCCTCGCCGCCTCGGTGGAAACGTTCTTCGAGAACCCGAGCGTGCCCGGCCAGTTCATCGTCAACACAAACACGGGAGTGACGGTGACGCGCGGGGTGAGCGAGTTGATCGCCATCACCAACGACAACACGGCGGTGGACAGCTACGCCTTGAGCGCCGCCGGCCCGGGCCAGGGATATGTCTCGGTCATCGTAGGCGATGGCGCGGCCTTCACGCCGGCCGGCGAGCCGGTTTCCATGTATGTCCTGCGCGTCACCGGCTCGCTGTATCGTGGCGAGATCAAGGTGCTGCCGTCGGCGAATCCGCTGAACGAGTTGATCACCTTCGAGCACACGGCGGACTTGGGCGGCCAGTTTGCCGATTACGATTACGAGTGGAAGATCGCCCCGCCGGTGGACGGCTTTCCGCCCGTCACGGACGCGACCATGAGCCGCTATCAAGCGCTCACCAACGGCACGGACATCAAACGCTACACGCTCGGTGGCAGCGGCATCCAGACCCTCGTGGACAACTGGCTGGTCATGCGTTACCGGCCCAAGAATGCGGCGCACCCGCTGCTGAACCAGTGGTCGGAATGGAGCGCGCCGCAACTGGCCGAGGGCTGGATCAAGCGCGTGCTCGCTGCGATCAACCCCTTCGGCCAGCGCGTCACCGACCTCTACAACAACAGCGTGAGCACCGAGGTGAGCCTGCTCACCCAGGCGGGTAAGCGTTACGAGGGCGACATCGCGCTGAACATGGAGAACATCAACAACTACGGCCTCATCGAGATTTACGAGACCGTCCTGAAGCGGGGTAAAGACCTGAGCATTGATGCCAGTGTGCCCATCAACTTCGGCCCCGCCAACGACGCGCTGCTGCTGGCCGCCGGCTACCTCAACGACCTCTACATGCTCGTGGGCAACGAGGCTTACGCGGACGCCGCGAACCCGACCATCGGCATCGGCACGAAGGACAAAACCTACGGCGATATCGCCACCGCGCTCTTCGCGTTTAAGGGGCAGACCGCCTCGCTGCTGGATGAGGAACTCGCGCTGCTCCAGGGCCGTGATGACGTGGCGTTGCCCGGCGTGCAGATTGCGCCGGTCTATAACCGGCTGGTGTGGAACTTCACGCGGGGTATTGACGCCGGCGAGGTGATCTACGCGCTCAATTACAATATTCTGGACCAGGATTCCGACGGCAAGGCGGACGCTGCCGACGCCGCCAAGCTGTATCCGCAAGGGCACGGCGATGCCTACGGCCATTACCTCACGGCGTTGAAGGGCTACTACACCCTGCTCACGAACCCGAACTTCGACTGGGTGCCGCGCGTGGAGGCCGTGACGGTGTTGGGCCAACCGGTCACGGTGGATTATCTGGACGAGCGAAAGTTCGCCAGCGCCGCCGTCGCGGTGGCGCGCACGGGCCGGCAGATTTACGACCTCAGTTGGCGGAAGGATTACACGCCGGGCCGGACGAGCGGCTGGGAATCATTCTCCACCAACCGCGTCTCGTCCCGGACCGTGCTCAACGGCACCACGACAACCAACGTCGTCCGGCATTGGGGCATGGACCAATGGGCGTCGCGAACGGGGCAGGGGGCCTTGCTCAACTGGGTGGTGGGTAATGCCATCCTGCCTGAGGTGGACCCGGACCCCAGCCACGAGGGCATCCAGAAGGTGGACCGCACCACGGTGCCGGAATTGCGGGAGTTGGTGACCACCTTAGTGGATTTGCAGGCGGCGTCGGACAACGCCGAAGGCCGGGTCACGCCGCTGGGAGTGACGGAGGGCAGCATCGCCTTTGACCTGAATCCCAGCCAACTGGTGGGCGATGAGCCGAAGCCGCACTTCGAGCAGGTGTATGAGCGCACCAAGCTCGCCTTGAACAACGCGCTGGCCGCGTTCGACGACGCGAAGGACGTGACCCGCCTGATGCGCTCGGAGGAAGACTCTCTGGCCGACCTCCGGTCCACGCTGGCCGCGCAGGAACTGGCGTTCACCAATGCGCTGATTGAGGTCTACGGCACGGCGTATCCCGATGATGTCGGCCCCGGCAAGACCTACAAGCAGGGCTACGAAGGGCCGGATTTGTTCCACTATGCCTACGTGGAAACGCCGGAGCTGACCTTCGGCGGCCTCTTGAATCCGACCGAGTCCGTCACGTTCCGGCTGGACTTGCAGCGAACGCCCGACACGTTCAAGGGCGGAGAGACGAGCGGCGCGGATGCTTTTGATTTCCTGAACCTGGGCGAGGATGGGACCAACTACATCAGCTACACGCTGGCGTCTCACGGCTACTTCGAGAAGCCGAAGAGCTGGACAGGGCGGCGGAGAAGTCCGGGCGGCGTGCAGCAGGCGATCTCGGAGGTCATCAAGGCCCGCTCGACACTGCTGCAGGCGTTGGATAATGCCCAAGGATCCAAGGACGGTCTCGATGTCATGGTGCGGACGTTCAAGGCCGGCCAGGTGAAGCAGGAGCAGGTCACCGGATACGAGCAGGATCTGGCGATTGCAGAACAAGTTGCGGCGAACGTAGAGCGTGCGAATGAACTCTTCCAAACGGTGCAGGATGTTACCAAGGAAAACATTGCGTATACTGCAGAACTAACTAAGGAGGGTTTACCGGAATCGCTGGTTGCGGGGCTGGCCGCAGGTGGTGACTTGACCTCGATCGGACGCGCTGTGATTTTAGGAATCGCCTTGGTGGCAAAGATAGTGGTCGACGAGGCAAAGATTGCCCGCGCTACGATTGTCACCGCTTTACGGGCGGCCACCGATGCTGCGGCCGTTGGTGTGGAGTTCAACCAGATCCGTCCCCTGGAAAGAACGCAGGAACGGATTGCAGCGCTGAACGAGTTGGCCAACGCGCTGGGCGACGTGCAGGGGCAGGCTCACACCATCAACCAAGCCTTGCAGGCCTACGATGACGCGCAACGCGCCGTCAGTGCCCTCGTCGCGCGCGGCGAGCGGCTGCAAGCCGAACGCGAAATCACCCGCCAGCGCACTGCCGCCGTGGTCCAGGGCTTCCGCACGCGGGACGCGGCTTTCCGCATCTTCCGCAACGAGAAGCTGGAGCGCTACAAGACCTTGTTCGACCTCGCCTCCCGCTACGCCTTCCTTGCGGCGAACGCTTACGACTACGACACCGGCCTGCTGGGCACGGAGAAGGGCCGCACCTTCGTCAATCGCATCGTGAGCAGCCGCGCCTTGGGCGTGGTGCGTGCTGGCGAGCCGCAATTCGCCGGCAGCAACACGGGGGATCCTGGCATCTCCAGCGCCTTGGCCGAGATGAAGGCGGACTACGACGTGCTCAAGGGCCGGCTCGGCTTCAACGCCCCCGACGCCTACAACACACTCGCCTCGTTGCGCACGGGCAACCTGCGCATCCTGCCCGACGCCAGCGGCCTCTCCGTCTGGCAGGATTATCTCCAGCAGAGCCGCATGGAGAACATCCTGGAGGACGCTGACGTGCGCCGCTACTGCCAGCAGGTGGATCCGGGGACGGGCCTTCCGGTGCCGGGGATTGTGATTACCTTCAGCACCTCCATCAACCCAGGGGAGAGCCTGTTTGGCAAGGCGCTGGCCGCCGGGGACGGCTCTTTCCATCGCAGCTATTTCGCCACGAAGATTCATTCGGTCGGCGTCGCGCTGGAGGGCTACAAGGGGATGAACTATCCCGGCCAAAACAACACCACGGACCCCAACCTGTCTTACTTGGACCCGCAGGCGCTCGCGGCGAATCCCTACGTCTATCTGATTCCGGTGGGCGTGGACACCATGCGCAGCCCGCCGTTGGGCGACACCAGCGACCTGCGCACTTGGAAGGTGGACGACGTGGCCATTCCGCTGCCGTTCAACATCGGCGGCTCCGGCTTCTCGACGAAGAACTTCTATCAGGCAGCCGATTCGTTGACCGAGCCGCTGTTCACCGTCCGCAAACACCAGGCGTTCCGCCCGACGGACTCCACCCAACCGTTCGAGACCGGAATCTACTCCGGCTCGGCCTTGCAGTTCTCCCAGTTCACCAACCGCCGCCTCATCGGGCGCTCGGTCTGGAACACGCAGTGGAAGCTGGTGATCCCCGGCGACACCTTGCTCGCTGATCCGAAGGAAGGCCTCTCACGCCTCATCCAGACGGTCACGGACATCAAGCTCTACTTCACCACCTACTCCTACTCGGGCAACTGACCTTCCAGCCAACTGTCATGAACTCAATCACGATTCGAGATGGAAGGTGCGGAACGCAGCGCGGCGCACGCCCCGCGCGCTGGCTCCTGCTGTTGCTCTGCTCCTTCATCCTTCAAACCTCATCCTTCATAACGTCCGCCTACCCGCCCGCGCCGTTCCATCTCTTCTACGGGTTGCTGCGGGACGAATACGGCACGCCCATCTCCTCCGGGGCCGAGGTCATCTTGGAAACTTCCAGCGGCGTGCAGGTCAAGACGGTGGTGAACCCCGGCATCGAGACAGCGGCCAACTACCGCCTCGAAGTGCCCATGGACAGCGGCCTCATGGCGGCTCCCTACCAACCCTCCGCGCTCCAGCCTACCGTGCCCTTCCGCATCAAGGTGCGCGTCGGCGGCGTCACCTACCTCCCGATTGAGATGCGGGGTGACTTCTCCCAGCTCGGCCAACCCGGCCAGCGCACGCGGCTCAATCTCACCTTGGGCGAGGACAGCAATGGTGATGGCCTGCCAGACGCGTGGCAGCGGCTCATCAATCCCGACCTCACCCAGGTCAAGCCCGGAGCCGACGCCGGCAATGGGTTGAGCTACTTGCAGACCTACTACGCCGGGACGTATGCGATTGACCCGAAGCTCGGCTTTGCCCTGAACATCGTTGGCTTCAAGGAAGGGGCGCCGCAGTTGGAGTTTCTCGCCGTCACCGGACGCACCTACACGCTGCTCGGGTCCAGTGATCTGAAGACGTGGAAGGCCCTCCCGTTCCGCGTGCCCGCCGAAGGTGCCACGGCGGCAGCCCGCGAGAGCTACCAGACCGACGTGGTGAAAAACGTGCGGCTGGGAGTCCCCGCTCCAACCACGGAACTGCCGCCTACTTACTTCCGCCTGATGTTGCAGTAGCTCGCTGCGCCATGGACACGCCCAAATCAAAGACCATGAAGCCAGCCAGCCGCGCCTGGGCGCTTGGTGGGTTACTGACGCTGGCTGTCGCGCAGGCCGCCTTGGTTCACGCCTCGACGCGGGCGCTGACGGAAGCGGAGGCGACTGAGGCCGCACCGGCTTCCGTGGCGCGCTTCCGACTGGAGCAGCACCTCGGACGCTTCTATCGCCCGGGCGAGGCAACCCCGTTCACCGGCTGGGTGACGGATCATCACAAAGGCGGCGCAGTGAGCCTGCGGTCGGCGGTGGTTTACGGACAATTGCACGGATGGTCGGAAGGCCGGTTCACCAGCGGAGTGGTTGAACTGAGCGAACCGTTCGTGCACGGCCGGCCCGAGGGGACGCGCACGATTTGGCACCCGAACGGAAAGAAGCGTTCCGAAGGCCGGCTCGTCGCCGGGCAGCAGCAGGGCACTTGCCGTCAGCGGACCGAGCAGGGGACCTTGGCAGCAGAGGCGGAGTTCAAGGACAGCAAGCCTCACGGTATCTCCCGCGCTTGGCATCCCAGCGGATGTCTCAAGGCCGAGGCGCTGATGAAGCACGGCGAGGTCGTGACCCGCCATTTCTACCCGGACGGCGTCCAGCGCGAGCCCACGCTGCTGGCCGGAACCCCGACTCCCTGAGTTCGCCTGCCTCGCATACTGCAATCCGTTTTCCTTGCCATTCGCATGATAAAAACTTTGACCTTCCTCACCTGCTCAGCGGTGCTGGCGGCCTTCACGCTGCTGGTGGGCACGCAGGCCGCCCACGCCGTCAACACCGCCCCCAGCTTCGCGCTGCCGCCGGGCATTGGAATCACTTGGGTCACCAACTGGAGCCTCCTGGGGTGGGGCAACAATGGTTTCGGCCAGAGGGTTGCGCCTGCCGGGCTGACGAACGTGACGGCCATTGCGGGGGGTGGCTATCACAGTCTGGCGCTCCAGAGCGACGGGACGGTGGTCGCGTGGGGCTACAATGGGGACGGTCAAACGACTGTGCCTGCCGGGCTGACGAACGTGACGGCCATTACGGCGGATTTCTATCACAGTCTGGCGCTCCGGAGCGACGGGACGGTGGTCGCGTGGGGCGCCAATGGGCAGGGCCAGGCGACGGTGCCTGCCGGGCTGACGAATGTGACGGCCATTGCGGGGGGGGGCGGTCACAGTCTGGCGCTCCAGAGCGACGGGACGGTGG
>CALQJI020000116.1 GCA_943330855.2 Klebsiella pneumoniae
CGGGATGCTGGGGATGGTGACGTCATCGGCGGACGCGCCGTCCACGAGCAGCGAGACCTTGATGTCCTTGGCTTCCTGCTTGCCGTAGTTGGCGACTTGCGCCTCGAAGCGGAGCGGACGGTTCAGCGGCGCGAGACCGCTGCTCAGGACGAGGCCGCTGATGCCGAGATTGCGTTCCTCGCCATCGCCGACGAGGACGAGGTGGGTGGCGACGTTTTGCTCGCCGGTCTGCTCCTTGGCCTGTTTCAAGGTCTTCTGGATGTCGCCGAGCTGCCGCCAGCCGGCGAGCTGGCCGTCGGTGATGACGTAGATTTCTTTGCGAATGGCGGAGCGGCCTTTGAGCGTCTCGAGTGCCTTTTCGATGGAGGGGAAGAGGTCGGTGGCACGGTCGGAGAGTTGGGCTTCGCGGACGGCTTTGCGCGCGAGGTTGAGGTCGTGCGTCGGCTCCTTGATGATTTCCTTCGCGATGTCGGAGGCGAGGATGACGGCGGCGGCGGAGCCGGAGGGGAGCGCGTCCACGGCTTGCTCGGCGACTTTGCGCGCCTTGTCGAAGCGCGTCTGGACGCCGTCGGAGACGCCCATGCTCGCGGAGTTGTCGAGGACGATGACGGCGGTGACCTTGGACTGGCCGAAGACGTTGTGGGTGGTGGAACGCATCGCCGGGCGAGCGACGGCGAGCGCGAGCAAAGCCAGCATGAGGCAGCGGATGGCGAGGAGAATCATGTCCTCGACGAGCATCCGGCGCTGGTTCTTCTCGGTGGAGACCTTGACGAAGCGCATCGCCGCCCAAACGACGCGCTGGAAGCGGCGGCGGTTGAGCAGGTGGATGATGATGGGCACGGCGATGGCGCCGGCCCCGAAGAGCATGAAGGGGTTGAGGAAGCTCATTTGACTGAGGTCTTCAACCGGAACGCCAGATAGCCGCTCAATACTTCATGCAACGGCTGCGCCGTGTTCACGGGGACGAAGTGGACGTGATTCTTCTCGCAGCCCTGACGCAGCGTGGTGCGGAAGCGTTCGACCTCAGCTTGGTAGCTGGCGCGGATTTCCTGCGGGCGGGTGAGGATGTTCGGGATGGCCTCCAGGCCGACGAACTCGACGAGGCCGTTGAACTTGAACTCGAGTTCCGCGGGGTCCATCAGGTGGAAGACCACGACCTCGCTGCCGCCGAAGCGCAGGTGCTGGATGCCTTCGAGGATTTTTTCCTCGTCGTCGAAGAGGTCGCTGATGATGACGGCGATGCCGCGCCGGCGGACTTGGCGGGCCATCTCGTGGAGGATGGCAGCGATGTTCGTCTGGCGTGTCGGCTCGAACGCGGCGAGCGTGGCGAGCACTTTGTGAATCATCGCGTGGCTGTTGCTGCGGGGCAGATATTCGCGGGTCTCGTTGTCGAAGATGTCCAGCGCCACGGCATCGCGCTGGTGGAGGATGAGGTAGCTCAGGCAGGCGGCGAGCATCTTGCCGTAGGCGAGCTTGGTGTAGCCGCCGGAGCCGTATTTCATGGACTCCGAGCCGTCGAGGAGGATGTGCGCGACGTAGTTGGTCTCCTGCTCGAACTGCTTGATGTAATAGCGGTCGGTGCGGCCGAGGACCTTCCAGTCGAGGTAGCGGAGGTCGTCGCCGGGCGCGTATTCGCGGTGCTGGGCGAACTCGATGGCGAAGCCGTGGTAAGGGGACTTGTGCTCGCCGGCCATGTAGCCCTCGACGAGATAACGCGCGTGCATCCCGAGCGTCTCGGCGCGGGAAATCGCGACGGGGTCGAGGAGCGTGGCGAGAGTGGCGGCGTCCATCAGGGGGAATGAAGAATGAAGAATGAAGAGTGAAGAATGGGGCGAACGAAGCGGCAGCTAGGCGCGGGATTCGTCATTCGACATTCAAGCTTCGACATTTCAGCCGACTTTCTGGTCCTTCGGAATCGCCTCGAGAATCTTCTTCACCACGTCGTCGGCGGTGATGCCTTCGCTCTGGGCGGCGAAGTTCGGGATGATGCGGTGGCGGAGGATGGGCGCGGCCACGGCGGCGATGTCGTCGCAGCTCACGTGGACCCGTCCGTTGAGCATCGCACGGGCCTTCGCGGCGAGGATGAGGTTCAGGCTGGCGCGCGGGCCGGCACCCCACGAGAGGAACTTCTTGCAGTAATCGAGCGCCTCCGGGGTCTTGATGCGCGTCACACGGACGATGCGCTCGGCGTAATGATAAACGTGGTCGGCCACGGGCATGCGGCGGACGGTGGCTTGGAGGTCCAGAATCTCTTCCTCGGTCAGAACAGCGGTGGGCTTCTCGATGGGCGCGCCGGTGGCCATCTTCATGATTTGGAGTTCTTCCGCCGTGGTCGGGTAGTCCACGTTAATCATGAACATGAAGCGGTCAAGTTGGGCCTCGGGCAGCGGGTAAGTGCCTTCTTGCTCGATGGGGTTTTGCGTCGCGAGCACGAAGAACGGGTTGGGCAGCGCGTAGTCCGTGCCGCCGACGGTGACCTTGCGCTCCTGCATGGCCTCGAGCATCGCGGCCTGCGTCTTGGGCGGCGTGCGGTTGATTTCGTCGGCGAGCACGATGTTCGAGAAGATGGGGCCTTTGAGGAAGCGGAACGCGCGTTCGTTGGTTAGAGGATCCGAGTAGATGACCTCGGTGCCGGTGATGTCGCTGGGCATCAGGTCGGGCGTGAACTGGATGCGCTTGAAGCCGAGGTGCAGCGTCTGCGCGAGCGAGGAGACGAGGAGCGTCTTGGCGAGGCCGGGCACGCCGACCAGCAGCGCGTGGCTGCGCGTGAAGATGGCGATGAGCGTCTCCTCGATGACGGCGTCTTGGCCGACAATGACCTTGCTCAATTCGCTCTTGATGGTGGCGGTGGCGGCTTTGAGCTTGGCCACTGACTGCAAATCTTTTTCGTCCGTCGCGGCCTGAGTCGTGTTCGTCATCGCTTAGTCTTTCAGTTTAACTTCGGGCATTTGCCGCGGAAAACCGTGCTGGTTTCACGCAACGCCGCCGACTTTGGCTAACCAAATAGTCCGGCGAACTGGCAGCGGACGTGGTGGATAGGAGTGCAATTCAACTGCGAAGAAATTTCTCCGCCGCATGGTCCGCGAAACGCAGGCCTCGCGGGGTGAGGAGAAAACGCTCGGTGGTGCGCGTGGCGAATCCCTCGGCGATGAGCGTGTCCATGTCGGCAGCCCACTCGGTGCGGAGGTCGAAGCCGGCGGCGGCGGTGAACTCCTCGAAGCCCCAGCCCACGTTCATTCGCAGGCCGAACGCGGCAATCTCGCCGGCGCGGGCGAGCGGCGGGAGTTCCTCGCGCTGCTCGATGGCGCGGACCCCCTTCTCCAGTTGCTCGCAATAGAGCTGGGTGTTGGCCCAGTTCTTTGTGCGCACGCCGCTCACGTAACCGGAGGCGCTGGGGCCGAGGGCGTGGAACTGGCCGCCGCGCCAGTAGTTGACGTTGTGGCGGCAAGCGAGCGAAGGGGGAGTGGAAGGTTGAAGGTTGAAAGTTGAAGGTTCTCGGTCGCGCGCGAAGTTCGCTACCTCGTATTGTCGGAAGCCGTTCGTCTCAACCGTTGTGACCAACTCCTCAAACATCGCCTCGGTGAGCTCCTCGTCCACGGAGAACTCACCGGCTTGGAGTTGCGCGAAGAGCGGCGTGTCGTCTTCGTAGATGACCTCGTAGCAGGAGAGATGTTCGCTGCCGAGGGCGAGGGCGTCGCGGAGCGTGGCACGCCAGTGGTCCATCGTCTGCGTGGGGATGGCGAACATGAGGTCCACGTTGATGTTCGCGAAGCCAGCGGTGCGCAGCGTGTCGAAGGACTTGAAGACCTGCTCGCGGCTGTGGATGCGCCCGAGCCGCTCCAGCAACCGCTCGTCGAGCGACTGCACGCCCATGGAGACGCGGTTCACGCCGTAGTCGCGCAGGAGCTTGGCCTTGTCGGCGGAGACGGTGGCGGGGTTGCACTCGACGGTCCATTCCTCCGCGCCGAGCAGGCCGAACCGCTCGAAGGCTTTGAGGATTTGCTCCCACTGCTTGAGGTTCAGCAGCGACGGCGTGCCGCCGCCGAAGAACACCGTGCGCGGCTTCAACTCATGCGCGACCAACTCCAGTTCCCGAACCAGCGCGTTGACGTAGCGGCTGACCAAATCCTCCTTCGGCACGGCGGAGTAAAACGCGCAATACTCGCACTTGTGCGCGCAGAAGGGGACGTGGAGGTAGAGAGACGTGATGGGTCCAAAGTCGATTGGTCCAAGGTCCAACGTCGAAGACTGCGACGTGCGGCCACCCTCGGGGACTTGGGACTTGGGACTTGGGACATGGGACAAGTCCGTCGTCACAACTTCAGATGCTCCCACAAGTCCGCCGGCTGGAGCCGCAGGTTGATGTAGAAGGGGCCGAACTCGCCGAAGCGAGCGCTCACCTCGTCGAAGCGCATCTCGTAGATGATTTCCTTCACGGCATCGAGCTGGTGCGCGATGAGCGTCACGCCCCACTCGTATTCGTCCATGCCAGTGGATCCGGTGATGAGCTGGGAGATGCGACCGGCGTATTTGCGCCCCGTCTTCGCGTGGCTGCCCATCAGCTTTTTGCGCGTGTCGAAGTCGAGCATATACCAGTTGTCGGCAAGGTCGCGCTTCTTGGTCATGCCGTAGAAGCACATAATTTCCCAGTCGGGCAGCTCGGGGTTGAGGCGGTAGTGTTTATATTCGTCGTTGCGCGTCTTGGCGGCGGCGAAGGCCTCGTCGAACTCCGGCGTGCCGGGCTGGAGCTTGCGTTCACCGTGCTGAATCATCCGCTTCATGTCGTCCTCGGTCGTGACGTATTCCGGCAACTCGGTGACGCTGAGGTAGGAGTAAACCAACTGCAACGCGCCGGCGGGAAAGGCCAGCTCCACCTCGCGCTGCATCGCGCTGAGTTGCTGCAACTCGGCGGCGTAAATCATGAAGCCCAAGTCCGCCTTGCCGCCCACGCCCGCGTAGGTCGCCACGCGCGGCGCGGCGGGACCGGCGAACTTCGTGGCGATGGCTTCGAGTCGCGCGTGGGTGGCGGCGGACTCGCCCGTCGGCAGCGCGGCCCAGCGGACGCGGTCAACGCGGAAGAACAGATGCAGGACGTGGATACCTTGGCCGAGGGTGATGGAGGGGGGGGGCATGATTGGGAAAGTAATCAGTGTTCAGTGTTCAGTAATCAGTGGGGACAGCGTGGCCGAGGCCGACCGAAGCAATCAACTTTCAACTTTCAACCTACAACTCTCAACTTCGGCCTCACTCCACCAGCATCGCTTGGTCGAGCATCGCGGGGAGTTGGGCGAGGATGGCTTCGTCACTCGCGATGAGCGTGGCCCCAGCGGCGAGCGCGTCGGCTTGAAGCTTCTCATGGCGCGGGCTGCTGAAGGCGAGGATGGGCAGGTGGGCAGTTCCTGGCGTGGCTTTGACCGACTGGATGGCCGCGCAGGTGTCCGAGTTCTTCAACTCCAGGTCCACGAAGACGACCAGCGGCTTCTCCCGCTCGGCGGCGGGGGCGAGGCTGGCGGCGTCCGTGAGATGTTGGATTCGATAGCCCTGGTCGCGCAGTTTGTTGCCCAGCGCGCTGCCGGGCAGCAGGCGTTCGTAGAGAAGCAGGGCGAGTGGGCTGGTCACTGGCGGAAGGTGGGGATCCGTGACGGGAATTACAAAGTCAATGACGCTCAGCTAGCGCACGATCACCCGGAGGTTCTCCGCATCAATCACATATTGGCGGCCAGGAGGAGGTATCGGCACTTTCGAGATGAACCGCGCCTTCGCTAGTTCTTCGAGGCTGGCCGGGGCTTGTCCACGCGACGTGAACCACGCTTGAACCGCATCGTTCAGCTCGTTGAGCGTCGGCTCTTTGGCATTGGCCGTGTCCACGGCGGGAGCGGCGGGCACGGGCGCAGGTTTTTTCCGGCACGCGGACAACGTCGCGACACAGAGCAGGCAAACAAACAGAAGGCGCATGGTGTTTTTGGGAAGGTGGCCCCGCCGCAGTTACAGCTTGTCCCACAGCGCCCGCGGGTCGCCGGCCAACGTAGTAGCCTCCATGCCAGTCTGACTGGGCTTCATCAGATCAGAGTGGCCATCCACGAAACCCACCGGTGCTCGCTTGTTGTGCCGGGCGATCATGCGAACCGGGTCCGAGGTGGTGAAGTTGATGCCGTTGGAAGGGACGCGCATATAGACATGGCCCGTCTGCTGAACTTCCTCCCAGAGGTCGGGGTCAACGACGGCTGGGTTGCTCACCCGGCCGGCATCGGAAAACACGAGCGTGTCAGCGGGCTTGCTTACTTGGACTTCGCGGATACGGGCGGTTGCACCTACAGGTGAAGTGAGGCCGAACTCAGGATGGTTCATGCCGATGCCGAGCTTGTGGATGCTGCTGGCCCCGCCCGCTGAAGTCGTGCTGTCCTGCATGAGTGCCACGCAGTTGAACGACTTGGCCTGATTCGGAATGTAGCGGCTCAACTTGTCCGGCCACCAGACCGTCCCGACGCCGCCGGCTTGGAGCAGGCGATCCGCCAAGGCCGGCTCCTCTGGCAGATTTGGCCCTTGCCGCCACAAAAATACGAAGGTGTTGTCGTTGTCATCCAGATACAGCTTCGACGCCAGCGCTATCTGGCGGTTGTTGTTCAGGCATTGGATGCCCTTGGCCTTGGCCTTGGCCTTCGACAGCGCGGGCAAGAGCATCCCCGCCAGAATCGCGATGATGGCAATGACCACGAGGAGTTCAATCAGGGTGAAGCCGACGCTTCGAGTCAGGGAGGCAAGTGGGCGCATAAGCGGTTTGTTTGACTCCTTTAAATCTAGGCGGCCATCACTTCGCGTCAATCGGCATCTCGGTAGGTCAGGGCGTGCGTTGGGGCGGGATCTGTGGTTTCCTCCGCGCATGGCAATCGCCCCGCTCACCGCCCTTGTCCGCCACTGCGACACGCTCCTACGCACCGCCGAGGTGAACGACTGGGACCGCGCCCACAACGGCCTCCAAGTCGAGAACGACGGGCGCGTCACGCGCATCGCGGCAGCGGTGGACGCGAGCCTCGCCACCGTGAAGCTCGCCATCGCGGCGAAGGCGGATTTGCTCATCGTTCATCACGGCTTGTTCTGGAGCGACTCGGTGCCTTGGACCGGGCAGCGCCGCGAACTCCAGCGTCTCCTCATCGCGCACAACCTCGCCATCTACAGCTCGCATCTGCCACTGGACTTGCATCCGAAGCTGGGCAACAACGCCCAACTCGCCGCCGCGCTGGGTTTCAAGAAACTCAAACCCTTCTTCTTCGAGAAGGGCGCGCACATAGGACTTCAGACTACGACGAACGTGAGCCTCAACGAACTTCTGGCCCGACTCGGACGCGTGACAGGCTTTCAAGCGACTCTCCTTCCCGGCGGCGCAAAGCAATGTCGCCGCATCGGCATCGTGACGGGCGGGGCCGGGGCGGAACTGAAGAAAGCGGCTGCAGAAGGCGTGGACACCTTCATCACCGGCGAGGGGCCGCACTGGACCTTCGCCTTGGCCGAGGAACTGGGCCTGAACGTCCTCTACGGCGGGCACTACGCGACGGAGACCTTCGGCGTGAAGGCGCTCGCAGCGCACCTCGCGCAGAAATTTCGCGTGTCGTGGAGCTTCCTCGACCACCCGACAGGGCTGTGATTGGCCGACCGATGTGAGATGGCTTTCTCACACGCTGAAACTGACGCGTTGAGAGACGCGCCGTCGCCTCAAGCCGGTTGGAGCACGCGGAGTGTTACCCCTTTCACGAACGGTTTCACCTTCACGCGATAGTCAGCCATGTGCGGAGCGTTAAGGTGCGCTTCGAGTGCGGCGACATCGAACCACTGCTCGATAATGACCACGGTGTCGTCACCGATGCGGGTTTGGACGGGGATGTTCGTGGGGCAGTCGACCGCCGGGCGATACTCGTGGCAGCCGTGCTCGGCGTGGACCAGCGGCATGAGCGCGTGGAACTCCCGGAGAAAGGCATCGCGCTGGCCGGGCTGAACTTCAATCGTGGCGAGGACATGAATCATGCGCGTATCTGCCGCAAGTGCCGCCGCAGAGTCAAGCGTGACGACTTGTGCGTGACGACTTGTGCCACGCCCGTTACCCCAAAGGCGGGGGCGTTAAATCTTGATAATCTCCTCCCGCAGAGGAGTAATCAGCGCATCAGAAATAGAAGCAGTTGCGGCGGTGTGCACCGCTGCCCATTCGCATGAGAAACAACGCTAAATTCCTGCCCGCCGCGCTCTTACTGCTGGGCCTCGTCAGCGCGTTCGACCAGCCCGCCGGCACCAAACTCTGGGAGTTTTACGTCGGCCATCCCATCCAGTCATCACCCGCACTCGGCGCGGACGGCTCGGTTTATTTCGGCGCGGACAACGGCAAGCTCTACGCCTTCGAGCCGCTGGGCAGCGGCAAATGGGAGTTCGCTACAGGGGACGCGCTCGTGTCCTCGCCGGCCATCGCGGCGGATGGCTCAGTGGTCATCGGCTCGATGGACGGCCACCTCTACGCGGTGGGCGCAGACGGCGTGGAGAAATGGCGCTTCCGCTCGAACGGTAAAATCGTCTCCTCCCCGGCCATCGGCCTCGACGGAGCGATTCATTTCGGCTCGATGCAGAACACGCTCTACGCGGTCAACCCCGACGGGACGAAGCGCTGGGAGTTCACCGCTGACGATGCGCTCGTGGCCTCGCCCGCAGTCGGCCGGGACGGGACGGTATATGTCACCTCCTTGAGCGGCACGCTCTACGCCGTGGATTTAGCAGGTAAGCGCAAGTGGCAGTTCAAAGCCGGAGACAAGGTAAATTCCTCCCCCGCGATCGGACCGGACGGGACAATCTACTTCGGCGCCTTCGACGGCCACGTGTATGCGGTGAAGCCCAGCGGCCAGAAGAAATGGACCTTCGCCACCGGCGCAGCGGTCCGCGGCTCGGCGGCGGTCGGGCCGGATGGCGTCATCTACATCGGCTCGGATGACCGCAAGCTCTATGCGCTCGCGCCGGATGGCTTCAAGCGCTGGACCTTCACGACCGGCGGCTGGGTGCGCTCCACGCCCGCAGTCAGCAGCGACGGCACGATTTACTTCGGCTCCTACGACAACAGCTTCTACGCAGTCACTGCGGACGCCAGCAAAGCATGGGAGTTCGCGACGGACTCGGCGATCTCCTCATCGCCCGCAATCGCCCCCACTGGCGCCCTCTACTTCGGCGGCTGGAATAAACGCTTCTATGCCGTAAAAGGCAGTGCGGGACTGGCTCCCGGCGCGTGGGCAAAATTCCGTGGCGACACCCGCCAGACCGCTTTCGTGGAATTTGATGGCGCGCTTGCCCAACCCCTGCGCCCCTTCGTCAGCCCGGCCTTCCCTGTCGAAGACACCAAGCCCATCGCCGTCACCAGCAAAGCCGCCGCCGCCGAGGAATTCGCGCGCGCGCAAGCCGCCCGTGAGCTGGCCATCACCGCGAAGAAGGACGCCACTGCCCGCACCAAGACCGCCCTCGTGCCCGCCCCCGTCGCGCCCAAGCAACCTTCCCCCTCCGCCGAAACAAAGCGGCTCGCAAAAGCCCAGGCCGACGCCGACGCCAAAACCGCAAAGGATGCGAAAGCCGCACAGCTCGCCGGGCAAAAGGCCGAGGCCGAAGCAAACCGCAAGATGCTCGCCGACAACGACCGCGTTCTGAAAGACGCCGCCTTGGCCCGCAAGGCCCAAGAGCAGGAGGACGCTCGCCGCGCCATTTCCGCCAGCGACCTCGCCCGCAACGCGAAACGCTACGCTGGCTTGCGCGAAGTCGCAGTTCGCAAAGCCGCCGAGGACAGCGAACGCCTCGCGAAGGCCCAGCAGGAGACCGAACGCAAAGCGAAGGAGGTCGAAGCCGCTCGCCAGACTGCCGAAGCAAAGATACAGGCCGAGGCCGACCGCAAGGCCGCGATGGAGACCGCCCGCCTAACCAAGCTGCAACAAGACGCCGAGCGCAAGACTGCCGAAGCGAAAGCCAAAGCCGACGCCCAAGCGGAGATCGATCAGACCAAGCGTGCCGTTGAGGACAACAAGCGCATCCTCAAAGAAGCTGGCGAGACCCGTAAAGTCCAGGAAGCCGACGAAGCCCGCCGAGCCATCGGAGCAGCCGAGTTGGCCCGCCTCGCCAAACGCGAGTCCGAGCAGCGCACCGCAGCGAAGCAAGCCGCTGATCTCGCCGAGGCGAAACGCCTGTTGGCGGAATCCGAACTAGCCCAAGCCGCCCAACGCAAAGCCGACGCGGAAACCGCAATGCAAGCCAAGGCACAAGCCGACTCCGAGCGACGTGCCGCGATGGAAGCCGCGCGCCAAGCCAAGTTGCTACAAGACGCAGAACAAGCCGAAGCTGCCCGCAAGCTCACCGAGACCAACGCCAAAACCGCCGCCGAGGAAAAAGCCGCCGCTGATGCCGCCCGGCACCGTGCCAAGGAACAAGACATTGCCCGCAAAGTTTTGGCCAACTCCGAAAAGGCTGCCCGCGAGGAAACTGAACGGCAGGCCCGCGAAGCCGCCCGCGAGCAGGCCGCCGAACACCGCCGCACGGAAGCCGAGCGCCAAAAATCCGAGCCGGGCTTCTTCCGCCGCCTCTTCAGCTTCGGCACGTCCACTCCGAAGCAAAGCGCTGAAGCCCCCACCGCTCCCGTGCCCGCCGTCCAGCCGGAAGCCGTCGTGTTCCTCCCCACTCCCACCCCCCTGGCCCCAACCCCGCTGCCCGTGGTGACCGCCCCGGTAATCACGGCCCCTGCGGTAACCGCCCCCGTCGCCTCCGCTCCCGGTGTGCCGCTCAAGATAATTTCCGACTCGGCCACACTCGTCCGCCCCGCCGCGCCCCCCTCCCCTGCCCCGTCGTTCTTCTCGCCGACGCAGCCGACGGTGGACCCGCTCGCGGAGCAGATCGAGATGCTCAAGCAACGCGCAGCAGCAGCGCAGGCCCCTGCCCCGGCGCAGCCACAGTTCGTCCAGACCGCAGTCCCGCAACCACCCCTCCCGCAACCCGTGGCACAACCCGTCGCTGAGGTCATCGCCGAGCCCGTGGTCGAAGCCGCGCCGGAGCGCCCCGGTTTTTGGTCACGCGTCGGAGGCTTCTTCATCCGCAGCAGAAAAGATCAGGAAGGTCAGCAGGCCCCGCCGCCAGGCGCACAGCGCCCGTTCGTGTCGCGGCCTCAGCCGCAACAACCGCCAGCGCAGCAGCCGCAGCAACGCCCCGTGGCTCGAGATCCAAAAGCAGCGGCACAGGTGCAAGCGGAAATCCCCCCCGGCCTCGCTCCCGCCGGCATAACCACCACGAACTTCCCTCGTGTGCAATATGAGCCGGTCACCGGCCAGAACTCCCTCTTCCTCTCCCGCGCCCAGGCGATGCAGACCAACGTCCCCGGCATGCCACAGCCGCCCGCGCCCCCACGCGAGGTGCGCGAGATGCGCCCCGGCAAGACCGGCACGCAAGGGCTGGTCACCGACTTGCCAAGCGGCCCAGCCATCGAACTCATCCAGACCCGCATCAAGACTGTCCTGCGCGTTTACGCCACCGGCGCAGGCCGCGTGGCCCCTGACCTGAACGGCGCGGAACTCGAAGTCGGCCAGACTTATACACTCGAAGCGCAGCCCGGGCGCGGCGCGGTCTTCCTCGGCTGGACCGGCACCATCGAGACCAATTCTCCCGTGCTCCGCTTCGTCATGCGCACGGGCACGGTGCTCTCCGCGAACTTCCAGTTTGCCTACAACCTGGAGCGTGAGTTGCCCGAGGTCGCCATTCTCTCGCCCGCTGACGGCGCGCGACTGACAGCGCCGGTGTTTACCCTGCAAGGCGCGGCCCGCGACAATCTCGCCGTGTCACGCGTCGAAGTTTCCGTCAACAACGGCCCGTGGGCACCCGCACAGGGCACGGACAACTGGTCCTTCCAAAGCGCCGCCCGCCCCGGGCCGAACTACATCCGTGTCCGCGCTGTGGACCAAGCCAGTAACGAATCCCCGCCGCTCCTGCGCTCGTTGTTTTATTCCGTGCCCAGCGTGCTGACAGTGCGCGTGAACGGCGCGGGCACCGTGACGCCGGACTGGGGCGGACGGCAGCTCGACATCGGCGGGGCTTACGAGCTTCAGGCCACTCCGGCGGCGGGCCACGTGTTCACGGGCTGGGGCGGGAGCGTGACCGGCACCGCAGCCACGCTGCCCTTCACGATGCAATCGAACCTCCTCGTCGAAGCGAATTTCGCACCGCGCATCACGAGCTTCGCGCACGGCGTGTTCAACGGGCTGGTGTATCCGACCACTTCACTCCTGCCGACCAAGTGCGGGTTCTTCGCCATCGAGGTGGCGGCGGACGGCTCGTTCACCGGCTTCCTGCGGCAGGGCATCGCGAGTCACCCGCTGACCGCGCGCTTCGACGCCAACGGCCAGGCGACCGCCACCGTCACTCGCGCCGGACAGTCGCCGGTCACACTCTCGCTGCAACTGGAGACGACTGCGGGCGAGCGCCTGATGGGGCGCTTCGATGACGACGGGACCGCCATCGAAATGTTCGCCTACCGGAAGGTTTATGACGGGCAGACCTCCGTGACCCCGCTGGCTGGCCGTTACACGTTCGTCATGCCCAGCCCCACGAACTCCTTGAATAGCCCAGCGGGCGATGCGTTCGGCGAGATTGTCGTGAACGGCGCGGGCCGGGTGTCCTTCTCCGGCGACCTGCCCGACGGCACACCCGTGCGGCACGAGGCCATCATGGCCCGCAACGGACTCTGGCCCCTCCACGTCCCGTTAGCAGGCGGACGCGGCATGATCCTGGGCTGGATCACTGTCTCAAAGGATCCGAACCTCGACGCGTTCGGCGAAGTCATCTGGCACAAACCGCTCGCGCCGCAAGACCGCTACTACCCCGGCGGCTTCTCCACGCGCCGCCACCTCTTCGGTAACCTCTACACACCGACTACCAAAGGCAGCAGCGGCGGCCGCGCCATCGGCGGAATGTTGAGCGGCGGCGATCTCGACAAGGTGGTCTTGGGCAACAACGGCACATCGCTGAACCTGACCGTCCAACAGTTCAACTGGAATTTACGGCCCGACTCCGGATTCGTGGAAGGCAGCTTCATCCACCCGACGACGAAGCAGGAGACATCATTCCGCGCCGCCCTGCTCCAGAAGCGGGGCTGGACCTCCGGCTACTTCCTCGGCCAGACCCACAGCGGCGTGATCCACCTGCAACTGCCGCAGTAGCCCCGTGGCCTCCGAGGTAAGGAGGCGGTTTCCGTCAATTTCAAACGCTGCCCTGCCTTCGTCGGAAAACGTAAATCCAGCAGCGTAAATTCGTGTCCATCCACGCGCCTTCGTGCTTTCCTCCCGCCGTGACCGACGAGCCCATCATTGACCTGCACAGCGACCATTACTTCATGGGCGAAGCACTGCGTCTCGCCGCCCGTGCCTACCAAGCCGAAGAGGTCCCCGTCGGCGCGGTCGTCGTGCGGAACGGCCGCATCATCGCCCGCGCCTTCAACCAAGTGGAGTTGCTCAAAGACGCCACCGCCCACGCCGAGATGCTCGCCATCACGCAAGCCGAGGAAGCCGTCGGCGACTGGCGGCTCAACGACTGCACGCTCTACGTCACCAAGGAGCCCTGCCCCATGTGCGCCGGCGCGATCGTCCACGTCCGTTTCACGCGCGTCGTCTTCGGCGTCAGCGATGCGAAAGGCGGCGCTGCGGGCGGCGCGTTAAACCTCCTGCAATTCCCCGGCCTCAACCACCAGTGCGACATCACGCGCGGCGTCCGCGAGGAGGAATGCCGCGCGATGCTCCTGAGCTTCTTCTCCGAACGCCGCGCTGCGAACAAAACGGCGAAGGAAATTCAGGGGGCGGAATAGCCACAAGGAGTCACGCAGCGAAGAGTCGGGAACCAAGAGCTCTCTTTTGAGCCTTCGTGTGCCTCTTTGTGGCAAATCCCTGATCGCGGTTCAGCTCACCGACATCAGCGACACCCGCTCGTTTTTCTCGTTACGACTGATCCCCTGCGCGCGCGGGTCGAGCGTCGGCACACCATCCACGACGAACCAGTAACGGTGGTGCCCGTGCGCCAGCGGCACCTGAACAATCCAGCTCCCGTCTGGCGACCGTTCCATCGGATGCGACGTAGGATTCCAAGCGTTGAAATCCCCGGTGATGAAAACCTCCCGTGCGTCCGTCGCAGCGCAGAAGAAGTTGATGGGCTTGGTAAACGATTTCCCGCTGTAGGGCTTGCCGTTTGTTGCAGGTTTTCCGTTTGCCATGTTGTTCGTCGCGTTGTTGTAAGGAAACGAAAGCAACTCTCCACGCCTCGAACAAGTCGGAAAATTGCAGAATGGGAAAATGGGCGCTGTCGGCCACTCGCACGCACCTCTGTCAACAATCCCTCGACACAGCAATTCCGTATTGACTCACGGCTAAATGTTACCGGGGGCAGGGGACCGTCAGGTCTTCGTTGACTCACGATCTAGTTTACCCAAGGCAGTGAAGAATTTCTTCAGCTTGGTCTCAATCCTTTTCTTCAACTCGTAGGGATCCATCCCGGCGTGC
>CALQJI020000117.1 GCA_943330855.2 Klebsiella pneumoniae
AAGGCGAAGCGCGGAATCTTGGTGACAACGTAATCAATGCTCGGCTCGAAGCTCGCGGGAGTTTCACGCGTGATGTCGTTCTTGAGTTCGTCGAGCAGGTAGCCGACGGCGAGTTTGGCGGCGATCTTCGCGATGGGACAGCCGGTGGCCTTGGAGGCGAGCGCGGAACTGCGGCTGACGCGCGGGTTCATCTCGATAATGACCATGCGGCCGTCCTCCGGGCTGACGCCGAACTGGATGTTCGAGCCGCCGGTCTCGACGCCCACGGCGCGGATCACCGCGAAGCTCTGGTCGCGCATGATCTGAAATTCCTTGTCGGTCAGCGTCTGGATGGGCGCGACGGTGATGCTGTCGCCGGTGTGAACGCCCATCGGATCGAAGTTCTCGATGGAACAGATGATCACGCAGTTGTCGGCCTTGTCGCGCATCACTTCCATCTCGTATTCCTTCCAGCCGAGGAGGGATTCTTCGATGAGGATTTCGTTCACGGGGGAAAGCTCGATGCCGCGCTTGGCGATCTCCTCGAACTCTTCGCGGTTGTAACCGATGCCGCCGCCGGTGCCGCCGAGCGTGAACGCGGGCCGGATGATGAGCGGCAGCTTGCCAATCTTCTCCGCCACCGCACGGGCTTCGTCCATGTTGTGCGCGACGCCGGAGATGGGCACGTCGAGGCCGATGCTCAACATGAGTTCCTTGAAGGCGAAGCGGTCCTCGCCCTTGTGAATCGCCTCGGGCTTCGCGCCGATCATCTCCACGTCGTGCCGGGCGAGCGCGCCGTTCTTGTTCAGTGCCATCGAGGTGTTGAGCGCCGTCTGGCCGCCGAGGGTGGGGAGCAGGACGAGCTTGCCCGTCGCGCCCATCGCCTTCATCGCTTCCTTCTCGCGGATGATAATCTTCTCCACGCATTCGGGCGTGATGGGCTCGATGTAGGTGCGGTCGGCGAACTCCGGGTCGGTCATGATGGTGGCCGGGTTGGAGTTCACGAGGACGACGCGGTAGCCCTCTTCTTTGAGAGCCTTGCACGCCTGCGTGCCGGAGTAGTCGAACTCGCACGCCTGCCCGATGATGATAGGGCCGGCGCCGATGATGAGGACGCTGTGGATGTCAGTGCGTTTGGGCATGGCGGAAAATGGTTGGCTCACGGACGCGCTCGTGACCGCTGCGCGCCGCAAATGCGCGGTGAGTGAACGCAATCGCCCGGCGCTTGTCAGTGGTTTTTTGCTCCCCAGCACGCGCTTGCTGGAAACCCCAGTTCGGGCTCGCAACCGAAGCGATAACGCGTCGTTGGTTTCTGGCTGTCAGCCGTTCACCAGCGCCGCTTTTCCTCCGCCCCTGTCCTTGCCACGCGAAGCCCGCCCACTACCCTATGACCCATGCTCATCCGCGTCCTTGTCGTCCTCTCGCTTGCCTTCGCGTGCGTGCTGAAATCTCCCGCCGCCGCGCCACTCCCGTGGAAGCTCGTCTGGGCCGATGAGTTCGAGGGGCCGAAACTGGACTTCACCAAATGGGCAGTGGAGGAAAACGCTCACGGCGGCGGCAACAACGAGCAGCAATTCTTCGTGGACCGGCCGGAGAACGTGCGCGTGGAGGGCGGACATCTGGTCATCGAGGCGCGCCGGGAACTGTTCGCCCTCGCGGGCCAGACGCGCATGTTCACCTCGGGCCGCATCCGCACCAAGCACCGCGCGGACTGGACTTACTGCCGGATCGAAGTGCGGGCGAAGCTCCCGCGTGGACGCGGGATGTGGCCGGCGATTTGGATGCTGCCCACGGCTGACAAATACGGGCCGTGGGCAGCCAGTGGGGAAATTGACATCGCGGAGTTGATTGGGCACGAGCCGCACCAAATCCACGGCACGCTGCACTTCGGCGGCAAATGGCCGCGGCAGCAATCCGCCGGGAAACCCTACGCGTTGCCCAGAGGCACCTTCGCCGACGACTTCCACCTCTTTGCACTGGAGTGGGAGCACGATGCCTTCCGTTGGTATGTGGACGGACAACTCGTCTCGACACAGACGAAGTGGCGCAGCGAGGGCGGGCCATTCCCCGCGCCCTTCGATCAACCGTTCCACCTCCTCCTCAACCTCTCCGTCGGCGGCAATTGGCCGGGACCGCCCGATGCACAAACCGTCTTCCCGCAGCGGATGCTCGTGGACTACGTGCGCGTGTTTCAGCGCACGCCGTGAACAAGCCCCAAGTTATAGCCGCCGAGGTCAGGAGGCGGAACCGACACCACAAGCCACTCCGCCGCCGCACCTCGACGGCTACGGAGCGCTCTACTCCTGCTTTCGCCGCAGGATGCCCGCGATGGCCGTGGTGATGATCATCCCCATGATGATGGTGCGGATGGGCTCGAGCAGAAGTTGGGAGATCAACATCTGCGAGGTGGTGGCGATGGCCTCGTGGCGGCCCAGTTCGCTTTCCTTCGCCCCGCCCGCGATCAGCCCGGCCTTCTGCCATTCCCACGCGCGCTGGAGCCAGCCGGGGTTCAGCACCCGGCTGTAGAAGGCGATGAACGCACCGTTCGCGAACGCCGCGATGGCGCTCACGATCATGCCCGTCTGAAAGGCCTCGCCGAACTCAATGACCCCGGCCTGCCGCCGCTCCCGCCGCTCCCGCACCGCCAGCCAAATACAGATCGCAAAGACCGCTGGGCCATACTTCCCCGCATGCTGCGCGTGCTCGAACGTGTCCGAGTGCCAGCCGAGGCGCCACGCCAACAAGGTCCAACCCGCGAGAGCGAGCACAGCGAAAAGGGCGAACTTGATTTCTGATTTGAACCGCATCGTGTCTGGCACCCTATCGGCGGCTGCGCGTGGAGGCAACGAACTCGGCGAAGGAGCCAGCCCTGAGCGCTCCGAAAGATGTCGGAAGCAAACGCCCCGCTCTCAACTTTCAACCTTCGATTCTCAACTCCCCCCTCAGATCAGCCCCGCCGTCTCCGGGTAGCCGCACATCACATTAAAACTCTGCACGGCCTGGCCGCTCGCGCCTTTCACGATGTTGTCCTCGGCGCTCATCACCAACAGCCGGCCCGTGCGCGGGTCGAGCCGCCACGCAAGCTCGAGGACGTTGGTGCCCACGACGTTTTTCGTGTCCGGGAGCGCTTTACCTTCCAGCACGCGCACGAACGGCTCGCTCGCATACGCCGCCGCGTAGCACGCGGTGATTTGCGCGCCGAGCGCGGCGGCTTCGTCAGCGGTCGAGAAGTGTTTCGCCGGCGCAAGGTAGAGAGTTGTGAGGATGCCACGGTTCACCGGGATCAGGTGCGGTGTAAATTGAACCGTCACCGGCAGTCCTGCCGCAAGCGCGAGCTGCTCCTCAATCTCCGACAAGTGCCGGTGCTTGGGCACGCCATAGGGGCGCACGCTTTCGTTGCACTCGACGAAAAGATAATCCACATCCGCCTTCCGCCCCGCGCCGCTGACGCCACTCATGGAATCGGCGATGATGCCCTGCGGCTTGATGAGGCCGGCGCGCAGCAGCGGCAACGTCGGGAGCAGGATGCTCGTGGGATAACAGCCGGGCGAGGCGACGAGCGTCGCACCCCGAATGGCGGCGCGGTGAACTTCCGGCAAGCCATAAACGGAGTTCGCGAGCAGCTCGGGCGCGGGATGGTCGTGCGCGTAAAACTCTTTGTAGATGGCCGCGCTCTTGAGCCGAAAATCCGCGCTCAGGTCAATCACGCGGGCACCGGCCTTGAGCAGTGGCACTGCGAATTCCGCCGCCACACCGTGCGGCAGCGCGAGGAAGACAACCTCGGCCTGCTGGGCGAGCAGAGCGGCGTCCGGCTCCACAAAACGCAGCGCCCGCGCACGCGGGTGGCTGGCGAACTTCGGGAACACCTGCGCGACGGTCTGCCCGGCTTGCTGACGCGAGGTGACGGCGACCAACTCCGCGTGTGGATGCGAGAGCAGCAGGCGGACGAGTTCCTCACCCGAGTAACCGGAGGCTCCGACGATCGCGACTTTTGTCATGCGCGGAGTTGTCCGTGTTGGCCGGAAGCTTGTCAACGAGGAGGAGGGGAAAGGGAGCCGGTGAGCAGGTGGGAAAGGGAGAGAGTGAGAGGGCACGGACGGACACTTGCTCGCTTTCCCGCCTGCTCACCGGCCCACCTGCCCACCTGCTCATTCGCCGTCACTCGAACTGCTTGCGGAAGCGCGCGAACTCCTCGCGCATGACTGCGACTTCCGCTTTGAGCGTGGCGACTTCGCCCTCAAGCGCTTCCACCCGCGTCGGGCCTGACACGACAATCGCAAGTGGTTCGGCAGCCGTGGGCGCCTCGAACACCGGCTCGCCGGAGAGCAGTTGCACGAAACGGTTTTCCTTCTGGCCGGAACGCGCGGGGAGCACGCGGACGAGCGGCTCCAAGCCCTCACCCAGCCCGACCAAACACTCCTCGACCTCGCCGGCGTTGGCGAAGGCGTGCATCCGTTCCGCGCGGATGCGCAGCTCGTTGAGCGTCTGCGGGCCACGCAACAGCAGGACACACAGCAGCGCGACTTCGCGCGGCTTCAGCTCGTAGGCATCGAGCAAGTTGTGACGGAACTTCTGCACGCGCGAACCGGCCCCCCAGAGCTGAATCACGAGCTTTTTGCCGCGCAGGTCATCCAATCCCAGCGCAACGACCCGGTCGTCGTAATACGTCACCGGGTCGCGGTTCGTGGATTGGTTGCAAGCCGTCGTCACGCTGTTGAGGGAGAGCGGATACTGGTCTGGTGTGGTGCGCTCCTTCTCGATGAGGCAGCCTAAGATACGGGTTTCTTCCGGCGAGAGTGTCAAAGCCATGCCCGGTTTGTAGCAGGCGCGCGAACGGAATTCAAACCAGCGCTGACACTCGCGAGCCGTTGACGCCCGCGCGAGGTGAGGGAACTATGGCCCCGCTTCTCGGGCACGTGGCGGAATGGCAGACGCGCTGGACTTAGGATCCAGTGGAGAAATCCTTGCAGGTTCAAGTCCTGTCGTGCCCACCAAGCGAGGCGTCACACGCTCACCGCCCCAGTCCCAACGAAGATTAAATTGCGACTCACCGCACTGCCTTCGCGCCTGAGGGAACTTGATTGCCAGCACATCGTCCTCCGTCAGTATCCGCGCCGACACACATGAAAAACCTGCTCTTCCTTGCCGCTGCTTTCACCACCACCAGCCTCAACGCCGCCGATTGGGCGCAGTGGCGCGGCCCCAACCGCGATGGCCACGCCAGCTTCTCCCTCGCCGCGCTGCCCAAGGAACCCAAGACGCTTTGGACCATCCCCGTCGGCAACGGCCAGGCCTCGCCCATCGTCGTTGGCGGCAAACTGATTTATCTCGATGAACAGGCCGGCCAGGAAGTCGCGCACGCGGTGGACATCAAGACCGGCAAGGAGCTGTGGCACACGGCGGTCGGCGAGTCCGAGCCGTTCGACAACGCTTACGGTGCCGGCCCGCGCTGCACGCCGCTGGTGGACGGCGACCGCGTCTACACGCAGACCTGCAAGGGCGAGTTCCGCTGCCTCGCGCTGGCGGATGGCAAGGTTGTTTGGAAGACCAGCTTCGCGACGGATTGGGATGCGCCCTTCCTCGGTAACAAGAGCAACGCGCCCGAGGCCAAGGAGACTGCCTCGCGCCGCCACGGTAACAACGGCTCGCCGGTCATCGATGGCAACCGCGTCTTCGTCCCCGTGGGCAGCCCGACGAAGGGCACGCTCGTCGCGTTCGACAAGCTGACCGGCAAAGTCCTCTGGACAGCGGGCAAGGAAAACACCGCGTATTCCTCGCTCATGGTGGGGACGCTCGCGGGCGTCCGGCAGGTTGTCCACCTCACCGGCGACTCACTGATGGGCGTGGATGTGGCGAGCGGAAAAATCCTCTGGCAGACGCCCGTCAAGACCGGGGCCAAGCGCCACGTGCTCACACCCCTCCTCGCGGACAACTCCGTGACCATCTCCTCCTCGTCCATCGGCCTGACCAAATTCGCAGTCAGCAAGGACAGCGGTGGCCTCAAGATCGAACCGGCGTGGAAGAACGACAAAGTCAAAATCACCCTCGCCACACCCGTGCTGGTGAATGGGCATCTCTACGGCTTGGGCACAGGCGGCAGCAAGACCGAGTTCATCTGCGTGGATTTCAAGACGGGCGATCTGAAGTGGAGCCAGCCCGGTTTCAGCGACTACGCGGCGGTCATCGCCGCCGGGGACAAGCTGCTCGTGCAGGACATGGCCGGCACGCTGACGCTGCTCAAGGCCAACCCGGAGAAGTTCGAGGAGTTGGGCCGCGTGCAAGTCTGCGGCAACACTTGGAGTCACCCGGCGCTGGCCGACGGGAAGATCTATCAACGCGATAAAAAGCAGCTCTTCGCGCTAGAGATCGCGAAGTAACTCACTCCCACCCAGCCCACCGAGGGGCGTGGCCGACACATTTTTGCCCCGCCTCCGTCGGCAATTCCACTTGCTGTCCCCGGGGTGCTCCGGCTTAATCCGCCGCGTCAGGGCCCGCGGAATGTTGACAGGCCAACCCCGCCAGGGCCGGAAGGCAGCAACGGTAACTTGCTCGCATCTGTCGCGGTCACCCTGGCACTTCTCTTCAAGGCAAAAGGCAAAAGTTACCCGGCGGCTCTCTCCCCTTTTGCCTTTTGCCTTTTGCCTTTTGCCTTCTTAGCCTCCCCCCGTGTCTTACCAAGTCATCGCCCGCAAATACCGCCCGCAGCGCTTCGCGGATGTTGTGGGTCAGGAGCACGTTTCAACCACGCTGGCCAACGCCATCGCCGCCGGGCGCATCGCGCACGCCTACCTCTTCTGCGGCCCACGCGGCACGGGCAAGACCACGCTCGCCCGCATCTTCGCCAAGGCGCTGAACTGCACCGGTGGTCCGACGGCGGACTTCGACGTGACCGACTCGAAGTGCGTCGAGATCGCGGAAGGCCGCTCGCTGGACGTGCTGGAAATTGACGGCGCGAGCAACAACGGCGTCGAACAAGTCCGCGAACTGCGCGACACCTGCAAATTTTCGCCCGCCTCCTCAAAGTTCAAAATCTACATCATCGACGAAGTTCACATGCTCTCCACGGCGGCGTTCAACGCGCTGCTGAAGACCCTCGAAGAGCCGCCCGCGCACGTGAAGTTCATGTTCGCCACCACGGACCCGGAGAAGGTGCTGCCCACCATTCTCTCCCGCTGCCAGCGTTTCGACCTACGCCGCATCCCGACCGCGCTCATCGTCAAGCACCTCACCCTCATCGCGAAGCAGGAAGGCGTCACCCTCGATGACGCCGCGCTCCACGCCATCGCGCGCGGGGCGGACGGCGGGATGCGCGACGCCGAGTCTACCCTCGACCAGCTCATCAGCTTTTGCGGCAACGCCATCGCCGAGACCGACGTGCTCTCGATGTTCGGCCTCACCGCGCGCGCGCAACTGCTCGCGCTCACCCGCGCCGTGCTCGCGGGCGAAGCGGACACCGCGCTGCGCGAGTTGAACGACCTGGCAAAATGCGGCAAGGACCTCGGCCGACTCGTCACCGACCTGCTCAACCACTTTCGCAACCTACTCATCTTCCAAGTCTCGAAGGGCGACCTAAACCTCCTCGAAGTATCCGAGGCGGAAGTCGCTTCCCTGCGCGAGCAGACCAAGCTCGCTCCCGCCGACGCCGTGGCGCGGGTGATGGAGGTGTTGTCCGAATGCGAAAGCCGCCTGCGCGACACGACCTCGAAGAAAATCCTCATCGAAGTCACCCTGCTCAAGGCCATCCAAGCCCGGCACGCGGTCCCGATCGATGTGGTGTTGAAGCAACTGCAACAGCTCCGTGCCGAAGCTGGAAGTGCCGGCGGTTTGCAGCCGCAATTCGCCGCGCCGGCCAGTCCCGTTGCTGCTCCACGCACTACCGCCCCCGCCAATCCGCCGCCTCAACTCGGCGGCTACGAGAAGGCCGCCGCGCCCGCGATGGCTTTGGCCGAGACGCCTGCGCCTGCACCCGCACCCGCACCGAAGTCCGGTGGTTCCGCTGACCTCGACGTGTTGTGGGCGCAACTCCTTGAAGCCGTGGGCCGCGTGAGCCAGTTCACAAAGGGCTATCTGCTGGAGGCACATCCCGTCTCGATCACGAACCGGCTTTTCACCATCGGCTTCGACCCCGAGTTCGCCGACCACCTCGCGCTCGTGGACAACGCCCGCAACCACGCGGTGCTGCAAACCAAGCTCGCCGAACTGGGCCACCCCCAGTGCCAGGTGAAGTTCATTAAGGCTGAAGCCCGCGCGCGGGTAGCCGACTTGCAGCAGCCGTCGGCGGCTCCCCTCGCCGACGCGGCCCCGGCAATGGCAACTCGCCGGCCCGAGCCTGCGGCTGCGCTCAAGCCCATCCCCGGCGCAGCGAAGTCCGACAAGCCGCAACCCTTCGTTTTCGACAAGGAAGGTTTTAAGAACGACCCGCTCATCAAGAAGGCGCTGGAGGTTTTCAAAGGCACCATCGTGGAAGCGCGGGCGTGATGCGTGCCCCGGGTAGGGTGAGACTCCGTCGAACCCCAACTCGATCGTAGCGAGATTCTTGGCCGTTCCGTTCCACCCTAGATACTCGCTGCGCTCGCGCCTCCTTCGTCGGCAAATGGGGTTCGACGGAGTCTCACCCTACCAAGGTCGGAGCCTCAATCCGCGAAGAGGAACTTCAAATCATCCAGCGTCAGCGCTTGCGCGAATTTCTCCTCGCCCAAGACATCCTCCGCCAGCGCGCTCTTGGTCTTTTGCAGCGCGCGGATTTTCTCCTCGATGCTGTCTTTGATGAGCAAGCGGTAGGCGATGACTTTCTGCGTCTGGCCGATGCGGTGCGTGCGGTCGATCGCCTGCGCCTCCACTGCGGGATTCCACCACGGGTCGAACAGCACGACGTAGCTGGCGGCGGTCAGGTTGAGGCCGAAGCCGCCGGCCTTCAGCGAGATGAGGAACACGCCACCGCCCGGTTGCGACTGAAAATCGCGCACGAGGTCGCCGCGATTCTCCGTGTCGCCGGCGAGGTAGTGCAGCGGCCAGCCCTTCTCCGTGAGGGTTTCCTTGAGCAAATCCAGCAGCGAGACGAACTGCGAGAAGACGAGGACCTTGTGGCCTTCCTCCATCAACGGTTCGAGCTGGTCGAGCAGGGCTTCGACCTTCGCGCTGTCGGCCTTTGAGTCAGCCTTCACGAGCTTCGGGTGGCAGCAGATTTGGCGCAGGCGCAACAGCGAAGTGAGTAAGTGGAAGCGGTCCTTGTTGAGCTGCTTCTGCGTCGAGACTTTCAGCAACATCTGCTGCGCGCGCTTCAGCTCGGCGCGGTAGAGTGTCTTCTGCTCGCCCTCGATTTCGCAGTAAAGGTCTTCCTCCACGCGGTCGGGCAAGTCGCGCGCGACTTGCGATTTGGTGCGGCGCAGCAGGAAGGGGCGGACACGGGCTGAGAGTCGACGGCGCGCGTGCGGGTCTTCCTTCGCGTCGTAGAGTTGGCCAAACTGCGCGCGGCTGCCGAGCACGCCGGGCATGGCGAAGGACATCAAACTCCACAAGTCCAGCAGGCGGTTCTCGATGGGCGTGCCGCTGAGGACGAGGCGATGCTCGGCGCGGAGGGCGCGGGCTATCTGCGCGGTCTGCGAAGACGGGTTCTTGATGTATTGGCCTTCGTCGAGAATGACGGCTTGGAAGTCCGTGCGAGCGAGCGACTCGCCGACGAGCCGGAGCTGCGTGTAGTTGAGGACGTGGAGATCGGCGGTGTTGGTGAGCGAAGGCAGGTTGGCCGCGTCAGTGCCGTGCCAAATTTTTACGCGCAGGCTGGGGGCAAAGCGCTCGACTTCCGCGCGCCAGTTGTCGGTGACGCTCTTCGGGCAGACGACCAGAGACGGGAAGGGATGGCGGCTGGCGGCTGAGGTCTCGGGAGACGCGCTCCGCGATCGGAGCCAGAGGAGCCAGGCGAGCGTCTGCAACGTTTTTCCGAGGCCCATGTCGTCGGCGAGGATGCCGCCAAAATTGTTCTCCGCGAGGTAGGCGAGGAAGTGGAAACCTTCGAGCTGGTAGGGCCGCAACTCCGCTTTCAAGCCGGCGGGCAAGGGCGGGGCGACGCGCGTCTTCAACTCGGCGGCGCGGCGCTGAATGGCCTGCGTCTGCGCCTCGGGAAGGAACTTCTTCGCCGCCGGGTCAGCAAGCTGGAGCGCGTGGAGACGCTGCGGCTCGTCAGTGAGTTCGCGCGAGGTGAGGCCGAGGCGAGCGAGTTGTTCTTCTTCTTCGTCGGTGAGCTTGAACTCCAGTTTGCGCCAACCCTTGTCTGCCAGGCGCACAAAGCCGCCTTTTTCGGAAAGTAGCAGTTTAATTTCCGCCTTGGTGAGCTTCGTGTCGGCGACGCTGAGGATGACGCGCAGGTCGAACCAATCCGTCCCCGCCTCGATGGCTTCGAGCTGCACGGTGCCGGCGATGGCTCCCTCGGCGAACGAGGCGAGTTCGCCTTCGAGCTTCAGCTCGATTTCAGGTGGCACGGTCTTGAGCCAGGCGGCGAACTGCTCGGGGAATTTCTTCGTCACGCGCTTGGTGAGTGTGCCGTCGAAGCGGTCGAACTTGCAGTCGAGCGGCCCCATGATCAACGGCACGGCGGCCAACGCGGCGCGGTCGTAGAAACGGATTCCCTTGCCGGTATTGGCCCGGCCGCCCAAGCGTTCACTGCCCCAACCCTCAGGCGTCCAATGCTCCAACACCACGCCGTCGTTCGAGTAGGCGTGGACGCGCACGCAGCACTCCTCGCTCTTCGTGTAACCGCTCGCGGGCTGGAGCCTGGCAGTGATGCGGAGCAGTAGTGGGACGGTTTCCACGCGGGCCTGCAAACGCGCAGGCAGTTCGAGGCCGAGGCGCCGGAGCAGGGCCACGCCCTCAGGGCGCTCCAACGCGGCGGCGGGGATGCGGCTTGCCTGCAATGGGTTTGCGATGCTCGGCATCGGCGGTGGGCCGGTGAAGATGGTGGTTTCGCCCACATAAAGCGGAGGCGATCCGGCCAGCAGGAAGAGAAAATTCGGCAGCGGTTGACCATCCGTCAGTGTAAGCCGCAGTGAGTAATCGCCATCGTCGTTTTCCGCCGGCGTGAGTTGCCAGCGTAATGGCTCCGTGCTCCACGCAAACGCCGCGCCCGTGGCCGTCACGAGCCGCTCGCGCAGTGAGGGCGTCCGCAGCAGAAACCCGAGCGTGCGCAAGGCATCGATGTCATTCAGATGGACGCGCGACTGGAGGCCGGTTGTGGAATAGCGGCCGCGAAAATCTTGCCAGAGGACTTCTGCCTCGGCGGTCAGGGCCGCGAGGCTGGAGCTTAATTCATTCGCGAGGCGCGTGTAGGTGTGGGACTTCAGCGGCTCGAAGTCCGCAGCGCCGGGCCGTCGGCATTCGAGGTCCGCACCGAACTTACTCAACCGCACGCGCAGGTCCGTCGGCTGGCGGGCCTCGGCCGGTTCACTCTCGACGGACAAGACTTGGAGCCGCTGCTGCCACTCCTCCACCTCGCGCCCGCGTTGCCAGCGGCGGATGCGATCACTCAATCCATCGAGGTCGGTCACGGGCTGCATGAACTCCGGGATGGTGCCGCCCGCGAGCTGCGTGGCGTGCGCGACGTAGAGCCAAAACTCGTGCTCGTCCGTGGGCGGCGAAGGCCAGATCTTCAACGCCTCATAGGGCGGCCTGACCGGGGGTTTCAGCCCCAGGCCCTGGAAGTCGGCGGCGTTGATCATCTGGTAGATCGCCACGCGCCGGGCGAGTTCATGGACCTTGCGGAGGAAGGCGAGTTCGTCCCGCGTCAATTCGCGGCTCACGGCGTCGCGGAGCTTCTCAGCGAGTGGGCTGATAGCGGGCGTGCGCCGGGTGGCGGGCTTGGGTGCGCCCACGGCGGTCACCACGCCGCGTTCCGCGCTGGTGGGACTCAGGAGTAGCGACTTCAGCACGGCGTAGCTGTGCTTGCAGTCAGCTTCGAAGGGGCACGTGCAGGAGTCCGACCACTCACCCGCCACAAGCTCCCAGTTCACCTCGTAGACCATCCTTCCCTCGACATCAGCCTGGTAGTGCGTGCCGGGGGCCACGCAACTCAACCCCAGCACGCGCCCCTTGCGGAAGTAATCCTCGCCCCGAGTGCGGTCGCCGGCAGCAAACTCGCGCAGGGTATCCCACGCCTTGTTCTCATGCTCAAGGGGTGGCAGTAGAGTGCTCATGGGCTTGGGAAAGGACTAAATCGATGCGCGGTCAGCGTGCCGGGATCATCCGCGCGAACTCCAGCCACTGCCGCGTGACTTCCACGCCGGAAGCGAAGTCGTAGGCGGGTTTCCAGCCGAGCGTTTGCTTTAGATGCGCGTTGGAGAATTCGATGGGAAAGGCTTCAAGGCGGATGCGGCTGGAGTTGGGCCTCGGCACGCCCGGACCCGTGCTGACGCGCTGACGCGGGGCGAGCTTCGACTTGAACGCGAGCACCTTCTCCTCGCCCATCTGCGACTTCACCGTTTCCTTGGCCCACACAATGGCGGACTTCACGGCGGGAATCTTGCCGAACTGCCGGTGCAGGTCCGGCGAGATGACGAGCTTGGCGGCGGCGGTCAGGTTCGACTTCACCGTGGGCGATTGCTTGTGCCAGTAGGCGCGCAACTCGGTGCTGTCGAAATTTACCGTCTCCAAGGGATGCCCCAGCATACCGCCGAAGGTCAGGTTCCACTCGCGCCAGGTGATGGCTTTGTCCGAGTTCACGAAAAACGCCTCGCCCACGCCCTTGTCCGCCGTGAGCGCGGCGTGGATGGCCGAACAAACGTCGTCCACCATCACGGCGTTGCAGACCCACTTGCCCTCGTCCAGCAGACCGATGACGCCGCCCTGGGCCTGCTGCACCGCCGCCGTGACGAAGCCGCCATACGGGCCGTAAACCACCGTGGGCCGCAGGATAATCGCGGGCAAGCCGTCGCGCTCGATGGCCCGGCGCACGAGCAGTTCCTCCTTCGCCTTCGAGACGACGTAGGTGCTCTCGTCGCGGCGGACGATGGGCGCGGTAGCCTCGCGCGCAGACTCAGGGCCGGGGGTTGAGCCGTGCACGGACATCGAGCTGATGTGGACGAAGCGCTTCACCTTCGCCCGCAACGCGGCGGCGATGACGTTGGCCGTATCCTTCGGGGCCTTGTCGTCCTCGCCGTGCGCCATATGGACAATCGTGTCACAGCCGTCGAGGGCCTTCACGAGGGCGTCCACGTTGGTGAGATCACCGGGCATCATCTCCGAGTCCAGCCGAGCGATGCGCGTGGCGTGGGTATAATTGCGCACCAGCGCGCGATACGGCAGCCGCCAGTGGAGTTTGAGCCGCTCGCACAACCGCGTGCCGATGAAGCCCGTCGCGCCGGTGAGGAGGATTTTGGTGGGGGTCATGCGCGGCGAAATTTCAGCGGTTCACTTCCACCCACGGCTGCTTCATCGGCGTGCGCACCGCATAGGCGCGCTCGATGATGGCCAGCGACATCGTGGCGGACTCGGCGGTGACCTTCGGCGTGCCGCGCGTGCGGACGGCGCGGGCGAAATCCTCGATTTGCAAGAGATACGGATTCGGCGCGGAGCCTTGGTAACGCACACCCAGTTCCAGCGGTTCACCGCCCACGGTGCGCGTGACAGTGAGCGCGTCGGGGTCGAGATACTTCACCTCGGCGGAGCCGTGAGTGCCGATCACCTTCACCCCGTTCCGCAGGCCGTGGGTCCAACTGAATGCCATGCGGCACGGCACGCTGCGGCCCGCGATGGCGAGCTTGCCAGTGAGGTTCGCGTTGCACTCCACGCCGCCCAAGGAGTCGTCCTCGTAAGCGATGTCGGTCACGTCGCCGAAGAGGTCCACCACGCGGTCAATCAGATGCACGCCGGAGTCGAAGAACGCGCCGCCGAGCGTGAGCTTCTTGTTGTAGTAGGCGTCGCTAGTCATCGCCCAACCCATCACCGAGCCAGCTTCGGCGATAACTTCCTGAATCTCACCAATAACCGCATCGCTCACGATGCGGCGGAAGACTTCGGCATTGCGATTGAAGCGCGTGACAAAGCCAACCGAAAGGATGCGTCCGTGCTTCTTCGCCGCGTCGTTCATCTGCCGGGCCTCGGCTGTGCTGAGGGCGATGGGTTTCTCGCACAGCACATCAATACCCATCGCCAGCAGTTCGCACGTGACGGGCGCGTGGAACTTCGGCGGCACGGCGACGAGCACGGCGTCCACATGGCCCGCGAAATCCTTCACCTCGGCGGTTACACGGGCATCGGGCAAGCCGTATTCCTGTTTGGCCAGCTGAATGTTCTTGGTGACGCGGTCGCAGAGGCAAGTGACCTCGACGCGTATTGACTCACGGCTAAATGTTACCGGGGGCAGGGGACCGTCAGGTCTTCGTTGACTCACGATCTAGTTTACCCAAGGCAGTGAAGAATTTCTTCAGCTTGGCCTCAATCCTTTTCTTCAACTCGTAGGGATCCATCCCGGCGTGC
>CALQJI020000118.1 GCA_943330855.2 Klebsiella pneumoniae
CCGGCTCCATCAACGGTTCGAGTGACCGACATGAGGCGTGAGCGACTCGAGCTCCCCTGCGAACGCGTGGTAACGGTTCCTGAAGGCAACGAGCGCGCCCGCGCCGCCGTCCTCCCCCCTGCAGGGGGGAGGACGGCTCCATCTTTCTGTTTGGCTGACGCCAAACAAGGAAGATGGAAAGCAACATACAAGAGGGCCGGGGGGAGAGGTTGCGGGCGTCGGCGTGGGCGGCCCTTCCCCTCATCCGGACTGCGGCCACCCCTCCTCCGAGGAAGGGAGAAGGCGCGCGGCGTGGCGTCTGGTGAGCATTCCACCCAAGCCACCCAAGCCTCGTTCCGAATCGTTCCGCCCGAGTGCCTCCGGCCGGCATTCCCCGCGAATTCCTTGCCACCCACCGCGTCGGCTTAGGACAACAACTACAGCTATGCTCAAGATTTTCGGCCCACCTGATCGGCATCGCCAGTTCTGCGATGGCGTGTCGCGGCGCAATTTCCTCAAGGTCGGTGGCCTCGGCGCCGCGGGCCTCTCGCTGCCGCACTTGCTCGCGCTCGAGGCGCAAGCGGGCATTCGCAATTCCCACAAGTCGGTCATTCTCATCTACCTCGTCGGCGGGCCGCCGCATCAGGACATGTTCGACTTGAAGCCCGACGCGCCCCGCGATGTCGCCGGGCCGCACCGACCCATCGGCACGAACGTGGACGGTATCGAGATTTGTGAGCTGTTCCCGCGCATGGCGAAGATGATGGATAAGTTCGCGCTCATCCGCTCGCTCGTCGGCGCGCAGAACGACCACGACGCCTTCCAGTGCTACACCGGCCGCAGCCGCACCGAGATGGCTCCGGCGGGCGGTTGGGCGCCGTTCGGCAGCATCGTAAGCAAGGTCCAAGGTCCCGTGAACGCCGCGACCCCGCCGTTCATGAGCATGTGCTACGAATGCACGCACGGCCCCTACAACGAGCCCGGCTCGGGCATGGTCAACGTGGCGCACTCCGGCTTCCGCCCCGTCGGACCGAGCCGCGCGGACTTGAAATTGCAGGGCATCACCTACGACCGCCTCGCCGACCGCACGCGCTTGCAGGCGAGCGTGGACCAGTTCCGTCGCGACGTGGACGCCAGCGGGCAGATGCAGGGCCTTGACGCCTTCACGCAACAGGCGATGGGCGTGCTGACTTCCTCGAAGCTCGCCGAGGCGCTGGACTTGTCGAAGGAAGACCCGCGCATCCTGGCCCGCTACGGTCGGGGCGATGAGGTGAAGCGCATTGACGACAACGGCGCGCCTCGCGTCCCGCAGAGTTTCCTCGCCGCCCGCCGTCTCGTCGAAGCCGGCGCGCGCGTGGTGACGGTGAACTACAGCAAGTGGGATTGGCACGGCGGCAAGGGCAACGACATCTTCACGCGCGAGCGCGAGGACTTCCCGATCCTCGATCAGGCGATCACGGCGCTCGTCGAGGACCTTCATCAGCGCGGCATGGACAAGGACACGACGGTCCTAGTCTGGGGTGAGTTCGGGCGCACGCCGCGCATCAACGCGCAAGTCGGGCGCGACCACTGGCCGCGCGTGGCGATGGCGCTGCTGGCCGGCGGCGGGATGAACTGCGGTCAAGTCATCGGCTCGACGGACCGCCTCGGCGGCGAGGCGAACAGCCGACCGGTGACTTTTCAGGAAGTCTTCGCGACGCTCTACCACAACCTTGGCATCGACGTGAACACCACGACCATCGTGGACACCAAGGGCCGCCCGCACTACCTCGTGGACGGCGGCGCGCAGCCGATCCGCGAACTGGTTTGAGCGCCGGCGGGATTTGCTGAATCGGCTCCAGAGCGACCTACCCAACCGGTCGAAGGCACGCATTACCGCTCAAGTCGAAGGCTCCCATCATGCGCCCCATGTTCCAGCCTGTTCACCGTCGCCGGTCCCAACTGCTCGCCTTCTTCACACTCGCGTTGCCGTTCATCGCCGCGCCTGCCGCCTTCGCGATTGGCCCGGACAACAAAGACCAGCTTCCGCGTGGCAAGGAGGCCGACGGCATCATCGGCGACTTCGTGCTGCGCAACGACAAGGTCAAGGCGGTCATCGAGACGGTCATCACCTCGCCGAACAACGGCGGCCTCTAAAAGCGCCACACGTATCGCCTGCGCGACGGCTGGCAGGGCGTGCGCAAGGGCACGGTAAACGACCGCTGGGTGACGTTCACCAGCATGGGCACGAGCGGCACATCGCGTGGGCCGACGCCGTGGACCCGGCGGACAAGGCGGGTTATGCGCGCGGCTGGGTGGAGCGAGTCGGCTTGAAAGCGACGACGACCGAACTCGAACTGAAGCTGGGGCAGGAGATTTCCTTCGCGCGGCTTGTCGCGGTGGGCACGTCGCCGTTGCAGGCGGTCGGGGAAGTGGGGGCTTTTCTTGGTGAGGTGAGGGGGGACGCGACTTCTCACCCGCACACTTTCTTACCTGCCCACCGGCTCGCTTTCCCGCGCACGGCCTTTGCGCTGGTGTCACTTTCCCGCCGGAATTAAGGTGTCCGCATCCGACACCCGATTTTCATTCTCAGTTGCCTCCTGCTGGTCGCCGCAGGCCGTTGTCCTGCCGCCTCGCACGAAGTGGTGCGCAATTGGCCATCGTTGCCCACCAACCATGTCCTGGGTGAGTGCACCGCCGTGGGCGTGGATTCGCGCGACAACGTCGTGGTGCTCCATCGCAGCGGGCGCGGGTGGACGACGCCCTTTCCCACCGAACCCATCGCCGCGCTGACGGTGAGCGTCATTGACGGGCGCACGGGCAAGCTGCTCGCCGCGTGGGGCACGAACCAGTTCATCATGCCGCACGGCATCGGCATTGACCGCGAGGACAACGTGTGGATTACCGATGTGGGGCGGCAACAGGTCTTCAAGTTCACCCACGACGGGCGCCTGCTGCTCACGCTCGGCGAGCGCGGCGTGGCGGGTGCGGACAAGACGCATTTCAATTTCCCGTCGGACGTCGCGGTGCTGCCGGACGGCTCTTGCTACGTGAGCGACGGCTATCGCAACACGCGCGTGGTGAAGTTCACGGCGCAGGGGCGCTATGACTTCGAGTGGGGCGGCAAGGGCGCGGGGCCGGGGCAGTTCAACCTCCCGCACAGCGTGGCTGTGGATGCCAAGGGCCGCGTCATTGTCTGCGACCGCACCAACTCGCGGCTGCAGGTCTTCGATCCGAAGGGCCAGTTCCTCGCGGAGTGGAAGGGGCCGCTGATTGGCCGGCCTTACGGAGTGAGCGTCGGCACGGAGGGGCGCATTTACGCGATCGACGGGGGTGATGGTCCGCTGAAGCGGCAGGATCGTCCGCGTGCGGTGGAGCTGGATGCGGAGGGCCGGGTGTTGGACCGCTTCGGGGCGTTCGGCACGGGGCCGGGGCAGTTCGTCCTCGGCCACGACATCGCGGCGGGGCGCGATGGTTCGGTCTATGTCGCGGATGCCACGGCCAATCGGGTGCAGAAATTTGTGCGCAGACCGGCCCATCCTTGAATCAAGCGCGGGCGGAGATTTCCAGCATGCGCTCGATGGGGGCGCGGGCTTTGACGAGGACGTCGGCGGGCATCTCCACGCGCGGGGCGAGGTGCTTCATGCAATCGCGCAGCTTCTCCAGGGTGTTCATCTTCATGTAGCGGCATTCGCTGCACCGGCAGTTGTCGGTGGGCATTTGCGTGACGTTGAACACGGGGGCGCAGAGGAATTCCTTGTCCGGACATTCCTTCTGCAGGCGGTGGATGATGCCGGACTCGGTGACGATGACGAACTGCCGCGCCGGGCTGGTTTTGCAATAGGTGATCATCTTCTCGGTGGAGCAGACGACATCGGCCAACTCGCGGACTTCGCGCAGGCTCTCGGGGTGGACGACGATCTTCGCGTCGGGATAGGCGGCGCGCGCGCGGAGGATGTTGTCGCGCTGGAACTCGACGTGGGCGTAACAGTTGCCGCGCCAGAGGGTCATGGGGCGGCCGGTCTGCTCCATGACCCACGCGCCGAGGTTTTCGTCGGGCACGAAGAGGAGGTCGCGGTCCTTGGGGGCGGCGTTGACGATCTTGAGGGCGTTGCCGCTGGTGACGATGACGTCGCTCAACGCCTTCACGGCGGCCGAGCAGTTGATGTAGGCGATGGTGTAGAAGTTGGGGTTCGTCGCTTGCAACGCGGCGAGTTTGTCCGCCGGGCAGCTTTCTTCGAGGGAGCAGCCGGCGTCTTTGTCAGGCAGGACGACGATCTTGCCGGGGTTTAGAATCTTCGCCGTCTCCGCCATGAAGTGGACGCCGCAGAAGACGATGACGTCCGCGCTGGTGCCCGCGGCTTGCTGCGCGAGGCCGAGGGAGTCGCCCACGAAGTCGGCCACGTCCTGAATCTCCGGGACTTGGTAGTTGTGCGCGAGGATGACGGCGTTGAGTTGGCGTTTGAGGGTGAGAATCTCGCCGGCGAGCGCCTCGGTCTGGGCGGCCGGGCGTGGACCCCGCAGGCGGGGCAGCGTGAGGTCGGTGCTGCGGGGCTGGGTTTCGGCCAAATCAATCATGCGGGCGCACGCTAAGGTGGGGCGGTGCGAGCGTCAACGCGTGGGGTGTGAAATTGCCTTGCGCAATTGGAGCCCGGCTCTGAATTTCACGCGTGCGCACGGTAGTTTATCCCGGCAGCTTTGACCCGCTGACCAATGGCCATCTCGATGTCATCGAGCGGGCGGCGCGGCTCTTTGACCGGGTCATCGTGGCGGTGGCGCAGAATGGGGAGAAGGCGCCGCTCTTCACGCCCGAGGAGCGGTGCGCGCTGGTGGTAGGGGCCACGCGGCGACTGCGGAACGTGGAGACGCGCGCGTTCGATGGACTGCTGGTGGACTACGTGCGCGGGTGCGGCGCGCAGGCGGTCATCCGTGGGCTGCGGGCGGTGTCGGACTTCGAGGTCGAATTCCAGATGGCGCTGATGAACCGCAAACTCGACGAGCGGGTGGAGACGATTTTCATGATGCCCAAGGACACTTACACGTTCCTGAGTTCGCGCTTGGTGAAGGAAATCGCCCGACTGGGCGGGGACGTGCAGGATTTTGTGCCGAGCAATGTAGGCAAAGCGCTGGGGAGCAAGTATGGCGGGCATCCAGCGGCCACGCCGAAACGAAAGTGACGATTTATGCCGCTCTTAGTGAACCTTATTAATCTGCAGACCGAGTCGCAGGATTTGTCCGGCAAACTGCCGATCGCAGAGTTGGACTTGGGCGGGGACGACACGGTCGTCCACCTCATCCAACCGCTCGAATATGAGCTGACGGTGACGAGCCTAGATGATGCCTTGCTGGTGCAGGGCGAGTTGAGGCTGGCGCTGGATTGCGATTGCGTGCGGTGTCTGGCCCCGTTTGTGCAAACGGTGGAAGTGCTTGAGTTCGCCATTCACCTACCCCTGGTCGGCGAGGACGCAGTGCCGGTGGCGAACGATTGCGTGGACTTGACACCTTTTTTGCGCGAAGACATTCTCCTCACGCTTCCGCAGCATCCACTGTGCAAGCCTGACTGTCGCGGTCTGTCGCAGTTCGCGGCCGGCGGCGCGTCGGGTTTAACCTCCCAGACGAACGCAGGCACATCGGCGTGGACCGCGTTGAACAAACTGAAACTGAACTAATAAGAATATGGGCGTCCCCAAACGGAAACCTTCGAAGAGCCGGCAACGCATGCGCCGCGCCTACAACAGCGTCATGAAGTTGCCGCAGTTGTCCGTGTGTCCCCAATGCGCCGCTCCCGCCCTCCCGCACCGGGTCTGCCCGGCTTGCGGCTTCTACAAGGGCAGGCAGATCCTCACCATCACGGCGTAAGCTCGCTTCTTAAAGGCGCGGAGCCGGTGCCTCCGCGCCTTTTTATTTATGCGAATCGCAGTGGATGTCATGGGTGGCGACCACGGTAGTGGCGTCATCATTGACGGCACAAAGCTCGCCTTGGCGGAGAACCGGAAGCTGACCGAGTTGCATTTGGTCGGCCATCAGGAGGAAATCTCCGCCCATCTCCGCACCCTCCGGCTCCACACGGACCCGCGCATCCGCATCGTCCACGCCTCGCAGGTCCTCACGATGGAGGACAAGCCCGTGGACGCGGTGCGCAAGAAGAAGGATTGCTCCATCGTCCGGGCCATCGAACTCGTCCGCGACGGACAGGCGGACGCGGTCATTTCCCCCGGCAACACCGGCGGCATCCTCGCCGCCGGGATGTTCCGCCTGCGCACCTTGCCCGGCATCAGCCGCGCGGCCATCGCCACGGTGATGCCCGAGCCGGAGAACGAGTTTGTCCTCCTCGATGCCGGCGCGAACACCGAGTGCAAGCCCTGGCATCTCGCCGAGTTCGCCATCATGGGCAGCATCTACTCGCGCGAAGTCCTGCGTAAACCCAGCCCGCGCGTGGGCGTGCTCTCCAACGGCACGGAGGAAACGAAAGGCAACGAACTCACCCAAGCCGCCGCCCAGCTCTGCCGCAAACTCGACATCAACTTCATCGGCTACGTCGAGGGCCACGACCTCTTCAGCAACCGCGTGGACGTCGTCGTCTGCGACGGCTTCGTGGGCAACATCGTCCTCAAGACCTGCGAGAGCCTCGCGCACGGGATGTTCGCCATGCTCAAGCGCGAGCTAACCGCCAACCCGAAGCGCAAACTCGGCGCGCTCCTGGCCAAGAACGCCTTCCGCGCCATCAAACGCCGCACCGACTCGGAAAATTATGGCGGCGCCCCGCTGCTGGGCTTGAACGGCGTCGTCTTCAAGGCCCACGCCTCGGCAAAAGAGCGCTCCATTCTCAACGTCATCCGCATCGCGACCGAGACGCTGGAGTTCAACGTGAACCAAGCCATCGCCCGCGAAGCGGCCAAGGCGGAGCCGCTGCTCGAAGCCGCGCGCAAAGCCGGCAGCGACGCCGAACAGGCCTAACGCCGAGTGCCGCACCACCGTCCTTGACGCATCCCACGCGTCGGTGACAGCTTCCGACCGCTGGTGAGGCTCGTCCGCCTCATGTTTGACCCACTCTTTGCTCAACTCCGCCGAACTCCCGCTGCGCAGACCCTGTTGCGGCGTGTGGAGGCGGGCGGCGCGTTGATGTGCGGGGGCGTCGCGGGCGCGAGTCATGCCTTCGTGGCCGCGTGGTTGCACCAGGAGTTTCCCGACCGCCCCATCGTCCTCGTGGCGGAGCATCTCAAGGCGCAGGAGACACTGCACCAGGACCTCGGGACGTGGCTGGGGATGAGCGGTCAGCGGTCAGCGGTCAGCGGTCAGCAGGGAGCGGTGGCGGACCCCATGCCCCATGCCCCATTCCCTATTCCCCATTCCCTCTTATTCTTCCCCGCATGGGAGACGCTGCCGCATGAGGACAAGCTGCCGCACGCGGATGTCATCAGTGAACGGCTGGAAACGCTGGTGGCGCTCATGGCGAATGCCGAATGGAGAATGGCAAATCAGCGGACGGGCGCGCGCCGCAGCCAATCGTCAATCGTCAATCGTCAATCGCCAATCCTTACCACCAGCATCACCGCCCTGCTCCAGCGCACCTTCGCCCCGGCCTCGCTTGCCTCGCGCACGCGCACCCTCCGGCGCGACGAGCGCGTGGACCCGCTCGACCTCATCGAGTGGCTCGAAGACATGGGCTACGATTCCGAGGCGCAAGTCTCGGCGAAGGGCGACATTGCCTTGCGCGGCGGCATCGTGGACGTGTTCCCCCTCACCAGTCCGTGGCCCGTGCGGCTGGAGTTCTTCGGGGATGAACTCGAGTCCTTGCGCACCTTCGACCCGGTCACGCAAATCTCCCGCGAGGGCGGCGGGCTGGAGGAAATTGTCCTACCGCCGGCGGGGGAACTAGGGGTGTTGAAGCGAATGCACTCCGTAGTCACAGGCTCCAGCCTGCGCGTCGAAGCGGAGGAAGCGGAGGTGAAGCGCAACCTAAAGGTTGCGACTACGGAGCAATTCGCCACGCTCCTCGACTACCTGCCGGATGAAACCATCGTCATCCTGTGCGAGCCGGAAGCCATCGAGGCGCACGCGGAGGATTACGGGGAGTTGGTGCCGGACGGCGACCCGTTCTTCGCGACGTGGGACGAGCTGCGCGGGGAGTTGCTACGGCGTGGGCTGACGGTGTTGGCCTTGATGGAGGAGGAGTTGGGGGAGCGAGGGGGCGAGCGGCTAGAAGATAGAGGAGAGAGAATAAAGGAGAGCCAGTCGGCAGGCGGAAATGCCGCTACTCCACCGTCGCCGCTATCTTCTATCCTCTATCCTCCATCTTCTCCCCGCTCCGCCCTCTCCCTCTCTTCCCTCGAAGCCTTCCGCCCCATCACCCAGCAACTGCCAACGCAGGAGGTGACCCTGGCCCTGCGCCGCGAGTTCTTTCTCCAGCTCTTAAGATGGATGCGGCAGGGCTTTAACGTCCAAGTGCTGTGCAACAACGACGGGGAGGCCCAGAGATTTGGTGAGCTGTGGCAGGAAATCGGGATGGGGACGGACTTGGCGGGCATGAATCCCCCAGTCGAAGCCATGAAGGGGCAGTCAAGTGAGACAGAATGGCCCTACCAATTTTCTAATGTGTGCCACCATGAACTTAAAGTGCCTCCTCATAGACTTGAAGAGGCTCCTCATGAGCTGAAAGTGCCTCCCTATGGACTTAAAGAGCCTCCCCATAAGTCTCAAGCGCTCCCCCATACGTCTCAAACGCCTCCTCATGGACTTGAACTGGCGCCTCATACGCTAAAAACGGCTGCCCACGAGCCGGAAGCGTCGGCCCATGAGCAGAATTCGCCAGCCTATGCAGCGAAGGCGCGCGCCGCAGGGGCACAGGTCAGCAAGATTCGGGGCAGAAAGATGGGCGAGGAGAAGCCGGCGCAAGGACAGGGTCCGGACGGTAGGGCGAGCGTCCTCGCGAGCCTTGGGCCGGCCGAGGGTCGGACATCGGCTCGCGAGGACGCTCGCCCTACCCCAGACCTCAGACTCCAGACCCCATCCCCTATCTTTCCCACGGTCAGTCTGGGCTCGCTCGCGCGCGGCTTCCTCTGCGAGGCGGCGAAGTTCGTCGTGGTGACGGATGCGGAGATATTTGGTCGCTACAAGGTGCAGCGGCCTCGGCGCATGAAGTCGGCGCACGCGATGGCCGCGCGCTCGGCGATGGACATTGATTTCAGCGAGTTGGAGGAAGGGGATTATGTCGTGCATCTCCAGCACGGCATCGGGCGGTTTAAGGGACTGCGAGCGCTGCCGAGCACGGACAAATCGGAAATCGGAAATCGGAAATCGGAAATCGAATGTCTTGTCCTCGAATACGCGCCCTCCGATACCGACCGCGAGCCGCCCAAGCTCTACGTCCCCATCACCGAGGCGCATCTCGTCAGCAAATACGTCGGCGCGGGCAAGCTGCGACCGCCGTTGAACACCCTCGGGGGGAAACGGTGGGAGAAGACGAAGCAACAGGCCGAGCGCGCGGTGCGGGATGTCGCGGCGGACTTGCTCAAGATTCAAGCCCAGCGCGCCACCCAGCCCGGCCATGCGTTTGGGCCGGACACGCCGTGGCAACGCGAGTTTGAAAGCTCCTTTCTCTACGAGGAAACGGCCGACCAACTCCGCGCCATTGGGGAGGCGAAGCACGACTTGGAAATCGCCAAGCCCATGGACCGCCTCGTGTGCGGCGACGTGGGTTTCGGCAAGACGGAGGTAGCCATCCGTGCCGCGTTCAAGTGCGTGATGGGCGGCAAGCAGGTGGCCATCCTCGTGCCCACAACCGTGCTCGCGCAGCAGCACTACAACACCTTCCGCGAACGCATGGCGGACTATCCCGTGCGCGTCGAGTTGCTCTCGCGCTATCGCACGAAGAAGGAGCAGTTGCACGTCGTGGAGCAGTTGCAGGCGGGCGCGGTGGACATCGTCATCGGCACGCACCGGCTCGTGCAGAATGACGTGACGTTCAAGGACCTTGGGCTGGTGGTGATTGATGAGGAGCAGCGCTTCGGCGTGCTGCACAAGGAGAAGTTCAAGTTGCTGCGCACGCATGTGGATGTGCTCACGCTCTCGGCCACGCCCATCCCGCGCACGTTGTATCTCGCGCTCACCGGCGCGCGCGACATGAGCACCATCGCGACGCCGCCGCAGGACCGCTTGCCCGTCGAGACGCTCGTGGAGAGCTACGACGACGGCATCATCCGTGACGCGATTCGCCGCGAGATGGAGCGAGGCGGGCAGGTGTTCTTCCTGCACAACCGCGTGACGACCATCGAGGTGATGCGCTCGAAGCTCCAGCTCCTCGTGCCCACCGCGCGCATCGTCGTGGGCCACGGGCAGATGAACGGCGATGAGCTGGAGGATGTGATGACGAAGTTCGTGAACGGCGAGGCGGATGTGCTGCTGTCCACGACCATCATCGAGAGCGGGTTGGATATTCCTAACGCGAACACCATCATCATTGACCGCGCGGACCGGTTTGGGTTGAGCCAGCTTTACCAACTGCGCGGGCGCGTGGGGCGCTACAAGCATCAGGCGTTCGCCTATCTCCTCCTGCCGCGTCACGCGCGCCTGCTCACGGACGTGCGCAAGCGCATGAGTGCCATCAAGCAATACGCGCAGCTCGGGAGCGGGTTTAAGATAGCGATGCGGGACTTGGAGATACGCGGGGCGGGCAATTTGTTGGGCGCGCAACAGAGCGGTCACATCACGGCGGTGGGCTTCGAGCTATACTGCACGTTGCTGAAACAAAGCGTGGCGACGCTGAAGGGGGAGAAGGTGAAGCAGCGGACGAACGCGGCGCTGCGGCTGGATTTTCTGAAGCTGCACGCGGTGGAGGAGGCGGGGGGAGGGGATAGGGAATTGGGAATGGGAGATAGGGGGGAGAAGCAGGGACGCGATGGGCGGACTCAGGCGTCCATCTCGGTGCCGCGTGATTCGGATGTGTGGGTGCAACCATCGCGGGCGAGGACCGAGGCTTCCGAACTTCCGCACTCCGCATTCCACATTCCGCATTGCGGGGCTTTCCTGCCACCCAAGTTCATTCCCGAGCCGCAGCACCGCATCGAGGCGTATCGCAAGCTAGCGCAGGCGGAGACGAAGGCGGACGTGGAGGCGCTGGGTAAGGAGTTGCGCGACCGTTATGGCAAATGGCCGAAGCCCGTGGAGCTGCTGCTGGTGGCCACTGAACTGAAACTGCTCGCCGGTGAGCGCGGCCTCGATGCCATCGAGACGAAGGGCGACAAACTGATGCTCCACCGACGCGGGGATTTCATCCAGCTCGGCGGCAAGTTCCCCCGCCTGATGAAGACGGAGCCACTCGCGGTGCTGAAGGAGATTAAGAAGCTGCTGCTGTCGCTGTAGGCGAGTGGAGGGCGGACGCCCACGTCCGCATGCAGTTTGCGACCGCCAGCCGACGCCGAGGAGCACGGCCTTCAGGCCGCAGAAACACACCCCAGCCAACTGACTCTCGAAGGCACATTTACTCCCCCGCCTGCGGCGGCGTGAACGCCCCCTTGCCGGCCACCACCACGCGCGCCATCTTCAGCCCATGCACCCGCTGTTGCTGTTCGCTGTCGTGGTCGCGTCGTTTCACCTTTGCGCCGGTCCCGCCTGCGCAGCGCAACGCCCGCCCAATGTCATCTTCATCATCGCCGATGACCTCGGTTATGGGGACCTCGGCTGCTACGGGCAGAAGCGTATCCACACGCCGCACCTCGACCGTATGGCCGCCGAGGGGATGCGCTTCACGCAGCATTACTCGGGCAACGCGGTCTGCGCGCCATCGCGCTGCGTGCTAATGACGGGCAAGCATCCTGGCCACGCCTTCATCCGCGATAACCGCCAATTCAAGCCGGGCCAAGAGGGTCAGTTTCCAATCCCCGCGGACACGATGACGGTGGCGAAATTGTTCCAGCAACGTGGCTACGCGACGGGCGGCTTTGGCAAGTGGGGCCTCGGCGCACCGGGGACCGCAGGCGAGCCGCTGAAGCAGGGTTTCACCCGCTGGTTCGGCTACAATTGTCAGGCCGTCGCCCACAACTTTTATCCGACTTATCTCTGGGATAACGACAGCAAGCTGCCGCTGAAGAACGTGGCGTTCCCGGCCAACGACACCTTAAAAGCCGGCCAAGACCCGACGAACCCGAAGTCCTACGCGCGGTTCCAAGGCACGGAATATTCCTCCGATCTCATCTGGGAACAGGCCCGGCGCTTCGTGCGCGACGGTCGTGACAAACCTTTCTTCCTCTTCGCACCGACGACCGTGCCGCACCTGGCGCTGCAAGTGCCGGACGACTCGCTGGCCGAGTATGCCAATGCGTTCGACGACCCGCCTTATGCTGGCGGCAAGGGCTACCTGCCGCACTTCAAGCCGCGCGCCGCCTACGCCGCGATGATCACGCGGATGGATAAAGAAATCGGGGCGCTGATGAAGCTCGTGGCCGAACTCGGCCTCGACGAGCACACGATCTGGGTCTTCACCTCGGACAACGGGCCGCTGCACGGACGGCACGAGGGGCTGGCGGGGACGGACGCGACGTTCTTCAACTCAAGCGGCGGCTTGCGCGACGGCAAAGGGACGCTCTTCGAGGGCGGCTTCCGCGTGCCGAGCATCGTGCGGTGGAAGGGGAAGGTCGCGCCCGGCCAGACCAGCGACCGCGTGACGGGTTTTGAGGATTGGATGCCGACCTTGATGGAGCTGACCGGCGCGCGCGGCACCTCACCGAAGGACAGCGACGGCATCAGTTTCGCGCCGACGCTGCTGGGGCAGCGGCAGGATGCGCGGGCGTTTCTCTATCGCGAATTTCCCGGCTATGGCGGCCAGCAGAGCGTGCGCATCGGAGATTGGAAGGGGCTGCGTCAGAATCTGAAGCCCGCTCCGGCTGCGAAGAAGGCACCGGACTTCACCATTCAACTCTTCAACCTGCGCGACGACCCGGCGGAGACAACGAACGTGGCCGCAAAGTTTCCCGACGTGGTCAACCAGATGGCCGACGTGATGCGTGCACAACACGTCGCGTCTGCCGAATTCCCTCTGCCCGCACTGGATCAGCGATGAACGACTCTCGGTGGGTTTCGATGAAACTTCCCGTGCCTCGTCGCCGTCCATCAGGAGTCGCAGGTTGAAAGCTGATTTGCGCAGTCCGCCCATCGTGAAGTTCCATCGCGCCATATCGCTCATCCATCCGTGGCTGCTGCTGCTCCTGCTCGCAGCGCTTGCGGCAACGGCGGCGAGCAAGCCCACGGCAACCAAGGCCGCGACAGCCAAGCCCACCAAGGCGGATGACGGCTTCAAGCCCTTCGCTGTCATCACGCAGCAGAATATTTTCAACACCCACCGCAACCTCCCGTCGTCGCCGCCGACTCCGGCCGCGCCAAAACCGCCGCGACAGCCCAAGGTGGAAGCGCTCGCGCTCCTGGGCACGATGAGTTCTGAGCGCGGAGCGGTGGCGTTCTTCGACGGGACCAGCACGGCGTTCCGTAAGGCCGCCCAAGCGGGTGACAAGCTCGGCGCTTACACGCTCACCGCCATCGAACACGATCGCGTGATGCTCCAAATCGGCGACCGCGAGCTGTGCCTCCCGCTCAAGATGCAGTGCTACCGTGAGGATCAAGGGGAGTGGCAGATCGCGGCTTTGCCCGATGATTTTCAGGCAACCGCACCGCCGCCGGGACCGACACTTCTTGCACGAAAACCAGAGTCTAAAACCACTTCTCCAGCCCAAATCCGCGACTACGTCGCCAGCAAATATGAGCGCAAGCTAGAGCAACTCGCGAACGACCCAGTGAAGGCCGAGAGGCTCCTCAAGGCGATGAACGGCGAGGTCGAGGGCCGCATCAAGAAGCTGGAGAAACTCAATTCGCGGACGCCGTAGGCGGGGGAGCGAGGGCGCACACTCCGCTTCTTTGGGCTTGTCAAAACTCTTTAGAAATGTCCCCTGTTTAACTCACGAGAGAATGTCCCCTTTGTTGTTTGTTCTTCGTCTTCCACGGCTGGGGGTGCGGGACGCAGGGAGGCCGGAGCGTAGCGTAGGCTGACCGGAGTCCCGCAC
>CALQJI020000119.1 GCA_943330855.2 Klebsiella pneumoniae
ACGCCCACGTCCGCAGCCGCTGGCGAAGCAACAAACTGCTGCGGACGTGGGCGTCCGCGCTCCAGCATGAACGCCCCGCAGCACCGCGCCCGCACGCTCTGGTTCCTCGGAGTCCTGCACGCGTTCACGCATGTCTATCACGTCGCGCTACTCCCGCTTTACTTGCCGATGCAGCGCGACCTGAAGCTCTCAAGCCTTGAGCAGGCCACCCTCCCGATGACGGTGATGATGCTCACCTACTACGGCCTGAGCTACCCACTCGGCATCCTCGCCGACCGCGTGAGCCGCAAGAAACTTTTGGGCTGGGGCCTCTTCATCAACGCCCTCGGCTTCGTCGGCCTCGCGCTCGCACCCAATTATCCATTGGTGCTCGCGAGTGTCGTGGTTGCGGCGATTGGCGGAACTTGCTTCCACCCGGCAGCAACGGCCTTGGTCGCGCGCCTCTACCCAGAGGCAACAGGAAAGGCGCTCGGCCTCATCGGCATCGGCGCGGGCGCGGGCTTCTTCGTCGGCCCGATTTACGCCGGTTGGCGCGCGACGCAGACCAACGACTGGCGCACGCCCGTGTTGGAGTTGGGCGTGTTGGGCATCCTCGCAGCGGTGGCTTTCGCGTGGCTGGCGGATGACTCGGCGGCCGACAAGTTGCAGACGTCGGAAAAACCTGCGCCGCCGCACGCGCTCTTCTCCACTTCCACCCTCTGGCTCCTCTTCCTCGCCGCCGCGGTCGCGTTCGCATTGCGCGACTTCGCCGGGCACAGCATGGGCAGCCTCGGCTCGCTCTTCCTGCAAAAGGCCCACGGCTTCTCCGTGCAGGAAGCGGGCGCGGCCCTGAGCGTCATCTTCCTCATGGGCGTCATCAGCAACCCGCTCTTCGGCCACCTCAGCGACCGCAACCGCACGCGTTGGACCGCCGGCGTGATGGTCGCGTCGGCGCTCGTCATCGCGGCCTTCCCGCACCTGCCACGCGGCGGCCTGACGGTGGCGCTCGCGGTCTATGGTTTCTTCTTCATGGGCTGCTATCCGATGGTCGAAGCCGCGCTGATGGAGTCCGTGCCGGACGCGGTGCGCGGACGCGTCTTCGGCCTCTTCATCACCGTGGGCGGCATCCTCGGCAACGTCGCGCATTGGTTCGCAGGCCGATGGGTGGAGCACCTCGGCGCGGCGGCCAGCGAGCCGGCGCGTTACCATCGCTTCTACCTCCTCCTCGCCACGCTGCTGCTGCTCTCGCTGCCGGGCTTGCTGTGCTTGCGGGAAATGCGGAAACGGGAACACTTCCAGCAGTCATGAAATCGCGCCTGCTGATTTTCGGAAGCCTTACGCTGGTCCTGCTGGCGGCTTACGCGGCCACCTCGCTCACGAAGAAGACCATCGAAGAGCGGGTGAAACAGTATGGCCCTGCGGCGCGTGCCCGACTGGAACCGCACTTCAAGAAAGCAACCATCGCCTATCCGCCCGCACGTCTCGTGCTGGTCGGCATCAAGGACGAACGCCGTCTCGAACTCCACGCTGCAGGTGCCGACGGCAAGCTGCGCTTCGTGCGCGACTACCGAGTGCTGGGTGCCAGCGGTGAGCTGGGTCCCAAGCTGCGCGAGGGAGACCGGCAGGTGCCAGAGGGCATCTATCCTATTGAGTCGCTCAACCCCAACAGCCGTTTTCACCTCTCGCTGCGCGTCGGCTATCCAAATGCGTTCGAACGCGTGAAGGGGCAGCTCGACGGACGCGCCCAGCTTGGCGGCGACATCATGATTCACGGCAGCAACGTCTCCATCGGCTGTCTCGCGATGGGCGACGAGGCGGCGGAAGATTTGTTTGTGCTGGCTGCTGACACTGGACTGAAGAACGCCAGCGTGATTCTGACACCGGTGGATTTTCGTCGGGGCAAGTCGGTGCCGAAGGGCACGCGGGTGCCAGCGTGGTCGCAGGAACTCTACTCGCAGATTCAGACCAATCTCGCCGGTGTGCCAACGCCATGAACCTCCCCAACTACTACCTCGCCGATCTCCCACCCGAGGCCGAGCTGACGCCCGCGATGATCACCGACGCGTGCCTCGCGCTGAAGCGCAACCGCACGCAATACCTCGCCATCCGCGACACGCCCAGCATCCTGCGCACACTCGTCCGCACCGCCGAGGACTGGCTCGAGGCGGACTATCCGTATCGCAAGCTCGCGCTCGCCGAAGGCCCGGCCCAAACAGGTTTCTCCGCTCACACCATCGCCACCGGCCTGGACAATTTCTTCCGCCAGCTCACCGGTGAAAACCTCGAGGCGCTCCTCGCGCAGGAACTCGGCACCACCCAGCGTCTCGATGCTTTTTGCGCCAGCAACAGTGACGGCCGCACCCGCCGCACTGCCCTGGCCACCGGGCCGGATATGGTCGCACACATCACCGCTGGCTGCGTGCCGAACGCGGCCTTCATGGCCATCGTGCTCGGCCTGCTCACGCGCTCGGCGCAGTTCATCAAGTGCGCGCGCGGCGGGGTCTTCCTCCCGCGCATCTTCCTGCACTCGATCTACGGCAGCGAACCCAAGCTCGGCGCATGCATCGAGATGGCCGAGTGGCGTGGCGGCTCGACCGCACTGGAGGAAGCGCTCTTTGCCCAATGCGATTGCGTGACCGCCACCGGCACGGACGAGGCCGTGGAAGCCGTCCGCCGCGCGTTGCCGCCGCGCGTGCGTTTCGTCGGCTACGGCCACCAAGTCAGCTTCGGCTACGTCACGCGAGAGGCGCTCTCGGGTTGGCGCGCAAAGAAGATTATTTCCGCCGCCGCCACCGATGTCATCGCGTGGGACCAGCTCGGCTGTCTGTCGCCCCACGTCTTTTACGTCGAGGACGGCACCGCCGGTCTGGCACCGCACTTCGCCGAACAGCTCGCCGCCGAGCTGGAGCGCCGCGAAGCCGCCGAGCCGCGCGGAAAAATTTCCACCGAGACCGCCGCGCACATCGCCGCGCGCCGCGCGATCTATGAGGTCCGCGCCGCCCACGCGCCGGACCAAACGCGCCACTGGTGCAGCCCGGACTCGACGGCGTGGACGGTGGTTTATGAAGCCGAGCCGCGCTTCGCATTGTCCTGCGCAAACCGCTTCATCTACGTGAAGCCCGTGCTGGATGTGAATGAGGCATTGCGCAGCGCGGATTCCGTTCGCGACCACACTTCGACCGTCGGCCTCGCCGCGCAGGAGCACGAAATGGACGCTCTCGTGAAGCAGTTCGCCCGCTGGGGTGCGACACGTCTGTGTCCGCTGGGCCAGATGCAAAACCCGCCGCTGACCTGGCGGCATGACGGGCGGCCGCTGCTGGGGAATTGGGTGCGGTGGACGGACTGGGAGCAGTGAGCCACTGCCCATCTGAACCGCAGAACTAGGAGTGCAGCTCGGGCGCGGGCAGGTGCTTCGTGCCGATCTCCTCCAGCCGGTAGCCGAAGCCACTCACACCCAGCGTGCTCAAATCCACCTCGCCGCCGCGTCGTTGGTAGAGGTCGGGATGCACCGACGCCTCCAGCCGCGAGGCTTCCGGGTAGAACTGCATCGCGTTCGTCTCCACGCCCATGATGGTGCCGGCGTGCGCGGCGAGCAGGACGTGCGGGATTTGCGCGAGCATCGGGTTGGTCAAGTCTTGGACCATCAGGGTCATGCCATGGGCCTTCGCCCAGCAGAGCGAGAGCAGCGCGCCGGTTTGCGTCTTGCAGGTCTTGAGCGCCACGCCCGACCAACCCAGCTCGCGGCCCAGCGCGACGTGTTTCCAATCGTGCGCGGACTCGTCGAGGAAGAGCGGCTTGCGCGCGCTGACGCTGTGCGTGGCGATGCGGTGTTTCTCCAAGTCGTAGGGAAACGGCTGCTCCACGTAGAGCAACATCCCATAAATGCGCGGCTGCTCGTCGCGCAGGCGGTCGAGAATCTCGTTCACGTAGGCCGGCTCGTGGACCGTGCAGTTGAAATCCGCCGTGAGCCACTCGACCCCTTCCTCGATGGCCATCAGCCCAATCTTCACCGTGCGCGCGTAGTCCCACGCCGCGTCGGTGCCGCGCAGTTTGAGTTTGAGGCACTTGAGACCATCGCGGCGAATCCAGTCGCGGAGCAGCACGGGATAGCCGTCGTTCGGCTCCTTGCCGGTCAGCTCGCTGGCGTCAATCGGGTCCACTCCGCCGACGAGGTGCCACGCGCGCAGGCGGTCCGGGCGCTTCGCCACGAAGAAGTCGGCGGGGAACTTGCCGGCGAACGACACGTCCGAGCCCGCCGCCGGCGTGAGGAAGTCCGCGAGCGTGCGGGACATCCACGGAGCGGTGTAAGTGGAGTAGGTGGGCACGCCGTGCAGGTTGCCGTAGGCGTCATGCACGGCGATATCGAAGAGCGAGCAGCAGACCAGCGCGCCGAGCCAGGGCATCGGCTCCAGCCCGGTCCGGCTCGCGTTGAACTCGGCCAGCAGCCGCGGCAGCTCGTGCTCCTGAAAGTCGTAGCCCACTTCCATCGGATGCCCGGTGGCCGGGAACTTCGCCCAAGCCACGCCGAGTCGGCGGCAGAACTCCTTCATGGCGTCGTGCCGCGCCTCGTAGCTCAACGCACTGGGCCACACCCACGTCACCGAGAGCGGCGTCTCGCCCCATCCCTCGGCCTCGCGGCCCTGCGCGTCCCGCACCGTCACGCAAACACGCGCGCAGGTGACGTAGCTCACCGTCTCGCCGCCGAACTTGAGTGGCATGCGTGTGTGAACGGGCAGGAAGTAAAGGGTCGCGGAGGTGCAGCGGATGTCGGTGGATTTGCTCACGGCGGAAATCCTAATCCCGCTCGCGATGCCAATCCCAATCCTTTTTGTGCCATGCAGCCGCAGAAGTGAGGAGGCGAACTCTCATCTCTCAACTTCCCAATCCGCCGCCTCACCTCGGCGGCTACTTCTCCATCTGCCCGCGCGTGACCCCGAGCTGGGAGTGCAGTTTCAGTTCGCGCCAGAGCTGTTCGCCCGTCAGTTCACCACGCAACAGGGCACGGTAGCGCGCGATGGTCGTGGCGACCTCGTCGGGCGACTCGTTCACGAACTCGATGCGGAAGCGCCGAACGCCGAGTGTCTGCAAGCGCCCGACATACTCCGCGCCGGTCTGGGCGCGGGCGTTGAAGACGGTGTTGCGGCAGCCGGCGTCGGCCTTCAGCGGGTGCTCCTGTCCCACGCGGTCGCGCACGCGCACGTCGTGGCGGTCACATGGGCGGCCGCAGTCGCGGAAATCTTTGCCCTTCGAGAGGAAGGCGCAGAAGACGCAGTGCTCCATGTGAAACATGGGCATGTGCTGGTGAATCGTGACCTCGAACCACGCCGGCGGCGCGCCGCGCAACAGCCCTTCGAGTTGGCTGATGTTCAGGTCGTAGCTGGCCGTGAGGCGCTCCAAACCGAAGCGCTGAAAATGTTCCGCCGTGAGCGGATTCGCCACGTTGAGCGAGAAGTCGCCGACGCGGCGGCAGTCGGCGAAGAAGTTCAGATGGTCGTAGTTGCGGACGAGGTAGCCGTCGGCGTCGCACGAGCGGACCTGCTTGAGAATCCATTCCTCCCCAGACTTAGTGATGCGCGGAGGAGCCACGAAGATTGCCGATTGCCGATTGCCGATTGCCGATTGGCAACTCCGCGCGGTGTGAAAGGTGGTTACGGCTTCACGGTAGCGCTTCGGGTCCTCGAACTCGCAGTAGAGCGTCGTGACGCCGCAGCGGAGGGCGGCTTCTAGCTGCGGCAGCGTGCGGACGAGGACGATGAGTTCGGAGTCGCCGCGTTCGGAGTCGCGACCTTTAGGTCGCGCTTGGGCTGCGGTTGGATCGGAAGCAACGGCCTCCGTCGTTTCACCGATTCGCAGGCTAAAGCCTGCGACTACGTTTGCGGTGGGTTGCAGGCGCCACCGCTTCGGCAACGCGCGCTGGCGCTCCAGTTCGACGGCGACTTCGCGGCGGAGGCGGTTCAGCTCGCTCACGGGCACGATGACGGCGCCTTCAAGTTGGTTGTGGAGCTCGCCGAGTTTGAATGGTGTGCCGCCGAGGCGGCCGAGTTGCTCGGTGAGCCGCTCGGTGGTGAGTGGTTGTTTCTCAGCGGCGGCGAGTGGCGCGGTGGATTGTGCGTGGGCGACGTGCCCGAGCTCGTCGCGGGCAATGAGCGTGAGCGGCACGCCAGCGTGACCGTGGACTTCGAGATTCATCGGCCGCTGAAATCTCGGCGCGTCGCCGGCGAAGGTGGCGCGGACGCGTTTGCTCAACTCAGAATCGGCGGTCTTCCAAAGCAGGTCGCCGTGGTGGACACGGTCGAAGTTCACCGCACCGGGCATGAACGTCAGCACGGCTTCGGAATTGGGAGCGGAGAGCTGCGAATTGCGAATCTCAAAGACGCGACCGCCTTGCTCGTCATCGCCGCCGTGGCCGGGGTCGAAGACGATGCCGTCGCCAGCCTTCAGCGCGCTGGTGAGCCGGACGTGGACGCGGTCACCAATGACGTGGGTGACTTCGCCGACGAAGGGGCCACGTTTTTTTCCGAAGCGGGCGTGGACGAGTTTTTGATTATCAATGCCCTCGAACCAGCCGGTGGAAAGGCCGCGGCTGAAGGCCATCTCCATCTCGTATTTGCGATTTTCGATTTCAGATTTACGCGCGGATGTAGAGGCGGCTCGTGAATCGTAAATCGCAAATCGTAAATCCTCCAAGGCTTGCCGGTAAACACGCGTGATGCTCGCAACGTATTCCGGCGACTTGAGACGGCCTTCGATTTTGAGAGAGGCGACGCCAGCGCGGGCCAGCGCGGGAAGCACTTCGAGGCCGGCGAGGTCCTGCGGGGAAAGGAGATAATTCCGGCCGCCCAGCTCGACCTTGCGTCCGTCGGAGATGAGTTCGTAGGGCATCCGACAGGCTTGGGCGCACTCGCCGCGATTGGCGCTGCGCCCGCCGAGCGCCTCGCTGGTGAGGCATTGGCCGGAGTAGGCCACGCAGAGTGCGCCGTGGACGAAAACTTCCAGTGGAAGTGAGCGGTCAGCGGTCAGCGAACAGCTTTCAGCCGGCGGTGCTTGACTGCTCGCAGTTGCTTGCTGACCGCTGACCGCTGACCGCTGACCGCTCCCCTCGCGAATGGCTTCGATTTCCTTGATCGAGCACTCCCTCGCCAGCACCACGAGGTTGCAGCCCAGCTCACGGGCAAAGGCCACGCCGGCGGCGCTCGTGATGGTCATCTGCGTGCTGGCGTGGATGGGGAAGTCCGGCGAGAGGCGGCGGATGAGGCGCGCGATTCCCACGTCTTGCACGATGGCGGCGTCCACCCCGGCAGTGATGATACTGCGGAGGTAATTCTCCGCATCCGCCAGCTCGTCGGTGAAGACGAGGGTGTTGAAAGTGACGTAGCCTTTCACCCCGCGCCGGTGGAGAAACTCCATGAGCCGGGGCAGGTCGGCCTCAGTGAAATTGTGTGCGCGCATCCGCGCGTTGAAGCGGTCGAGACCGAAGTAGATCGCATCCGCACCGTTCTCGACTGCGGCCTTGGCGCACTCCCAGTCGCCAGCGGGAGCGAGGAGTTCAGGCAATGCAGAAGCTGCGCCGCCGGCGGCGGGCGGCAGTGGGGCGGAGGCTGAAACGGGCTGAAATGCGGTGGACATGGAAAATCGCCTACGTGGACACGCTACGGCGGGGTGCGGGATGCGTCGAGCTTCGTCGCGGGCAAGCGCTACTACAGGCCGCAGTTCGGGTTTTTGCAGGCCAGTGAGGCGCCCGAGCCTTCGGGCTGCAAGCTTGGCACTCGCCAGCACTGCGGCCGGCACCGCGTGTTACGCCTTGAGCGCGTAGTAGCGCAGGGCGTTTGCGGACCAGAGCTTTTGTTGCTGGTCCGCCGGGCGGCTGGCGATGATCTGCCGCAGCATTGTGACCCACTGCTGATACGTCGCGCCGAGCAGACACACTGGCCAGTCGCCGCCGAAGACGACGCGGTCAGGGCCGAAGGCGTCGAGGCAGTGGTTCACAGCGGGCGCGAGTTCCTCCGCGCCGCCGCCCCGCGTGAGGCTGGCGGCGATGCCGGAGATTTTACCGATCACGTTCGGCTGTTTCGCGAGGGCATCAATCGAGCGCTTCCATGAGTCCGCCGTGTGACGTGGCTTGTCCTCACCGGGGCGCGGCGCACGGAAGCACTTGAGGTCGGGGTTGCCGCAGTGGTCGAGCACGAAGCGCGTGCCGGGGCAGGCCTCGGTCAGTTTCACGGCATCCATCAATTCGGGGGCCCTCATGCAGAGGTCGAAGCTCTTCCCCGCCTCGCCCAGCAGCCGCACGCCGCGCACGAATTCCGGCTTCAAGCCGTAGCCCGCCGGGGTGGCGGGAGAGTGGAGCACGCGGCGGACGCCCTTGAAAAAAGGATTGTCCCGGAAACGCTTCAGGTAATCCGCGAAGCCCGGCGCGTCCGGTCGGCCGCCGATGACCGCCGCGCAAGTGGGCGTTTGGCCGCCGCGCGCCAACCCCAGCACGAACTCCGCTTCGGCCACGAGAGAGCTCTCCGCCACGTCCACCTCCATGTAGATGGCGCGCACGTTCAGCCCGACGGTGGCGGCGCGGTATTCTTCCGTGCGGTAGCTGTGACGCAGGATTTCCGGTGCCCCGCCCAGCCATGGGAGCTTCTGCGTCGTCAAATCCCACAGATGCTGGTGCGTGTCCACGATGAGCGCGTCCGGCGTGGAATTCACCGTTGCGCACCCGCCTGCGGCGAGTGCGGTCACGGTGGCGGAGTCTGCTAGAAACTGGCGGCGGGTCAGGTGCATGGCGTGTCTTTAACAGAAGACGCGAAGGTTTGCCGAAGGAAAAATTGACGTGCATCCCCTCCACCTCATGCCTAATTTCGCCCCCGATGTTCCCCATTGCGAACACGAAAAGCCCGACGGCAGTTCAGGCTGCTGTGAACTCCATTCATGGCGCGATGTTCAGCCGTGGCGATCGGGGTTTTGTTGCCAAGGTATTCGGATGGGCGGTCGAGTCGTTTGAGGGAAACTACTTGGATTACCAACCCATCGACGCCCTCTATCACGACTTGGAGCACACCCTCCAAGGCACGTTGTGTTACGCGCAAATTCTCCAAGGTCGGCAGCGCGCCGGGGCCACGCCGGTGGTGTCCCAACGGATGTTTGAACTTGGACTCCTCGCCATCCTCCTGCACGACACTGGCTACCTGAAGGTGCGCGGCGACAACGAGGGCACCGGCGCGAAATACACCCTCATCCACGTCAGCCGCAGCGCGAACTTCGCCCAGCAACTCCTCGCCGAGAAGGGTTTCTCCACCGAGGACGCCGGCATCGTCATGCGCATGATTCGCTGCACCGGCGTCAACGTGAAGCTCGACGCCATCCCGTTCCAAGGCGAGGTCGAGCGAGTCATCGGCTTCTGCATCGGCTCGGCGGACCTGTTGGGCCAGATGGCGGCGCACGACTACGTGGCCAAGTTGCCCATCCTCTTCGCCGAGTTCGCCGAGTCCGCGCGCTACAGCGGCACGAAGACGATGTTCGAGAGCGCCGAGCAGTTGCTGAAGATGACGCCGATGTTCTGGGAGAAATACGTGCGGCCCAAGCTCGAGAAGGATTTCCAAAGTGCCTACCGCTTCCTCAACGAGCCTTATCCCGACGGCCCGAATGCCTACCTCGCGAATATTGAGGCGCACATCGATCGCACTCGTAAGCTGCTCGCGGATCCGGCGGCAGCCGTCCCCAAGTAGTCGCTGAGGTGAGGAGGCGGAGCCAGCCGCAGGGATTGATGCTTGTCCCCAGTTCACCCTCCCCGTTGAATCCCCGCCGTGTCACGCGATTACCAACTCCACCGCTTCTCCGCCCCCGCAGAGCTGCGGATTGACTACGCGCGCGAGCTGAACGCCCAGCAACACGCCGCTGTCACCGCCGAACCCGGCCCCGCGCTCGTCATCGCCGGCGCGGGCGCGGGCAAGACCCGCACGCTCACCTACCGCGTCGCCTGGCTCATCGAGAACGGCATCGCGCCCGACCGCATCCTGCTGCTGACCTTCACGAACAAGGCCGCGAAGGAAATGATGCGGCGCGTTTCCGACCTACTGGGCAACGACGTTTCCAACCTCTGGGGCGGCACCTTCCACTCCGTCGGCAACCGCATCCTCCGCAAGCACGCCGCCGTGCTCGGCTGGCGGCCCGACTTCACCATCCTCGACCGCGAGGACGCCAAGGATCTCCTCCAAGCCTGCGTGGACGAGTCCGGCATTGACGTGAAGGAGACGCGTTTCCCGAAGCCCGACGTGCTCGGCGACATCTTCTCGATGGCGCTGAACACGGGCCGCTCCATCGCCGAGACGCTGGCGCAGGACTACGACCACTTCGCGCCGCTGGTCGGCAAGATTGAGGACATCGCCGCCCGCTACCGCGCGCGCAAGCAAGCCACGAATGGCATGGACTTCGACGACCTGCTCACGCAATGGCTCGCCGTCCTGCGCGACTTCCCCGACCTGCGCGACTTCTACCAGCGCCGCTTCCAGTTCATCCTCGTGGACGAGTATCAGGACACAAACTCGCTTCAGGGCGAACTCATCGACCGCCTCGCCGCCGTCCACAAGAACGTCATGGTGGTGGGCGACGACGCCCAAAGCATCTACGCGTGGCGGGGGGCGAACTTCAAAAACATCCTCGAGTTCCCGCAGCGCTACTACGGCTGCCAGACGTTCAAGATTGAGGTCAACTACCGGAGCACGCCGGAGATTCTCGCCTTCGCCAACGCCGCCATCGCGCCGAACATCCACCAGTTTCAGAAGGAACTGACCCCTGCGCGTCCGTCCGGCACGAAGCCCGTCGTGGTCGCCTGCATGGACGCGAGCGAGCAGGCGTCGTTCGTCGCCCAACGCGCGCTGGAGCTACGCGACGAGGGCATCCCGCTGAACGAGATGGCCGTGCTCTATCGCTCGCACTTCCACGCGCTGGAGCTGCAGTTCGAGCTGACCCGCCGCAACATCCCCTTCAGCATCACCAGTGGCATTCGCTTCTTCGAACAAGCCCACGTGAAGGATGTGGCCGCCTACCTCAAGCTCGTCCACAACCCGCATGACGAGCTTTCCTTCAAGCGCCTCGCGCGGATGATGCCGGGCGTGGGCGGCAAGAGCGCGGACAAGCTGTGGCAGCGGTTTAGTTCGGAGTTCGGAGTTTTGAGTTCTGGGTTGGCAATGGTGTCCGAGTCACACGAAACCCAGAACCTCCCCACCGCCTTGGCCCGCTGTGCCTCCTCCGCCCCCAAGAAGACCGCCGTCGCTTGGGCGCAGTTCACCGCGACCATCGCGCAGCTTTGTGCGTCGGAACTGCGCGCGAAGACCGCCGCGATGATTCGGCTCGTGCTGGACGCGGGCTACGAGGATTACCTCAAGGCGACGTTCACGAACTTCCGCAACCGCCTCGAAGACCTGGAGCAGCTCGCCGTCTTCTCGCGTCAGTTTCCGACGGTCGAGGACTTCCTCACGCAGCTCGCGTTGCTCACAAACGTCGAGGCGGAGGATGACAAGCCGCGCGCGACGGACGACGAGAAGCTGCGCCTCTCGTCCATCCACCAAGCCAAGGGCCTCGAGTTCCGCGTCGTGTTCGTCATCATGCTCTGCGACGGGTTGTTTCCCTCGTCGCGCTCCATTGATTCAACCGAGGGCGAGGAGGAAGAGCGCCGGCTCTTCTACGTGGCCGTCACGCGCGCGAAGGATGAACTCTACCTGAGCCACCCGCTCATGCGCTTCATCCAAGGTGGCGGAGATGCGATGCAGCAACCCTCGCGCTTCCTCGCCGACATCCCCGTGGAACTGCGCGAAGAGTGGAATCTCCGCCCGCACGCCCCCGCGACAGACTTCAGCGACATGGGAAAAACGAGCGAGGACGACGATGAGCCGCCGTTCTAACGAGCTTCTCACCACTCCCGCCAAGGGGCAAAACCGTCACTTGTCCCGCATCAGTAGGTAGTGCGCGAGAGCTTCGAGGGCAGCGGCTCGGCCCTTGAACGGTTTCAGTGCAGCGAAGGCTTTGGCTGTGAGTTGTTGCGCAATCTTCCGGCTCTTCTCCAGACCCACAATGCTCGGATATGTCGCCTTCTGCGCAGCGACGTCCTTGCCCGCCGTCTTGCCGAGCTGCTCGCTGGTCTGAGTCACATCGAGAATGTCGTCAATCACCTGGAACGCCAGGCCGACGTGGTAGCCGAAGTCGGTGAGCGCGCGGAGCTGGGCGGGTGTGCAGTTCGCACTCATCCCACCGAGGCGCGCGGCGCAACAGAGCAGCGCGCTAGTCTTGCGCTCGTGGATGTAGCGGAGTTCCGCGACGGAAAGCGTTTTGCCCTCGCCTTCGAGGTCCGCAACTTGCCCGGCAATGAGCTGGAGCGAACCGCTGGCCTTTGCAACTTCGAGCACGAGGTCGCGGTGGGAATAGCGCGGCCAACCCTTCGCCAGCGCAGTAATTTGAAACGCCTGCGTAAGCAACGCGTCGCCCGCCAACACAGCGATGCCCTCGCCGAAAACTTTGTGGTTCGTCGGCTTGCCGCGACGAAAGTCATCGTTGTCCATCGCGGGCAGGTCGTCGTGGATGAGCGAATAGGTGTGGATGCACTCGACGGCGCACGCGAGCGGCAGTGCGTCCACCTCGCGCCCGCCGCAAGCCTCGGCGGCAGCGAGGGTGAGGGCGGGGCGCATCCGTTTGCCACCAGCGAAGAGCGAGTAGCGCATCGCTTTGTGGATAGTGGTAGGTTTGGTCTTTTCGGCCGGGAGCAATCCATCGAGCGAGGCATTGACGGCTGCGCTGCGAGCGTCGAGCCATGTGTTCAGGTCAAAAGCATTTTGGTGGCGCGCTCCGGCGCGCGTAGCGGTGGTCAGCATGGGCGGAGGTTGTAGGAGAAGGTTGTAGGCGGTGCAAGCGGGAGTTCGCAACAAAGGAATGGGAACCCAAGAGGGCAAGGCAATCATCATCCGGAACGATGCAGTCGGCCACTGCACCTGCAGCTGCGACGCCTCGTCGCCGGGATTGGCCGCACCGAACGGTGGGCCAGACCGCCACAGCTACGGGGACCGTCGGACGCCTGTCCCAACTGCCTCGTGCCAGATCATGCAGGGTAACGCCGAGGTTAGAAAAAGGGCTTTGGGCAACCGCGAATGCGAGTCAACGCGATAGCACTGCGGGGAAATCGGAGATTGCCCACAGCAGAGCGGTTTGTTAAAAACGAAGGGTCAGCTTGGCGCGGGTGTGGTTCAATGGTAGAATGTGGGCTTCCCAAGCCTGAGACGAGGGTTCGATTCCCTTCACCCGCTCCACTCAGAATCCGCTGTTCTACGGGCGTTTTCCCACCTTTTCGGGTGGACCGCATTTTTGCCCGACAACTTTCCTGGCAGCGCCCCGCTGTCTACAAAGGGATTGCCGTTCTGGAGGGCATGAAAATGAAACCCGTAAAATTCCCTCACACCGTGAAGGTTGGCTCCTGCCAGGCGACTGTCTACAAGTCGGTCAACAAGGGCTACCCGACGTTCACCGTCGTCTATTACGACGCCAGCAACGTCCGGCAGCGCCCGACCTTCTCCACTTTCGAGACAGCCAAGGCGGAGGCTGAACGCCTGCTGCGCGACATCGTGCAGGGCTGCGTTGGTGCTGGCATCCTGCGTGACGCGGACCGCTTCGCCTATGCGCGTGCCTTGGAGATTCTGCGCCCTACCGGGCTGGCGCTGGATCTCGCCGTCCACCAAGTTGCTGAAGCCCACAAACTGCTCAAGGGCGCGTCCGTGCTGGACGCCGTGCGCTACTTCGCCCTGCACAACTGCCAAGACCGTCCGGTGAGGACGGTGGCCGAGGTTGCCGATGAACTGCGGGCAAACCGTCAGAAGGGCGGCGCGTCCGAGCTGTATATCCGTGACCTCCGTATCCG
>CALQJI020000120.1 GCA_943330855.2 Klebsiella pneumoniae
CGGAGCGAAGCCACGACCGACGCGCAGCGGTGAACCCGCCACCAACCCAGAGCGTCTCGGCATGCAATCAAACCCAACTCACACGCATTCCCTTAAAGGCTCTTCCATCCCTGCCTCGAACTTAGCCACGAAAATCCCCGAATATCCGAGTGTAAAGGGCGCGCTGGTCGAGTTGGCCGGCCACGAGTTGCCCACGCACCGCGCCGAAACAGGGTGGCAACGTGGTAAAAGAATCAGGGGAAGCGAACTGCGGAAGCCTGCTCGGACGGATTAGCGGCGGAAGAGCGAAAAAAGAAAAGGCCACTCTGAAGCTCCGTTATTGGCGTTTCTATTCTGACTTTGATTCTGACTGAGGAAGCTAGAAATCGCCTAAAAGTGCTTCAGGAGCAATGATTGCAGGGTGTTTGTGAGCTTGGCGGAAGAGGTAGGATTCGAACCTACGGATGGGTTGCCCCATCTCCTGATTTCGAGTCAGGTGCCTTTAACCACTCAGCCACCCTTCCTTCAGCCAGCCGACGCCGTCGATATTGCCGTTGCGCCGCCGACCGGCAAGATGAATCCCACCAACCGATACGCGGGACAAGGCGTGTTTAGCGGGCGACGGCAAAGGAACCGTGCAAGGAAATGAGTTTTTTCGGAGCTGAGCCTGCGGCCTTCAATGCCTTGCCAGAACAAGGCCGACTGCCGCCCCCATCGCCGCCGAGCGCGCACTGCAAAGCTCACCGTTCCGCCGCTGGCTGCAGCTGGAAATTCTCCAGCCCCAGAAGGCGCTGTGCGTGGCCGATGAGCTTCATCCGCACGCAGAGCAGCTCCGCGTCGGTCACCCACGCGGCGTTCAAGCCGTAGCGCTCGGCAGCCTGCGTGAGCTGACACACCGTGTGAAACGGCCAAGAATTGGTGTAGAAGGCCGTAGAGCATGAACACCCCCAGCGGCGCGGCCAGCGCGAGCACGGCGAGCACGGCTGTTTCCCAGCCCCGCCGTCGGCTGAACAACGCTAGCAGCACCAGCCAGCTTACGAGGTAGGCTTGCCCGAGCGCCGGAATCCAGCCGCAGCGCGCCGCCGACCACAGCGGAATGCCTTTCGCGACGTGGAGCCCAATCTCGACCGCCATCGGCAGCGCGATGAGGAACAGGCTGATGAAACCGAGCTTCGCCAGCGCCATCTGCCAGCGCGCGATGGGCCGCGTCTTCCAAGTCGGCTCGGTGCCAAACGCTCAGTCGGCCAGCAGCACCTCAAACGTGAGGGCCACCAGCCCGAGCCAGTGCAGCAACGTCCAGAGCACAGTCTTTGGCCCGACCGACAACAGGATGTCGTAGTCGGAAATCTTGAACTACTTGTCCGAGAGGCTGGAGGCGAGCTGCGCTGCCAGCAGCACCAGCCAGCACGCGATCAGCCTACGCGTTTGCCAGATATCCTGCACCACTACTGTCCCGTTAAGGTTTTCATGACAACAGTTTCAGCCCGATAAAATCTGCGGCCGCTCGTTATCCGCTCGTTTTTCGATTTCAATTCAGTGACGGCTTTCCGAGGGTGTTCCACCGCCAGCTAGCGGTTTTTCACCTTATGAACGAAGGTTGCCCCGTCTTCGCCCAACTGACCGGGCGCGAAAGTTTGCGCGACATCGAAACCTGTCTGGCGGCCTTCGGCCCGAAGCTCTATCACGCTGGCATCCGGCAACCCGCCGCCCGTAACACGTTGGCGGTGGCCAACGAAAAGCGGGACTGGCGCAGCTTTGCCGATTTCGCGCAGGTGCTCATCCAGCAAGCCGCCGCGCTCTACGCCGATGAACCGTTCCGCTTTGAACTCCAAGCGGCGGCGTATGTGCTGGACTCCACCACCATTGACCTCTGCCTTTCGCTCTTTCCGTGGGCCACGTTTCGGAAACGCAAAGCCGCCATCAAACTCCACCCCCGGCTGACCCGCTAAGGCAACTTTCCCACTGTCATCAGTGTCTCCACTGGCAGTGTGCATGATGTCAACATCCTCGACCAACTCGTCTGGGAAGCCGGCTCGTCCTACATCATGGATCGCGGCTATCTCGACTTCGCCCGCTGGCATCGGCTGCATCAGTGCGGGGCTTGCTTCGTCACCCGGCCCGTGGACAAAACCGCCGGCTTGCGCTTCGACCAGACCATCGTGATGACCGGCTTGAAGGCCAAAAACGATTATCCCGACCCGCTGCGGCGCAGCGGCTATCGGGATCCCATCACCCACCGGGCGATGGTCTTCCTGACCAACAACTTCACCGTGCCGGCGCTGACCATCGCCCAACGCTATCGCGGACGCTGGCAGATCGAACGGTGCTTCAAATGGCTCAAGCAACATCTGCGCATAAAAGCCTTTTATGGCCCCAGCCCCAACGCGGTGCGCACTCAAGTCTGGAGCGCTAGCGCCGTCGATTTGCTCGTCCCATTTTGAAAAAACGTCTGGATCTGGAGGCTAGCCGCTAAACTATTCTACAGATTTTGAGCCGCACGCTTTTTGAGAAAACGCCCACTTCACAGGCTCTTGCTCTACGGCCACCCACTTCCACATCGCCCGACACGGCTAATCATCAATGTTTACTGCCGCTCAAGGCGGGACACTTCTGTGAAGAGACGGATGCTCACACGAGGGGCAGAAAGACAAGCTTGGAGCCGGTGGAAGCAGGAGAAAAAAAGTTGTTAGAAATACTGCGACTCGGCAAAAAGGTATGTGAGACGTACATTGAAGAGGGCTTTTGAAGCCGCCGTCTGCTCTGGCGAACGCGGTAAACTTAAAACGACACGCATATGTTCTGGAACTGTGGCAATCACCCCGGGATGGAGTTGAACCCCAACATCTATTCGACTCGTCGCGACTTTCTCAACCGGATGGGCACCGGGTTCGGCTCGCTGGCGTTGGCCAGCATGCTTGCCGACCAAGCGAAGGGTCAGGCCGCCAGCGGTAGCCTGCTCGCTCCCAAGCAGCCGCACTATCCCGCCACCGCCAAGCGCGTTTGCCACATCTACTTCAGCGGAGCGCAGTCGCAGGTGGATACCTGGGATCCGAAGCCCGACATGGCGAAGGCGGAAGGCAAGACCACTTCCGGCGGCGGCGGTATGGGGCGCGGTAAGATTCTCCCCTCGCCCTTCGCGTTTCCGAAATCCGGGAAGAGCGGTTTGGAAATCTCCGAGATTTGGACCGAGCTCTCTAAGTGCGTGGACGACATGTGCATCATCCGTTCGAGTTGGACGGATGTCCCGGCGCACGAGGAAGCCACGAAGTTGATGACCACGGGTGACTTCCGTCTTCCGAAGCCTTCCATCGGCGCGTGGGTGACCTACGGCCTCGGTTCGGACAACCAGAACCTCCCCGCCTTCGTCGCGATGAACCCGCGCGGCTTCCCCAGCGCGGGGAACGTGAACTGGCAGTCGGCCTTCATGCCCGGCGCGTTCCAAGGCACCTACGTGGACCCGACGAACACGCGCATCGAGCAAATCATCGAGAACATTAAGAGCCAGTTCATCGGTTCCGGTGCCGAACAGCGCCAACAGCTCGATCTCCTGAGCAAGATCAACGAGATTCACAAGCAGAAGCGCCAGTCCGATGGACAGCTTGACGCGCGCATCCAGTCCTTCGAGTTGGCTTACCGGATGCAGACCGACGCCACTGAGGCGTTCGACATGAGCAAGGAACCGGATCACATCCTCAAGCTTTACGGTGCCGACGGCATGGGTGAGCAAGCGGTGCAGGCCCGGCAGTTCATCATCGCCCGCCGCCTCTTGGAGCGCGGGGTGAAGTTCGTCCAGTGCTGGAACGGTGGCTGGGACATGCACGCCGGCATTGCGAACGCGGGTCGCAATCGCGCCGCTGCCCTCGACAAACCGATGGCTGGCTTCCTCATTGACCTCAAGCAACGCGGACTCCTCAAGGACACCATCGTAGCGGCCAGCACCGAGTTCGGTCGCAGCTCCACGGAAGACGGTCCTGGTGGTCGCACGCACAACGCCAAGGCGTTTTCCTCATGGCTCGCGGGCGGCGGGGTCAAGGGTGGCACCTTCTACGGCGCGACCGACGAACTCGGCAGCGCGGCCGTTGAGAACAAGGTTCACGTGCATGAGTTCCACTCGACTATCCTGCACGCGTTGGGCTTCGATTCTGAGAAGCTCACCTTCCGCTCCGGCGGCCGTGACTTCCGCCTGACCGACGTGTCGGGCGCGCAGCCGGTGAAATCCATTTTCGCCTAAATTCTTTGGTGAAACCAAGCCGGGCGCGTGTTTCATCACGCGCCCGGCATTTAGTTTGCAGACAGGTCCAGTTGGAGTTGGTCAACGAGCACAGACAGAACTGCCTATGAAACCGATGTTGAAATTAGCGGTCGCCACCGCCGTGGTCTGCACCGTCCCGGTCTTCGCACAGGAGAAGCCCCTCACGCCGGAGGAGAACGATTACTTCGAGTCGAAGATTCGCCCTGCGCTGATCGAGCACTGCCACAAGTGCCACAGCGGCGACAAGGACGCCAAGGTCAAAGGCGGGTTTCAGCTCGATTCCAAGGCGGGTCTGCTCAAGGGCGGCTCCACCGGCCCCGGCCTAGTCGCCGGCCAGCCTGACCGCTCGCTGATCATCAAGGCGATGCGTCACACCGACCCCAACCTGCAAATGCCGCCGAAGGACAAGGTTCCTGATTCGGTTCTTGCCGACTTTGAAAATTGGGTCCGCATGGGTGCCCCCGACCCGCGCTCCGGCAAGGCTGCTGCGATCCTCAAGACCGACGAGGATCTCGCGAAAGCCAAGGAACACTGGGCTTTTCAGCCCGTGGTCAAACCTGAACCGCCCAAGCCCAAGGCGCATTTGAAGGCGTGGATTCAGAACGACATTGACCTGTTCGTTCTCACCAAGTTGGAGGAGAAGGGACTCTTTCCGTCACCCATCGCCGACAAGTGGACCCTCGTCCGGCGCGCCTACTTCGACCTGCTCGGAATGCCGCCCACGGCGAAGGAAGCGGAAGAGTTCGTCGCCGACGAGTCGAAGGACGCTTGGCCCAAGCTCATTGACAAGCTGCTCGCCTCCCCGCACTACGGCGAGCGCTGGGGCCGCTACTGGCTGGACATCGCGCGCTACGCAGACACCCGTGGCGGTAACAACAACAACCGCATGGGCGACAATCGCCTCGTTCACGCCTTCACCTACCGCGATTGGGTCGTCAACGCCATCAACGAGGACATGCCTTACGACAAGTTCCTCAAATATCAGATTGCGGCCGATGCCATGCCTGGCACTGAGGCCAAACACCTTGCCGCGCTGGGCTTCATCACCCTCAACCGCGCGGTCAACAACAAGGCGGAGGAGATTGACGACCGCATTGATGCACTCACCCGGGGCACGATGTCCTTCTCGGTGTATTGTGCTCGCTGCCATGACCACAAGTTCGACCCCATCCCGACCAAGGATTACTATTCCCTCTACGGCGTCTTCGACAGTTCGACGTATTCGATGGGTGCCAAACCAGTCATCCAGAAAATTGAGGATACTGCGGCATACCGTGATTACACCGCCAAGAAGGCGCTCAACGAGGCGAAGCTCGAAGGCTACCGTCAGAATGCGGTAGCCACCTTCGTCGGCGAGGCGAAGGGGAAGACGATCGACTATTTAATGGCCGTCCACTACGCGAACCTCGGCAACACCAACTATCTCTTCGCGGGCCGACAGGCTGACCAGCAGCGATTCGAGACGTTCACCAAGCTTCAGTTCGAGGTCGCCGGCCCTTGGAAGCGATTGCTCGACCAGAGAGTCAAGCAGAAGGATCCCATCTTCATTCCTTGGGGCGACTACGCCAAACTCGTCGAAGTGGACGAACTTTCCGATAAGGACTTTGCGGCCAAGAGTAGGGAACTTGCCGAAAAATACATGAGCAAGGACGGCACCCCGATGAAGGGACTCAACCCACTCGTCGCCAAGGCGTTCTCCACGCCTGTCGCCAATATCCGCACCGTCGCCGAGCGTTATGCCAGGCTCTTCCGCGACGCAGAGACTGCGTGGGTCAGCGCCGTTGTGCTCGACGCTAAGAAGAAGAAGGACGATGACGATCCCACGTTGAAGAAACTTTCTGACCCTGCGCAGGAGCAACTTCGGCAGGTCTTTTACGGCACATTCCCGCAAAACTCGCCGGTAAACATCTCTTACGCGGCGCTTTCCCGCCTCGACAACAATCGCATCGCCAACGGAGAGCAATTGTTCACCCTTCAGGGCGACCAACTCGACAGTAACCACCCCGGCGCACCCCTCCGTGCGATGGCTATCAGCGACGCCAACACACCGCGCAACGCGAAAGTCGCGATCAAGGGCGACCCGCGAAACCTCGGGCCCGAAGCGCCGCGCCAGTTCTTGGAAATTCTGAACCCGAATCGCAAGCCCTTCAGCAGCAAGAACAGTGGGCGTGCTGAACTGGCTGAAGAAATCGCGAGCAAGAACAACCCGCTAACGGTTCGCGTGCTCATCAATCGCGTCTGGATGAATCATTTCGGTGGCGCGTTGGTCCGCACCCCCACGGACTTCGGCGTCCGTGCGGATGACCCCACGCATCCGGAGTTGCTCAATTACCTCGCCGCCTGGGTGTTGGAAAACGATTGGTCAGTGAAGAAGCTGCACAAGCTCGTGATGACCTCGGCCACTTATATGCAGGGCAGCGATGATCGCGCCAAGCCGATGCTCAATGATCCGGCGAACCTCTACGTGTGGAAAATGAACCGCCGCCGCCTCGACTTCGAGGGCTTCCGCGATTCGCTTCTTACGGTGAGCGGCAAGCTCGACCCCAAGCTCGGAGGTCCGCCCGTGAGAATTACCCCCGAGGGAGGTAACCCGATGCAATACAAGGACGATCCCTACCGCCGCACGATTTACGGCTACATTGATCGCGGTAACCTCTCCTCGATCTTCCGCACGTTCGACTTCGCTAACCCGGACGCGACCACGGGGCAGCGCTTCAACTCGACCGTGCCCCAGCAAGCGCTGTATCTGATGAACAGCCCGTTCGTCGGCGACCTCGCCCGCTCTATCGTCCACCGCGACGACGTGAAGAACAAAGTGGACGAGGAGCAGCGCATCGAGATGCTTTACCAAATTTGCTTCCAGCGGATGCCCACATCGCTCGAAACGAAAGTCGGTATGAGATTCCTCGAAGACCAGTCCGGGGTGAAAGGCAGCGACGCAAAGCCCATCTGGCAATACGGCTACGGCCAATACAACCCCCGCACTCGCCAAGTCGGCTTCTTCAAGATGCCCGTCTACACGAACCCTCCGACAGCGGGCCGGATGATGAACAACAACATGGCCCCCGCAGGCACTGCGAACGGACACTACGAAGCTGGCGCTCGTATGCTTGGCGTGCAGCTCACGCGCGATGGCGGAACTCCGGGAACCGTCGCCGTCATTCGCCGATTCACTGCGCCGCAAGACGCCAGCTTGAGCATCGATGGTTACCTTGCTTTGCCTGCAGCAACCAAGAAGTCGCCGGCGGTTGGCGATGGTGTCACGGGTTACATTGTGCACAGCCGGACCGGTCAAATTGGAACCTACGCGATCACCGGTGCGACGCGTCAGTTGACCACCAAGGTGGCCAAGGTGGACGTGAAGAAAGGTGATACGATTGACTTCATCGTGGACAACGGCGGCCGTGGCAACGCCGTTGGCGACGCATTCACATGGACCCCTGTTCTGGCTCTGGCCAGTGCCGCGCCAGTCCCTGGCGTCGCTGCGACCGCTATGAACTCCTTCGGTGGTGCTCCCATGATGGCCCCCGGTGCCCCCGCGATGGCTCCTGGCATGGCCATGGCGGGCAAGCAGATGGGCGGTGGTCAAACGGCTGGTGTATGGAATGCGGCCACGCAATTCTCCGCGCCCAACGCCAGCAACAAGCCCCTCGACACCTGGGAGAAATACGCCCAGATGCTCCTCCTCGCCAACGAGATGACCTTCGTGGACTGAGGAATAGGCCCAAAATTGAATTCGCCGAAGGCCGCCGTCAGGCGGCCTTCGTGCTTTGCAGGGTGAACTCCGCACTTGGAATTCTCCTGCAACTCCGCTCCGCTTCCGGGCGTCCTAAACACCACGATGTCATTCGCCCGCCAAGTCCCCTTGAGCCATCGCCTCATTGCTCTCTGCGCGGCTCTGCTCCCCATCTCACTTGCTGCCGCCACTGTGGACTTCGCGTGCGACGTGTTACCCATCTTTCAGCGCGCTTGTTTCGAGTGCCACGATGCCAAACTCCAGAAGGGCAAGTTCCGCCTCGATTCCCGCGCCCTCGCGTTGCAGAAGCCCGGCCTCATCGTCCCCGGCCAGGCAGCGCGGAGCGAACTCGTCCGCCGCATCACGCTGCCCAAAGGCCACGACGACGTGATGCCCAGTCGCGGTGAACCGCTCACCAAGTCGCAGGTCGCACTTATCAAGGCGTGGATTGACCAAGGCGCGCAGTGGCCTGAGAATGCGAAGACTGGGAAGCACTGGGCCTACGTGAAACCCGTCCGACCGGCGGTGCCGCCAGTTCAAGGATCCAAGTTCCAAGTTCAAAATCCGGTGGATGCGTTTGTCTTCGCGCGCTTGCAGAAGGAGGGATTGGATCCATCCCCCGAAGCCCCGCCCGAAATCCTCGCCCGCCGGCTCTACCTCGATCTCCTCGGCCTCCCGCCCACGCCCGACGAGGTGGCCGCGTTCGTGCGTGATTACCAATCGGCAATCGGCAATCGGCAATCGGTAATTGAAAAGCTCGTGGACCGACTCCTCGCCTCCTCGCAGTTCGGCGTGCGCTGGGCGCGCCCCTGGCTCGACTACGCCCGCTACGCCGACTCGCACGGCTTCCAGCGAGATGACTTCCGCGACCTCTGGCCGTATCGCGAATGGGTCGTCAACGCGTTCAACGCCGACATGCCTTTCACGCAGTTCACCATCGAGCAACTCGCCGGCGACCTTTTGTCCAACGCCACCGAATCCCAACGCGTGGCCACCGGCTTCAACCGCAACGCACCCACGAACGTCGAGGCTGGCACGGACCCCGAGGAGACGCGCGTGAATCAAGTCCACGACCGCGTCAGCACGCTCGGCACCATCTGGCTCGGCTCCACGCTCGAATGCGCCCAATGCCACGACCACAAATACGACCCCATCTCTCAGCGCGACTACTACGGCCTCTTCGCCTTCTTCAACAGCACCGAACTCGAAGCCGACCGCACGAACCCAAAAGCCCCCGGCTCCATCCAGTTCAAAGGCCCGACGATGGAACTGCACGACGCGGCCTCTTCCGGCGAACGCGCGACCATCGTCACCCGCCTCGCCGCTGTGACTGGTCAGCTCGCGGCACTGGAGAAATCTGCCGCCGCCGGCCAGGCCGCGTGGGAATCCACCTTCGCGCAAGCCGCCGCACAAGCCCCGCAAGAGCATGTGCTCACGCCCGCCGACTTCGACTCCACCGGCGGTGCGGCCCACGAAATTCTCGGCGACAAATCCATCCTCGTGAGCGGCGAGCCAGCGCCGGACAAGGACACTTACCTCATCGAAGTCGGCACCCAGCTCACCGACATCCGCGCGTTTAAGCTGGAGGCGCTCGCGCACAGTTCGCTCCCCGGCAGAGGCCCCGGTCGCGGCGATGCCACGCGCCCCAACTTCGTGCTGAACAATTTCATCGTCACCGCCGTGCCCGCAGTCCAAGCAACTCTGCCGCCCGCGCCTGCGTCGCCTGCCAAAGCCGCCGCGAATTCCAAGCCAACTTCACCTGCCAACTCGTCGGTTGCCGAAATCAAGTTCACCCAAGCCACCGCCTCCTTTTCGCAGGCGAACTTCCCCGTCGCGAACCTGCTCAAGACCGACAACGATCCGCGCACTGGCGGCTGGGCCATCAGCCCGCAGTTTCACAAATCCCACTGGGCGCAGTTCGTCACCGCCGCGCCCATCGGATTCCCCGGTGGCACGGTGCTGCGCTTCAAGCTGGAGCAGAACTTCGGCGCGAGCCGGACTATCGGGCGGCTGCGACTCACGGCCCTCACTGGCAGTGTCGGAGGAACCGCGTTGCCCGCAGAGGTCGCCGAAGCGCTGAAACTTCCCGCCCCTCAGCGCACCGCGCAGCAGACGAAGTCGCTCGTGAACTTCCGCCTCAAGGACAACGCCGAACACGCCAGGCTGGACGCGGAGAAGACGCGCCTCGAAGCCGACCTGCGGAAACTCAAGGCTCCCACCACGCTCGTCATGCGCGAGGTCGCGCCGCGCATGAGCACGCTCTTCCTGCGCGGCGAATTCCGCACTCCCGGCGACAAGGTCGAGCCGCACGTCCCGGCGGTGTTGCACCCGCTGCTCGCCGTAGGAGACGACTTGAGGAGTCTCACTTCAAACACGAAGCCCGGAACACGAAGCCCGGGACAAAATCAGAGTCTCCTCACGTCGTCTCCTACCCGCCTCGACCTCGCACAGTGGCTCGTCAGCCGCGAGAACCCGCTCGTTGCACGCGTCGTGGTGAATCGCTGGTGGGCCGAGCTTTTCGGCCACGGCCTTGTCACCACGCCTGAGGATTTTGGCATCAAGGGCGAGCCGCCCACGCACCCGGGGTTGCTCGATTGGCTCGCGGTCGAGTTCATGGACAATGGTTGGTCCACGAAGAAGTTGCTCAAGACCATCGTGACCAGCGTGGCCTATCGGCAGTCCTCGCGCGTCACGCCTGAGCTGTTCGCCCGCGATGACCAGAACCTCCTCTACGCGCGCGGTCCACGGCATCGACTCGACGCCGAGATGATTCGCGACAACGCGCTCGCCATCGCCGGCTTGCTCAACACGAAGTTAGGCGGCGCACCCATCCACCCGTATCAACCCGACGGCTTGTGGGTGAAAGTTGGCGGTCAGCGTTACGACTACGTGGTCAGCCCCGGCGACGAAAAATACCGGCGCGGCCTCTACGTCGTGTGGAAGCGGGGCGCGCCCTATCCCAGCTTCGTGAACTTTGACGCCACCGCCCGCCTTGCCTGCCGCGTGAAACGCCCGCACTCGAACACGCCGCTTCAGGCCCTCACGCTGATGAACGACCCCGTTTACGTGGAAGCCGCAATGGCCTTCGCCAAACGCGTGCTCACGGAACAGACGAACGCGTCCGCCCCCGAACGCCTCGCCCACGCTTTCCGCCTCGCCACCAGTCGTGCGCCGCGCGCCGAGGAACTGGCCACGCTCGCGAGCTTACTCACGACTGAGCGCACCGCCCGTGCTGCGGAGCCGAAGACCGCGCGGGAGTTCATCGGCAAGTTTGAGTTACCACTGGGCGTCACTGACGAGGAGTTCGCTGCCTGGTATGCCGTGGCGACCACGCTCCTGAATCTCGACGAGACCATCACCAAAAATTAGCCACGGATGAACCCTCTTGCTAACCTTCTGGCGACCGAGACCCGCCGCCAGTTCTTCCGCCGCAGCGGCTTTAGTCTCGGCTCCGTGGCACTCGCGTCGTTGTTGCGCGGACAGGCGCTGGGCGCACAGCCAAACCCGCTGGTCACTCGCCACCCGATGTTTGCGCCGCGCGCGAAGCGGGTGATTTTCCTGCACATGATTGGGGCGCCGTCGCAGCTCGATTTGTTCGACCACAAGCCGGAGTTGAACAAGCTGGACGGGCAGGATTGCCCCGAGTCGTTGCTCAAGGGGCGGCGCTTCGCGTTCATCGGTGGGAAGATGCAGCTCGCGGGGACGAAGTTTAAGTTCGCGCGACACGGGCGCAGCGGGCAGGAGCTGTCGGAGCTGCTGCCGCATCTGGCGAAGGTTGCCGACAACATCGCCATCGTGAAGACATTGCACACGGAGGAGATTAACCACGCGCCGGCGCAGATGTTTTTGCACACGGGCTTCGGGCGCGGTGGGCGGCCCAGCTTCGGTTCGTGGGTCACTTATGGACTCGGCACGGAGAATCAGGACCTGCCCGCTTACACCGTGTTGCTCTCCGGCCCGCTCGGCGGCGCGGGCACGTCGCTGTGGACGAATGGTTTTCTGCCGAGCGTGCATCAGGGCGTGCAGTTTCGCTCCAGCGGCGACCCAGTGCTGTTTCTCAGCAATCCAAAAGGCCAGTCGTCGGAAGACCGGCGGCGTGTTTTCGACGCGGTGAAGTCGCTCAACGAACGCCAACTCGCGGACGTGGGCGACCCGGAAATTGCCACGCGCATCAGCCAATACGAGATGGCGTTCAAGATGCAGACGAGCGTGCCGGAGCTGATGGACATCGCTCGCGAACCGAAGTCCGTGCTCGACCTTTACGGCGCGAAGCCGGGCGCGGCGTCGTTCGCGAACAACTGCCTGCTCGCGCGCCGGCTCATCGAACGCGGCGTGCGCGTGGTGGAGCTTTACGACGCCGATTGGGACCACCACTCCGGTCTTTCGACTCGCCTGCCCGCCAAGTGCCGCGACGTGGACCAAGGCATGGCCGGCCTCCTCACTGATTTGAAGTCACGCGGCTTGCTCGACGATACGCTGGTTATCTGGGGTGCGGAGTTCGGGCGCACGCCTTTGCGACAGGGCATTGATGATGATGGCAAGGCGACGAACATGGGGCGCGACCATCACAAGGACGCCTACACGATGTGGCTGGCTGGCGGGGGCATTCGCGGCGGCGTGACTTACGGACGGACGGACGATTTCGGCTTCAGCCCGGTGGAGAATCCCGTCCATGTCCACGACTTGAACGCGACCGTGCTCCACCTCCTCGGCCTCGACCACGAGCGGTTGACGTTCAAATACCAAGGCCGCGAATTCCGCCTGACGGATGTGCACGGCGAGGTGTTGCGCGGGCTACTGGCGTGATGGCTAAAAAAGCAACCAGCCGGTGAAGCGAACTTCACCGGCTGGTGCGTGACTAAGTTGGAGGATGGCTTACTTCAAGACGGCCGCGTGGAACTCGAACCAGTCGTCCACGTTGTTCAGATCCACGGCGCCGGGCAGGGTGCTGCCGTCGTCGTTGAGGCCGCTGGCGGTGAGGATGCCCTTGCGGGTGGCGTCGTCGTGGCAGTAGCCGAGGATGGCCAGGTTGTGGCGGTGGATGTCGGACTTGGTGAGTTTCTTGCCGTTCTTGCGGACCCACGCTTCGAAGGCGGGATAGGTCGGCTTGTTGGCCTTGATGAACTCGACAACGGCAGCGGCATCGAGGCCGAGCGCGTCACAGGTCATCTGGTCGTAGCCCTTGCCGAGGCCCGGATAACCAGCGGCGAGTTTGCCGGCGGCTTCGAGAGAAACCTTCAGCCAGAGGCGAGGGAGGTGAAGCGCGCCGAGGGGGCCGGCGACGCCTGAACTGATCATGGGGACGTATGTGCTCATTTGTGTGTCTGTTTGTATGAAACGGATTTCGTGCGCAGCTTAGAGAATCGCTTTCGCATGGGTCAAAGAGTTTTTCGTAACGAACGCGTTTCAATTCCTGGGGTATTCGGGGAACTTAGTGGGTAGAAACCCGAGAAAGCAGCTTTTAGAGGGGAAAACAGGCGGGGTTGTTCTCCGGCGTTGCACGGAACCCGTTGGGTTGAGGGGCCGCCTGAAAACCTCTCCGTTCGAGCCCTTACCGTGC
>CALQJI020000121.1 GCA_943330855.2 Klebsiella pneumoniae
GGTGCGGGGGTGCGGGGGTGCGGGGGTGCGGGGGTGCGGGGGTGCGGGAGTGCTCTGGAATTTTTTCCTGAGGGGCATGACGATATTGATGACGACGAAAAGTATTCACGGGGTCAAGGTCTTTCTCGGAAATCTTTGCTCACCGGGGGCAAGCAGGCGTTCGTGCTTCGCGGCATGACCGGAGCGCGGCTTTTAGGGCGCAGAATCGTGCGTGTGCAGAGCGCCTGCGCGAGCCTCGACGGCACAATTCCCGCCGAGGCTTTCTGCGGCGTGAGCGCCGCGCTCCATCTCTCACCTCCCCGAGACCAGCACCATGTTTGCATACTGAATCGTGTCGCCGGTGCGGATGATGCCGATGGCTTGGGGGATGCGCTGGCGGAATTGCGCGTGCGGCTCGAAATCCACGGCGCAGCCCTGGAGCGCGCGGAGGAAGTCGTTCTTCGTCTTGCGCGAGTTTTCCTTCACAAATTCCTCCGCCATGAAGGCCTGGCCAATGGCGAAGTTCTGTCGCACGGCGGCGAGCACTTGGAGAACGGTCGGGATGTTGTCCACGAGCGAGATGTCCACCGTCTCGATGCCCGGCCACAGCGGGAAGCCGCGATCCACGATGACGAGTGTGTTCGTGTGGCGGACGCGCGCGAGGAGGGAGTTGAGGGCGGGGTTGAGAATTCCAGTGATGAGCATGGCCGACGGTAATCCGAAGCCCCCGTGCGGTGAACTCGAAACTCCGAACTAAAACTTAGAACCGCGTCGCGTCGCGCCTCACCGCCACCAGTGCGTCAGCAGCGGCGCGACCGCGAGGCTGGGCAGGTAGTTCGCCAGCGGCACTTTCCGCACTTCGAGTATGACCACCATGATGCACAGCACCACCAGTCCGCCGGTCACGCGGATGGAGCCGAGCAGGAGCGGGTCGTTGAGATGCGCTGCCAGCGCGTGCGCCAACAGTGTGAGCGTCCCCTGATACGCCAGCACCGGCAACGCGGCCAGCAGCACGCCGGGGCCGAACGTCGCCGCGAAGCCCATCGCCGCGAGGCCGTCCATCGCGGACTTGGCGGCGAGGATTTTTAAGTCGCCACTCGTGCCGTCCTCCAACGCGCCGAGGATGGCCATTGGCCCGATGCAGAAGAGCAACGAGCAGGTGACGAAGCCTTCACTGAAGCGGTTGTCACTCGCCGGGTTGGCCTTGGCGATGCGCTCCTGCGCGTAGTGGCCGAGCTTGTTCAAGCCGGTCTGCAGCCGCAGCGCCATGCCCAGCGCGTTGCCGAGCACCAGCGCGAGCATCGCGATGCCGAGTTGCTTGAGCACGTTGCCGAAGCTTCCGCCGAGACCGTCCCAAATCATGCTCGCCCCGGCGTAGAAGGTGAACGCGGCGAGCGCGAGCTTGATGCGGGTCTGCGTCGGCACGGAGAACTGCCGCGCCACCTTCAGCCCGACGAAGCCGCCGATGAGAATCGCCGCCGTGTTGATGAGTGTTCCAGTCAAGGCACGAACTCAACCACGCCGCAAAGGTGCCGGGAAGGCGAAAGCCGCCGCTGCAACCGCGCTTGCCGACTTGCCTCGGCTCTGGCCGACGGCAACAATCGGTTGTCTTTCAACTGCCTCTCATCATGAAGCCCATCGCCTTCCTCGCTGCCGTCGTCACGCTCGCCGTCCAAGTCCTCGCTGCGCCCGCCCCGGCCTCCGCGCCCGCTCGCCTGCGACTTGAACCCGGCGACCACGTCTGTCTTATCGGCAACGCGCTGGCCGAGCGGATGCAGCACGACAACCACTGGGAGACGCTGCTCCACCAACGCTTCCCCAAGCACAACCTCGTCGTCCGCAACCTCGCCTTCACCGCCGACGAGGTGGACCTCAAGACCGAGCTGGTCATCGAGAACTCCAATTACTCCAAGGGCGACAAGGTGCTGCCCGCGCGGTTGCGCTCGCAGAACTTCGGTTCCCCCGACCAGCACCTCGCGTTCAGCAAGGCCACGGTCGTCCTCGCCTTCTTCGGCTTCAACGAATCCTTCGCCGGGCCGGCGGGCGTGGCGAAGTTCAAGGCCGACCTCGCCCACTTCATCGAGCACACGCGCAAGCAGAACTACTCCGGCGGCGGCGCGCCCCGGCTCGTGCTCGTCTCGCCCATCGCCCACGAGAATCTCGGTAACCCGAACCTCCCCGACGGCAAGGCCAACAACGCGAACCTCAAGCTCTACACCGAGGCGATGGCGGCGGTGGCAGCGGAGCTGGGCGTGCCCTTCGTGGACCTCTTCAACCCCTCGCTGAAGGCCTACGCCGCCACGCCTTTCAAGTTCACCCACAACGGCGTTCACCTGAACACCGACGGCCACAAAGCCATCGCGCGGCTGTTGGACGAGGGTTTGTTCGGCAAGGCCGGTGCGCCGAAGGAGTTCAACGCCAAGCTCCGCGCCGAGCTGAACGAGAAGAGCTACCAGTGGTTCAACCGCTACCGCGCGGTCAACGGCTACTACATCTACGGCAAGCGCTCGCTCGTGAAGTTCAGCGACGGCGAGCAGCGCAACGCCGAAGTGATGGAACGCGAGCGCGCAGTGCTCGACGTGATGGTCGCCAACCGCGACGCCCGCGCGTGGAAGGTCGCGCAAGGCGAGGCCGTCCCCGCGACCATTGACGACGCGAACGTGCCGCCGTTCCTCCCCGTGAAGACGCACTTCGGCTCCGCGCGCGTGAACCGCGAGAAGGCCGCGAACCCGATCCTCAAGGGCGGCATGAGCAGCAAGTCCGGCGAGGCGGACGTGCTCGCTTACTTGCCCGTCAGCGAGGCGTTGAAGCAGTTCAAGCTCGCGCCCGGCTACGCCATCAACTGCTTCGCGTCGGAAGAGCAGTTCCCCGAAGTCGCCAACGCCGTGCAGATGGCCTTCGACGCGCGCGGCCGCCTCTGGGTCTGCACGATGCCCAGCTACCCGCAGTATCAGCCGCTCGTGGACCGCCTCGGCAATCGCTCCATGCCCGACGACAAGCTCGTCATCCTCGAAGACACCGACGGCGACGGGAAGGCGGACAAGTCCACGATCTTCGCACGCGGCTTGCACGTGCCGACGGGCTTCGAGTTCTACAATGGCGGCGTGCTCGTCGCGCAGCAGCCGGACCTTGTCTTCCTCAAGGACACCAACGGCGACGACCTCGCCGACTACTCCGAGCGCGTCCTCGGCGGCTTTGACTCCGGCGATTCGCACCACTCCATCAGCGCGTTCACACAGGGGCCGGGCGGCGAGCTGTATATGCTGGAAGGCACGTTCTTCTACACGCAGGTCGAAACGCCCTACGGCCCGGTGAAGAACCATAACGCCGGCGTCTATCGCTTCGAGCCGCGCACCGCGAAGTTCGAGACCTTCATCAGCTACGGCTTCGCGAACCCGTGGGGCATGACCTTCGACCGCTGGGGTCAGACCTTCGTCGCCGATGCGTCGCCGGGGCAGAACTTCTTCGGCACCGCGTTCTCGGGCCGCACGATTTTCCCGGACAAGCACCTGACCATGCCGCAGTGGATTCAGATGCGTGTGCGCCCGACTTCCGGTTGTGAATTTGTCTCCAGCCGCCACTTCCCCGACGACGCGCAAGGCCGCTACCTGCTGAACAACGTCATCGGCGTGCAAGGCATCCTCCAGCACACCGTCGCGGAGAAGGAGTCCGGTTTCGTCGGCACGGAAATCGAGCCGTTGCTGATGAGCGAAGATAAAAATTTCCGCCCCGTGGACTTCGAGTTCGGCCCCGACGGCGCGTTCTACGTCGTGGACTGGCATGAGCCGCTCATCGGTCACCTCCAGTATTCCATTCGCGACCCGCAGCGCGACAAGACCCACGGCCGTATCTACCGCATCACCTATCCCGGCCGCCCGCTGCTGAAGCCCGCGCAGATTGCCGGCGCGAGCATCGAGGCGTTGTTGGAACTGCTGCGCGAACCCGAGGACCGCACCCGCCAGCGCGCGAAGACCGAGCTTGGTTCCCGCCCCGTGGACCAAGTCATCGCCGCGCTCGTGAAGTGGACCAAAGCCCTCAACCGCGCCGACCCCGGCTACGAGCACGCCCGCCTCGAAGCCCTCTGGCTCCACCAAGTCATGAACGTCGCCAACGAGCCGCTCCTCAACGAAATCCTCGCCTCGACCGAACCGCGCGCCCGCGCCGCCGCCGTGCGCGTCCACTGCTACTGGCGCGATCGCGTGAACCAGCCGCTCGCCACGCTGGCCAAGCTGGTGAAAGACCCGCACCCCCGCGTCCGCCTCGAAGTCGTGCGTTCGTTGAGCTTTTTCAACACGAGCAAAGCCGCCGAGATTGCCCTGGAATCCGTCGAGTTGCCGCAAGACCAGTATTTGAAATACGCCCTCGACGAGACCATGCGGACCTTGGAGCGGTTCAAGTGACGCCAACGGGTTGTGCACTTCCCAACTGCTGCCATGCATTCCCAGATAGCGCCTGTAGCCGCTGTGAGCTTGGGTTCGGCTGGTCCTGCAACGCGCGGTTGGCCTAGTCGCCGAGCGGTGCTGGCAGGGTTGGCGGCTACTTCCGGCTGGGTGATCGCCGCTAACTCAAAACCCGTGGATGGGAGAAAGTTGGACATCCAACTCACCGACGGTTTCGGTGATGTGCGGGAAGCAGACCTTCGAGCCGTGCTGATCTCTGCCGCCGAATCACTTTGGAGTCATTGTCCGAATACGAGCTGGGAAGCGACGGGGTTCCATGTTTTCCGCTCGCGTGCCACTCCGATCACTCTTCACGAGCACCGTCCGGATGGACGCATCGCGATCGGGTTGACGGCGGAGGGACGACACTGGGCGCAGTTCGCGTTTCAGTTTGCCCACGAATTCGCCCACGCCCTGGCTGGCCATGCCGGCGATTGGAAAATACGCTGGATCGGGAACCACGGTGCCAACCAGTGGTTCGAGGAGGCGCTGTGCGAGACTGCGTCACTCTTCGCCCTGCGCGCAATGAGCCGCAGTTGGGCGGAGCAACCGCCGTATCCAAACTGGAAGAATTACGCTCCCGCACTGACCAAATACGCTGAAGAGCGCCTCGCCCAGTCCGCCACCGTGCTCCCAGCGGAGGCGCCGTTCGGCGCATGGTTCGCCAGCGAGCTCGATTCGCTCCGGAAGGCACCAACCCAGCGCGACAAAAACCTAGTGGTGGCCCGGCATCTCCTTCCCTTGTTCGAAGCCCGGCCAGCAGGTTGGGAATCTCTCACCGTCCTGAATCTCACGCGAGACCGCGACGCCGCCAAACCCTTCGACCGCCATCTCGCCGAATGGATTGCTGCTGCGCCGGAGTCACAGCACGCCTTTCTCGCCATGATGCGCTCGGTCTTTGGCAGGAAGTAGGCGGGAGCGGCGTAAGCGAGGCCAGTTTCCGGCATGACTGTGCGAAAAGCAAACCGCCCGTCGCGCGGCTTCGAGAGCCATCGCGGCGGGCGGTAAATAAAAAGCCCCACCATTGCCGTGTGCAAACCGTTCCTGATGAACTGCGATAGAAACAGGTGGGGCCGAATCAGCGGCTTTTGCCTTCCAGTGAAGGCCTGACAGCCAGCGTTGAAGTTAAGGCCCCAAGATTTGTTAACTTACGGTTCAAGGACTTGATTTACGAAGCACGAACAGGGCAGGGCAAATTTGAAATCTGGTTTTTGAAAAGAACCGGCGTCCGTTGCTCTCGCTGCGGTCGCCGTCGTTGGATGGAGTATCGGCAGCTTCGGTCTGCGCTCAAGGAATTTAGTTTTGTGCGGGAGGTTTTATTCCGCCTGAATCATGGAAACTGGCAAAGTTAATGCCTTCACTCACCCATCCCCCGAGAACTTCCGCTGGCCTACGTCCGCGCGCCTGCCGTAATCTTGCGGCCTTGCTTTTGAGCACTGAGATTGAAGAGTTGAACCGTTGAAGGGTTGAAGAGTTCCACCCTGCTCGCAGGTTCGCCGCTTCACTCTCCAACTCCTGAACCCTTTTACTTTTTCATCATGACCAGCACGCAAATCCGCCAGTCGTTCCTCGACTTCTTCCGGTCGAAGCAACACACCATCGTCGCCTCGTCCAGCCTCCTGCCGGACAGCCCGAACCTGCTGTTCACCAATGCCGGCATGAACCAGTTCGTGCCCATCTTCCTCAACCAGACGCCTTGCCCCTACACCCCCGGCCGCGCCGCCGACACCCAGAAGTGCATCCGCGCCGGCGGCAAACACAACGACCTCGATGACGTCGGGCTGGACACCTACCACCACACGTTCTTCGAGATGCTTGGCAACTGGTCCTTCGGCGACTACTTCAAGCAGGAGGCCATCAGTTGGGCGTGGGAGCTGGTCATCGAAGTCTGGAAGTTCCCGCCGCAGCGGCTCTACGCGACCGTTTACAACCCCGACAAAACCAAGGGCGACCCCAGCGAGTTCGACCAGGAAGCGTGGAACTTCTGGGCCGAGAAATTTCGCTCCGTCGGCCTGGACCCCGCCGTGCACATCGTCAACGGCAACAAGAAAGACAACTTCTGGATGATGGGTGAGACCGGCCCGTGCGGCCCGTGCTCCGAACTCCACGTGGACCTCACTCCGCTCGGCGACACGCGCGGCTCCCTCGTCAACCAAGGCGACGCCCGCTGCATCGAAATCTGGAACAACGTCTTCATCCAGTTCAACGCCAACCCCGACGGCACCTTCAGCCCGCTCCCGGCCAAGCACGTGGACACCGGCATGGGCTTCGAGCGTGTGACCAGCATCATGCAAGGCACGAAGGGTCTCACCGACTTCGCCAACGCCAAGATTTCCAACTACGAGACCGACATTTTCCGCCCGATTTTCGATGAGCTGGAGAAGATGAGCGGGAAGAAATACGGCAGCACGCTGCCACCGAAGACCTCGGGAGTGTCTCGCGAGCAAATCCGCGAGATCGTCACTGCCATACAAGTTGGCAAGGTCCTGACCTACGGCGATGTCGGCGCGCTTTGTGTGCCTGCGATCTCTGGCCAGGCGGCGAGCAGCAGCATCCGGTCGCAGGAGAACGAAATTGCTTGGTGGCGGGTGGTGAACGTGGATGGTGAGTTGCCGGTAGAGCATCGGGATGCCGGCCAAGCTGTGGAGCAACGCACGAAGCTCAAAGCTGAAGGCGTGGTCTTTGCAGCCGACAATGTTGACCTGGAGAAGTCGCGTTTTGAGACTCACCAATGGCAAGTGGACGTGGCCTTCCGCGTCATCGGCGACCACATCCGCACGTTGAGCTTCGCCATCGCGGACGGCATCCAGCCGGGCAACACCGACCGCAACTACGTCCTGCGCCGCATCCTGCGCCGCGCGGTGCGCTACGGCCGCACGCTGGGCTTCCACGAGCCGTTCTTCTACAAGCTGGTGGACGTGCTCGCCGCGACGATGGGCGAGGTCTTCCCCGAAATCCGCACCCGCAAGCAGCACGTGAAGGATGTGCTCAAGCTGGAGGAGGAGAGTTTCAACAAGACGCTGGACCGAGGCATCAACTTGTTCGCTGACTATGCGAGGCGCGAGGAACAGGTGCAGCAACTTCGCGATGCTGTCGGGAATCCGGCAGTAAAACCAATTACGGGGGCATTTGTTTTTGAACTCTACGACACCTACGGCTTCCCGCTCGACCTCACCGAGCTGATGGCCCGCGAACGCGGCCTGACCGTGGACGTGGCCGGCTTCAACGCCTTGATGGAGGAGCAGAAAGCCCGCGCCCGCGCCGCGCAGAAAAAGACCGTCATCGAACTGTCCCAAATCGAGACCAAGACGCCCACGCACTTCGTCGGCTACGACGCGCTGGAGACGCCCGCGCGCGTGCTCGAAGTCGTCGACCTTAAGGACAAGACCGCCGTGGTGCTCGACACCTCCACCTGCTACGCCGAGATGGGCGGCCAGCTCGGCGACACCGGCGAACTCACCGGCAGCGGCCAGCTCTGGCGCGTGGTCAACACCCAGAAATCCGGCAATACTTGGCTGCACTTCGTCGAGGGCGGCGACGTCCCCGCCGTCGGCGCGAGCGTGACGCTCACCGTCGAGAAGAGCCGTCGCGACGCCATCCAAAGGCATCACACGGTGACGCATCTGCTGCACTGGGCCTTGCACGAAGTCGTGAGCCAGGAAGCCTCGCAGAAAGGATCCTTCGTCGGGCCGGACAAGCTGACCTTCGACTTCAACAGCGCCGCGCTCACGCCCGCGCAGGTCGCGGACATCGAGAAGCTCGTCAACGAGCGCATCGTCGAGAACGCCGGCGTCTCGTGGACCGAAGTCCCGCACGCCGACGTGAAGTCCCGCAAGGACGTGATGCAGTTCTTCGGCGACAAATACGGCGACACCGTCCGCGTGGTCCAAATCGGCGGCGGCGCGAACAAGCTCGATGGCTATTCCATGGAACTCTGCGGCGGCACGCACACGCGCGCGACCGGCGAGATCGGCCTCTTCCGCATCGTCGGCGAGAACGCGATTGCCGCCGGGGTGCGCCGCATCGAAGCCGTCGCCGGCCTCACCGCCTTCGACGCGATGCGCGTGGACCGCGAGCTTCTCCGCAACGTGGCCGGCAAGTTGAGTTCGCCCCTTCACGAGCTGGAGAAGAAGATCGAGACGCTCCTCGCGCAGCAGAAGGATTTGGAGAAAGCCCTCAAGGCCGCGAACCAGAAAGAAGCCGTCAGCCACGCGAAAACCCTCCTCGCCACCGCTGAAACCATCAACGGCACTCCCGCTATCATCGCCCACGTCCCCGGCGCAGACGGCGACACGCTCCAGACGATCGCGGATGCGCTGAAGAGCGGCGGCTTCAAAGGTGTGGTCGTCCTCGGTGGAGCCGCAGGAGGCGCGGTTGCGTTGGTCGCATCGGTCACGTCCGAGTTCACCGCGAAAGCCCAAGCTGGCAAGCTCATCCAAGCCATCGCGCCCATTGTGGGCGGCAAAGGCGGCGGCAAGCCCGACAACGCGCGGGGCGGCGGCAAGGATGCGAGCAAGTTGGACGAGGCGCTGGCGGTGGTGAAGAGTTTGCTGAACTAGCAGTTTCCATGACCGACGGCGAAGCATTCACCTCTATCTCCGGCAGCGGCGACGACTTCGGGCAAATCGTCACCCTGTGCGAGCAGTTGGGGGATTACTGCCTCATCAGCGGGTTGGCCATCAACGCCTACGTGGAGCGGGTCTATACGATGGATGCGGACTTTGTGCTGGCCGCCGCGCAGCTTGCCCTCGCCCGGCCCGTGTTGGCCGCCGCTGGGTTCGTGTTGGAGGACTTTCCACATTCGCTGAATGCGCTGCGGCGCGGCAGCCTGGCCGAAGTTCCTGCGCGCTCGGCGGAAGCGGAGGCCATGAGCAAGGCGCTGCTCAAGCGCAGCTTCAAGTTCGTCGGCCCGACCATCTGCTACGCGCTGATGCAGGCCGTGGGCATGGTGAACGACCATTGCGTGGACTGCCCCCGCTGGCGGGCGCTCGGAGGCCGGGCGTGAACTTCGACCCGAACACGCTCTGGGCCTCGATGCTGTGGGGCGCGGTGGGCAGCGGCTACTTCATCTACGGCAAGAAGCAGGGCCGGCCGGTGCCGCTGGTCGGTGGGTTGGTGATGATCGCCGTGACCTACTTCTGCGAGACAGCGCTGGTGATGTCGCTCGTGAGCGTCGCGCTGATCGCCGGCATCTGGTGGGCGACGCAGCGCGGCCTGTGGGAGGATTGACCGGACGCTAGCCCTGATGGTAGCGGCGGTTGAAGTCGCGGGCGAGGTAGTGCTCCACGGCTTTGAACTGGTCGAGCTAGTGCTGGTATTCCGCCGACTGCTCCTGACCGCTGGCCTTGAGTTCGTCGAGGAGGGCTTGGTAGCCGAACTGGTGGTCTTGCAGGAAGGTGAAGTAGTTCTTGTCGTCCCACTCGGAGACTTCGTCGGGGAGGTCGAAGATGCGGGGGAGGGTCATCGGGAGGGAATAACCAATGACCGAACCTGCCCACGTCCAGCACGGCGCTGAATTGCAGTGGGCATGGGGCATGGATTGGTCATTGGGCCAGTCCCTACTCCTTCCGCTTCGGGCGCAGCAGCATCGCTTTCTTGTCGGTCCCTTCGACTTCGACGCTCTGGGTCTCGATGTCCGGGTCTTCGCGGAGGGCTTGGTGGACGATGCGGCGGTCGTAGGCGCTCATCGGCTCCAGTTCGACGATGTCGCCCCACTTGCGAACTTTGTCGGCGGCTTCACCGGCTTTTTTGATGAGGGCTTCGCTGGCTTGAGCGCGGTAGCCGCCGACGTCCACGGTGATGCGCGGGGCGTCGGGGTTCAGGTTGAAGACGATGCGGTTGGCGACGTATTGGAGATCGCCGAGGGTCTGGCCAGCGCGGCCGATGAGGCGGTTGGATTCGTCGGTCTTCACGTCGAGGAACAGGCCGCCGTCGTCGAGGGGGCGCTCTTCGATGGTGGCGGTGAAGCCGAGGTGGGTGAGGAGTTCGGCGAGGATGGCTTTGGGTTCAGTGGTCATGTAAGGGATGGGTAAGGTAAAAGTGGCGGGCTATCTTTTGTTCGGCTTGTCGGCGACGACTTTGATGGGGATGGCGTTGCTCCCGGCGGCAGATTTTTTCTCGTCGTTGATCTTCGTAAGCTTGGTTTGCAGGATGGTTAGGATGTTCTGCACAGTCCAGTAAAGGGTGAGCGCGGCGCTGAAGCGGTAGAGGATGGCCACGAACATCATGGGCATATACTTCATGATCTTCTGCTGCATCGGGTCCATGCCGGGCGAGGGTGGGGTGAGCCGGGCCTGCCAGAACATGGTCACGGCCATGATGATGGGCAGCGGGTTGACGGGGAAGCCGAACAGGTAGGCCACGGTGTCTTCCTGCGAGAGATCGTGCGCCCAGAGAAACTCTTGGCCACGCAGTTCCATGCAGCTCTGGAGCATGGTGTAGAAGCCGATGAAGACGGGGAATTGCACCACCATCGGGAGGCAGCCAGCCATCGGGTTGACCTTCTGCTCGCGCATGAACTCCATGGTCTTCTGCTGGCCCTTGGTGGGGTCGTCTTTGTATTTGTCCTGGATAGCCTTCATCTGCGGCTGGAGCTCGGACATGCGCTTCATGGAGCGCGTGGAGATGGCGGTGAGGGGCCAGAAGAGGAGCTTGATGATGACGGTGATGGCGATGATGCACCACGCGTAGTTCAGGCCGAATGAGTGCAGGCCGTTCATCGAGAGCAGCAGCGCCTTGGCGAAGAAGCCGAAGAAGCCACCGTAGTCCATGATGAGGTCCAGTTCGTTGCCCATCTGCTTCCCGAGTCGGGCAAGCGTCTGGTATTCCTTCGGCCCGACGTAGAGCGCGAACTCGCGGTGGATGGCGTTCGTTCCGCCGGGATGGAGGATTTGGCCCGGATACAGGAATGCGCTTTGGAAACCGAATGGGCTGGGGAAGGCCTTGTCGCCTTCGGGCACGTCCGCTGGGTCGTGCGCGGGTAACGCGACGCGGTGCGTGACGAGCTTCTCGGGGGGCAGCTTTGGCACGGCCACGATGGTGAAGAACTGATTTTGCGCCGCCGCCCACGCGAATTTGCCCACGGCCTCGTGATCCGAGCGGCGCGTGCCGGGGAAGCAGCCAAGGGTGGCGTTCTCGAAATACGATTCCATCACTGAGCTGCTACTGCCGTTCTCGAACCAGCTCACCTTCATCAACGGCCCCTTGTCCAAGGGGTTGATGGGCGTGGCGGTGCCGAAGACCCATTCCTGCGCCGGCAGGGAGATGGCCTCGCCCTTGGTGTTCTCTAGCCACACGCTGACCTGCATCAGGTAGTTCGTGCCCGGTGTGAACTGCTTCACGATGCGCAGGCCGGTGGGGAGCAGCTTCTCGGCGCGCACGCCTTGCTCCGATTTCGCGAGGGTGAAGAGGCCGTCGCCCTGAATCGCCTCGCCGCCCAGCAGGGTCATCGCGGCGACGGGGGCCTTGGTGTTCAAGGTCACGACGCGATTGGTGTCCGCGACCTTCCGGTTGCCAACGATCTTCGGGAAGTGCTTCAGCTCCGCGAGCTTCAAACCGCCGCCGTGGGACGTGAACGTGTAGCGCACTTCCTGAGTCTCCAGGGTGAGCAACTGTTCCTCGGCCTTCGGCGCGGTCCACAACGTGGAGCCGGGAACGGGGGCGGAAAGGGTCGGCGTGGGGAGCTTCGTCCCGCCCACGTGGGGCTCGGTTTGTCGACTCGCGCCTGTGGCGGCGTTCGTGCCTTGTGCCACCGCGCGAGGAGGCGGGGGCGGATACAAAACTTCGACCAGTTTGAACCAGCCAATGATGAGCAGGAACGAAACGAGCAGGATGAGGACGGATTTGCGATCCATGAGAGAAAACTAGTGAGCTGCGAGTGAAGGGGGCGTGGGGTGGGGTGTTTGGTGCGCGAGAGCAACCCCGGAGTTTCTGAAGTCAGCGACGAAATCCTTTTGGCTTGATGCCCCCGGCACCGGGTCGCAACCACAGCCGCCCCACGGCTGGCAGCGGGCCACACGTTTCACGGCGAGCCAAGCACCGCGCACCGCGCCGTGCCGACGCACCGCCGCCATCGCATACACTGAGCACGTCGGCTCGAAGCGGCACGCCGCACCGAAGAGCACCGTCAAGGCAGGCGATACAAACCAGCGGTAAAGCCGGAGCGCGAAGAGCAACAGGTGTTGGGCGAGATTCACGGGGCAGACACCGAAGGAGTCGGTGGTTTAAGTCTTGAGCAATCCCGCTACGCGCAGCGCGGTGAGGTAGTCGCGCTCCACATCTGCGAACGCTTTGCCCACAATGGAGTCCCGGGCTACGAGCACGATTTCCGACGGCACGCGTAAGTCCTTCTGGTGGAGGCGGAAGGCTTGACGCAGGAGCCGCTTGGCGCGGCTGCGGACAACCGCGTTGCCGATGCGTTTCGCCGCGACGATTCCGAGGCGGGACTGGCCAGCGAGGGGGAGCTCCGCCCAGTTCATGAGCACGCAGCCGCGAGCGAGGCGACGCCCAAGCGCCTTAAGCCGCGTGAAGTCGCGCGTCTGTTTGAGGCGTTGGTTGGCCCCGAGCGTCAGCCGCGTGGACGGGCTGGCGGGCATGGAATCACACCGGGGTGAGCTTTTTGCGACCGGTCCGGCGGCGATTGGCGAGGACTTTGCGACCGCCGCGGGTGGCCATGCGTGCACGGAAGCCGTGTTGGCGCTGGCGGCGGATTTTCGAGGGCTGATACTGGCGTTTCATAGGCTAAAGCTTCTGTTTTTAAAAGGTGCACGCGCGGCTCACCGCACGGATTCCGCCTTAAGCGGGAGGCGGAGGTTAGCCGAGGAAAGATGGGAGTCAAGCGTCACTCGGGGGAATGTCGCTTCGCGAGTTGACTCATATTAAATGTTACCGGGGCGGGGAGTTGGACGAGGAGTCCGACGATACGTTGACTCACATTCGTGGTTACCCAAGCCCCGAACATGAGTCGCTCCGCCAAACGCGAGGCCCTGGCCCGCATTCACGGCCGCTAC
>CALQJI020000122.1 GCA_943330855.2 Klebsiella pneumoniae
CCCATCAAGGAGTTCATGGCGTGAGCGGCATCCGCGCACACATCCTCGGCTGGTTCGGCCTCGTCGCACTGGCCTGTGCCGACGAGCCGCCTGCCATCATTGATTGCCACGTTCACCTTTGGGACATCGCGCGCCCCGCCGGGCTGGGCTGGATTAAAAAGGACGACAAAACGCTCAACCGCTCCTTTCTCCCGGCAGACCACGAATCCATCGCCAGGACCCACGGTGTCAGCGGCACCATCGTCGTGCAGGCCGGCCAGAGCCTGCCGGACAACCAGTGGAACCTCGACATCACCGCGCACAACCCGCGGCTCTACCGCGGCATCGTAGGCAATTTCTCCGAAACCATCGGCACACCTGCGTTCCAGCCGCTCTTCGAGAAACTCTGCGAGAACCCGCGCTACCTCGGCTACCGGCTTTCCGGGCGGTATCAGGAAAAACTCACCGATGCGTTCTTCGCCGACCTGCGGCTCACCGCGCAGAAAGGCCGCACGGTTGATTTTCTCCTCGGCAGCTACCGCCTGGAGGAAGTCGCCGAAATCGCCCGCCGCGTGCCCGAACTGCGCATCATCCTCGACCACCTCGGCGGCGTGAAACTCGACGGCAAGCCGCTCGCCGCCGCCTGGGTCGAGCAATTCCGCGCCCTCGCGAAACAGCCCAACGTCCACTGCAAAGTCTCCGCCCTTTTTGGCCGCTGGGAAAAACAACCCGCCCCGCAGGACATCGCTGCCTACAACGAAGCGCTCGACCTCGCCTTCGAGAGCTTCGGCGAAGACCGCCTCATCTTCGGCAGCGACTGGCCCGTGACCGAACAAACCGCCGACTACGCCGACGTCCTCCGCCTCACCCGCGCCTACTTCGACCGCAAAGGCCCCGCCATTGCCGCCAAGCTCTTCCACCAAAACGCGGCGGCATTTTACCGCCCCCCAGTCCCGAAGTGACCACCAAAATGAAAACATCACCAAGACTCCTGCTGCCACTCCTCGCGCTCACTGCGCTCCTTTGCGGCCATTCATTCGCTGCTGAAAAGAAGCCGCTCAAAGTGTTCATCCTCGCCGGGCAGTCGAACATGGAGGGCAAGGCCCCGAACGCGTTGCTCGACCATCAGGCGACGAACGCCAGCACCAAGGCGCTCTTCGCCCACCTGCGCCAGGGCGACCAGTGGCGCGTGCGCGACGACGTGTTCATCAAGTTCCTCGACCGCAAGGGGCCGCTCACCGTCGGCTACGGCTCGCCGGGCCGCACGGGGCCGGAGCTGGAATTCGGCACGGTGATGGGCAATCACTTCGAGGAACCGGTCATCCTGGTCAAGGCCGCGTGGGGTGGGCATTCGCTCTACAAGCTCTTCCGTTCGCCTGCGGCCGGGTTTCCCGCCGCCGAGGTGCTGGAGAAGGAACTCAAGCAGGCGCAGGAGCGCGTCACCAAGGCCAACGAGAAGAACAAGAAGAACGAACCGTTGCCGACGATGGCGGACATCCAGAAGGATTACGGTTCGTCCTACCGCAACATGATGGCGGAGGTGAAGGACGTAATGGACAACGCGGGCACGATGTTTCCCGCCGTGAAGGGGCGGAAACTGGAGGTGGCGGGCTTCGTCTGGTTCCAAGGCTGGAACGACCAATACGGCGCGGAGAACGAGTATGAGTCGAACCTGAAGCACTTCATCCGGGACGTGCGAAAGGACCTCGGCGCGCCGCGGCTGCCCTTCGTGATTGGCGTGATGGGCCAGAATGGTTCCAAGCCGGCCAAAGGCGCGATGCTGATCGTCCAGCAGGCGCAACTCGCGATGAATGACGTGCCGGAGTTCAAAGGGAACGTGAAGGCCTTCCGCACCGACGTGCTGGTGGACCAGGCGGCAGAGGAGCTTTATCCGACGTGGCAGAAAAACTTCGAGCAATGGAAGCTCACCGGCGGCGACCACGCCTACCACTATCTCGGCAGCGCCATCTGGTTCAACCGCATTGGCCGCGCGATGGGCGATGCGATGCGCGAACTCCTCGCTGCCAAGTGACCGGCGCCAACCACCAACCAAACCACAGTCTCATTTCATCATGACTCAGATCACTCCGCTCCTGCTCGCGACCGTTGCCGCTTGCCTGCTGCCACTCATCCCATCCACCGCATCCGCCCAAGCGCCCGACGCGAACACCGCGGCGGAGCAGAAGGAATACCTCAAGAAGTTCGAGGCGGACCTCATCACTTCGGAAGAAGCCGCCAAGTGGAAACGCGGCGCGTCGAACGCGGGCTACCACTATCTCGGTTGTGCGAAGACCTTCGCGCTGATGGGCAAGGCGTTCGCGGACGCAAACCTGCAGATGCTGAACGCGCAGAAACGCTGAACCGCTTCCGATGAAAACCGCGCTCTTCACTCTCGCTCTCGCTGCCCTTTTCGCCGCGCCGGTTTCAGCTTTGGCCGCTGTCAAAGGCAAGCCGACGGCGGTGCCCGACTTCACTCAGGGCGTGACGCTTGCGCCGGACGCGCCGCACGCTTGGGCGCTCGGGCCCACCGGGGCGCGCGGCTGGATTTACACGGCTAACGGCCATTCGCACGACGCGCGGCAGATTCTTGTCACGGCGGTGGCGAAAGGTTCCCCGGCGGAGGCGGTGTTGGCGAAAGGCGATGTCATCCTCGGCGTCGAGGGGAAGAACTTTTCCGGCGATGCGCGCGTTCACTTTGCCAATGCCATCACAGCGGCGGAGTCGGAGAAGGGCGGCGGCAAGCTGCCGCTGTTGCGTTGGCGCGCGGGCAAGACGGAACCGGTGGAAGTGAAGCTGTCGGTGCTTGGCAGCTATAGCGCCACCGCGCCGTATGACTGCCCAAAGTCGAAGCGCATTTTCGACCTCGGCAGCGCGTCGCTCGCGCAGCGCATGGGCGCGGCGGACTACGGCAAGGGGATGCACGGGATCGTGCGCGGCTGCAACGCGCTGGCGCTGCTGGCGGCCGGGAACAAGGAGTGGATGCCGCTTCTGCACGCGGAGGCGAAGTGGGCGGCGGACTTTACCGACAAGGGTTACGTCTCCTGGTCCTACGGCTACGTGATGATGTTCCTCGCCGAATACGTGATGGCTACCGGCGACCAGTCGGTGCTGCCGGGGCTGGAGCGACTCGCGCTGGAGACGGCGCGCGGGCAGAGCGCGGTGGGGAATTGGGGGCATCGCTTCTCGCCGAACGGCATGAACCTCGAAGGCTACGGCGCGATGAACGCGCCGGGGCTGTCGCTCAGCATCGGCATGGCGCTCGCTCGCGAGGCGGGCGTGAAGCACGCGGAACTCGACAAAGCCCTCGCGAAATCCGCCACGATGCTGCGTTGGTTTGTAAATAAAGGCGCGGTGCCCTACGGCGACCATCAGCCGTTCTTCGCGCACGAGGACAACGGCAAGTGCGCCGCCGCCGCCGTGCTCTTCGACCTGCTCGGCGACCGCGAGGCCACGGAGTTTTTCGCGAAGATGTCCGCCGCCGGCTACAGCGAGCGCGAGCGCGGGCACACGGGAAATTTTTTCAACATGCTCTGGGCGCTCTCCGGCGTCGCGCGCTGCGGCCCGCTCACGACGGGCGCGTATTTGAAAGAGCACGCGTGGTATTACGACCTCGCGCGCGGCTGGGATACGGCCTTCGGCTATCAAGGCTCGCCCGTCGGCGAGGAGGAGAGCGGCGCTTACAAGAATTGGGATTGCAGCGGCAGCTACCTGCTCGGTTTTGCGATGCCGCTGAAATCGCTGCGCCTCACCGGCAAAAAGCCGTTCACTGTCCCGCCACTCGATGCCGCGCAAACCGCCGCCGTCATCGCCGCCGGGCGCGACTACACCTACAAGGGCGACGAAAACCACTACGAGAAACGCACTACGCAGCAATTGCTCGCCGGCCTCGAAAGCTGGTCGCCCTTCGTGCGCGGACGCTCCGCCGCCGCGCTCGGAAAGCGCGCCGGCGACCACCTTCCCACGGTGCTGAAAATGCTCGCGGGCAAAAATCGCGACGCTCGCTGTGGTGCTATCGAAGCCCTCGGCGCACTCGGCCCGCGCGCCGATTCCGCCGCGCCGCAACTCCGCGCCGCGCTGCAAGACTCCGACCCGTGGATTCAGTGCCTCGCCGCCAAGGCGTTGCCCGAACTCGGTCCCGAGGCGCGCAAAGCCAGCGTCAGCGACTTACTCGCGCTCATCGTCCGCCCAAACCCCGCCGACCCGCGCCGCCAGGCCGCGCGCGCCGCGAGCTTCGCGCTCTTCTCCCCGTTTCCCGGCGAGCGCGGCCCGCGCAGCATCCTCGCCGAATCGCTCGACGGCGTGGACCGCGCCAAGCTCATCCCTGCGCTCCAGACGCTCCTCGCGCACGAGGACAGCGTCCCGCGCAGTTCCGTGCGCAAAACCTTCACGAACCTCACCGACGCCGACCTCGTCGCGCTGCTGCCGAGCATTGTCAAAGCCGTCGAAAAACTCGCGCCGAGCAACGAGATGTTCGCCGACGGCATCCGCCTCGCCGGCCTCGACCTGCTCTCGCGCCTGCGCATCCGCGAAGGCATGGCGTTGTGCGTCTCGGTGATGGAACCCGACCGTTGGGGCAAAAAAAACCGCACCAAGGACTGCCTCACCTACCTCGCCCGCTACGGCGCACACGCCCGGCCGCTGCTGCCGGAGTTGCAGAAAACCCGCACCTATCTGGCCACGATCAAAAAGCCCCCTGCCGACCACCTCGCGCAGTTCGACAAACTCGTCGCCGCCATTCAATCCAACTCCGCAACCCCCACGCTGGTGAACCTCGAAGACTTCAAATCGCGCCCCGCCGATGCGAAGCAACCGGGGGCGCGCTGAAGCTCGTCCGCTTCGCGCAGAACTGTATGCGGTTAAACGACCGACCCTGTAACCCGACTCCGGCATGAATCAGATGACCCGCACACTCTTCTTAATCGCAGCCCTCGCAATCGCGGCCCACGCCGCGCCGCCGCGCGATGCGCTGCCGCTCACGGCGGCGGAGTTGCCGCTGAACTACCGGCTCCATGTCGAGTTCTCAGCGCCCGCTGGCGGCACGGTGCGGCTGGGCAAGGACCTGGTCGTCCCGCTGACGAACGGAGCGGAGCACGACCTCGCGCTGGAGCACCCGGCCAAGGGCGCGCCCGTTCTGCGCGTGTGGTCCGGCGGCAAGCTGGTGCGGGGGCCGGAGGAGGTTGCCGGACTTTCGCAAAGCGGCGCGCAGGAGTTTCCCGACGCGAAGCTCAACCTTGGCGCGGACTTCACGGCGGTCGTGAAATTCGTGACCACCGGGAGCGGCGCGCTGTTCTCCAAATGCGCCCCGACGGGCAAGTGGTCGCCCGACGCGAAGGCGCTCTTCATCCGCGACGGGCGGCTTGTGTATGACATCGGCTGGCTCGGCGCGTTGGGCGGCGGCGGCAAGGTGGACGACGACCAACCGCACACCGCCGCGCTCACGGTTCGCGACGGCGTGGCGCGGCTGTGGCTCGATGGCAAAGTCGTCGCGGCGAAGGACCAATTTGCGAAGCCGGATGCGGCGGGCCATGTGTTCAAGGTCGGGCGCGCGGCGACGGACTTCGCCGGGGATTTCACCAAGGGCAACATCGCCAGCGTGCGGGTCTGGGCGCGTGCCCTGCCGGACGCGGAGTTGCGGTTGTTGTTCAAGGACGACGGCGCGGGGGCCAGCTTGGCTGACTTCACCCATGCGCCCGCACGCGGCGGCGCGCGGCCGGTCATCGAGCCAGCGGCGGGCGTGAGCGTGCGCGCTGCGTGGGTGCAGTCGCTGGAGCGGGCGGACCACGCGGAGCTGGTGGCGGGTTGGAATGACCAGACCCGTGAAGACGGCCGCAAGATTTACGCGGAGTTGTGCGTCGTCTGCCACGGCACGAAGGAGCAGGCGGGCTTTCTGCCGACGGCGCTGCGGTTCACCGAAGGGGCGTTCAAGAACGGCTCCGACCCTTACTCGATGTTCGTCACGCTCACGAAGGGCTTCGGCCAGATGGTGCCGCAGGGGCAATACACCACGGCGCAGAAATACAGCGTCATCCAATACATCCGCGAGGAACTCCTCCGCCCGCACAACCCACAGCAATTCACCGCGGTCACGCCGGCGTATCTCACTGCGCTGCCGAAGGCGCTCGTCCGCGCGGAGGCCGAGCAGGCCGACCGCACGCTGCCGAAGTATCGGCACATGGACTTCGGGCCGGCGCTCTTTTGGACCTATCAAGTCGCGCCGGGCAACATCGCGCAGAAGGGCCTTGCCATTCGCCTCGACGACGGCCCCGGCGGCGTGAGCAAAGGCCGCGCGTGGCTGGTGTATGACCACGACACGATGCGCGTGGCCGCCGCGACCACGGGTGACTTCGTGGATTGGAAAGGCATCGCGTTCGACGGCAGCCACGGCACGCACACGGGTCTGACTGGCGACCGGCACTTCGTGAATCCCGACGGCCCCGGCTGGGCGTCGCCAGCAGGCAAGTGGGACGACGCGCGGCTCATCGGCCGCGACGGCAAACGCTACGGCCCGCTCCCGCGCGACTGGGTGCGCTACGAGGGAACGTATCTGCACGGCGGCCGCGCGGTCATCGCCGCGAGCATCGGCGGGACGCGCGTGCTCGAATCACCGGGCTGGCTCGACTACGGAACGACGCCCGTCTTCACGCGCACGCTGAATGTCGCGGCGGCGAAAAAGCCGTTGCTGCTGCGCGTCGCGCCCGACTCGGTGAGCGTCGCGCTGACGGGCGATGGTGCGCTGCGCAAGGACGGCGGGTTCTGGATTGCGGAGCTGCCCAGTGCAGCGAACACGCGGCTGTTCATCTCGCGCGCGGACGCGGCGTCGCTCACTGCGCTGGCGAGAACCATCACCACGCCGCTCGACTTGGAGCCGCTCACGCGCGGCGGGCCGCAACGCTGGCCGCAAGAAGTCACCACCACCTCGGAAGCCGGCAAGGCGGACGGCGCGTTCATCGCGGACACGTTTCCGTTGCCGGTCGAGAATCCGTGGCAGAGCTGGATGCGCCCCGGCGGCTTTGATTTCACGCCCGACGGCAAGGCCGCCATCGTGGCGATGTGGAATGGCGACGTGTGGCGCGTGGATGGGCTGATGGCCGCTGCGCCTGCGCCGTTGCGGTGGCGTCGCCTCGCGACCGGACTCTTCCAGCCGCTCGGCGTGAAGCTCCGTGGCAGCGACGTGTTCATCACCTGCCGTGACCAACTCGTGCGCTTGCGCGACCTCAACGGCGATGGCGAGACGGACTTCATCGAGAACTTCAACAGCGACCATCAAGTCACCGAGCACTTCCACGAGTTCGCGATGGGTTTGCAGGCCGATGCGGCGGGGAATTTCTACTACGCGAAGTCCGGCCGCCACGCGCTCGACAGCGTTGTGCCGCACCACGGCACGTTGCTCCGCGTGAGCGCCGACGGAGCGCGCACGGACATTCTCGCCACGGGCTTCCGCGCCGCGAACGGCGTGTGCCTCAACGACGACGGCACGTTCTTCGTCACCGACCAGGAGGGATTCTGGACGCCGAAGAACCGCATCAACCGCGTGAAGGTCGGCGGGTTCTACGGCAATATGTTCGGCTTCACCGACGTGACCGACACCGCCGACTCCGCGATGGAGCCGCCGCTGGTCTGGGTCACGAACGAGAAGGATCGCAGCCCCGCCGAATTGCTCTGGGTGCCAAAGGGCGCGTGGGGCGCTCTCGGCGGCTCGCTGCTGAACCTCAGCTACGGCACCGGTCGCGCCTACGTCGTGCCGCACGAGGCGGTCGGCGGCGCGTGGCAGGGCGCGGTGTGCGAATTGCCGATGCCCGCGTTCGCCACCGGCATCATGCGCGGACGCTTCGCTGCGGACGGCGCGCTCTACACGTGCGGCATGTTTGCTTGGGCCGGCAATGCGACTGCGCCCGGCGGCTTCCATCGCATCCGTCGCACCGATAAACCCGCGCATGTCCCCCTCGCCATCCACGCGGCAACGGAGGCGCTGGCCGTGGCCTTCAGCGACCCGCTGGACTCCGCCAGCGTGAAGCCCGACGCCTTCGCCCTGAAAGTGTGGACCCTCAAACGAACGAAGAGCTACGGCTCGAAGCACTACGACGAGCACGCGCTGCCCATCGCCGCCGCGCGCCTCAGCGCGGACCGGCGCACCGTGACACTCACGGTCCCGATGCTCGCGCCCACCATGTGCTACGAGCTCAAGCTGGCCCTCAAGGCCCCCGACGGCACGGCCATCGAACGTTCGCTGCACGGCACGATTCACGCCCTGGCCAGTCCATGAAATCCCTCCACCTCGCCCTGGTTCCGCTCCTCCTCAGCACACTGCAAGCCGCCGAGCGGCCCGCCGGGACGGTCGGCAAGGGCAACGAATCGCCGGCCAATTTGATTGGCAACGAAATCGTCCGCTCACGTGCGTTGGAGAGGCCCACGGCAGTTCATGTCCCGTTGAAGCCGGGTGCGCCGTTCGACTACGCGAAACACGCCTTCCAGCCGAAGTCGTGGGAGAAGCGCGGCCTCAGCCTGCAACTGATTCCCTGGACCGGCACGAACGTGATGTTCCTGACGACGCACGCCGATCTGGACCCGGACTTGATGGCGAAGTGGGTTTCGCGGCTCGACGCGGGCTGGCGATTGTATGCCGACCTGACCGGGCGGAAGCCAAATCCCTTCCGCCAGTTCGAAGGCAAGGTCACCATCGCCGCCGTGCCCGGAGCCGACCTGACTTGCGGCGCGGGCTGTGGCTACGTCGGGGCCACGGGCATCGAACTGGCGATGTTCTACGAACACAATTACCCCGAACTCAAAACTCATCCCGAGGCGATGCCGCACTACGTGTTCTACGAGATGGGGCGGAACTTCTACACCTTCGGCGACCGCCATTCCTGCTTCATCACCGGCTTCGCAGTCTTCATGCGCTACGTGTGCATGGACGCGCTGCGCTGCGAGGACACGGATGCCAGGACGCGAACGGTGATCGAGAGCGTGGAGCCGCTGCTGGCCGCGAGTGGCTTGAGTTTCCTCGACCTGTTCACCATGGCCACGGGCGTCGGGGAAAAGGTGAGCCGCATCAGGGACGCGAACGGCAAGCGCGTGGAGCCGTCCGATCAGCCGGTGCGTTACGCCACTGCCATGCTGCGCTTGCGCCGCGAGAATGGTGGCGATGCCTGGGTGAAACGGTTTTTCCACGCGCTGGCCAGCGCGCCCACCTCCAAGCCGGACACCAAGGACGGCGCGCTGAATCAAGGTTGGTATTGGCTGCTGTGCGCGAGCGTGGCGGCGCAGAAGGATCTCAGCCCGGTGTTCGCTGGCGAATGGAAGCTACCGATCACGGAAGAAACCCGCGCAGCGCTCGGCAAGCTCGACTGGAAAAAAGAAGGACTGACGCTGAAGGAGGTCGCAGCGGCGGTGCTTCCGGTGTGGAAAAAGTCCGACACTTCCGCGGCCGCCGCCGCGCCAGAGGCCGCTGTGCAGTTGGTCCCGCAGCCACCGGTGGATCCGGACCTGACCGGCGTGCTGCTCAAGCCCATTCCTGACAGGCTGGTGGTGCTGACTTTCGATGATGCCCCAGCCAGCCATGCGACGGTGGTGGCGCCGATTCTCAAGGAGCTGGGTTTCGGTGGTTCCATCTATGTTTGCGACTTCGATTCGTTCAAGACACGGAAGGATTGGTATCTGACCTATCGCCAGATGAACGCCATGCACGCCGACGGCCTGGAAATCGGCAACCACAGCTTGGGTCACCAGTCGGGATACGAACCAATGCTGGCCATGGAGGATCAGGTGCTGGCCCATGGCGGTCCGAGGATGACGACGCTTTGCTGGCCGATCTATCATGTGAACTGGAATGACATCCCAAAACTCTCCGCGCATGGCTACACCTTCGGCCGCGGCGGCCATGAGCGACCCTACCGGCCGACGGTGGACAACCCGTTTGATGTGCCGTCCTTTTCGATCACGGATGGAACGCCGATCGAGAAGTTCATCCGGCAGGTGCAACAGGCCTGTCAGGGCCGGGTGGTAGTGCTTACTTTCCACGGTGTGCCGGACCTGGAGCATCCGCCGGTGAGTCTGAATCCGGAGATGTTCAAGGCGATGATGCGGTATCTGAAAGATAACGACTACCAGTGCATCGCGATGCGCGACATGGCCAAGTATATCGCCCCGGCCAAAGCGGCGAACCTGCCGCGCACCGCCCGAGATGCCAAGGGCGCGCCGCCTTTCGCGAGCATCAAGGACGAGAAGCCCTTCGTCGCGCCGCCGGGAAATACCATTCTGGAATTCCGTTTTCCAAACCTGCCACCGGCGAGCGGCTCGAAGACCAGCATCCGGCTTACTGTTCCTTATGACACGGACATCACCGCGCTGGCGCCGGTAGTCAAAGTGTCTGCGGATGCCAGCGTCGTCCCTGCGTCCGGCGTGAGTCGCGACTTCTCTGCGCCGCAGACTTATACCATCACCGCGCGGGATGGCTCCACGAAGCGTTTCGTCGTCACGGTGAAAAAAGCCGTCGTTAGCGAGGCAAAGGAAATGCTGACCTTCACGCTGCCCGGCGCGCGCTCCATCGGCATTTCCCCAACCCGCATCGCGGTGCGAATGCCGCAGGCGGCGGACGTGACGGCGCTGGCGCCCGCCTTCACCCTGTCGCCCTTCGCCACGGCGGTGCCAGCTTCCGGCACGGCGCGGGATTTTACCCGGCCGCAGACCTACACCGTCACCGCGCAGGATGGCTCCGTGCAGCCGGTGACCGTGACCGCGGTGAAGAGTGACGCGCCGAACGCCTTTGCGTGGAGCAAGGCGGAGGGCGGTAACTGGAGTGATGCTGCCAGGTGGTCTGACAACCCGGCGGGGGCAGCCACGCCCGTGAGTGCCGGGCAGCCGGCCTATGTCCTGAGTTTCAACCAAGGCGGCGCCTGCATGGCAACCAACGACCTGAGCTTAGGGTTTCTGCTGAACCAGCTCGTTCTCGGGGAACGATCCGGCGGATTGATCATCAGCGGCAACGGCCTGACGTTCGCTGCCGAGCCGGCGAACAGTATTCCCGCGATGATCCACGCGGTAAAGTGCCAGCGGGTGGACATCAACGTGCCCCTGACACTTCGGGACGATCTCACGGTGAACACCGCACCGGACAAGTCTCCCAATTGCTTCATCAGTTTCAACGAAGTGATCTCCGGCCCGCGCGCCCTGACGCTGCGAAGCGCCGGCGATCCCAACGTCGCCGGCATCAACTTCCACGACGTCCACTTCGGCATCCTGCAAATCAACCACACGAACACCTACACCGGCGGGACGCGCATCAATGGCGGCAAGATCAACGTGCGGCGGACGGGCGGTCTGGGAACCGGGACGGTGACGCTGGATAAGTTCGGCACCTTGTCCACCGACGCGCCCCAGTCCAACCCCGTGGTGATCCACCAAGGCACGCTCTTCCGTTGCGCCTTGAGCGGCCCCGTCACCCTCAATGGAATCGCCGGCTTCATCGGCAACTGCACCATTACTGGCGGGATGACTGGCCCCGGCGGCTTCACGATGTATGGCGTCAACGGGACCTATCTCAACATGGTCCCCGGCGGCACCGTGACGCTCCATGGCACGAACACCTACACCGGGCCGACCACGATCTTTCCGGCGACGCTGATCGTGAAGAAGGCCGCAGGACTCTACAACGGAGACGCCACGAAATGGACGCCGGCCAACCTCACCATTCATAAAGCCGCGACGCTCCGTCTCCACGTCGGCGGCCCCGGCGAGTTCACGGGCGAACACGTCGGCACGCTGCTCGGAAATTTGACGCGCTCGGTGAATGACAGCGGCTTGATGGGTGGTTCGTTCGTATCGCTGGACACCGCCAACGCCACGCACCTCGTCACCATCTCCGCGAACATTGGCGACTCCAAGGGCCCGGGCGGCGGCGCGTTTCTTTTGCGGAAATGCGGGGCCGGCGCGATGCGGCTTTCCGGCAACAACACCCATACCGGCCAGACGATCCTGGAGAGCGGGACGTTGATGTTTTCCTCCCTCAACAGCTTCACCGAAGGAATGCGCCAGGCCAGCAGTAGCCTGGGAGTGCCGATGGACATCGAGGCCGGCGAGATCGTCATCGGCGAGGAAGGCAAAGACGGTGATGGCGCGTTGATTTACACCGGCACGGGCGAGACCTCCGACCGTGTGATGAATTTTGCGGGAAAGAAATCCACCGTGACCTTCGATCAATCCGGCACCGGCCTGCTGAAGCTGACGAGCGCCATTCTCATCTCGGGCTACGGTCACAACAAAACCATCGCGCTCAAGGGTGACACCGCCGGCCTGGGAGAAATCGCCGGTGCCATCGCCGATCCCCATGATCGAGCCGGCAAGGCGACAACGACCGTCATCAAATCCGGCTCCGGCTGGTGGACGCTTTCGGGCACGAACTCCTACACCGGCCCGACGACGGTGAACCAGGGCACTCTGTCCCTCGCTCATGCGCGCAGCCTGAGTGCGGACTCCGAGGTCAGCATCGCGCGCGGCGCGGAGCTGGAACTGAAATTCAAAGGGCAAATGAGCCTTCGCAAACTCACGCTCGCAGGAAGGCTACAGCCTCCCGGGATCTACACCGCGACAAACGCGCCTGGTTTTCTGAAGGGTAACGGGACTCTTGCCGTCCCGCCCTGACCAGTTTGCAGTGAACAGATGCAACCACTGATTACCCAATGAAACATGTAATACCTGCGGCGTTCGTTCTATCGGCTCTGATGTTTTGGATATTCGGGGATTTTCGTGGCTAAGTTCGAGGCAGGGATGGAAGAGCCTTTAAGGGAATGCGTGTGAGTTGGGTTTGATTGCATGCCGAGACGCTCTGGGTTGGTGGCGGGTTCACCGCTGCGCGTCGGTCGTGGCTTCGCTC
>CALQJI020000123.1 GCA_943330855.2 Klebsiella pneumoniae
ATGCACGGTAAGGGCTCGAACGGAGAGGTTTTCAGGCGGCCCCTCAACCCAACGGGTTCCGTGCAACGCCGGAGAACAACCCCGCCTGTTTTCCCCTCTAAAAGCTGCTTTCTCGGGTTTCTACCCACTAAGTTCCCCGAATACCCGATTAAACCACATGGCCACCGTGTAATTGGTCGAGCCGAAGGTGTTGGTTGAGGCTGGAATCTCAATGTAATTGCTTGTCCCGTCGAAGTAATACGCTTGGCTCGCCATCCCAAATCTGTCCGTAGCAAGCGACGCCCCGTTCACCCCGCCGTGATTGCCATTCCCGCTCGCATCATTGGCATTCCCGTTAAACGGGTAGTAGGCCACGAGGTTCTGCCAGATGCCGGTGGGCACCCCGGGGATGGTGAGGCTGGCCACGCTGCTGGTCACGCTTCCGGCCGCGTTGGTGACGACCACCGTGTAGTTGCCGATGTTCACCGGCTGCACGTTGGTCAGCGCGAGCGTGGTATTAGTGGCTCCGCTCAGATTCAGCCCGTCCTTCCACCACTGGTAGCGCAGGGGGGCCGAACCCGTAGCCGTGACGCTGAACGTCGCGTTGCTGCTAGCCACCACCGTCTGACTTTGCGGCTGACCGGTAATCAGAGGCGCTGGATTCGAAATTGAGTAGCTTTTGGGCCAGCTCGAGTAGCTAGAGGTGGTGACCCCGTTTCTTGTGCTCCCCGTGTAGCTGGATTGACCCGCCAGAATCGTCGCGAGAACGATCTTGCTTTGGCCCACCGCCACCATTCCGCAGTGAACCGCAGCCCGTGCCACACTCGAATCATCTGTGTAAACGTCCGTCCCATACACACTCCCCGAGCTGGCCCCGGTGATCTGAATGTGGAACGTGGCTCCAACCGTGCCCGAAAGGCTCGACATGTTGCCCGGATTGGAGATCACGGTCTGGCCAAATCCCAATGAGGCGCACAGCACCAGCCAACTCAGGACCAGGGGGAGCGCCCCCCGGCAGGATTTACGGGCGTGCCTCCGGGCGGGAGGGGAGAAGCATTTCGCAGCCACCGCACCGTGCAGCCCAGCGCGGAGTGCCGGGTGCGGAATGATGATGGCCCCTTGATGACGCATCAGTCGGCTTGGAGCGCGAGGGCCGGCGCCAGCAGCGCGGCGGCAGACGCGAGACGGCGGAGGGGGTGATGGCTCATGATGATGGGTGGAGTGTATTGCTCTGTGAACTTATTTTGCATCACGCGGTAGCAGGCGGTGGAAGTCAATAGGGAAAACAGCCGGAGGGCGAGGACGCCACAACCCATGCCCGATGCCAGTCGCTGGAATGCGGACCGGACGCCCCGGCGCGTGCCTTCGCCCTTCCGCGGAGGAGGGGAGCGCGGCGTTCACGCCGCAGAAGGTTGGAGCGGAGAAGCGCATTCGGAAGCCGGCTGGCGCGCGTGCGTTTCTGCGGCCTGAAGGCCGCGCTCCGTCCGAGCGCAGACCGCTCGATGCCCAGTTTCTCCCCCGCGCCTTTGCGCCCTGGCGTCTTTGCGTTGTATTCCGTTTCGAGGTTCATTTCCTCCCCTCGCGTGCCTTCGCCCTTCCGCGGAGGAGGGGAGCCGGAGCGCAGCACGGTCCCTACTGGGTTCTGGGGGCGTTCCACCCGCGGCGGGGGCGTTTCTGGGGCTGGCGATGCCTCCGCCACGGTCGGCGGAGGTGTTTCTGGGGTCGGCGAGGGCGTTTCTGCTCTTGGCGAGGGCGTTTCTGCTCTTGGCGGAGGGGTTGCCGAGGTCGGCGAAGGCGTTTCCGGGGTCGGCAACGCCTCCGCCAGGGTCGGCGGAGGCTCCGCCGAGGCTGGCGACGGGGGTTTCAAGGCCGGCGGGCGTGATTCGCTCTACCGAGAGGCCCCTTGGAATACCAGCGCCGCTTGGTTCCCCCAGAAGCCCGCCGAGACGGACAGCGCAGAGCGGACTTCCACCGGCCCGCAGCTCGCGCGCAGCAGGTTCAACTTCACCCCGGGGTCCATCGAATCGCAATTCGCCGTGCCCGGAAGTTGGCCTTCGCGAATCGCTTGGATGGCAATCACCGCCTCCAGCGCGGCGGACGCGCCGAGGCAATGGCCCGTCACCGCCTTCGTCGAGGAGCACGGCACGCGCGCCGCTGCGTCGCCCAGCGCGAGGCGCAGCGCGTTGGCTTCCGCAAGGTCGTTGAGCACGGTGCCGGTGCCGTGGGCGTTGACGTAGCCCAATTCCGTAGGGGCCATGCCCGCGAGCGTGAGCGCCTCGGTGAGGACGCGGCTCAAGCTCGCGCCCGTTGCGTCCATGCCCACGCGCTCCCCGCCTTCCGCCGCCAGCGCCCAGCCGGTGAGTCGGGCGAGGATGTTTACTCCACGGCGTTGGGCCGAGGCCTGCGATTCCAAGATAAGGAAGCCCGCGCCCTCGCCGAGCACGATGCCGTTGCGCGCGGCGTCGAAGGGCTTGCAAGTCCGGCGCGGGGCTGCGTCGTGGCCGAGGATGCCGGCGGCGTGAAGCTGCGCGAGGACCAGCGGGTTCAACGGCGCTTCCGCTCCGCCCGCAATTGCCACGTCCACCGTGCCGAGGAGAATTTGCTGCGCCGCCAGCGCAATCGCCGCCGCGCCGGAAGCGCACGTGGCCGAGACGGTCAGCGCCGGGCCGTGCGCGGGAAAGGCCAGCGAGAGCATCCCGCTGATGTTCGCGAGCGAGCAGTGTGCGGCGTCGGAGGGACGCGCGCGACGTGTCAGCCCAGCGGCTAGGGTGTCCGCCAGTTTTCCCACCGCGCCGCGCGACGTGCCGACGAAGATGCCGACGCGTTCCGCCGCGACGGGCTGGGTGTCGAGTCGCGCCGCGCTCCAAGCCTCCAGCGCCGCCGCGTGGGCGAACTGCGCGCTGCGGTCCAGCTTGCGCGTGAGCCGGGTGAGCGGGGGATTCGCCGCGCGGCAGCCGGCGACTTTCAGTCCGGCGGGCGATAGTTCCTCCGGCAGCCAGTCCGCCGGGGATTCGCCGCGCAGCACGGCTTGCCAAAGTTCAGCCACACTCGCCCCCGCGCCGCAGAAAGCCCCCTGCCCCGTCACGACGACGGGGTTCTCACGGAGCAGTTGTTGGAGCAGCGGCGGGTTCACGCGCGGGGCGGACAGGTAAAGCAAAGCGTCGCCCTTTGCACGCACTTCCCTGCACTTCCCTGCTAGGTGAAGCGCCCCCACCACCACGTCCGCAGCCGCTGCGGGCGCAGATCAGTCTTGCGGACGTGGGCATCCGCGCTCCAATCACCAAGTCGAGCAGATCGCTTCCCTCTCGCGCTGGTTCCTGCTACCAACCCGCGCCATGAACGCAACGCAACGCAATTTCGAGACACAGCTCGACCGCTACTTTGAAACCGCCCTCGCCGACAATCCCGTGTGGGCCAACCACACCGGCCTGCGCACGGGCGAAGGCAAGCTGGGGCGCGCCACGCTCGCGCACTTGCAGCGCCAGGAGCAGCATCGGCGCAAGACTCTTGCAGCGCTCGACGCACTGAACCCGCGCGAGTTTTCGAACGAGCAGCACCTCGACCGCCTCGCGTTGCGCGCGATGCTCAACAAGGAGTGCGAGGAGTTCGCGCGCGGGCGGCACGAACTGGAGCCGGGCGGGTTGGACACGGTGCTGAACCTCCTGCAACACGAGCTGCTCCGTGGCGATGACGAGCCAGCGCGGGCGCGGAAGAACATCCTCGGCGTGCTGCGGGCCACGCCGCGCTTCCTGGCTGAAGACGCAGCGGTTGTCACTCGACCGGAGCGCGTGTGGCGGAAGGTGATGCAGCAGACTTACGCGGGAGCGAGGTCGCTGTTTGATGCAGTGGACACGTTCCTCGGAAAGCCTGCGACCCGAGCCGCGCGCGCGGCAGCGACGAACTACCACGACACCATCATGACGCGACCGCTCGCGCCGGAAGGCTCCTTCGCCATCGGCGCGGACGCGATGCAGCGCCGCGTGCGAGAGCAGGTGGGCTTGGACTACACACTGGCGGAGATTGAGACGCTCGCGCTGGCCGAAGCACAGCGCATCGGCGCGTTGCTGGACACGGCGTGCAATCAGGTCGGCCAGGGGCGCTCAGTGGAAGAAATCATTTCCGCAGCACGCGCCGAGTGGAATCCCGGCGCGGACTTGCCCGCCGTGTATCGCGCGGAGACGCAGCGCGTGGCGGATGGCTTTCGCGCGGCGAAGGCGGTGACCTTTCCGAAGGGCGACGAGTTGCAGGTGCGGCTCGTGCCGGAGTTCATGCGGCATCTCTATCCGACGGCCGCCTACTCCTCGCCCGGCGCGTTTGAGAAGCGGCAGCGCGGGATTTTTTGGGTCAACGACTTGAGCCTCACGAAGACGACGGAGGCGGAGCAACTTGCCGAGCGACAGCAGCACTTCGGGCTGAGTCTCACGGCGGCGCACGAAGCGTATCCGGGGCATCATTTGCAATTCGTCACCGCCAACCAGCACCCGCGCAAGTGGCGACGGCTCTTCGCCCACGCCGTTTTCTACGAGGGCTGGACGCTCTGGTGCGAGCAGATGATGGTCGATCTCAAGATTGACCGCACCCCGTGGCTTCGCATCCAGCAACTGCACGACGCCCTCTGGCGCGTGCACCGCATCCTCGTGGACCTGCGCCTCCAGACGGGCCGCTACAGCTACGAGCAGGCGGCGGCGCACTTGCGGAAACACCTAGGGTTCACGAAAGCGCGAAGTGAGGCGGAGATCAACTGGTATTCCGCGTCCCCCACCGTGCCCATGAGCTACTGGCTCGGGCGCTTGGAGAACGAGCGTTTGCGCGAGCGCCTCGTGGTGGGACGCGGCTGGAGCTTGCAGCAGTTCAATGACTGGCTGTTGAGCTTCGGCACAATCCCACAGGCGTGGATTGAGAAATACGGTTTGGAGTGAGCCGAGCGCCTCGACCAGCAAGCTGGTGAAGCTCATGCACCGGGGAAGTGTCGCTTATACTTTTCGCGGCGCGTTGACGGTAGTTCGGCGCGGCCTCTTAATCAGCCGCATCGGAAAAGCGGCTGTGTGTCAGTCGCCCTCTGCAATGAACATCATCGAGCGCATCTGGAACTCCTCCCTCGGGAAGAAATACGTCATGGCCATCACGGGGGCGGGGCTGTTCGTTTTCCTCATCGGGCATCTCGTCGGCAACCTGCAGGTCTTCGGACCGCCCGACCTCATCAACGGCTACGCTCACTTCCTAAAGTCCAAGCCCGCCCTCATCTGGGGCGCGCGGCTCGGGCTGCTCGCCTGCGTCGGCCTGCACATCCTCGCAGCGGTGACACTGCACAAGCTGAACGAGGCCGCGCGGCCCGTCGGCTACGCGGGCAAGGGCGCTTACGGCGCGAGCAAGGCGTCGCAGTATATGCTGCCCACCGGCCTCATCATCGCAGCGTTCATCGTGTATCACCTCGCGCACTTCACGGTGCTCCTGCCCTTCGTCAACGGCGTCGGCGACTTCTCCAAGCTCACCACCACGTTGCACGGCGAGACCGTGCCGGACGTTTACGCGATGATGGTCCTCGGGCTGCAAGTTCCGTGGGTCTGCGGCTTCTACCTCGTCGCTCAGGCGCTGCTCTTCGTTCACCTCGGCCACGGGCTGGCGGCGATGTTCCAGTCGCTCGGCTTCCGCGACCACGTCTGGTGGCCGCGCATCCAGCTCTTCGCGAAGGGCGCCAGCCTCGCGCTGCTCCTCGGCTACAGCGTCATCCCGCTGGCGATTTGCCTGCGCGTCGTCGGCAGCGACTACGTGGAGCGGAAGAAATTTAATTTGAAGGCGGACGCCGGGAAGCCGGCGCCCGCGTTTGTCGTGACGCACGGAAAGGAGAGCAAGTAACATGGCTACGCTGAATTCCAACATCCCGTCCGGCCCGCTGGGAGAGAAGTGGGAACACCACAAGTTCTACACGAAGCTCATCAACCCGGCGAACAAGCGGAAATACAAAATCATCGTCGTGGGCGCGGGGTTGGCCGGTGCGTCTGCGTCTGCCACGCTCGCGGAGCTGGGCTACGAGGTTCACAACTTCGTCTTCCACGATTCACCCCGGCGCGCGCACTCGGTCGCGGCTCAGGGCGGCATCAACGCGGCGAAGAACTACCAGAACGACGGCGACTCCGTGCATCGCCTCTTCTACGACACCATCAAGGGCGGCGACTTCCGCGCCCGCGAGTCGAACGTGCATCGCCTTGCCGAAGTGTCGGTGAACATCATTGACCAGTGCGCGGCTCAGGGCGTGCCGTTCGCCCGCGAATACGGTGGCTTGCTCGACAACCGCTCCTTCGGCGGCGCCCAGGTTTCGCGCACGTTCTACGCGCGCGGCCAGACCGGGCAACAGCTCTTGCTCGGCGCTTACTCCGCGCTGAACCGCAACATCGCCAACGGCGGCGTGAAGTCCTACACGCACGCGGAGATGCTCGACCTCGTGGTCGTGGATGGCCACGCCAAGGGCATCATCGTCCGCAACCTCCAGACCGGCGAAATCACGCGGCACAACGGCGACGCCGTCGTGCTCGCCACCGGCGGCTACGGCAACGTTTACAACCTCTCGACCTACGCGCGCGGCGCGAACGTCACGGCCAGTTGGCGCGCCTACAAGCGCGGCGCGTGCTTCGCCAATCCCTGCTACACGCAGATTCATCCGACGTGCATCCCGGTCAGCGGCGATTACCAGTCCAAGCTCACGCTGATGTCCGAGTCGCTCCGCAACGACGGCCGCGTCTGGGTGCCGAAGCGCAAGGAAGACTGCGGCAAGAAGCCGGCGGACATCGCCGAGGGCGACCGCGATTACTATCTGGAGCGGATGTATTCCGCGTTCGGCAACCTCGCCCCGCGCGACATCGCTAGCCGCGCTGCAAAGACGGTTTGCGACGAGGGCCGGGGCGTCGGCGAGACCGGGTTGGGAGTTTACCTGGACTTCTCCGCCGCCATCCAACGCCTCGGCGAGAGCAAGGTGCGCGAGCGTTACGGCAACCTGTTCTCGATGTATCAAGAAATCACGAATGAGAACGCCTACCAGACGCCGATGCGGATTTATCCCGCAGTGCATTACACGATGGGCGGCCTGTGGGTGGACTACAACCTGATGAGCAACATCTCCGGCCTGTTTGTGCTGGGCGAGGCGAACTTCTCCGACCACGGCGCGAACCGTCTCGGCGCGAGCGCGCTGATGCAGGGCTTGAGCGACGGCTACTTCGTCCTGCCCGCGACCATTTCCGGCTACCTCGCCGGCCAGAACCCCGGCAAGCGACCGACGACGGACAACGGGTCTTTCAAGGAAGCCGAGGAGAACGTCCAGACGCTCACGAAGCGGATGCTCGGCAACAAAGGCAAGCGCACGCCCGACAGCTTCCACAAGGAACTCGGCAAGCTCATGTGGGAGCACTGCGGTATGGCGCGCAACGAGGCCAGCCTGCAAAAGGGCATCAAGGCCATCGGCGCGTTGCGCGAGGCTTACTGGAAGGAAGTCAACGTGCTGGGCGAGTCGAACGACTGGAACCAGTCACTCGAACGCGCCGGGCGCATCGCCGATTTCATCGAACTGGGCGAACTCATGTGCCGCGACGCGCTGATGCGCGAGGAGAGCTGCGGCGGCCATTTCCGCGAGGAATATCAATACACGCCCGACGACCCCGAGACGAAGCAGGGCCTCGTGAACCCCGGCGACGTGAAGCGCCGCGACGACCAGTTTGCCTTCGTGGCGGGCTGGGAATACGCGGGGGCGGCGGACAAGACACCGATTCTCAACAAGGAACCGCTCGTTTACGAAGAAGTGAAGATGAGCACGCGCTCCTACAAATAAGCCGCAAACCCCTCAACGATTAAGACGCGATGAAAGTTACGCTCAAAGTTTGGCGGCAGAAAAACCGGGACGCCGCCGGTGCCTTCAAGACCTACACCTCCCCCGCGCTCAACGGGAACATGTCGTTCCTCGAGATGCTCGACGTGGTGAACGAGGAAATCGCCGGTCGCGGCGAGGAGCCGATTGCCTTCGACCACGACTGTCGCGAGGGCATCTGCGGCACCTGCTCGCTGGTGATTGATGGCAAGCCGCACGGCCCGCACAAGGGCATCGCGACCTGCCAGACCTACATGCGCAGCTTCAAGGACGGCGACGAGATCGTCGTCGAGCCGTTCCGCGCGAAGGCGTTCCCGCTCATCAAGGACTTGGTCTGCGACCGCAAGTCTTTCGACCGCATCCAGCAGGCGGGTGGCTTCATCAGCGTGCGCACCGGCGCGGCACCGGACGCGAACTCCATTCCCGTCCCGAAGCCCGACGCCGACCTTGCGATGGACGCCGCGCAGTGCATCGGCTGCGGCGCGTGCGTGGCGGCGTGCAAGAACGCCAGCGCGATGCTCTTCGTCGCGGCCAAGATCTCGCACCTCGGCCTCATGCCGCAGGGTCAGCCCGAGCGCTACAAACGCGCCAAGGCGATGGTGGATCAAATGGACGAAGAGGGCTTCGGAGCCTGCACCGTGACCGGCTCGTGCGAGGCCGTCTGCCCGAAGGAAATCTCCCTCGACTTCATCGCGCGCATGAACCGCGACTACGGCGTGGCGCTGCTCAAGGGCGACCCGAAGGCCATCAAGGGCGGCGGAGCGGGCTAAACCGCGGTTTGTAGGGGGCGACGTGAGGAGTCTCTGATCAGTCCCATGACGGTCGGAGGAATTGTTCAGAGACTCCTCACGTCGTCTCCTACGGGATTCACTCCGCAGCTTCTTGCAGCTTCACCAACTCGGTGCCACGGCGGAGGCGGAAGGGTTCGCTCTTCACGATGGCGGTGATGAGGGTGGAGAACTTGTAATCAGCTTTCGCCGTCTGCACGCAGATTTGGTTGAGCGCCCGGTTGTCGTAAAATTCCAGCCCCCGACCAACGCCGTAAGTGAGCAGCTTCTCGGCGAGATTGCGGACAATGAGCTCCTGCTTCCCCTTGAGGATGGTCTTCAACTCCGCTGGCCCCTGAAATGCCTTCCCGTCGGGCAGCGTGCCGGAGGGGTCAATGATCCCCTCGTCAGTCTTCACACGGAAGCGTCCGATGGCGTCGAAGTTCTCGAAGGCGAAGCCGAGGGCGTCCATCTGCTTGTGGCAGCCAGCGCAGCTTGGGTTTTCGCGGTGTTGTTCCATGCGCTGGCGGAGTGTGCCGGTGAGTGTCTTTTGGCCATCCAGCTCCGGCACGTCGGGCGGCGGGGGGGGGGGCGGCGTGCCGAGGATTTGTTCCAGCACCCACTTGCCGCGCTTCACGGGCGAGGTGCGTGTGGGGTTTGAGGTGACGGTGAGGATGCTGGCGTGGGTGAGGAGGCCACCGCGTTCTTTGCCGGGCAGGGCGACGCGGACGAACTCGTTGCGCGGGATGGCTTGGCCGCCGGTCTGGGTTTTCTTCTGGGAGAGCACGTTGCCGGCGGTGTCGGCGATGCCGTAGTGCTTGGCGAGCGGCTCGTTGAGGTAGGTGAAGTCCGCATCAATGAGGTCAAGCACGCTGCGGTCCTCACGGATGATTTCGCCGAAGAACAGTTCAGTCTCGCGCTGCATGGAGAGCCGGAGGCGCTCGTCGAAGGCAAGGAAGAGTTTGTTGTCGGGCGCGAAAATCTTGAGCCGTTCCAACTGGAGCCACTGCAGCGCGAAGTGCTTGGTGAGCGATTCGGCCTTGGGATCTTTCAACATCCGGCGGACCTGGCTGTCGAGCGCGGCGGTGAGTTGGTTCTTCGCGGCGAGGTTGAGCAACTCTTCGTCGGGCATCGTGCTCCAGAGGAAGTAGCTCAGGCGCGAGGCGAGCTGGTATTCGTCAATCGGGTGCGCGCCGGGATAGCGCGGCAGGGAGTCCAACTCGACGCGGAAGAGGAACTTCGGCGAGCAGAGGACAACTTTGACGAGCTGCTGGACGCCGCCGTCCCACTTGCCGGTGGCGGCCTCGGCGGCGTTGGCGACCTGCACATAGCGGTCGAGTTCCGCTGGCGTCGCGGGCCGACGGAAGGCGCGGGTGATGAACCATTGCGCGAACTCACGGGTGCGGCTGGCCTTGGGCGTGTTGACGAAGCGGGCGTTGACCACTTGCTGAAACTCCGGCCGTGTGTCCGAGGGGCCTTCGGCTTGGAGCCACTCGACGAAGAGCGTGCGCGGGAGTTCGCCGGGCTCGGAGGGGTTGAGGAACTTGACGGCGAAGTCGTGATTGCCGATGGGCAGGCGCAAGGTGACGGAGTGCGTTTGCGGTGACTTTTCCGAACCGGTGACTTCGACTTCGTTCAACTCCTTGCCGTCCACCACGAGAACCATCCGGACGTTTTCCTTGCCCGTGGCCGTGAGGCCATAAACGCGGGCGTTGAACTTGAACTCACCGGGGGTGGTGAAGTTGAAGACGGTGGAGAGCTTGCCCGCCTTGTCCAGCGGGCGGAAGCGCGCGGTGAAGTTGCCGCCCGGCGAAAGATACTTGCTGGAGAGCGTGCGCTGGGGCGGCTTCTCCGGGGTGAGCGCGATGGCGCGCAGGGCGACGCTCTCGGCGGCGGCGAGGTAGCGCTCGAGGTGGACGGGCGAAATCGTCAGCACATCGCCGATGTTGTCGAAGCCGTGACCGATGTCGTCGGCGGGGAAATCCTCGGCGGCGTTGTAATCCACGTTGAGCAAGTCGCGCACGGTGTAGTTGTATTCGGTGCGATTGAGGCGACGGAGGGTGACGCGGCCAGGGTCGGGCTTGGCGGTCTTCTCGGCGAGGGCGAAGGAGTTCTCGATGGCAGCGTTGAAGTTGGCGAGCTCCTGGGGGGTGGGCTGGGGCTTCTTCTTCGGCGGCATCTCGCCGGTGTTGACCTGATGGAGGACGCTCTTCCAGTGCTTCTGTTCCTTCAGGATGGTGGCGGCATCCTTGAACTTCGTGAGGTCCAAGTCGGCCTTCTTAGACTTCTCGCCGTGGCACTCGTAACAGTGCTTTTTCATGAAGGCGACGGCGGTCCCCTTAAAGTCCGGCGCGGCGGCGGATGCCGAAAATGCCAAGGCTAGAAAGACCGCCGCGACAAAAGCCGCGCGGTGGTGGACTGACGAAGGACCAACGAACATGGGGAAGCGGACGGGTTTGGAAGGGAGGTATTCAGCGGCGACCGAGGAAGCTCCTTTGAGCCACAGACGGACACAGATGAAACAAAGATGTGGGGGCGAGGACGGGCGCAGAGCAGGCCAATTCCGCTTGGGTTTAATCTGTGTTCGTCTGCGGCCAAAACTCGGGGAACCTACCAAATCGTGTGTCAAACCAGTTGCGGCACCACGACTAATGGGGGTAGGATCATCCAACACGTCTCGATGGCGATCTGGCTGCCAATCCTTTCGGTGCTGGGCATTTACCTTGCCCGGATGGTGGAACTGCGGGCCAAACGGGACACCCTCCCCGGGCAGGTGCGTGAGACACGAACGCTGACGTGGTTCGTCCTGACCGGGACGCTGATGCTCTTGGGATCTCTGGGGGAATTCCTCTGGCGGAGACCGGAGTGGGACACGGTGACCTTCGGGCTGGGCTGGGCGTGCGGGCTGGCGTCCTTCGGCATCCGACGCAACGCGATTGCAGCACTCGGGAAGTTCTGGAGCCTCCACGTCGAGATACGCGAGACGCACGAGTTCGTGCGCGGCGGCCCGTTCCGCTGGATGCGCCACCCCACTTACTTCTCGATGATTTTGGAACTCCTCTCCGCTGCGTTCATCCTGCAAGCCCCCATCACACTCATCGTGGTGATGCTGCTCTTTGTGCCCGCGCTAATCGCACGCGTGCGGCTGGAGGAAGCAGCGCTGGTGGAGAAGTTCGGCGAACCTTATCGCGCCTATCAGCAGAGCACCCCAGCGGTGATTCCGTGGAAAGGGCCACACTCATGACGAGCGACCACCCACAACGTCGCGTCGTCATCACCGGCCTCGGCGTCGTCGCGCCAAACGGCTGCGACCTCGGCACGTTCTGGAGCAGCGTGCGCGCCGGCACGAGCGCGGCTGGCCCGGTCACTCGCTTCGACGTGAGCGAACTGCCGAACAAGATCGCGTGCGAAGTCCGAGACTTCCACCCGAGCAACTACATGGACAACAAGAAGTCCAAGCGCTTCGAGGTGTCCATCCGCTACGGCATCGCAGCAGCGCGGATGGCGGCTGCGGATGCGGGTGTGGACTTCACCAAGCTCGACGCCGACCGCGTGGGCATCATCGAAGGCTCAACCGTCGGCGGCAACGGTGTCCAGTGAAGGTGTGTCAAAGTGAGGCATAGAGAGTGGTCAGGCGGGGCACGGCGGCGGCTTCCGTGAGGTTTTCTTGCAGCGCATGGCGCAACCACCGGATGAACTTTACCGAGCGCTGGCTGGCCCGCCGGGCGC
>CALQJI020000124.1 GCA_943330855.2 Klebsiella pneumoniae
GCTCACCTTGCCCGAGGCCACCCGTTCCCGTATGTCGGTCCAGTCTTCCATAATGCGATACATGCTTCATCGTTGATGAAGGCGCTGCACTTTTCGACCGCCCTGTCACATCCGTGACCCCGCCGCACTTTTTAACCGGCGTTTACAAGGCGATGTGCTGGGAACAAACGGCTGGAAATACGAGGTGCTCGACATGGACGACGAGCGGATTGACAAGGTGCTGGTGACGCCGGAGGACACGCGACCATGAGCGGGCGCATCAAACGACTCGTCGAGGCAAGGATGTTCATCACGTCATCGTGGCGGTCATTGTCTTGGCGGGCGTGGTGGCTGGGCTGGAAACGATTCCCGCCATCATGTCGCAATACGGCACGGGCCTGCTGACACTGGACAAGACCATCCTCGGCATCCTCGGCATCAAGGCGTTGCTGAAGGTGGCGGCTCACGGGCGGCAACCGTGGCGTTACTTCGCCGATGGCTGGAACGTGTTCAGCCTCGTCATCATCGTGATTTGCCTGCTGTCGGTGGGCGGGCCCACGGCGGTGTTGCGACGGGACACCACTGCTCAGGAATTGCCCAAGTGATCCCCGCACCGACTAGGTGAGAGAGTCAATCTTTCGCCGGACTTCTTCGCTCATTCGAATCAGCGGCGGCCACGGCCTTTTGAATGCTTCACCGGCGAGCTTGCGCGTGGCGTCTATACCCAGCTTTGTTCCCATCGCGATTTCAGAAGTCGCATGGTCCAAAACATCGGCTGGCCCTTTTGTGAAGATGCTGTCGCGTTGCGGGTCGGTGTTGGCGCAGAGGCGGAAGAGGACTTCACTGGTGTTGTGCACGTCCACGTCGTCGTCCACCACGATGATGTATTTGGTGAACATCATCTGCCCCATGCCCCAGAGGCCGTGCATGATTTTGTAGGCTTGCATCGGGTAGGTCTTGCGGATGCTCACGAAGACGAGGTTGTGGAAGGTGCCTTCCGCCGGCAGCGCGATGTCCACAATCTCCGGGAAGTTCATCTTAAAGATGGGCAGGAAGAGTTTTACGGACGCGCCGCCGATGTAGAAATCTTCCATCGGCGGGATGCCGACGATGGTGGCGGGATAAACGGCGTCTTTGCGGTGCGTGATAGCGGTGACGTGGAAGACGGGATACGGCTCGGGCAACGTGTAGTATCCGGTGTGGTCGCCGAACGGGCCTTCGTCGCGCAACGGCTCGGTCGGGTCAACGTAGCCTTCGATGACGAAGTCGGCGTTAGCCGGGACTTCGAGGTCGTTGGTCTCGCACTTGACGAGTTCGACGGATTTCTTGCGGAGATAACCGGCGAGGAGAAATTCGTCAAGGCCATCGGGCAACGGCGCGGTGGCGGCAAAGGTGAACACGGGATCGCCGCCGAGGAAGATGGCGACGGGCATGCGGGTGCCGGTTTCATAATAGCGGCGGCCGTGTCGCGCGCCGACTTTCTGGAGTTGCCAGTGCATGCCGGTGGTCCGGTCGTCGTAAATCTGGATGCGATACATGCCGACGTTTCGTTCGCCGGTGTCGGGGTCTTTGGTGACGACGCAGGGGAGGGTGATGAAGCGTCCGCCGTCGAGCGGCCAGCATTTGAGCACTGGCAGGTTGAGGAGGGATGAAAGGTTGAAGGGTTGAAGGGTTGAAGAGACCGCTCCCTCTTTAACTCTTAACCCCATTAACTCTTCAACTCCCGGAGCCTTCGGCCACGGTTCGGTGCGAGAGAGTGGAGCATCAAAGCGGCGGATGACCTCCTTGCACGGGCCGTCCTTCACCAGCTTGGGTTTCGCGTGACGCAGGTCCATCGCCGTGCCAAGTAGTTTGAGGGTTTCCTTCAACGAAGTCGGCGGTTTCGCCTTCATCAACGAGCCGAGTTCGGCGGCAGCTTCGTCCACGGAGTTTACGCCGAGGCTCATGGCCATGCGCCGGTGGGAACCCAAAGTGTTGATGGCGACGGGAAAAGGGGAGACGACGCCGTTCACGGTGGGCTGCTCGATGAGCAGGGCTTTGCCACCGCCGGGGGACTTCATCTCGCGGTCAGCGAGTTCGGTGATCTCCAACTCGGTGGCGATGGGCTGGGAAATGCGCCGCAGCTCCCCTGCCCTGTCGAGCGCTTGAACCCAGTCCCGGAAGGAATCGAATGCCATGCGGCGAGGATAGCAGGCGGTAGGCAGGATGCAATTCAGCGAACACCAGAAGACGCTTTACTCCCCAACCGAAGTTATCTGGCAAGCGACGCTACTTGCTCCCTGGCTTGGTGGCCGGGGTGGCGGCGAGATCCGCAGGGAGCCGGTCAGGAGCGAAGGTCTCGACGTTGAGCGCAATGAGACTGACGGTCGGGACACCGAGCTGCACCGTGCCGTTGGAGCGGTCCACCACCATCGCCACGCCTGCGACGACGCCTCCGAGGGTCTTAATGATGTCCATGGTTTCCTGCGCGCGACCGCCCTTGGTGACCACGTCCTCGATGACGAGCAACTTCTCGCCCGCAGCGATCTTGAAGCCACGGCGCAGGACCAGTTTGCCCTCCTCCTTTTCGGCAAAGATGAAACGAAGGCCGAGCTGACGAGCCACTTCCTGACCAATGACAAGCCCCCCCATGGCGGGGGAAATGACGGTGACGGCACCCAAGCCGCGCAATTTGTCCGCAAGCGCTGCCCCGAACCGCTCGACGATGGGCATCTGCTGGAGCGCGAGGGCGCACTGGAAGAACTGGCGGCTGTGGAGGCCGCTGCGAAGGACGAAGTGGCCTTCGAGGAGCGCGCCGGTCAGTCGGAAAAGTTGAAGAGCTTCGTCGTTCGTCATGCGAGCAGCGTATCGGTGAAGCCGCGCGGGTGGCAAGGCCGACGGGTCGCAAGTAGCTCGTAGAAAGAGCAACAGGCCCGCCGATAGGCGGGCCTGTGCGCGAAGGAATCAAGCTGCAATTTCTGACTACTTTTCGCCGCCCTCGCCACCGAGGGAATCCATCAACTTGATGAGCGGCATGAACATCGCGATGACGATGCTGCCGACGACGACGGCCAAGAAGATGATCATGATCGGCTCGAGCAGCGAGGTCATGGCAGCGACGGCGTTGTCCACCTCCTCCTCGTAGTTGTCGGCCACCTTCATCAACATTTCCGGCAGCGCGCCGGTCTGCTCACCGACGTCCACCATGGAGACGACCATAGGGGGAAAGATTTTGGATGCTTCGAGTGGAGCGGTGATGGATTCGCCCTCCTTGACGCTGTCGTGAATCATTTGAACCGCCTCCGCGACCATGATGTTGCTGGAGGTCTCACGGACGATGTTGAGGGATTGGAGGATCGGCACGCCCGAGCTGACGAGGGTGCCCAGCGTGCGAGTGAAACGGGAGATGGCAACCTTCAGGATCACCGGGCCGAACACGGGCATGACGAGCAGAAATTTGTCGAAAATACGGGCGCCAAATTTCGTTCGGACGAAGAGTTTGAAGGCGATAACAATGGCCGCGATGATGCCGGCGGTGGCGATGATGTTGGTCTGGATGAACTCGCTGATCGCCAAGACGAGGAGGGTGAACTCGGGCATCTGGCCCGGCCCAAGCATGTCGTTGAAAATTTCTTTGAACTTGGGAACGACGACGGTCATCAGGAGGACGACGATGCCGACGGCGACTGTCATGACGGCCATCGGGTAGAAGAGCGCGGCCTTGACCTTGCCTTTGATCTTCTCCGCCTTTTCGGCGAACTCAGCAAGACGGGTGAGGGTGACTTCGAGCACGCCGCCCAGCTCACCGGCCTTCACCATGTTGATGAAGAGTTTGTTAAACGTCTTGGGATGTTGCGCCAAGCTTTCGGAGAATGTGCTGCCGCCTTCAATGGAGAGCGCTAGCTTGCCGAGAATTTCCTTGAGCGTCGGATCTTTCTCCTGCTTCTGCAGCACGGTCAGGCCGCGCAGCAGCGGGAGGCCGGCGTCCACGAGCGTGGCGAGTTGGCGGGTGAATGTGCAAAGGCTCTTGGTTCCGACCTTGCCGCCGAGGCCGGGGATCTTGATGTTGAACTGCATCGCCCCGCCCTTGGGCTTGCCCTTGGCCCCGGCTGCGCCGGCGGGAGCTTTGGCGTCCTTCTTATCCTTGCCCTTGTCTTTGTCCTTATCCTTACCTTTGTCGGACTCCACGACCTTGGTCGGAAAAAAACCCATCTCCTTGAGCCGAGTGAGGGCTTCGTTCTGGTTGGCGACGTCGAGGGTGCCCTTGGTGGGCTTGCCCTTGGCGTCCATCGCTTCATAGGTGAATACAGGCATATATCCTCCAGGGTTCAGGTGTAGCGGACGACTTCTTCAACGGTGGTTTTGCCCTCGAAAATCAGCCGCAGCCCGTCGTCGCGGATGGTGGCCATGCCCATCTCCATCGCCCGCTGGCGCATGATCGTGGAAGGAACGCGCTCGTTGATCATGGTGCGCACGGTGTCATTAATGCTCAAAAGTTCGTAGATTCCGGAACGTCCCCGGTAGCCAGTATCGTTGCAAGTCTCACAGCCGCGTCCGTAGAAGAAGGTTTTGTCGCCGAGGTCGAAGGTCGAGAGATTCAACTGCGCGAGTTGGTTCTCAGTCGGCTCAAATGGGGAACAGCATTTAGAACAAATGGTGCGCACGAGGCGCTGCGCGAGCACCCCCATCAAGGTGGAGGAAATGAGGAACGGCTCAATGCCCATGTCCACGAAGCGGGTAACAGCACCGGGAGCGTCGTTTGTATGGAGTGTGGAGAGCACGAAGTGACCGGTGAGCGACGCCTGCACGGCAATCGAAGCGGTCTCCAAGTCGCGCATCTCCCCGACCATGATGATGTCTGGGTCTTGACGCAAAAATGCGCGCAATGCCTTTGCGAAGGTCATTCCAGTGGTCTCGTTGATCGGCACCTGCATGATGCCTTCGATGTCGTATTCCACCGGGTCCTCGGCAGTGATGAGCTTGGTGTCGAGCGCATTGACCGCGCGAAGGCAGGCGTAAAGGGTGGTCGTCTTGCCGCAGCCAGTAGGGCCGGTGACGACGAAAATGCCGTTGGGGTTCTGAATGATGTCGGAAACATTCTTCATGACCAGCGGGGTCATGCCCAAGTTCTCGAGGTCGAGGCTTACAGCTCCACGGTCCAACACGCGCAACACAACGGACTCACCGAACTTGGTGGGCAGGACGGAAACACGGAGATCAATGCGCTTGCCAGCCAGGCTCATTGAGATGCGCCCGTCCTGCGGCAAGCGACGCTCGGAGATGTTCAGATTCGCCAGAATTTTAATGCGCGAAATCACCGGCATGGCCAAGTAACGCGGCGGAGGAGCCATCTCATAGAGCGCGCCGTCCACGCGATAGCGGATCTTGAACTCGTCCTCGAACGGCTCGAAGTGAATGTCGCTCGCACGGTCCTGCACCGCCTGATAGAGGATGAGGTTGACGAAGCGGATGATGGGCGTCTCGTTGGCCATGCTGGCCAGCGCATCCGCAGAGTCTTCCTTCTTGGCGGAGGCTTCCAACTCCTTGACGGAGTCCTCGCCTAAATGGAGCTCGCCCAGAATTTCATCAAACGATTCCGCCTTCTCCGCATAAAATTTGGCGATCGCTGCCACGATGGCGCTCGGGTCCGCCACCACCACTTGAAGTTCTTTTCGGACGATGAATCCAACTTCGTCCACGAAGGCCGGGTTAAGTGGGTCCGCCATCGCCACGCGAAGCGAGTTTCCGTGCATTTCGAGCGGAATGCACTGATACATCCGCGCGGTGGCGGGCGGGATGGCCGCGATGACATCGGGCTGAATTTCCATATCCTTCACACCTGTGACCACCTCGGTGCCGAGGTGCTCGGCGATGAGATTGAGCTGGGTGTCGAGGTCCACGATGCGCGAATCCGCGAGAATCAACCCGATGGCCTTGCCGCTCTTGTTGTTCTCCTGCATGACCTCCTCAAGCTGAAGGTCGTCAATCAGTCCGCGCTCGCGGACGAGGGCCAGCAACGGATCTGAGATGTTGGCGGACATGATTATTTTTCCTGAGCGGCAGCTTCTTTTTCGGCATCCGCCTCTTGGAGTTTGCCGAGAATGGCCTGCGAATCAATGCATCGGTTGACGACGGTGTCGCGGGCGATGCGGCCCTTAATATACCAACCCACTAACCCCTGATCCAAAGTCACCATGCCATACTTCGCCCCGGTCTGCTGCTCCGAGATGAGGCGGAAGGTTTTGTTATCGCGGATGAGCGCGGAGATCGAGTTGGTCATCACCATGATGTCATGGATCGCCAGGCGTCCGGGCTTGTCGCTGGTGGGCACCAAAATCTGTGCGACGACGGAAACCAACGCGGTGGAGAGCTGAATGCGGATGGTCTCCTGCTGCTGCATCGGGAAGGCGTTGACGATACGGTCGATCGTCTTGGCGGCGGAGTTGGTGTGCAGCGTGCCGAACACGACGTGGCCCGTTTCAGCGGCGGTCAGCGCGGCTTCAATCGTCTCCAAGTCGCGCAACTCGCCGACCAGAATCACCTCAGGGTCCTGTCGCAGCGCGCGGCGCAATGCCTCGGCGAAGCTGGGCACATCAATGTGGACCTCACGCTGCGTGACGACCGCCTTCTTGTGCTTGTGATAAAACTCGATCGGATCCTCGACCGTGATGATGTGGGCGTGGTCCGAGGTCTCGTTGATGATGTTGACCATGGAGGCCAGCGTGGTCGACTTGCCGGATCCGGTGGGGCCGGTCACCAAAATCATACCGCGCGGCTTGTGAATCAACTCGTCCACCAAGGTGGGCGAGAGGCCGATCTGGTCAATGGTGAGCAGCCTAGTGGGAATCTGTCGCAGCACGAGTGCGAAGTTGCCGCGTTCCTTAAACGCGCTGACTCGGAAACGCGCCAACTCGCCGAATGCGAATCCGAAGTCGCTACCGCCCTTGGTGCGGACCTGCTGGATGTTGTCCTCGGAGGTGATGCTGGTCATCAATTCCTCAGTGTCCTCGGGCACGCAGGGCGGACCCTGGATTCGCTCCAACACGCCGTGAGCGCGAATGCAGGGCGGGATGCCCACGCGAATGTGCAAGTCGGCGGCGCCCTCGGACACCATCAACTGCAACAGATCCGACATTTGATAAGTTCCCATAGTCGTTTGTAATCAGGATCTTTTTCCGCTCACGTTTCGTCCGCCACAGTGTTCTTAATCACCTCATCCGCCGTTGTCATACCGGCGATGACCTTGCGTGCGCCGTCCTCGCGCAGGCTCCTCATGCCCATTTCGCGCGCGCGAGCCCTCAGGGCCACGCCGGATACTTTGTCGAAGATCAGCTTGCGCACACTGTCGTCCAAGACGAAGACCTCGAAGACCCCGAAGCGTCCACGGTTGCCGGTCCTGTTGCAGTTCTCGCAGCCCACGCCCTTGGAGTATTTGTTTCCAGGCAAGTTCGGATCCAGCTTGAGAGTCTTCAGTTCGATTTCCGTGGGGATGCACGGCGCGATACATTTCTTGCAGATGCGACGCACCAGACGCTGTGCCATCAGCGCGCGGGATGCTGTGGCCACGAGGAACGGCTTGATGCCGATGTCCACAAGACGCTGGACGGCGCCGGGCGCGTCGTTTGTATGCAGGGTGGAGAACACTAGGTGGCCGGTGAGCGCCGCGTTGATGGCGATGGTCGCGGTTTCCAAGTCACGAATTTCCCCCAGCATGACCACGTTTGGCGCTTGGCGGAGCATCGCACGAAGCGCGGCTTGAAAGGTCAGGCCGATAACCTCGTGGACCTGCACTTGGTTGATGCCGGCGAGCACGTATTCCACCGGGTCCTCCACCGTGATGATCTTACGGTCGGGGCGGTTGATGTAATTGAGGCAGGAGTAAAGCGTGGTTGTCTTGCCCGAGCCGGTGGGGCCGGTGACCAAGAGAATCCCGTCCGGCAAGCCAATCAACCGCTCGAACGTCTGCTGGTCGTCGGTGAGGAAGCCTAGCTCGGTCAAACCCAGCTTGAGGCCGGACTTATCGAGAATACGCATGCAGATGCTCTCACCATGCACGGTGGGCAAGGAGTTAACGCGCAGGTCGATCGGCTTGCCGACAATCTCGAGCTGAATACGTCCGTCCTGCGGGATGCGCTTCTCCGCGATGGACATCCCGGCCTGAATCTTTAGACGGCTGATGATGGCGTTCTGCAGCTTCTTGGGCGGGCTGTTCACCTCCTGCAAACAGCCGTCAATGCGGTAGCGCACACGCAGGCGCTTCTCCAGTGGTTCGACATGGATGTCGGACGCACGCGTCTTGTAGGCCTCGGCGATGATGGTGTTGACCAACTTGATCAGTGGCGCGTCCGCATCCGCCGCCTCCTGCGCCGCCTCCAACGCGTTCGGGTCTGCGAAGCCGACATCGATTTCGCCCTCCGTCATGTCCTGAATCATCCCGGCCACCGACTCCTCTGCGGTCGAGTAATTCTTCGCGATGACCTGGTGCACCTGCTCCTCCGTCGCCACGCGGAACTCCAGATTGTCCACCTTCAGCACGTGACGCAGGCTGTCCATCGTGTCGAGGTCGGAGGGGTCCGTGATGGCCACGATCAGCGTTCCCTCACCGAAATAAACGGGCACGCACTTGTATTTGTTAGCGATGTGGCGGGGCAGGATTTGGAGCGCGTCGTCCTTCAGCGTCAAGCCGCCGAGATCCACCGTCTCCATGCCGAACTGGATCGCCTTCGCCTGCGTGATGTGCGCTGCGCTGATGATTTGCGCAGCCAACAGGCGATCAATCACCCCTTGGTCGGCGAACTCCCCGGACTCAATCTCCGCGCTGGCTTGGGCGACATCCTCGTTAGTCACCAAACCCATGTCCGCTAGCGTATCTATCAGGTAATCGTCTTTAACAGGCACGGTTTGAATTGGTTGAACGGCGTCTGGCGGCATCCTACCGCCGGTTGACTTGCTGTCAAACCCGGCTTCATCGGAACGCCTTGAGATTACGCAGGCTCCAGCCCCTCACCAATACGGAAAAACCACGAAAATTTGCGCCTCAACCGACACCAGCCGTCCATCCCGCATCGCCTACCGCGTCATCCCTCCGTAGCGAACCCCTGCTGCCGCAGCCCCTCGTAGAGCACCAGCGCCACACAGTTGGACAAATTCAACGAACGTGCCTCCGGGTTGAACATCGGTATCCGCAGCCAGCCCTCACGGTTCGCCTCCAGCAACGGCTTGGGCAAACCCGCCGTTTCCCGGCCGAATACCAAATAGTCCCCGGCCCCAAACCGCACCTCGTCATAACGCCTCGGCCCGCCCGACTCCACGAACCACAGCCGCGCCCCCGCCGGCAGCGCCGCCGCGAACTCCGCCCAGTTCCGCCACCGCCGCCACTCTACGTGCCGCCAGTAATCCATCCCCGCACGCTTCAGCGCGGTGTCGTCCAGCTTGAACCCAAACGGCTCCACCAAGTGCAGCGTCGTCCGCGTCGCCGCGCACAACCGGGCGATGTTGCCCGTGTTCGGCGGAATCTCAGGCTCGACGAGGACGACGTTCATTCCGGGCGTGGCTTTGGATGCAAGTTCTTCGGGTCGTAAAGCACCCGCCACAGGAACAACCCGTGCGCCGGAGCCGTCATGCCCGCCACACACCGGTCACGCTCCGCGAGGATTTGCCGCACCGAATCGCGCGGAATCTTCCCTTCGCCGATCTGCACCAACGTCCCCACGATCCCCCGGCACATCTTGTAAAGAAACCCGTCGCCCTCGATCACAAATGTCAGCAACGCCCCGCGCCGCCGGATGTCGCAGCGCGCCAACGTCCGCACCGTTGAGTCCGTGTCGTAAGTCGGATTCGATCGCACCGACCGGAAGTCGTGCTTGCCCACGAAATCCCGCGCCGCCGCCCGCATCGCCACCAAGTCCAGCTTCCGCTTACAGTGCCACGCCTGCGCGCGCAGCAACGGATTCATCGCTGCGTGATTCCACACCTGGTAGCGATACTCCTTCCCCGCCGCACTGAATCGCGCGTGAAACTCCGCCGGCATCCGCCGCGCCATTTGCACCCGGATGTCCTGCGGCAAATGCGCGTTCAACGCCAACAACAGCCGCGCCGTCGTCATGCGCCACTCCGCACGCGACACCTCGAAGTGCGCGGCCATGCCCAACGCATGAACCCCCGTGTCCGTGCGGCTGGAACTAAAAACTTTGGGCTGACTCGGAAACAACTTCCCCAGCGCCGACTCCACCAACGACTGCACACCCACGCCCGTCTTCTGCGCCTGCCAGCCCTCGTAGCCCGAGCCATCGTAGGCGATGGTGAGTTTGAGTTTAACCGTGCTCACGCGAACCTCGGGCCACCGATGGGCGCGGATGAGGCATAACCAAGAAAATTCATAAGGAAAGCAGGCGAGCAGGGAAAAACCACCGCCGCAGAACCAATGCCTCCTGCCTTCCTCCTCTGCTGATAGAAAAGCCCCTCCCCATCCGTGTTCCATCTGTGTTCCATCTGTGGCTAGAAAAAGTTCAGCTCTGGCTGTCCAAGAAGCTCTGCAAAATAATCGCCGCCGCCGTCTGGTCCATCTTCCCCTTTTGGTCCTTCGCCTTGTGCCCCGCATCCCGGAGCATCCGCTGCGCCTGCACCGTCGTGAGCCGCTCGTCCCAAGTGCGAATCGGCACCGTCACCGTCTCGCGCAGCTTCGCCATGAAGGCGCGCACCTTCTCCGCCGCTGGCCCCATCGAGCCATCCATGTTGCGCGGCATCCCCACGATGATTTGTTCCGGCTGCAACTCCGCCAGCAACGCCCCCAGCCGCGCGATGAACTCCTCCCACGGCTCGGCCGGGATGAACTCCAGCGGCCGGGCAATCATCCCCAGCTCATCACTGACAGCGACACCGACGCGAACCGTTCCGTGGTCAAGGGCAAGAATACGCACGGGGTGGATTGCCGCAAATGACAGCCAAGAGCGCAAAGCAATTCGCCGCCTTCCGAATCGCACCCTCCCTCTCCGTCTCGAACGAGGGGAAAACCCACGTCCCCGCCACCCGTAACAATTTCAGCCCCGTGAACCTGCCCGTAGAATGCAGCGCGGACACCTGCGGACGCAGCCGAAGTAAAACAGCAGGAGGCCACTGCCGTGATGGTTTAGCTGGGCAGTCCCTTGATGAAGTTGTAGCCGTCGTGCAACAGCGTGTTGAGCGTGTCCAACGCGGTGCGGACGTTGATTTGTGCTCAGGCGCGACCGCCCTCGGTGATGAGCGTGCGGCGTCCTTGGTGATGAGCGTGCGGCGTCCTTGGTGATGAGCGTGCGGCGTCCTTGGTGCGGAGGTCCAGCAGCCGCGTGACGCCGAGCGTGCGCAGTTAGGCGGTCAGCTTGAACGTGTCCGTGACCACGCGCCCGTCATCCACGGCCAAGATGAGTTCGGCCGTCTCAATTTCTGCGAGCGAGGCTTCGTTGGGCATGATGGTTGTCTCCTGTGTTTTTGGTTTTTCTGCGGTGAACTTCTGCAAGCAAAGAATCCGTCCGCAGTCCGCAGGTGAAAACTTCCCGAAGGTGACGGCGGACAAGCAGGCGCTTGCATAATCAGCCCTCCCAGTTCTTCGTGTGATATGCCAATGATGAGCCAGAAATGGGGTCGGGTTTCCCTTTGCATCCTTCTCGTTGCCGCCACCAGCCTCTGGTGGTCCGCGCGACGGCCTTCCGAAGCACCGCCGACGCCACCACGCCCTCCCCTCCCCCGCGCCTTCGCCTTGAGCAACGCCCCGGCTGCCAATCTCAAAGCCGTGGCGACGCCAACGGTGTCCAGTGAAGGTGTGTCAAAGTGAGGCATAGAGAGTGGTCAGGCGGGGCACGGCGGCGGCTTCCGTGAGGTTTTCTTGCAGCGCATGGCGCA
>CALQJI020000125.1 GCA_943330855.2 Klebsiella pneumoniae
AAAACCTCTCCGTTCGAGCCCTTACCGTGCATTTTGAGGCGTTGTGGCGTGCTGTTGGCGGGCTTGAAGACCGCACTTGAAAGACCAGATCCGCTTCCAGTGGGTGGGTGGGGTCTCCATGTTAGCCACTAATATCCCCGAAGGAGCTCCTTTTTGCCATAGGTGCTCACTTTATAGATGGTGTCGGTCAACCGAACGGTTTCTTGCGGCGCACTTGAAGCCTTGCTGCGTTGCCCGGCCAAGTCGTGATGTTTCATCGGCGGTCTCTCACGGCACCCGCTTGACCGCCGCCTTTCGACCGTTTTGACCTTCACGCCCTACTTCGCCGCCACCCACCAGATGTTCCGGTAGAAGATGGGGTTGCCGTGGTCCTGAAGCTGGATGGGGCCGGGCGTCGCGCCTTCCTTGAGGCCGGCGGCGGTGGTGGCGCTGTTCACTAGGGCCTTGTCGTGGATGAGCACGCCGTTGTGCTTCACGGTGAGGGTGGCGTCCTTGGTCTTCTTGCCCTCGGCGTCGAACTGCGCCTCGGTGAAGTCGATGTCGTAGGTCTGCCAGGTGAGCGCGGGGAGGCACATGTTCACGAACGGGCGGTGCTTGGTGTAGATGCCGCCGCACTCGTTGTTCTCGCCCTTGAGGCCGAAGCTATCCAGCACCTGCACCTCGTAACGGTCCTGAAGATAAACGCCGGAGTTGCCGCGGTCCTGTCCGCGCCCGAGGGGCTTGAAGGGGAGGAAGAACTCGAGGTGCAACGTGCCGCTCTTGATGAGTTCCTTGGACTTGGTGCCGCAACGGAGGAGTTTGCGGTCATCCAGCTTGCCGTTCTGCCACGCGTCGGCGCTGGAGCCGTCGAAGAGCACCTGCGCGCCAGCGGGTGGCTTGGCGAGGAGGCTGGGGCTTTGGCGGAAGACTTTGATGAGCTTGAAGGCCTTGCCCGCGGCGTCCGCGCCGGTGAGCAGGCCCCCGGCAACGGTGCCGCTCACTTTGCCGTCAGCGCTCTTGAAGACGGCCTTCGCCCCGTCGAGCGCGCCCTCGACTTCGGTCTTGGCGGACTTGTCCCAACCCGCGCCGGGCAAACCACCCGTGTGCAGCACGAGTCGGAACTTGCTGTCGCCGAGCGCGATGACCTGCGCGCCCAGACCGGCATCGGCGTACTCGCCTTGGAGGTCGAAGTCCGGGCCAGCCGCGCGCGCGTCGACCTCGGTGAGGTAGGCGGGCCTGGGGTTGGGTTTGGGGGCGTCAGCGGCGAGGAGCGGCAACGCGGTCAGCAGCGACAAGAGGATGAGGCAGTTTTTCATAGGTAAAGTTTGTGGCAGAGCCTTCGTGATACGAGAGCACGCACGAAGGCTGAAGCCTGCGACTGCGGGTTACTTCGCCGCCACCTTGTGGATGGTGCTGTAAATCTCGCTGGCCACCGGCGAGCCGTCCGCGGCCTTGAGGTTGAATTTAATCTTCATCTGCATGGCCGGGGTCAGCTCGGAGAGTTTCAGCGTCACGGTTTTCTTGTCCGCACTGAGCATGACGCTCGTGACTTCGAGTTTGTCGTGCTGCTTGACCTTGGCGTCCTTCGTGGAGACTTCGGGCGAGCCGTAGCCACTGGAGTAAATGTAGTTCCACAGCTCGACATTCCAGTTGCCGACGTCCTTGGCGCTGGCCTCGTCGAGCGGCGTGGTGAAGGTGATGCGCACGCCGTCCTTCGAGACGTGCAACGCCTGCGGCATCCGCACGGGCGCGCCGGTGTAACGCACACGGGTGAACGCGCCGTCGCGCACGCCCGCCGTCTGCCAGCCGCGCAGGCCGGTGGTGTAGAGCTGGCCGTCCTTCGCGCTGAAGCGGCCGCGCATCGTGCCGCTCGGGAATTTTAGCGGGAACTGCACCATGCCAGCCTGCACCGTGCCGCCCACTTCCTGCGGCATGACGGCGAAGAGCGTGCCCTTGCCGTAGCTCATGAAGAGCATCTGGCCGTTGAACGGGCCCCATTTCGTGCCCTCCACCCACGCCTGCCCGCCGCTGGAGTTGTCCATGCTCATCGGCAGCCAGCACATCGGCTGGTCGTAGGCGTGGATGTTGTCGTCGGGCGGGGCCTTGCCGTGCGCGGCTTGGCGCATCCCGTAGAAGCCGCCTTCGCGGATGAGGTTCAGCTTGCTGGCGGGCATGTAATGGCCCTGGTTGTCGCTGACCGTGAGCCAGCCGTTCGGGCCGAGGCCACTGCCGTTCGGGGCGCGCAGGCCGGTGGCAAACACGTCGAGCTTCGAGCCGTCCTTGCTGACCTTCAGCATCGTGCCTTGATGCGGCGACTGCACGTTGGGCGGCCACGGCGCGCCCTTGGCGTAGAAGAAATTACCGGCCTTGTCGGTGTGCAGGTCGAGGTTGAACTCGTGGTAGTTCGGCGTCACGACGGTGTCGTTGTTGAAGCACTCGTAGAAGTCCGCCTCGCCGTCGCCGTTCAGGTCATGCAACCGCGTAAGCTGGTCGCGGCAGGTGACGTAAATCTGGCCGTCCACGACCTTGAGGCCGAGCGGCTGAAACATCCCGGTGGCGAACCGCTTCCAGGTCAGCTTGCCCTGTGGGTCATTGAGGCCGCCGACAATCCACACATCGCCGTGGAAGCACGCAATCGCCGCGCGACCATCCGGCAGGAAGTCGAAGCCGCCGAAGAAGGTCTTCGAGTTCCACGGGTTCGGGACGGGCGGCGTGAGGTCATCCACCACGTAAGGGCCGTCGTTGGTGCCAGGCACGGTCTGCACCACGACGGGTTCAGTCCAACGGCCCGCCGCGCCCTTGGTGAGGGCGGCGAGGCTGGGGAGTTTGGCGGCGCTGTTCAACGCGGCTTCCACGGGGGCGAAGTCCGACTTCGCACCCTTCCAAAGCGCGATGCGGAAGGACTGCTTGCCCGCAGGAATCTTCGCGAGCACACGGCCGTTCGCGTTCTCGAGCGTGACGCCTTTGCCGCCCTGCACCGCGATGGCGAGCGACTGCGCGGGTTCATTCCCCGCGACCGGCAAGTCGAAGGTGAGCTTCGCGCCCGCCGCGCCGCCCGCCGGCACGGCGTCGCACACGACCAGCGTCTGCGGCGTCTTACTGTCCATCTCGATGGTGCGCGTGACGACATTCGCCTCGCCGACTTTTTCCACGCCCGGCATCTCCAACACCTCGGCGGCACCGACGGTGTATTTGAGCACCACGTTCCAACCGTTAAGATAGAGGCCGCGATACTTGGCCCACTCGGTCGGGAGACGGCCCTGTTTGTTCGTGCGCCCGTCGTCGAGTTGGCCGGCCATCGCCCAACCGGGGCCGACCTGCGTGCCGAAGAGCGGCTTGCCCAAGACCTCGGGCGGCTGCGGGTGGACAATCTCGACCTGGCTCTTGCCGAACTTGAGGTAGTCGCCCGCCCACGCCACCGAGACGCGCATCAGGTCGGTGTCGTAGCAGACATGCACATCGCGGTTCGCGCCCACCGAGACGACCACGCCCTTCATAGCGAGGTTGTTGGCGACAGGGAAACCGCTCTTGATGGTGCCGGTGAAGTAAGGCCCGCGCTCAATGCCGTCGGTCGTGTTGCCCGGCGGCGCGGCAGACAAGGAAACGGCGAGGGCGAGCAGGGCGGAAGCAGTGGCGAAGTATTTCATAGTTGGCGAAAGCGGGGGATTGTTCGGCTGTTTCACAATCGCTGGCAATTCTTTTGCAGCCGATGGCTTGTCTTCACGCGGGGCTGCATTCAGCGTGTGGCCATGAACGGAGGCTCACAACAGAACGTGAATCTCGCGAACGCTGGCGTAACGTCCGGCCCAGCGTGCCTCGCGCGCTCCGTCGCCGCCATACTCGCGCGCGAACCCGCGCTCGAAGCCGTCACGGTCCACCGCACTGAACCCGCCATCGCCATCGCCACGCTGGGCAACCGCGAGGTCGAGGGCCTCGCCGACCGCGTCACCGCTGCGGTGGCCGCCGGGAGAGAAACGAGCGAACGCCACCAATGCGGCCTTCTCGCCGAGGCGGGTGATTGCAAAGCATGCGACATCCCGCTCGCCACCTCCGAGGCGCAGGCCATCACCATCCAGCGCGACGGCGACCGCAGCACCATCGCGCGAGTTACCTGCCCCACTGCGCCGCGCTTCTGGCATTGGCGCAACTTGCCGCTGCCCAAAATCGTTCCGCGCGAATTCGAAATCCCCGAAGCGGACGCCGACCTCGACGAATGGAAACCGCAAATGGTCGCGGCCGGGGTTTGCGGTGCGGCCACGTTGACCGCCGCGCTGGTCGGAGACGGCTCCGTTGCGCTGGGCTTTCACCTCGCCGCCTACCTCGCCGGCGGTTGGTTCGCCGCGCAGGAAGTCTGGGAGCGCCTCCAGCACCGCGTCCTCGACGTGCATTTCCTCATGCTCGCCGTCGCGTTCGGCAGCGCGCTCATCGGGCATTGGGACGAGGGCGCGATGCTGCTCTTCCTCTTCTCCGTCTCCGGCGCGCTCGAGCACTACGCGATGGGCCGCACGCAACGCGAGATTAACGCGCTCTTCAAGGCCGCGCCCAAGACCGCCACGCAGCTCGACGACGACGGCCAGGAGCGCGAGGTTCCCGTCGCCGACCTCCGCCCCGGCGCCCGCCTGCTCATCAAGCCCGGCGCGCAGTTCCCGCTCGACGCCGAAGTTGTGAAGGGCAAGACCGCCGCTGACGAATCCACGCTCACCGGCGAGGCCGCGCCCGTGGAGAAGAACGTCGGCGACACCTTGCTCGCTGGCACGCTGAACCTTTGGGGTGCTGTCGAAGTCCTCGTCCTCCGCGCCGCCGAGCAGAGCGCGCTCCAGAAAATCATCCGGCTCATCCGCGAGGCGCAGCGGCTCAAGGCCCCGTCGCAGCGCTTCACCGACAAGTTCGGCAGCACCTACACCTACGCCATCACCGGACTGGCGGCCGCGATGTTCTTCGTGTGGTGGCAAGGCTTCGGGCTGCCTGCGTTCACCAGCACGGCGCACACGAACAGCGCGTTCTACCGCACGATGGCGCTGCTCGTTGTCGCGTCGCCGTGCGCCCTCGTGCTCTCGATTCCCTCTGCGGTGCTTGCGGCCATCGCGTGGGGCGCGCGGCGTGGTATCCTCTTTCGCGGCGGCGCAGCCATCGAGCAACTCGCCGATGTGAACGTCGTCGCCCTCGACAAGACCGGCACGCTGACGACGGGCGAATTGCAGGTGGAGAAGGTTGAGAGCTTCCCGCCCGGTCGCGAGCAGGACATGGCCGCCCTCGCGTGCGCGATGGAACGCCTCTCCACCCACCCGCTTGCCCGCGCCATCACGCGATACGGCAAACAGCAAAACCTCCCGCCGCTGGCGCTCGACCACTTCGAGTCCATCACCGGCCTCGGCCTCCGCGCGCAACTCGACGACAAGACTTGTCTGCTAGGCCGTCGTGAACTGGTCTTGAGCAAGCTCCCTCCCGGCTCCCACCCCGATGCCCCGCCGACCGCTGCCGGCATCTCCGAAGTCTGGGTCAGCAACGGCGAACTCCTCGGTCGCATCCTCCTGCGCGATGACATCCGCCCGCAAGCCGCCGCCGTGCTGACGGAACTTCGCCACGCCGGGTTGCGCACGGTGGTGCTCACCGGCGACCGTCCTGAGGCCGCCGAACTGCTCAAGCGCGAATTGCACTTCGACGAACTCCGCGCCGGCCTCAAGCCTGAACAAAAAGTCGAGGCCATCCGCGAATTCAACGCCGCCGGCAAACGCGTCGCGATGGTCGGCGACGGCGTGAACGACGCGCCCAGCCTCGCTGCCGCGCATGTGGGCATCGCGATGGGCGCGCGCGGGTCTGACGCCGCGCTGGAGCAGGCGCAAGTCGTCCTCATGCACGACCGTTTGGAAAACTTCCTCGCCGCCTACCGCCTCAGCCAGCGTGCCCGCGCCGTCATCCGGCAGAACGTGTTCATCTCGCTGGGCACCGTCGGCGTGCTGGTCGGTTTCGCGCTCTTCGGGAAAGTCCCGCTCACCCTCGGCGTCCTCGGCCACGAAGGCAGCACCGTCATCGTCGTGCTGAACAGCCTGCGGCTCCTGCTCTGGCCGCGTAGTTGAGTCGTGCGGATGGGTTCTGCGGGCGAACCTACCCGATGAACAGCGGCTTGAGATGCCGGTCGTAGAGGTTCTCCGTCACGTTCTTGGCGACGATGACTTCGTTGGCTTTCAGCAGGTCCGTGTAGCGGGCACCAGCCTTGGCCGCGAGCTTGAAGGAGACATGCAGGAGCTGGCGGATGTTGGCATTGAAACCGGGATGGCCCGGGATGTGCCGGATGGCACTGGCGAGTTGCGGGCCGGTCCATGAGTTCACCGTCCCGGCGCTCGGAAGCTGGGCGCGGTTGATGTCAATGACACTGGCGTAGGGGGCGCACAGTTCGTCCACCTGCTCCAGGGCGTAGGCGTAAATCTCCTTCGCAAGCACGAGGCCGTCGCCGCCGGCCTCGGCCAGGCCGATGAGTTCTTCGAGCCACGTCGTGCCAGCGGTCTTGAGGTGGACGCCCGCGCCGGTGCGCTGGAGCGCGCGGCGGATGATGGGGTAGAGGCTGAATTTGTCGCTGCCGCTGTGGACACTGAGTTTCAAGTTCCGGGGCAGGCCGTAGGTCTTCACCGCGTGGGCGATGACGGCGAGGTCGTCGTTGAACTCGCGCTCGAATTGGGCGAGGTCGCCGACGTAGTCCACGCCTTTGTTGAAACGTCCGGTGAACTTCGGCGCGATGGTCTGCGGATAAACCCCTGCGTCGCCGAGGAGGGCGAGGATGATGAGCAACTCTGGCGGCGTCTGCGGGGCGTCGGTCTCGTCCATGGAGACTTCGGCGATGAATTTCTTCGCGCCCTTCACTCGCTTGATGTGGTTGGAAATTTGCCCAGCTTCCCAAGTGGCACTGAGGTATTTCCGAGCGATGGCACCGACACTGGCTGCATCCGTCTGAAAGGGTTCTTCAATCCCCGCGATGGTCACGGTGCCGATGAGTTCCGGGTGCTTGGCCAGGAACCGCTCGATGTAGCGCTCCTCGGGTTGCTTCCCGATGCTGTCGGCGACATCAATGGTGAAGAAGTCGGAGCACGGGAGAAACTTGTCCACGGTTTCGAGCCGGATGTGGTCGGCGTCCACGTGCCAGCCGCCGGTCCAGTTGAGGGCCGTCACTGCGGCTTGCGCGGCGTCGAAAACGCTCTGGGGGTGCGAGCCGATGAAGGTGTGTTCGCGGTTGGATTTGTTCCAAACGGGCACGACGGTGACGCCTTGCGCGGCGGCGAGTTGGAAAGCGTGGAGCTGGGCCTTGGCCTGGTGGGCGAAGCGGTCGCCGACGCCGACGGTAAATTTTTCGAGTATCAACATGAGGTCCGGAGTGTGGGCTGAAACTCGCAGGCGATGAAGAGCAAAGTGAGCTGACGTTCAGGTGGAGCGCAGCTCGGCCCGGAGCGCGGACGCCCACGTCCGCAGCGGGTGCTTCGCGCGAGTCCGTGGGAAGTTCACAGCCCGCAGGCTGCGCGCGGCTGCTGCGGCCGGGACGCCCGCGCTCAGGGTCACAGGTGTTCAGGGGCAAGTGTCGAGCTGCACCCGTCCCGGTTTTTCCTCGCCCGGCTGACACACCTTCGCCAGTGTCCCGCCCCGAATCCGATGATTATCCACCAGCTGATTTACGGCTTTCTGAAGGCTCAGGGCGGCAGCCCAGCGTTCTACCAGTTGCAAGCCCGCGACGCCGTCGGCTGGATGCAGCGCCAGGGCGTGAAACTCTCGCCGACGACGACGGTGCTGGACCTCGGCTGCGGCTTTGGCGATGTGGGCGGCGAGGTGGCCAAAGCCGGCGCGCAGGTCACGCTGGCGGATGACGACAGCTTTGTGCTCCCGGAGAACGCGCACCTGCCCTTCCGCAAATTCAACATCGATCGCGACGACTTCACCACGCTGGGCCGATACGACTTGGTCATCTGCTCAAATGTCCTCGAACACCTACCGCGCCCCGACCGCCTGCTCGCCGCCGTCCCGCAGATGCTCAATCCCGGCGGGCGCTGCTACCTGAGCTGGACGAACTGGCTTTCGCCTTGGGGCGGGCATGAGTTCTCGCCGTTCCACTACCTCGGCGTTGAGCGCGGCGTGCGCGTGTGGGAGCGCGTCACCGGCAAGCAGCGGATGCACACGCCGGGACAGAACCTCTTTTACACGTCCATCGGACAAACGTTGCGGACACTGCGAGCAAACCCCGCGCTGCGCATCGAACACCTCGCGCCGCGCTACTACCCGGAGTTCGCCTTCCTCCTGCGTGTGCCGGTGGCGCGCGAGTTCCTGACGTGGAACTGCGCGATGCTGCTCGCCCCGGGTGAAGACCGACGGCGGTAAGGCATCGCTCCCCTGCCCTGCTCGGTGCCATGGGGACGAATCGTTTGACGCTCCGGAACCGGCGGGCTTAATTTCACGACGTGACTCTCAGCCGCCGACAGTTCGCCGCCACGCTTGCCCTGTCCGCCCCGGTGCTCGCGCAAGCGCAGAGCGAGGGCTTCGACTGGCCGCAGTGGCGCGGCCCCCGGCGCAACGGAATTTCCCTCGAGAAGGACTTCATCGCGCAATGGCCGAAGGAAGGCCCGCGCCGCCTGTGGGCCGCGAAGGTGGGCATCGGCTACTCCTCCGTGTCCGTCGCGAACGGCAAGCTCTACACGATGGGCAACCTCAGCGAGGTGGACCACGTGGTGTGCCGCGACACGACGAGCGGCAAGCTGGTCTGGGATTACAAATACCCCTGCTCCTCCGCCGACCCGAACGGCTACCCCGGCCCGCGCTGCACGCCCACGGTGGACGGGAACTACGTCTACACCCTCAGCCGCAATGGCCACCTGCTCTGCCTCAGCGCGGCGAACGGCGCGCTGGTCTGGACCAAGAGCCTCGTCAACGACTTCGGCGGCGCCATCCCGCAGTGGGGTTTCGCGGGCTCGCCGCTGGTCGAGGGGAACCTGCTCATCCTCGAAACCGGCGCGGCCAACCGCTCCGTCGTCGCACTGGACAAGCTAACTGGCCGCGTGGTGTGGGCGAACGGAAATTTCAGGGCTGGCTACTCGTCCCCGATTGCCTTCGACCTCGCCCGCGAACGCGCGGTCGCGGTGTTCAGTGCGGGCGGCTTGACCGGGCGCGCCATCAGCAACGGGCGCCTGCTCTGGCATTACAACTGGCCCACCAGCTACGACGTGAACGCGGCGACGCCGATTGTTTTAGACGACAAGATTTTCATCTCCTCCGGCTACGGGGTCGGCTGCGCGCTGCTGCAAATGTCCGCCAGTGCGGTCAAGTTGGTTTGGCAAAACAAGACGATGCGCAACCACATGAATTCCTGCGTCCTCTGGCAGGGGCATCTCTACGGTTTCGACGAGAGCCAACTCCGCTGCCTCGACGTCATCACCGGCGTGGTGAAATGGTCCACGCCCGCCTACGGCAAAGGCTCGCTCATGCTCGCCGATGGCCGGCTGCTCCTCTACGGCGAGCGCGGCCGCCTCGGCCTCGCCGACGCCTCGCCCGCCGGCTTTCACGAGAGCGCGGCCGCGCAAATCCTCGGGGGCAACAGCACGTGGGCACCGCCGGTGTTATCCAACGGCCGCATTTACTGCCGCAGCGCGGCGGACTTGGTGTGCCTAGATGTGTCGGGGAAGTGAGGGAACGTCCTGTGCTGCCCGGAGCGCGGCACTCCGGGTCGCAGCGGCTGATGCGCGCAGTGACGGCACATGAGTTTCATCAGCGTTGTCAGCAAGGTAGCTGCTGCGGGTCGGAACCCCGCGCTCCAAGCCCGGAAGTGAATTGCACCATGCCAGCAGCTTGACCCTGCGCCGTCGCTCCGGTTTGCTCACCGCATGGCAGGCACTGCTTCACCCGGCCCCGGCGGCGACAACTTCGACGCGCTGCGCGAGGCGCTGCGGCTCACGCCCAACAACGTCCCCCTCCGCCAACACCTCGCCGACTCGCTCCTCTCCGCCGGTCGCGCCGCCGAGGCGGAGAAGGAATACCGCGAGGCGCTCGCGCAATCGCCCGACCACCCCGCGCTCCAACTCGGCCTCGCCCGCGCCTTCCACGCGCAAGGCAAGAACAGCCACGCGCTCGCCCTCATCGAGTCGCTCACGAAATCCTCGAACGCACCCGCCCGTGCCTTCGTGCTGCACGCGCGCCTGCTCGCGGGCGTCGGTGAGATCGAGCAGGCCGTCATCCAATACAAGCGCGGCGTGGAGAAGGATGCTTCCGCCGCTGATCTGGAATTCGCCGGACGGCTCGGCATCGAGGCGGATGAAGCGGAGAGCGAAGTCTTCGACGGCAAGCAGCGCGCGGCCTGGGAGCCGGAGCCGGAAAACTCGAAGGTCGAAGTAGAGCGGCCCAAGATCACCTTCGCCGACGTCGGCGGCATGGACGCGCTCAAGGAGGAAATCCGCCTCAAGATCATCCACCCGCTCACGCACGCGGACCTCTACAAGGCCTACGGCAAGACCATCGGCGGCGGCATCCTCATGTATGGCCCGCCCGGCTGCGGCAAGACGCACCTCGCCCGGGCCACCGCCGGCGAGATCAAGGCCGGCTTCATCGCCGTGGGCATCAACGACGTGCTCGACATGTGGATCGGCAACAGCGAGCGCAACCTGCACGAGCTCTTCGAGCAAGCCCGCCGCCATCGCCCGTGCGTGCTCTTCTTCGATGAAGTGGATGCGCTGGGCGCGAGCCGCGCGGACATGCGGCAGAGCGCGGGGCGGCATCTCATCAACCAGTTCCTCGCCGAATTCGACGGCGTGAAGTCGAGCAACGAGGGCATCCTGATCCTCGGCGCGACGAATGCGCCGTGGCATCTCGACAGCGCGTTCCGCCGGCCCGGACGCTTCGACCGCATCCTCTTCGTCCCGCCGCCGGACGCCGCCGCGCGCGCCGCAGTGCTGCGCCTCCAGTTGCGCGGCAAGCCGGTGGAAGACGTGGACTACGACGCGCTGGCGAAGAAGGCGGAAGGCTTCTCCGGTGCGGACTTGAAGGCAGTCGTGGATGTCGCCATCGAGAACAAGCTCCGCGAAGCGATGAAGTCCGGCGTGCCCACACCGCTGCGGACGAAGGACCTCGCCCAAGCCGTCGGCGCGCTCAAGCCCACGACCCGTGAGTGGTTCGCCACCGCGCGCAACTACGCGCTCTACGCGAACCAAGGCGGCGCGTATGACGAGGTGCTGAAATATCTCAAGGTGTGATGCCCTGCGCGACGCATACCAATCCCCGTTGCCAGTCGGTGCTCGGCCAATCGGATGCCACGACACGCACCTTCTCCCTTCCTCGGAGGAGGGGAGAAGGTGGCCGCAGGCCGGATGAGGGGTGGGGCCACCAACGCCGACGCACGCAACCCCTCACCCCGGCCCTCTCCCCTCATCTGATGAAGGGAGAGGGAGTCAACGCGCGGCGTGCCTTCCTCGCGTCATGACCTCGCCCCAACTCCAGCGCGCGCTCGTGCTGCTCGAACAAGGTCGGCACGAGCTGGCCATCCCCGAGCTGCGGCAGGTGCTCGCCACTGACCCCGACGCCGCACTCCCGCACGCGTTGCTCGCCGTCTGCCTTGCGGACCAAGAGCAGTTCGCCGACGCGCAGGACGAGGCGCAGCAGGCCATCGCCCTCGCCCCGGATTTGCCTTTTTCGCACTACGCGCTGGCGCATGTGCTGCACGACCGCCGGGATTTTGACCGCGCACTCGGCGCGGTGCGCGAGGCCATCCGCTTGGAGCCGGAGGACGCGGACTTCCATGCGCTGGAGTCGCAGATTCATCTGGCGAACTACCGCTGGGCTGAGGCGCTCGCCGCAGCCGAAC
>CALQJI020000126.1 GCA_943330855.2 Klebsiella pneumoniae
CGTCGTCCTCGCCGCCGTCCTGCCGGTGCTGCTCATCGCCGTCGCGGGCGTGGCGATGCGCAAGTTCGAGTGGCTCACCACCGAGGCTGACCACTCGCTGCTGCGCGTCACCATCAACCTGCTGGTCCCGGCGTTCATCTTCGACAAGGTGCTGAACAACCCGGCGCTGCACCGCACGGAAAACCTCTTCCTCCCACCGCTGGTCGGCTTCGCCACCGTCGCGCTGGGCATCGGGGCTGCGTGGCTCGCGCTGCGGCTGGCGGGCCTCAAACGTGACGCGACGGGGCGCACGTTTGCCTTCAGCACCGGCCTCTACAACTACGGCTACGTCCCGCTGCCGCTGGCGATGTCGCTCTTCGACCGCGAGACCGTCGGCGTGCTCATCGTCCACAACCTCGGGACGGAAATTGCCTTCTGGCTGTTGGGCACGCTGGTCTTCGCGCACGCGCCCAACGAGCCACTGTGGAAGAAGATTTTCACCCCGCCGCTCGCCGCCATCGTGCTGACCCTTACGCTTAACTTCTCCGGCGGCGCGGCCTTCGTGCCGGAGTTCGTGAAGACCACCGCGCACATGCTCGGCGTCTGCGCCATCCCGATGGGCCTCGTGCTCATCGGCGCGATGATTGCCGACCACCTTGGCGAGTTTCACTCGGAGCAAGGCTGGCGCGTGATGGCGACTTCGTGCCTGCTGCGGCTGGGTTTAATCCCCGTGCTCTTCCTCGCGCTGGCGAAGCTCCTACCGTGCTCCGTCGAGCTGAAGCGCGTCATCCTCCTGCAAGCCGCGATGCCCTCCGCCGTCTTTGCCATCCTCGCCGCGCGCCACTTCGGCGGCGACGGCCCGACCGCGCTGCGCGTGGTCATCGCCACTTCGGCCGTGAGCTTCGTGACGATCCCGCTGTGGATACGGGCGGGGATGAAGTGGCTGGGGCTGTGACCCCACCAGAGGAGTTTAAACCACTAATCTGCACTGGCTGGCACTAATCCGAAGTCGAGAACGGGACGGTGTCGCCGCTTCCGCTGGCCGTCGTGCGCCTTGCCGCCGACGGCCCAAAGCAGATGCCTTCATTAGTGCAGGTTAGTGGTTTTGACACGTAGCCTTTCCCCCGCGCCCGCCGTCTGCCACGCTGCCGTCACATTGACATGAACAACGCGTCTCCGAACTCCGCTGTCTCGCTGCGGGACTTCCTCTCTGCTTCCACGAAGTTCGCCGCCAGCGCCGCCGCCCTCGGCACACTCCCCGTCGAGCGCTTCGCCCACGGCGCTTCGCCCGGCGACACCATCAAGGTCGCCCTCGTCGGCGCGGGCGGACGTGGCACCGGCGCGGCGGACCAAGCCATGCAATCCGGGGCCGACGTGAAGCTCGTGGCCATCGCCGACGTGCATCAGGACCGCATGGACCGCAGCCTTGCTTCGCTGAACAAGCACAAGGACCAGATCGCGGTGAAGGCGGAGAATAAATTCCTCGGCTTCGACGCCTACAAGCTGGCCATTGCGCAGGCGGACGTGGTCATCCTCGCGACGCCGCCGGGTTTCCGCCCGATGATGTTCGAGGAGGCCGTGCGGCAAGGGAAACACGTCTTCATGGAGAAGCCCGTCGCGGTGGACGGGCCGGGCATTCGCAAAGTCCTCGCCGCCGCTGAGGAAGCGAAGAAGAAGAATCTTAAAGTCGCCGTCGGCCTCCAGCGGCATCACCAGCCGAATTATCAGGAGAGCATGAAGCGGCTGCACGGCGGCGAGATTGGCGACATCGTCGCGATGCGCTGCTACTGGAACACCTCGCCCGTCGGCCCGAAATTCACGCGCGAGCAGGCTGCCAAGCTCCTCGGCCGCGCGCCCACCGAGATGGAATACCAGCTCCGCAATTGGTATATGTTCACGTGGCTCTCGGGCGACCACATCGTCGAGCAGCACATCCACAACCTCGATGTCATCAACTGGGCCAAGCAGTCCTTCCCCGTCAGTTGCTCCGGCCTCGGCGGGCGCGCGTATCTGAGCGAGCCGGACCACGGCGAGATTTTTGACCACCACGCCGTCGAGTATGTCTATGCGGACGGCTCGCGGATGCATTCGCAGTGTCGGCAGATTCCCAAGTGCAAGGGCGAGGTCTATGAAGCCGTGCAGGGCACGAAGGGGAGCTGGATTGCCGAGCGCAACGTTTTCGCCATCCGCGACCTGAAACAGGAAGTGACCTGGCGCTATGCGAAGCAAGGCGAGGCCAACGACGGTCACCGGCTCGAGCACGTCCCGTTCTTCGACGCCATCCGCCACAACAAGCCGCACAACGAAGCCGAGCGCGGTGCCAAGAGCACGCTCACCGCCATTATGGGCCGCATGGCGACCTACGGCGGCCAGCCCGTGACTTGGGAAGAGGCGTTAAACTCGAAGCTCGACCTCATGCCCGAGCGCCTCGCATGGGACGCCGCGCCGAAGCCCAAGCCCGGCACGGATGGCCGGTATCCGTATGCGATTCCAGGCCGCACGGCGGCGCTTTGAGCAAACCTACCGTCCCCACGCTGGACAACCCGCCGCGACTTCCTACACTCACGCCCGTTCCTAGTTTGGTGAAGGGTCGCGACGCGAGTGCGGCGAATGTCGCACGGCGCGGCCCAGTCGAACGTGATTGAAATTATGAGCAACCTGATTGTCCCCGCCACCGACCCGGTCACGCGCCGGAGTTTCTTCTCCACCTCCACGAAGTTCGCCGCTGGCGCCGCTGCCTTGAGCACGCTGCCCCTCGAACGCTTTGTCCACGGCGCTTCGCCTGGTGACACCATCAAGGTCGCCCTCATCGGCATGGGTGGCCGCGGCTCCGGGGCCGCCGACCAAGCCCTCAGCACCGGCGAGAGCGTCAAGCTCGTCGCCGTCGCCGACGTGCATGAAGACCGCATGAAGGGCAGCATCAACATGCTTCGCAACAAGCATAAGGATAAGGTGCAGGTGAAGGAGGAGAACATGTTCATGGGCTTCGATGCTTACAAGAAAGCCATCGCCCAGGCCGACCTCGTCATCCTCGCCACCCCGCCCGGCTTCCGCCCGATGCAGTTCGAGGAAGCCGTCCGCCAGGGCAAACACGTCTTCATGGAGAAGCCCGTGTGCGTGGACGTCGCCGGCTACAAGAAGGTCATCGCCGCCGCCGCCGAAGCGAAGAAGAAGAACCTCAAGGTCGGCGTCGGCCTCCAGCGCCATCACCAAGCCGGCTACCTCGAAACCATCAAGCGCATCCACGACGGCCAGATGGGCGACATCATGGCGATGCGCGCTTATTGGAACGGCAACACCCCGTGGGTGAAGCCCCGCGCCGACCTCGAGAAGCAATACGGTCGTAAGCTCACCGAGCTAGAATACCAGATGCGCAACTGGTATTACTTCGTCTGGCTCTGCGGCGACCACATCTGCGAGCAGCACATCCACAACCTCGACGTCATCAACTGGGTCAAGCGCGGCCACCCCGTCAGCGCGCGCGGCAACGGCGGTTGCGAAACCCGCAAAGGCCCCGACTACGGCGAGATCTTCGACCACCATGTCGTTGAGTTCACCTACGAAGACGGCTCCGTCTGCTTCAGCCAGTGCCGCCACCAACTCGGCTGCTGGAACGACGTCTCCGAGCACGCCATCGGCACCAAGGGCGTGGCGAACCTCGGTCGTTACACCATCACCGGCCCCAATGCTTGGCGCTTCCAAGGCGGCGGCAAAGACGCCTACCAGCAGGAGCACGACGACCTCTTCGACGCCATCCGCAACGACAAGCCCTACAACGAGGCCGTCTATGGTGCGGACAGCTCCATGACCTCCGTCCTGGGCCGCATGGCGACCTACTCTGGCAAGGAAATCACCTGGGAAGCCGCGATGAAGTCCGAAGTCAGCGACACCATGGTCAAGGGCATTGACCAAGTGCCGTGGGCCGAAGCTATCAAGCTCACCCCGAACAGCGTGCCCGGCGCCGACGGGATGTATCCCATCGCCATCCCCGGCAAGACCGATGTGCTGAAGGCCCGCAAGGCCGCCTAAGCTGCCGAAACCGTCCGCTTCCACCAGCCCGCGTTCCGCAAGGAGCGCGGGCTGCTTCGTTGGAGCGCCGGTCTCCGACCCGGCGCTCCAGACGTTGGTGAATTTCACCTCCCACCTGCCGTCGAGTTTCCGTGCTTCCGCCGACCGTTGCAGCGTTGCCGCGTCGGCGTTTTGCACGCACTTTAAGACCATGAACTACAAGCCACTCCTGACCGGCCTCGGCGTCTTCACGCTCACCGCTGCCAGCCTCCTCGCCGCGACCGCTGACAAGAAACCCGCGCCCGCGAAGCAAGTTAGTTACTACAAGGATGTCCGCCCCGTCTTCCAGGCCAACTGCCAGGGCTGCCACCAGCCAGCGAAGTCGCGCGGCGGCTACGTGATGACGGATTTCAAGCTGTTGCTCGGCGCGGGCGACAGCAAGGAAATCGCCATTGTCCCGAAGTCGCCGGAGAAGTCGCACCTCGTCCAGCTCATCACACCCAAGGCGGACGGCAAGGCCGAGATGCCCGAGGGCAAGAAGCCGCTGCATGCGACGGAGATTGAGACCATCCGCCAGTGGATTGCCCAGGGCGCGCTGGACGACACGCCCGCCAATGCCCGTGAGCGTTATGACATGAATCATCCGCCGGTGTATTCGCTCCCGCCGGTCATCACGTCCCTCGACTACTCGCCGGATGGGAAGCTCCTCGCGGTGGCTGGCTTCCACGAAGTTCTCCTCCACAAGGCGGATGGCTCCGGTCTCGCCGCGCGGCTCGTCGGACTGAGCGAGCGCATCGAGTCCGTGAAGTTTTCTCCCGATGGCAAGCGCCTCGCCGTCGCGGGCGGTCTGCCCGGGCGCATGGGTGAAATCCAAATCTGGGACGTGGAAAAGCGGAAGCTCACGCTCTCGCACTCCGTCACCTTCGACACAGTTTACGGCGCGACGTGGTCGCCGGACGGCACGCTGATTTCCTTCGGTTGCGGCGACAACACTGTGCGCGCCATCGAGGCCGACACTGCCAAGCAAGTGCTTTTCATGGGCTCCCACAGCGACTGGGTGCGCGGCACCGCGTGGTCGCTCAAGGGGGACAACGTCATCTCCGTCTCGCGCGACATGACGGCCAAGCTCACCGAAGTGGCCACGCAGCGCTTCGTGGACAACCTCACCAGCATCACGCCCAACGCACTCAAGGGCGGCATCGCCACCGTCGTGCGCCATCCGTTGCGCGAGGAAATTTTCATGGGCGGCTCCGACGGCGTGCCGAAGGTTTATCAAATCTTCCGCACGGCCAACCGCCAGATTGGCGATGACAACAACGGCATCTTCACGCTCGAACCGATGCTGGGCCGCATCACCAGCACGGCCTTCAGCGCCGATGGCACAGTGCTCGCCGCCGCCAGCGCGCTGGATGGCAAGGGCGAGGTGCTCGCCGCCACGTTCACCTTCGGCACCAACGCCATCACGAAGGAGATGGCCGACGTGATGAAGAAGATTCCCACCAGCCGCACGCCGCAGGACAAGGAAGTCATCGCCAAATACAAGGCCAGCGGCTCCAAGACGTTGTTCAAGCTTGCCGTCCCGCAGGCCGGCGTCTTCGCCGTCGCCATCGCGCCTGACAACAAGACGGTCGCCGCCGCTGGCTCCGACGGGCTTATCCACCTCTTCAACGCGGAGAACGGTTCCGTGCTCAAGGAGTTCCCCAGCGTGACCGTGACCCCGGCCAGCAAGGCGCTCGCAGCCAAGAAATTTGAAACGCCTGCCGCTGCCGCTCCGAAGACCGATGGCGAACCGGAGTCGCTGCCGAAGGACGCGAAGGTCGTCGCGCTCGAAGTCGAGCCGAAGGAGCTCGCGCTGGGCAAGTGGACCGACAGCGCGCAAATCCTCGTCACCGCCCGTCTCGCCAACGGCGAGGCGCTCGACGTGACGCGCCTCGCGAAGCTCGAACTCAGCGGCTTCAGCAAGAGCGCCGCGAGCGTGTCGGCGACGGGCGTGGTGCTGCCCAAGGCCAACGGCTCCGTGACCGTGAAGGCGTCGCTCGCCGGCAAGTCCGCCTCCGTGTCCGTGAGAGTCACCGGCCTCGGCAAGACCCTCGACGCCGACTTCATCCGCGACGTGAATCCGGTGCTGACGAAGGCCGGCTGCAATGGGGGCGTCTGCCACGGCGCGAAAGACGGCAGGAACGGCTTCAAGCTCTCGCTGCGCGGTTACGACGCCGAGTATGACGTGCGCGCGTTCACCGACGAACTGGCCAGCCGCCGCGCGAACGTCGCGTCGCCGGACGATTCGCTCATGCTGCTCAAGCCCACCGGGGCCGTGCCGCACCAGGGCCAGCAGGTGTTCCTGCCGGGCGACCTGAACTACCGCATCGTGCGCGAGTGGATTGGCGCGGGCGCGAAGTTGCAGACCAGCTCACCGCGCGTGACCAAGATTGAGTTGTCCCCGCAAAACCCCGTCGTGCAGAAAGTTGGCGCGCGCCAGCAGATGCGCGTCCTCGCCACCTACGCCGATAGCACCACGCGCGACGTGACGACGCTCGCGTTCGTCGAGACCGGCAACCAGGACGTGGCGAAGAGCGACGCGGCGGGCATCGTGACCACGCTGCGCCGGGGCGAGGCCCCGATGCTCGCGCGCTTCGAGGGCGCTTACGCCGCGACGACCGTGACGGTGATGGGCGACCGCAGCGGCTTCACATGGGCCGAGCCGGAGAAGTGGAACAAGATTGATGAGTTCAGCGCCGCGAAGTGGCAGCGCATGAAGATTCTGCCCAGCGGCCTCTGCACCGATGACGAGTTCATCCGCCGCGTCTTCCTCGACCTCACCGGCGTGCCGCCCAGCGCGGACGAGGTGAAGGCCTTCCTCGCAGACCAACGCCCGACCCGCGAGAAGCGCGACGCGCTCGTGGACCAACTCGTGGGCAGCGAGGACTACGTGGAGCACTGGGCGAACAAGTGGGCCGACCTGCTCCAGGTGAACAGCAAGTTCATCGGCGCGGAGGGCGCGAAGTCGTTCCGCGACTGGATCCGCAAGGAGGTCGCCGACAACACGCCGCACGACCAGTTCGCGCGCAAAATCATCACGGCCAACGGCTCGAACAAGGACAACCCGCCGGCGAGCTACTACAAGATTCTCCGCAAGCCCGAGGACACGATGGAGAACACCACGCACCTCTTCCTCGCCGTGCGGTTCAACTGCAACAAGTGCCACGACCATCCCTTCGAGCGCTGGACGCAAGATCAGTATTACCAGACCGCCGCGTGGTTCGCGCGCGTCGGCCTGAAGAAAGACCCGGCGGGCGGCGACAAGCTGCTCGGCGGCACGGCGGTGGAGGGTGGCAAGCCGCTCTATGAAATCGTCGAGGAACTCGGCACCGGCGAGGTGAAGCACGACCGCACCGGCAAGGAGACGCCGCCGCAGTTCCCGTATCCCGCGACCTGCGACGAGACCGGCAAGCCCGGTGCCGAGAAGAAGAAACTCTCGCGCCGCGAGGAGTTGGCCAACTGGATTACCGCGAAGGACAACCGCTACTTCGCCACCAGCTTCGCCAACCGCATCTGGGGCTACCTCACCGGCGTCGGCATCATCGAGCCGCTCGACGACATCCGCGCCGGCAACCCGCCGAGCAACCCCGAGCTGCTCAACTACCTCGCGAAGGAGTTCGTGGACAGTGGCTTCAACACCCGCCACGTCATGAAGCTCATCGCCAAGTCCCGCACCTATCAGCTCGCGGTGAAGACGCACCCGTGGAACGAGGACGACAAAATCAACTTCAGCCACGCCACCGCGCGCCGCCTCAGCGCCGAGGTGCTCTACGATTCGATTTACAAAGTGACCGGCGCGAAGTCGAACATCCCCGGCGTCCCCGCCGGCACGCGCGCCGCCGCCCTGGCGGACACGGTGAAGCTGCCCGATGGCTTCTTCGCCACGATGGGCAAGCCCGTCCGCGAGTCCGCCTGCGAATGCGAGCGCATCAGCGACATGCAGCTCGGCCCCGTGATGGCGCTCATCTCCGGCGCGACCGTCGGCGACTCCATCAGCACGCCGGACAACGCGATTACCAAGCTCGCGAAGGAAATCACCGACGACCGCCAGCTCATCAACGAGCTGTTCCTGCGCATCATGAACCGCCCGGCGAAGAGCGGTGAGATTGAAACCACCTTGAAGAGCTGGGCCACGCTCAAGGCCGACCACGTCACAGTTGGCGGCGAGTTGGTGGCCTACGAAAAGCTTTACCCCGAGCTGCGCGCCAAGCGGGAGAAGCAGTTGGCCGCCGACCTCGTCGACGCGAAGGGTGACCTCGCCGCCTACGAAAAGGAAATCGCCCCGCGTGAGGCCAAGCTGGACGCCGACCAAAAGGAACGCACCGCGAAAGCCGAAGTGGAGCTGAAGCGTTTCAACGAGCAGGACTTCCCGAAGCGCCTCGTCGAGTTCGAGAAGAAGCAGGACTTGAAGACGGCGTGGAGCGCCTTCACCACGAAGAACCTCAAGTCCACCGGCGACTTGAAGCTGGAGCAGCAAGAGGACAAATCCGTGGTCGTGACCGCCGGCAAGGCGGTGCGCGCCGAATACACGTTCAGCATCGAGACAGACTTGAAGGAGCTGAACGCGCTGCGGCTTGAAGCTTTGACCGACAAGCGCTTCCCCAAGAACGGCCCCGGCCGCTCGCCGGACGGCAACTTCGTGCTGAACGAAATCACCCTGAGCGTCGCGCCCAAGGATAAGCCGGCCGACGCGAAGAAGGTCGAACTGCAAAAGGCGCTGGCGGACTTCAGCCAGGACACCTTCGAGGTCGCCAAGTCCATCGACGGCGGCAACAACCGCCAGCAGGGCTGGGGCGTCTCGCCCAACGGCGGCGCGACGCACTGGGCCACCTACGAGTTGAAGACGCCGCTGACGAACACCGCCGGGGTGGTTCTCACGGTGAAGATGACGCAGCTCTTCAACGGCGGCGAAGACAAGGGCTTCACCCTCGGTCGCTTCCGGCTCGCCGGCACCGCCACGAAGACGCCGGGCCTGAGCCAGTCCGAGGAGCTGCGCGCCGTCCTCGCGATGCCGGCGGACCTGCGCGCGAAGGAGCAGAAGGACGCCTTCGAGAAGATTGTCCGCGCGAACGACGCCGAGTTGGCCAAACGCAACAAAGAGCTGACCGACTCCAAGAAGGCGCGCCCAGTGGACCCGCAGCTCAAAGAGCGGCAGGACAGCGTGAAGCGCCTCGGCGAGCCGCTCCCCGCCGACGCCCGACTCACGAACCTCAAACGCGCCTCCGAGTTGAGCACCAAGCAGCTCGAACAGACCCGCCTCATCGGGGCCCAAGACCTCGCCTGGGCGCTCATCAACAACCCGGCGTTCCTGTTCAATCGGTAGCCGCGTAGCGGCAACCAACTACGGGTGCGTCAGCGCGCTCCGGCGGGCAGTTGCGCGGCGAGGTAACGCGCCGCGTTCTCCACCACGCGCAAGTTCTCCGCCTGCTTGAAGACCGCGAAGGTCTCGTGGCCGGGGCGGAAGTAGAAGACGCCGCCCTTGCCCACCTTCCAGAGCGAGCCGCTGCGGAACCACTCGCCCTTGTCCCAGCGCTCCTCGAAGACCACCGCGTCCGGCGCGGGCACATGGAACGGCTCGGCATACATCTCAGTCGCCGGGATGTCCCACGCGGCGGGCAGGCCCTTCGCGATGGGATGCGCGGGCAGCAAGGTCTTCACGTGGCTGGGCGCACCGTCGTTGCGGTAGGAGGGGAAGATGCAGCCGGGCAAGGTGAGCTTCCACACGCCATCCTCGTGGCGAAGCGCGGGCGTCAGCGGCGCGTCCCGACGCGGCACCTTGCCGAGCGGGTTGTCGTTGAAATACTCGAACTTCGCCGTGGCGCGCTCGGCGGCGGGGATTTGCGCGAGCGCATCGGCCTTGGCGCGCTCCTGCATGAGCCGCACGAAGGGCCGCGCCCAGTGCGCCGAATGCAGCGCGACGAGCGCGAGCCGGCCGTCCAACACGCGTTGCACGACGGCCTCGACGCGCGCCGACTCGACCAGCCCGTGCTTCTGGTGGCCCCACCAGACGATGACCTGCGCGGCGTCCAACTCGGCGTCCGAGAGGCCTTGGTTGGGGGAGGCGAAGTTGACGGAAGTGACCTTGAGCCCCGGTTGCTTCGCGAGGTAGGCCGCGATGGTGTCGCCGAGGAACCCGCCGTCGTAAGCCGATTTCTGCGCGGCCTGCTGTTCGTCCCAGACGAGCACGCGGATGGGCGGGGCGTCAGCCGAGAATGATTTCCCGCAAAGAACGCAAAGAGACGCAAAGAGGGCGAGGAGGCGTAGCATGATGAGCGGATGCTGATAACGAAGCACAAGGCTTGGCGAGAGGAATTTGCTGTGGCGCGCTGGCACCGAGCGCCAACTGCCGTTGATGGCGATTGGATCAACGTCTCGCGTCCAGCCGCTTCACCTTCACCTCATACACCACCCAGTCGGCGGCCATGGTGCCGAGGGAGAGGATGCCGGGGGCGGTCTGCCACGAGGGACTCAGGCTGAGGGCGGCGGTGGGGCCGGCCCATTCGTAGAGCAGTTGGCCGTCGAGCGTGCTGGTGATGACGGCGGCGGTGCCGGTGAGGCGGACGGTCACTTCCAGGTCGTGCTGGTCGGAGTCGTTCACCTGCTTGCCATGCACAGCGCCGGGCACGTCCTTGACCAATTTACCGTCCACTCGGGCCAAGCCGGTGTAGTGCCCTTCTTTGGGATAAGCATCCAGAGCAAATCCGACCACATGGTCAGCAACAGGCAGGGCCGAGTTGACTCATATTAAATGTTACCGGGGCGGGGAGTTGGACGAGGAGTCCGACGATACGTTGACTCACATTCGTGGTTACCCAAGCCCCGAACATGAGTCGCTCCGCCAAACGCGAGGCCCTGGCCCGCATTCACGGCCGCTAC
>CALQJI020000127.1 GCA_943330855.2 Klebsiella pneumoniae
CCAACGCGGTGACCGAAGGGTTAAACTCTAAAATCCAGAGCCTCAAATCCGCCGCCCGAGGCTTCCGCAACTTCCAGAACTACCGGACGCGCATCCTGTTCTTCTGCGGAAAGCTCGATCTTTACCCACTATGATCCCCGAAGGACGGGGAAATAGGATCGTCCAGTCTCGAGCCGCAGCGCTCAGGCTGGCACCGCCTCGCCGTCAGTGCGGCCGGCCGACTCCGTGCACTTGCGCCAGGTAATTCCCAATCGCCGCCGCGCCGGAGACGAAGTGCAGGCCGTTGATGGTGCCGATCTCGACGTCTTGCACAGTGGCGGGTGGACCATCGGCGATGATGAGGACGGGGCAGCTCTGGTTCTCGTCGCCGATGAGGGAAAGGATTTCGTAGCGGGGACGCGGGAAGTCCACGTAACGCACGTCAAGCACGTGGCGGAGCTGTGGATAGTAGGCGAGCACGCCGTTGAGCTGCGCGCACTCGGGGCAGTAGTAGGGCGTGCCCGGGCCGTCGGGGAAGTCGTGCTTGAGGAGGAAGAGGATGTCTCGGTGCATACGGGGGGTGTGAGTTGGGGTCAGCCCCACTTCTCCGTTTTCATCTGTTCCTTCGCGAGCTTGAGTTCATCCAACACCAGATGCTCGGTGGCTTCGACGAGTTCGTTCGTGCCGCAGGCGTAGAAGACGGTGTTCGCCGGCTCATGGATGTGTTCCTTCACCCAATCCGCCGTGATGCGACCACGTCGCCCGGTCCACTTGTCATCGGGGTGCAGGCGCGTGCAGGTGACGTAAAAATCGAAGTGCTCGTTGTCTTGCTCCAGTTGCTGGAACTCGTCGTGGAAGATGATGTCGTTCGTCGTCCGCACTGTGTAAAGGATGGTGATTCGCGTATCCAACTGACGGCGCGTGGCCTCGCGCACGAATCCCCGGAAGGGCGTCACGCCACTGCCGCCGGCGATGCAGATGAGGTGCTTGCCGGGTGGGTCGAAGACGGGGAGGAACTTGCCGACCGGTTCGATGACGGAGAGTCTGTCGCCCGGTTTGGCCCAATCCACGATGCGCGTGCCCATCTTGCCGTCGCGCTTCACGGTCACTTCGTAAAAGCCCCGGTCCAGTGCGCAGGAGGAGAGGGAGTAAGCGCGTTTGTAGGTGGGCGTGTCTGGCCAATAGACCGTGATGAACTGCCCGGTCTTGAAGTTCACGTCGTAGCCTTCCGGCCACTGGAGTCGGATGGTTTTGGTGTCCGGCAGCTCCGTCGTGACGGTCTGAATGAGCATCTCAACGATTTGTTTGGCCATAAATTCTGCCCGCAGCTTAGAGATTCGGGTGGCGGGCGAAAAGCGAATTTCCCCTGCGAGCAGGTGTTAACCCAGCGCCGTCAGCACTTCCGCAGCGTGCTCGACCGGCTTTACCTTCGGCCAGATTTTCTGGATGCGGCCGTCCCCGCCGATGAGGAAGGTGACTCGGTGGATGCCTTGGTAACGGCGGCCGAGGAAGGACTTCTCGCCCCACACGCCGTAGGCTTCGACGATGCGTTTGTCTTCGTCCGCGAGGAGGGTGAACGGGAGCTTGAATTTGTGGATGAACTTCTCGTGAGATTTCACCGAGTCGGCGCTCACGCCGAGCACAACTGCGCCCTTGCTGGTGAAGTCAGCAAACGCGTCGCGGAAGGCGCAGGCTTCTTTCGTGCAGCCGGGCGTGTCGTCGCGCGGGTAGAAGTAGAGGATGACCGGGCGTCCCGCGTAGTCCGCGAGCGAGACGGTCTGCCCACCGTTGGTTTGCGCCGTAAAGGTGGGGGCGGCGTCTCCTTCCTTCAGTTTCAATTCGTGTGGCATTGGGTTTGAGCGCGGGAAATCTGAGACTGGGAGCGCGGACGGTCAACGCTCGCCTGCCAACGGCTACGGCACGCGCAGCACACGGAAGAAGAGGCGGTTGGTAGCGGGGAAGTTCCTGAAGCTACCGTTGGTCGTCGTGGGCACGACCGGGTTCCCAGCACGGAACCAGTTCGTGAAGTCGGTCGTGGCCTGGACTTCGTAGAGTTCGTAAGGCGTGGCGAGCCAGTTGAGGCCACTGGCGGAGCTGGACGTGAACCGCAGCACGGAACTCGCATTGGTAGGGTTGGTGCCGAGTCGGAACTCGTTGAGGTTGCTCACGCCGTCGCTGTCGGCATCCGCATTTGGGTCCACGCTGGCACTGGTGCTGCCGAAGTATTGGGCCACCCAATCGTCGGGTAAGCCGTCGCTGGAACCGCCGGGATTCTGATCCGCCAACAGGGAAATGACGCGGACCTCGACGTAGGGCGAACCGTTGGTGCCGTCAGAGAATCGCAAGAGCGCGTTGTCGTAATAAGAGCCAGTGCTTGGGTCTCGTCGTGGGCCACCGCTGAAGCTGCTCGGCGTAAACTTGAGCGTGGTGCCGAGCAAGGAGAAGGCCCCCGCGCTCGCCGAACTGCTGACGAGCGAGAGCGTGAGGTTGGAGGTTTGCAGGTCGTAGCCGCGGATCTCGACCTGATTGATGCCCGTGATGTTGGGAGCTCCGGTTGGTTGGGTCACAATGTCCATGAACCGGTCGTAGCTCCATGGCGGCGTGTTGTTCGTTGGATACGCCTGCTGCACGACGGGCGGGTCGTAGCTGCCGAGCGTCGCGCCACGGCCGTCGTCGTGGGCTTGGAAATACATGATGGCCTCTTTGAGCGTGGGGTTCGGCTCGGAAGGATTCTCGCTTGAATGCTCCATGCTCAGGATGTGGCCGATCTCGTGGCAGAGCACTTCCTCGAACGAGCTTAGCGTTTGCAGCAGGTCATTCGTGTGCTTCATCACTAGGTGGCCGCTGCTGATGGGGAAAAATTCGTTGCCGTTGACGTTGCCACCCATGCCGTCGGCAATGAAGAAGCCGTTGCCGCCGACCCCTAGCGTCGAGGAGCCGCTGATGCTGCCATGGCGGTCGTGCAACTGGAGGCGGATGCGTCCGTCGTTGGTCGAGAGGTTGGCCGGGGGCACGCCGAAACTGGTGATGCCGAGGAAGGAAAACTTCAACCCGGTGACATTCGCCCACGCGCGAAAGGCGTTGGTCACTGCGTTGAGCGCCTGCGGCAGCGTGATGCCGGCGGGGAGCGCGTCGGCGTCCACGAGATACTCAATCGGCTCGCCCCGGTCACCGGCAGTGAAGCGGCGGGAGATGCCGTTGGTGTTTAATAGACCGGGCACCGCGAGCGGGACGAGGAGGCTCGCGGCCTGCGCCGTCAGGTCCGGTCCGGCGGCGCTCGGATAAAGCGTGCGCGCGGCGGAAAGCAGGGCCAGGGCGTTCGGGTTGGTCACGGCAGTGCCCGCCGTCTTCACCGTGCCGGCGCGGGCGAGTTGCGGTGCGCCGCTGGAGCCGTTGTCCACGAAGAGTGTGCCGTCCGGTCGCTGGCCGAGAAGGAGCAGCCGTTCGTCGCCGACGCGCAGCGTGGGCGCATCGCTGGAGACTTCACCGGCCTCGCCGATCCGCCCGCCGCGATGGATCACGGTGAAGGTCGTGGGGAACTTGCCTTTCAACGCCTCGTTCACGCGGAGCCAGGTGCGGGTGTGGATGCCGCCGTCGGCTGCGCTCCGAAAGCTCTCCGCGCCGAGCACGGTCGCGTGGCAGATGGCGACGGCGTTTTGCACGCGCGCATCGGGTGTGGAGGGCGCGACGGTGCTGGAGAAAGCGGAGTGTGCGAGGGCCATTAGGCACGCGATGGCTAGCGCGAAGTGGAAACGCTTCATAGTGCGGGGAATATGGGGCACGCGTCGCACCGGCGCAAGGGTGGGTCGGAAGTGTTCAGTAGTCACTAAGGCGTGGGGCGCAGTAGCCCAGACTGAACACTGAACACTGGATACGGAATACTTTCCGGGCGCGGATGCATCGCCCCGCCGCCCGCCGCGCCTCCCTTTGTTCCGATTTTGTTCCGACTTTGGTTGCCAAATCAGTGCTTCATCAACATCGTCTCCTAAGATGATCACCGCCCCCTCCGCCTCTCGTCGCGAGTTCCTCAAAACTACCACTGCCACGACCGCCGCTGGCGTCGTCGCGGCGGAAATCGCGTTCCCCTCCATCCTCCGCGCCGCGCCGAACAGTGATAAGCTGCGCATCGGGTTCATCGGCTGCGGCGGCCGCGGCACCGGCGCGGCCGCGCAAGCGCTCAAGGCCGACAGCAACGTTGAGCTATGGGCGGTGGGCGATGCCTTCGCCGCCCCCATCGAGAACAGCCTCAAGTCCGTGGCCGCCGCCGTGAAGGACGACAAAAAAATCAACGTGTCGCCTGAGCGCAAGTTCGTCGGCTTGGACGCCTACGAGAAGGTCATCAACAGCGGTGTGGACCTCGTCATTCTCACCTCGCCGCCCGGCTTCCGCCCCGGCCACCTGCGCGCCGCCGTCGAGGCCGGCAAACACGTCTTCACCGAGAAACCGATGGCTACGGACGGGCCCGGCGTGCGTTCGGTCATCGAGTCGGTGAAGATTGCCAAGCAGAAGAACCTCGCCGTCGTAGCTGGCTTCTGCTGGCGCTACGATTCCGCCAAGCGCGCCGTCTTCGGCAAGATGCTCGACGGCTCCATCGGTGACGTGCGCGCCGTCTACGGCACCTACCTCACCGGCCCGGTGAAGCCCATGCCCAAGGCCGAGACCCGCCCCGCCGGCATGAGCGAGCTCGAGTGGATGACCCGCAACTGGTATAACTTCACTTGGCTCTCCGGCGATGGCCTTGTCGAGCAGGCCATCCATACGGTGGATTGGATTCTGTGGGCGATGAAGGACAAGCCCCCGCTGAAATGCACGGCGGTCGGCGGTCGCCAAATTCCGGCCAACGGCGGTAACATCTTCGACCACATCGCCGTGAGTTACGAATGGGAGAAAGGTGTGCGCGGCTTCATCTCACAGCGCCAAATTACCGGCTGTTACGGCGAGAACTCCTTCTACGCACTGGGCACCAAGGGCAACGCCTACATCTCGCGCGGCGCTTACACCACGGACTTGAACGGCGAACGGAACTGGAAATACGAGGGCACGACGCCGGATATGTATCAGGTGGAGCACGACGAACTCTTCGCCTCCATCCGCGCGGGCAAGCCGCTCAACGATGGCGACCGGATGGTGACGAGCACGATGGCCGGCATCATGGGCCGCATGGCGGGCTACACCGGGCAGGAAATCACCTGGGAAATGGCGCTCAACTCGAAGGAGGAACTCGCGCCGCAAAACCTCCGCGATTGGGACGGCAAGATGGTAGTCCCGCCGCTGGCGATGCCGGGCCGCACGAAGTTTTTCTGAGCCGAAGTGGGGCGGACGCGAAGACATTTCAACCACGGATGCACCCGGATGCACCCGGGTGCATACAGCTTGAAATCTGGACGGCAAACCAGCTGGGCTCTCGCCCTGTGAACCTGGGTGAGTGCGCTCCTGTGCGCGGGCCTCGTCACGTTGCTTTCGAGTTGCGGCACGACCGGGACCGGGTTGCTCGGCGGGGCGCTGAAAGGCTGGCAGGAACACGAGCTTCGCCAGCGCCCGCTGCACAGCAACGGCTTGAACTAACACCATGACTCCCGAGTCCTGTCCCAACTGCGGCGCGGATGTGCCGCGTCGAGCGCTGGCTTGCCCGCAGTGCGGCGCGGACGAGCAGACGGGCTGGAACGACCGCGCCACCGGCCAGCGGCTGGACTTGCCGGACGACGAGTTCAACTACGACGAGTTTGTGAAGGAGGAGTTCGGCGAGCAGCGGGAAAGCCGCACGAAGACGAAGGGCGTGAGTTGGCTTTGGTGGACGGTCGCGGTGGGGCTCGTGCTGGCTTTCGGCTTCACCTATTTCCGCTGAAGGCGGGGACGGTTGAACCACTAACCAGCACTAATCCCGAACTCCGAAGTTGAGCCACGAAAGGGCGCAAAGAACACAGAGGAGCCGAGTAGAGGAAGGATCGGAGCCGGAAAATTTCAACGCGGTCCGTTTTCTTGCCACCAGCGTGACTTTGGGCTCTATGCGCCCTTTCGCGGCCGTTCCATTTCGGAATCCGGGCTAATAAAAACAGGCCCGGTAGACCGCTGAACGTCGATTGCTCGCAGCCAGTCGGGCGTTGCATTTTATTAGTGCCGGTTAGTGCCGGTCAGTGGTTCTCAAGCGGCTCAACTTCGTTTAATCTCCCGTCATGCGAATCTACCTCTGGATCGGCCTCGGCAGCGCGCTGGGCGGGATGCTCCGCTACGGGCTGGCGGAGTGGGTGACGCGCCTGGCGGGAAAAGGATTTCCCCTGGGCACGCTGTTGGTGAACGTGAGCGGTTCGTTCCTCATCGGCGTGTTCGCCGCCGTGGCGCAGCCGTCCACGGGCTGGTGGGGCAGTGAGAACGGACGCGCCTTTCTCATGGCGGGCCTCTGCGGCGGCTACACGACCTTCTCCGCGTTCAGCCTGCAAACGCTTCAGCTCGTGCGCGATGGTCAGTGGCCCGCAGCGGGGTGGAATGTGCTGCTCTCCGTGGTCCTGTGCCTCGCGGCGGTCTGGCTCGGCGTCCGCGCGGGGGAATTCTTCAGCCGTTGAACTGCGCGCTCAGTCGGTGGCGGGCTGTGACGGCTCCACGGGCTTCGTTGTCCCGTAGTTGAACAGCTTCCGCTCCTTGATCATCTGCGCCACGGTGGGCGGCACCATTGTCTCCCACACGGGGTCGCCGGAACGGATTTTCGACAGCACGTCGCGCGAGAAAATGGGGAGGCAGCGCTCATCGAAATCCCGCAGGCTCTCGATGAGCCGGTTCTCAATCAGGTAGGCGTAGAGATGGCGGAGGTTCGGCGCGACGCGCAGGTTGCCCGCCGTGATGAGCGCGCCGGACTTGGCGTCGCGCAGCGGGTAGGCGTAAATCTTGAGGTCGTTTTTGAAAAGTCGGCCAAAGCTCTCAAGGATGCCGCCCTCCAGGTCCGTGTAATACTTTTCCTCGAAAATCTCCTTCAGCGTCGGCACGCCCATGACGATGCCGATCATCTTCTTCGTGTGCCGGAACAGGTAGGCGGCTAGCCGGTGATACTCGCCATAGTTCGAGATCAGCACGTTCTTGCCCAGCGCGCCGAGGATGTCCACGCGGTCGAGAAAATCCTTCGGGTCAATGCGGTCGCCCTCGATGAGGTTCTTCAAAGTCATCTCCATCAGCACGGTGACCTCCTCGCCCTGCACCTTGGGCTCCTGCACGAACATGCTGGTGGCGCATTCGAGCATATCCAGTGTGGTCTTGGTGATGGGCCGGAAGCTGCCGCGCTCGACCAAGATGGACTTCTTATAGAGCACGTCGGCGGGCTGCACGACCTCGCCGCTGGCCAGAAACATTGCCGCCTTCGTCAATCCGCGCTGCACGAGCTGGAGCGCCATCACGCGGTTGTCCACGCCCGCGAACGCCGGACCGGTCAGCTTGACCATGTCCACCTCCACGCGTTCCGACGTGAGGCTGTCGAGCAACGCATCGAGCAGCGCCGCCGGGTCCTTATGCAGGTAGAGCGCGCCGTGGACGAGGTTCACGCCGATGATGCCCAGCGCCTCCTGCTCCTGCACGTTCTCCGGGTCCAGCAGCCGCACATGGATGATGATCTGCGACGGCTCGCCCTGCGGCTCCGACTGAAAGCGCACGCCCAGCCAGCCGTGCGCCTCCATGTCCTTCCGCGAGGAATAGCTGCGCGCCAACACGGTGTCGGCAAAGGCGAAGAACTTCGTGTTTGCCCCGCGCTTCTGCCCGAGCCGCTCGATGAGTAGGTCGAACTCGCGCTCCAGCATGGAGGTGAGCCGCTGCCGGCTGACGTAGCGTTCGCACGGGCCGTAAATCGCGTCGCTCACCGTCATGTCGTAAGCCGACATCGTCTTGGCGATGGTGCCCGCCGCACCGCCCACGCGGAAGAACCAGCGCCCCACTTCCTGCCCCGCGCCAATCTCGACGAACGTCCCGTATTTGGACGGGTCGAGGTTGATTTGCAGGGCCTTTTGGTGCGTGTCTGAAGTCTTCTGTTCCATTCGTTGGGAGGGTTGTCGGCAGAACGGCCTGCCGGGTTGAGGTGAACCTGAACGTAGCAGCCGGGCAAGTGAAGTTTCGGCCGCCCGTTCCGCTCTCCAAGATTTTTCTCCCATGTCGCACGCCCGGACCACGGATGTGTGCCACCGGCTCTGCTACAATAAGTGGGGCGACGCGATGCTTCCGCAGGAAACAAACTGTTTGGCAAGCATTGCCGCCGTGCCTAGCCTGCCGGTGTGAGCACCGTGACCGAAATCGAAGCCGCCCTTGAGGAAATGCCACTGCAAGATGCGCAAACGATTGCCCAGTGGTTGCAAAATTACCTCGACCAGCAGGCGACCAGCAAACCGGTAGCTCCAGCGCCAGTCAGACTTCCTGACTACGCGGCGCGGAGACGAATGACGTTCGGTGACAAGGTGCTGCCCAACATGGTCTTGCTGGGGCGTGATGAGGAGCGCTGGTGAGAATTTACGCGGACACCAGCGTCCTGTTTTCCCTTTACGTGCCGGATGCCAACTCGCCCAAGGCCGACGCGTGGCGGCGGGCCAATCCCGTTCCTCTCGACTTCACGGGTTTCCATCGGCTCGAGCTTCGCAACGCGTTGGGACTGGCGGTGTTTCAGCAGCGCCTGACACCCGGGGAAGCGCAGACGGCGTGGCAAGCGGTTCAAGCAGATTTGGCGGCGGGTCTCTTGGTGGCCAAGCCGGATTTGTGGGGAAACCTGGTTCGGGAGGCCGAGCGCTTGGCCGAGCACCACACGCCAACGATTGGCAGCCGGAGCCTGGACATTTTGCATGTGGCCGCTGCGCTGGTCTCGGGGGCAACTGAGTTCTGCACGTTCGATGCCCGGCAAGGAAAACTGGCACAACTCGCGGGGCTGCGTCTTCAGCTCTGAAGACGATGGAAATAATTTGGCTCCCCGCCCTGCGGCACAGCATCCGCAGCGTGGTTGACGGTGGCGGCGCTGTGAAGTGGTAGGAGCCGACGTGAGGAGGTTCTGATTAAACCGGAACGATGCAGTTGACGCGACCGGCGCGCGGCCTTCAGGCCGCAGAAACGTCCGGCCACCATAATGACGGATTTCGCGCCGAGCCGTCCCTCCGCCCGCATCATTGGTGCGGCCGCAGCGGCGCTGCGAAAGCGCGTCCGGCGCTTGGCTTCCCACACTTCTGCGGCCTGAAGGCCGCGCTCCTATTGCAGCGCTCCGGCTAAATCTCACAATCTCCCCTTGCTCGGACTACGGATGTCCCACCGGCTCCGCTACAGTGGGCCCCATGAAACTCATCATCCATCGCGGTGCGAAGCAAATTGGCGGTTCGTGCGTGGAACTCGCCACCGATCGAACCCGCCTCATCATTGACGCCGGCTTGCCGCTGGACAACTTGCAAGACCCAGCCAAGCTCCGCGTGAAGCTCCGCTCCGGCCAGCCTGAGACACGCACCTACACCGCCATCTACGTCCTGAACGACGAGGAAGTCGGCCTCGTGAGCGACGCCGTCGCGGTCCTTTGCAAACCGTAAGTGAAGGCCGTGCCGAAGCACCTCTGGGCCGGCGACCTCACACGTGTGGGGTCGCGGGTCATTGAGGTGGTGAATGGTGGCTAAACAGCCCAAGTCACTCTGACCAATCGAGCGATGAAAACGAACCCACTCGTCCCGTTACCCTGCATCGTCAGTCCGGTTTCTCCATGCGCCAGCCCGCAACAAGTCGAAGCGCTCCGCGAGCAATTCCTGGAAGACAAAGCTGAGGCCGAGAAGGGCGACGCCGTGGCTCAATTCCTCCTGGGCGTCAGCTACAAGAGAGGCCTAGGCGTGGAGCGGGACGACGCGGAAGCCGTGACGTGGTATCGCAGCAGGGCCGCCGAGAAGAACCTCGCACAGGCTCAATTCAATCTGGGCGTCCGCTGCGCCAATGGCCGAGGGGTAGAGAAGGACTATGTGGAAGCCGTGAAGTGGTATCGCAAGGCCGCCGAGCAGAACCACGCCTCGGCTCAAAACGATCTGGGCGTCTGCTGCGCCAATGACGAAGGCGTGGAGCAGGACGACGCGGAAGCCGTGAGGTGGTATCGCAAGGCCGCCGACCAGAACGAAGCCCAGGCTCAATACAATCTCGGCGTCTGCTACGCGCAGGGACATGGCGTGGAGAAGGACTACGCGGAAGCCGTAAAATGGTATCGCAAAGCGGCCGAGCAGAACGACGCCATGGCTCAATCCAATCTAGGCTTCAGCTACGCACAGGGCCAAGGCCTGTAGAAGGACTACGCGCAGGCCTTGACGTGGTATCGCAAGGCAGCCGAGCAGGACGCCGCTACGGCTCAATTCAATCTGGGCCTCCGCTACGAGAAGGGCCAAGGGGTGGAGAAGGACTATTTGGAGGCGTATGCGTGGTATAATCTCGCCGCCAAGACAGACGAAGACGCTGCCAAGAACCGTGATGCGTTAGAGAAAAAGATGTCCCCGCAGCAAGTCGCCGACGCTCAGAAGCGCACGAAGGAATTGCGGGCGCAAATCGAGGCCAAGCTCAAGAGCGGCGGCAAGTGAGTTCCAGCCCGCAGCGGTCGAGCGCCTCCCCTCGCCCAGCGGACCCGTGATAGGGTGAGGGAGAGCGGCCCCCTTCACTCAAGCGGTGACGGCCAACTCAAAAACCTCGCCGCCTTTCTCCCTCACCCCGGCCCTCTCCCGCTGGGAGAGGGAGAACGGCAGCCCGCGTTTCGGCGCACGCTCGCGTTGGGAGCGCTGCATCCCAATTCCCGAGGCAAGTTCGGTGGCCTGCCAACCGAATGCCACGAAGCGCGCCTTCTTGTATGTTGCTTTCCATCTTCCTTGTTTGGCGTCAGCCAAACAGAAAGATGGAGCCGTCCTCCCCCCTGCAGGGGGGAGGACGGC
>CALQJI020000128.1 GCA_943330855.2 Klebsiella pneumoniae
CTGGGGAAGTTCTACGCCCGCCTGCGGTTGGCGGGCAAACCGGCCAAAGTCGCGCTGACCGCCGTGATGCGAAAGCTCCTGTTGCAGATGAATCACGAACTCAAACCCGCCTAAAAAAATGCTGGTTTTACAACACCGTTGCTCCCCTCTGGCCAGCTTGGGCGCGAAGCCCTGCAAGCCGGTGTTCGGGAAAGCGACGGTGGTGGCGGTGGCCCCGAGCCGGATGCCCCGGCTGGTGATAAAGAAGCCGGTGCCGATGGATTCGGACCGCGATTGAACAATGCCCTGCCTTGGGACCGGGCTGCCAACGGCCTAGGGCTTTCGTGGCTTCCATTCACGAGCCAACCGCTGGCCTTCGGTCCTTTGCGCAGGCGTGATCTCGCGCTCAAAGAGCGGAATGGCCTTCTTGGCCATTTCATCGCCCTTCGCCCCGGCCAGCAAATACCATTTGTAAGCTTCCGCCTCGTCCTTCGGCACACCTTGGCCATTGGCATAACTGACGCCGAGGTTGAATTGGGCTGGGGCATATCCTTGGTCTGCCGCCTTGCGATACCACTTCAACGCTTCGGCTTCGTCCTTCGGCACACCTCGGCCATTGGCATACATGACGCCGAGGTTGTATTTGGCTTTGGCATATCCTTGGTCTGCCGCCTTGCGATACCACTTCACCGCTTCGGCTTCGTCCTTCGGCACACCGTAGCCATTGGCATACAAGAAGCCGAGGTTGGCTTGGGCTGGGGCAATTCCTTTTTCGGCCTTGATCTTGGTCTCTTGAAAGGACTTCCCAGCATTCGCTGGCGTCGCCGCCATGGCTGAAGGAAGCAAACTGGCGCAGAGGAAAAGAGCAATCAGGCAGTTCTTCATGATCGTAAGCCTACGTCACTGCCAGCGGAACTGGCAAGCGGCGGCCACCAACGCCCCGCACGCAACCCCTCACCCCGGCCCTCTACCGTCATCCGATGAAGGGAGAGGGAGGAGAGGCGGTGGGACTACGTGGCTTTGCAGTCTTTCACGGCTTCGACGCACCGAGGGCAGATCGTCGGGTGCAAGGTGTTCGTGCCTACCTCAGTCTCCGTATGCCAGCAGCGTTCACACTTCGCGCCGGCGGCCTTCGATACCAGGGTCGAGACGATCGGGTCGTCGTTGGCGTGGATTTCGAGCTGCGAGGTGTTGAGCAGTTCGCGCAGGGCTTCGGCGTGGATCTTGCCGTCCACGTAGAGCGGGCCGGAGCCGTTGAGCGTGAGCTTGGCTTCGAGTGACTTGCCGATTTCCTTCGCTTGGCGTGCCTTCTCCAACTCGGGCAGCACCAGCACGCGGAGCGTGAAGAGGCCGGCCCACGCGGAGGTTTCAGCATCGGAGCGGTCAAAGGGCTGCGGCGTCCACTCGGCAAGATGCACGCTGGGCGTGGGCTTGCCGGGGATGAATTCCCACGCTTCGTCCGCGGTGAAGACGAGCACGGGGGCGAGCATCTGAGTGAGGCGCGTGACTATGCGGTGCAGCGCGGTCTGTGTGCTGCGACGGCGCGGGGAGTTCGCGGGGTCGGTGTAGAGGCGGTCCTTCACCACGTCGTGGTAGATGGAACTCAGCTCCACAGCGGCGAACTGGCTGAGTTTCTGATAGACGACGTGGAACTCGTAGGCGTCGTAGGCCGCCGCGACTGCCGCCTCCAGCTTCGCGAACTCGCCGAGCACCCAGCGGTCGAGCCCGGTGAGCTGGTCGTCGGGCACGGTGTGCTGCGCGGGGTCGAAGTCGTAGAGGTTCGAGAGCTGGTAGCGGAGGGTGTTGCGCAGCGCGCGGTAGGTCTCGGAGACCTTGTTGATGCGTTCCTCGCTCACGACGATGTCGGTGCGGTAATCCTGCGAGGCGACCCAGAGGCGTAGCACGTCCGCGCCCCATTTCTTCACGTAGGCGTCGGCGGTCTGCGGCTTCTCGTAACCGCCCGCGCCCTGTTTGCTCTTGGAAATCTTTTCGCGATCCGCGTCCACCATGAAGCCGTGAGTGAGCACGGTTTTGAACGGCGCGACGCCGTTGCCGGCGAGGGAGAGGAGCAGGGAGGATTGAAACCAGCCGCGATGCTGGTCGGAGCCTTCGAGATAGATGTCGGCCTGCCAGGAGGCAGTTGAAGGTTGAAGGTTGAAAGTTGAATGCTGGAGTTCCTCTCGGCGCTTGAGAACCGCTCTCGACGACGACCCCGAATCAATCCAAACGTCGAGCGTATCGGCTGATTTGGAAACGGCTTCGCGACCGGTCCAGTTAGCGGGCCGGCAGAGGGTCCAGAGTTCGGCGGCGGTTTTCTCGAACCAGACATTGCTGCCGTGCTGCTCAAAGAGGTCGGCGGCCTTGCGGACGATGGCGGCGTCGAGGATGGGTTCGCCCTGCGCGTCGTAGAAGGCCGGGATGGGCACGCCCCAACTGCGCTGGCGCGAGATGCACCAGTCGGGCCGGGATTTCACCGCGCCTTCGATGCGGTTCTTGCCCCAGTCGGGGATCCAACGGACGGTTTCGATGGCTTGAAGCGCTTGCTCGCGGAAGCTGCTTGCAGGTGGGCAGGTGGGAGAGTGGGCAGGTGAGAGAGTGGACGTGTGCACGGCCGCGCCAGTCTCACTTTCCCGCTTTCCCACTTTCCCACTTTCTCCGCTTAGAACGTGGTCCACCTTGATAAACCACTGGTCCATCGCGCGGAAGATGATGGGGGTCTTGCTGCGCCAGCAGTGCGGGTAGCTGTGGTGGTAGTTCTCCTGATGCGCGAGGGCGTTGCGCACACGCAGTTCGTGGAGGACGGCGTCGTTGGCGTCGCTCTTGCCGTGCTTTTCGAGGATGGACTTGCCGAGCAGCTCGGCGGGCATCTGCTGGTCGGCGGGGAGGTCGGCGGTGTGGGCGAGGCAGCCGGCGTCGTCCACGGGCGAGTAGATGGGCAGGCCCTGGCTGCGGCCGAGGTTGTAGTCGTCCGCGCCGTGGCCGGGCGCGATGTGGACGAAGCCGGTGCCCGTGTCGGCGGTGACGAAGTCGGCGGGGAAGAGCCTGCCCGTGCGCGCGCAGAACGGATGCTCGTAGGTGAGCGTGGCGAGTTCGTCGGCGGAGACGGTGCGCTCGATTTGATAGCCGCCCGCCCAGCCGCACTTCTGCGCGACGGTTTCGAGGAGCGAGTTGCAGATGAGATAGACATTCCCGTCGGCGAGGATGCGCGAGTAGAAGAGGTCGGGGTTGAAGGCGACGGCGAGGTTCGCGGGGAGCGTCCAGGGCGTGGTGGTCCAGATGAGGAGGAAGGTGTTCGGCTCGCCCGCGAGCTTGAACTTCACATAGACGGATTGGCTGACGTGGTCGGCGTATTCCACCTCGGCCTCGGCGAGCGCGGTGCGGCAGGGGATGCTCCAATACACCGGCTTCTTGCCGCGATAGACGAAGCCTTGCGCGACGAGGTCGGCGAAGAGGCGGAGTTCATCGGCCTCGTATTCCTTGTTGAGCGTGAGGTAGGGGTTAGCCCAGTCGCCGAAGACGCCGAGGCGTTTGAACTGGGTGCGCTGGAGGTCGATATATTTGCGGGCGTAGGCGTCGCAGGCAGTGCGGATGGTGGCGGCGTCGCTCGCGGTGTCGCCGGCCTTGCGCATGTCCTGCGTGACCTTGAACTCGATGGGCAGGCCGTGGCAGTCCCAGCCGGGGATGTAGGGGGCGTCTTTGCCGCGCAGGGTCTGGTATTTGACGATGATGTCCTTCAGCACCTTGTTCAGCGCGGTGCCGACGTGGACATCGCCATTCGCGAAAGGCGGGCCATCGTGGAGGACGAACTTGGGCTTGCCCGAGCGGGCGGCGCGAATCTGCGCGTAAATGGCGTCGGCCTCCCAGCGGGCGAGGCGTTGCGGTTCGCGCGCGACGAGGTCGGCCTTCATAGAGAAGTCCGTGCGCGGCAGATTCAGCGTGTTCTTGTATTCCATGAGCGGCTCAAAGAGCGGCGACGCTATCAGCGGAAAGGGGGTCAATCAAGCATCTGGCCAGTGCCTGTGGGAAGTTGGCGCAGGCGCATCTGAAGTCGTGACGAATCCCTCGGTGCACGCCATTCTGCGCCCACTAATCATCTTCCATGCAACAGACCATTAAACTCGCCCTCGTCGGCGCCGGCATGTTCGGCGGCGATGTCCACCTCCGCGCCTACGCCGACCTCCAACGCTTCGGCATCGCTGGCCAGCTCGCGCGCGTCGGGCTGGACAAGTTCAACCGCGAACTCGCGCCGGTGAAATTCGAGCTCGTTGCCGTCGCCACGCGCTCGCAGAAGTCCGCCGAGAAATCCGCCGCTGCGTTCAAGGAATGGACCGGCCATTCGCCCAAGTGCTACTCCGGCGACGAGCCGTGGCATGACATCCTGCGCGACTTCCCCGACCTCGACGTGCTTGCCGTCGCCACGCCGGATCACTTGCACACGCAGCCGATCCTCGCCGCGCTCGCGAAGGGCGTCCATGTCCTCACGGAGAAGCCCATGTGCCTCACCACGCACGAGGCCGACCAGATCATCGAGGCCGCCCGCGCCGCGAACCGCATCGTTGCCGTGGACATGCACAAGCGTTACGACCCCGACCACCTGCGCATCCGCGACGACATCCAGAAACGCATCGGCGCGCCGCTCTACGGCACCGCCTATCTCGAAGAGCCGCTGGAAGTCAGCACCAGCACCTTCAAGTGGGTCGAGTCGAGCGACCCCTTCAGCTACGTCGGGCCGCACTGGGTGGATTTGATTTACTCCTACTACCACTCCAAGCCCGTCTCGCTCACCGCCGTCGGCCAGAAGAAGCGCCTCGTGCGCGACGGCATCAACGCCTACGACGCCGTGCAGGTGCGCGTGGATTTCGACAACGGCATGAGCATCAACTTCCACAACAACTGGATCACGCCGTCCGACTTCGAGGGGCCGGTGAACCAGGGCCACGAGATCGTCGGCGCGGACGGCAAGGTGGAAAGCGACCAGCAATACCGTGGCTTCCGTTGGTGGAACAAAGGCGGCGGCTCGCGCACGAGCAACAACCACTTCACCCGCGACGTCCTCCGCGCCGACGGCACACGCGCCTACGTCGGCTACGGCGTGGACAGCCTCACCGTCGGCCTCGTGGCGATCTGCCGCGTAAAATTCGCCGGCGAAACCCGCGACGCGGTGGCCGACCTGTATCCGACGGCCGAGGAAGCGCGCATCACCTGCGCCATCGTGGACGCCGCCGCCAAGGTGCGTGACCTGAACTTCAAGTATATGGCCGAAGGCAAAGGCGCGACCGTCACCGCCCGCTTCGGCCCCGATGGCATCACCATCTGCGATCCGAACCGCGCGGGGGAAGGCGCGGACAAGGTGTTTCAGAAGATTTACGACCGGGCGATTTGAACCGCTGTCCCGCCGCAAGTAGCCATTACCAGCAACAGACCAATTTACCGACAGCCATACACCAATATGTTCAACATGAAACTTAGTCTCGTTCCGATTTGGGCTGCGGCCCTGCTGACCTTGAATACCAGCGCGCAGCCCGCGCTGAAAGACGCGTTCAAGGGCAAGTTTCTGATCGGCACGGCCCTGAACGATTCGCAGGTCACCGAAAAGAACGCCGCGCAGGCCGCGCTCGTCAAACAGCAGTTCAACAGCATCACGCCCGTGAATGTGATGAAGTGGGGTCCGATCCACCCCGAGGCGGCCAAGTTCAACTTCGAGCCAGCGGATCGCTTCGTGGAGTTCGGGGAAAGGAACGGCACGTTCACCATTGGCCATACACTCGTATGGCATTCGCAGACACCGAACTGGGTTTTTCAGAATGACATGGGAGGCCCGGCCGACCGCGCTGCGCTGCTCGCCCGCATGAGCAATCACATCCACACCGTCGTCGGGCGCTACAAGGGCCGGGTGAAAGGCTGGGACGTGGTGAACGAAGCTTTGAACGATGACGGCTCGCTGCGCCAGTCGCCGTGGCTGAAAATCATTGGCGAGGACTATCTGGCCAAGGCCTTCCAGTTCGCCCAGGCCGCCGACCCGAAGGCCGAGCTATATTACAATGATTATTCCTTGGAGAGCCCCGCCAAGCGGAACGGCGCGGTCGTGCTGGTGAAAAAGCTGCAGGCTGCCGGCGTGAAAATCACGGGCATCGGCAACCAGTCCCACTTGAGCCTGACCTCGCCGCCAATCAACCAGGTGGAGGAGACCATCACCGCCTTCGCCCGGCTCGGCGTGAAAGTGATGATCACCGAACTTGACGTGAGCGTTCTGCCTTTCGTCAGGGGCGTCACCGGCGCGGATGTCGGCCAGAAAGTCGCGCCCGACCCCAAGTTGAACCCCTACACGAACGGCCTGCCCGCTTCGGTCCAGCAAGCGCTCGCCAAGCGCTACGGTGAGCTATTTGGGGTGTATGCGAAGCACGCTGACAAGATCAGCCGCGTGACGTTCTGGGGCGTGACTGACTCCGAGTCCTGGCTGAACAACTTCCCCATCCGAGGCCGGACGAACTATCCGCTGCTCTTCGACCGCGAAGGCAAGCCCAAGCCCGCCTTTGACGCTGTCATTCGGCAGGGAAAGAGCGCGGCCCCCTAAACCCGTCCAAGCGGGCCATGCTATGTGCTGGCGTCGTAAGGGGTCGGTTTTGATAGTGGCAATTGAGGCGGAGTTGGCGAAACCCGTGACGCCGTGGCCAGCCTGTATCCGACCGCCGAGGAAGCCCGCATCCCCTGCGCCATCGTGGACGCCGCCGCCAAGGTGCGCGACCTGACCTTCAAATACCTGGCCGAAGGCAAAGGCGCGCCCGTCACCGCCCGCTTCGGCCCGACGGCATCACGATTTGCGATCCGAACCGCGCGGGCGAAGGCGCGGGCAAGGTGTTTCAGAAGATTTACGACAAAGCGATTTGAATGGTCGGTGCCGATTGGACATATGATTCAGGAACCCACAACATCAACTCGGCTTAGTTCGCAAAGCGATAGCCCCCCTCTGGGCATTGGGATGCGGCCGATATGGGAAGAGACCCCTGAACCAATCACCTACCTCCACCCTCAGGTCTCGACCTGAATTCTTTTCCAATACGTTGGTCTAAGAAGCCCTTTATGAAAACACATCGATTAATGTCCCTGCAAATGAGCATGGCCGCCGCCTTTGCGATCACCGTTATCGCCACGGCGGCATTCATTGGTGCAACCACTTTCTTCGCAGCTCGTTCCTATATCCGCGAAAGCATCCGCCTTCGGTTGCAAGACATCGCCACACTGGCCGCCATGCATGTGGATGTTGCGGAAGCTTCCAAAATCCACGTGCTCGAAGACGAGAAGCTCCCAGAGTATACGCGGTTGAAGGCCTACCTTGAGCGGGTGAGGCAGATCAATCCCGAAATCCGTTTCGCCTACCTATATCGCGTCTCTGATTCAGGAAAGGTGTTCTGCGTCGTGGAAAATGAACCCGTGGGTTCGCCGAGCATGAGCCATGCAGGCGACCCGTATCCCGATGCCACTCCACTCACGCGCAAGGTTTACAAAGCAGGTGCCAAGGCCGAAGCGGAGCAAGACTTCTGGACTGACCAATGGGGCATCTACCTGTCATCCTATATTCCCGTGCTCGACGCCTCGGGCAAAGTGGAGTGCGGGCTGGGCATCGATATGTCGGCCAAGGCCGTTCTCGATTTTGAGCGCCGTTTTCTTTACTCCCTTATCGGCCTCGGGGTGTTCACCGCCGTGGTCGTTCTTTTCGCCAGCCTGTGGTATTCCCGGCGGATCAGCCGACCACTCCTTTTACTCGCTGATGACTTGGGCCGCGTCCAAAGACTTGAGTTGGATACCAACATCGATATTCACTCCTCGGTTAAGGAAGTCGTCCTGATGCGCGAGGCAATCCAGAAAATGAAGAGCAGCCTCCGCTCCTTCCGTAAATACGTGCCCGCCGACCTCGTCACCGACCTCATGGCTCTCGGCCAAGAGGCTCGCTTGAGCGCGGAAAAGCGCGAAATCACTATTCTTTTCACAGACATTCAGGACTTCACCACGATTTCGGAGAAAACGTCGCCCGAGCTACTCGTGGAAAACCTCTCGGTCTATTTCGACAGGCTGACGCGCTCCATCGTAGATGGAAAAGGCACCGTGGACAAATACATCGGGGATGGAATTATGGCCTTCTGGGGAGCCCCTCGCCAACTCTCAGACCACGCTGTGCAGGCGTGTCTCACTGCCATCAAGTGCCGCGACCACTCAAGGTGTCTCGCCGAAGAGCAACGGAAAGCAGGCAAGGGGCCGATGCTCACCCGTATCGGCCTGAATACCGGCGTGGCCATTATTGGGAACATCGGCTACGACGAACGGCTGAACTATACAGCGATGGGCGACATGGTGAATCTTGGCAGCCGGCTTGAGGCGCTGAACAAATATTACGGAACGCAGATCCTCATTAGCGATAGCACTTGGAAGCTCGCAAAAGATTCCATCGAAACGCGTTTTATCGACATTGTCTCAGTCAAGGGAAGCTCTATCCCTGTGCGAATCTACGAGGTGATTTGCGCACGCGGCAACCTAACCAGTGAGCAGGCCATTCTCGTCGCCGATTATGAGCGAGCCATGCAACTCTACCTCGCACGGAAGTTCAAGGACGCTGTCGAAATCCTCGATCATCTCGCGCACACCCAGGCGGACGATCGCCCGGTTTCCATCATGCTGGAACGCAATCGCACGTTCCTCGACAACCCGCCCCCGGCTGAATGGCTGGGTGAGTTCGTTATGACCAGCAAGTAGTCCTTGATCGCACACCGCTCAACTCAGGGCCATGGTATAGATGGCAGCGTCTGCTACGATAAGCGCAACAAGCGGGCAGTTATTAATCTCGTCAGTCGTGGCGAGCCTGTATCGGACCGCCGAGGAAGCCCGCATCACCTGCGCCAGCGTGGACGCCGCCGCGAAGGTGTGCGACCTGAACTTCAAACACCTGACCGACGGCAAAGGCGCGACCGTCACCGCCCGCGTCGGCCCCGACGGCATCAGCATCTGCGATCCGAACCGCGCGGGCGAGGGTGCGGCGGGGGTGTTTCAGAGGATTTATGACCGGGCGATTTGATCTGCTGTCCCGGCGCGAATATCCATGATCAGGAACTGACCTCTTTATGTTCCTCCTTCCGTGATTTCGGAATTCTTCCGCTTGCGGTGCGTGACTTCTGCGCTTGCCCGCAGCTGCCAAGGGTGTTGCCCCACGCGCGGTTTGCCATTGAGCCACGTCGCGGTCTCTGGCATCAAACCTGCCAGCAAAGCGAAGCACTGAACGCCGATTGCCATTTGCCATGAGCACCAATTCTTCTCCGCACGACGAGCTCAGCGCCGGCAAGCACCTCCAAGGCATCTTCGCCGGGCAGAAGCTGTTCAACCGCTACGAACTCATCCGCATTCTCGGGCAGGGCGGCATGGGCGTGGTGTGGCTGGCGAAGGACCTGGAGCTGTCCCGCGAGGTTGCGCTCAAGTTGCTGCCCGACGTGGTCAACTACGACCCCGGCGCGATTGAGGACTTGAAGCGCGAGACGCGGCGCAGCCTGGTGCTGACGCACCCGCACATCATCCGCATTTACGACTTCCGCCAGGAGCTGCCCTTTGCGGCCATCATCATGGAGTATGTGGCGGGGGACACGCTGGCCAGGCTGCGCTCGCAGTCCGGGCCGGGGTGCTTCAATGTGGCGGAGGTGGCCCCGTGGGTGCGGCAGGTGGGCGAGGCCTTGATTTACGCGCACGAGCACGCGCAGGTCATCCACCGGGATTTGAAGCCCGCCAACATCATGCTCACGGCGGACGGGCACGTGAAGCTGGCGGACTTCGGCATCTCGCAGAGCCTCACGGCCACGGTCACGCAGTTGAACAAGGGCGTGCCCCAGGGCGCGAGCGGGACGCTGGGCTACATGAGCCCGCAGCAGTTGCTGGGCGGCGAGGCGCAGGCCTCGGACGACATTTATTCCCTGGGCGCGACGCTCTATGAGCTGCTCTCCGGGCGGCGGCCGTTTTGCACTGGCGACATCAGCAAGCAAATCTGCGAGGTGGAGCCGCTGCCGCTGAACCAGCGCCGGGCGGAGTATGCGCCGGAGTTAGAACCGGTGTCGGCGGAGTGGGAAGCAGTGGTGATGGCGTGCCTGGCGAAGCAGCCGGAAGGCCGGCCCGCCAGCGTGGGTGCGGTGCTGGCGCGGCTGGGACTGGTGGCGGAAAATGCCCCGGTGCCCGCCGTGGCGAAGCCCCTCGCGGAGCTTGCCCCAGCCACCGGCGGCGTGCCGCGCTGGGTGCCGCTGGCGGCGGGGATTGCACTCATCGTTGGGCTGGGTTGGTTCTTTGGCGTGCATCAACCGGCGGAAGCGAAGCGGAAGGGTGAAGTGGCGCGGTTGGAAGAACCGGCGAAGCTCAAGGTGGAGGCGGAAGCCAAGGCCAAGCTGGCGGCGCCGAACGAGCCGGCACGGGCCACGCGCTACAGCCCGTATGTGAACAGCCTGGGGATGAAGTTCATCCCCGTGCCGGGCACCGATGTGCTCTTCAGCAACGGTGTCCATGACATGCGCTGAAAATAGCGACGAGAACGACGCGTGCCGAGCGTATAACGCCGGTCCGCAGGCCGATTCTACGCGGGTCGCCGCAAGCCTCCCGACCGCGAAAAGCCCCGCCAGGAGGCGTATAACTCCAGCAA
>CALQJI020000129.1 GCA_943330855.2 Klebsiella pneumoniae
CCGCGCGACATCCTGCCGCGCATCTTTGAGCCGTTTTTCACGACGAAGGAGCCGGGGCAATCCGTCGGCCTCGGCCTCGCGACCGGGCTGGGCGTGGTGCAGAGCCACGGCGGCTTCATCCTCATCGAGACGGAGGAGGACAAGGGCACGGAGTTTCAAATCTACCTGCCTGCGGCCGGTGCGGAGACTGCCGCGCGCTCGCCGGAGACCGAGCTGCCGCGCGGCGACGGGGAGTTGCTGATGCTCGCCGACGACGAGCAGGGCGTGCTGGATGTGACCGCCCAAATCCTTGAATGGCATGGCTACAAGGTGCTGAAGGCGCGCGACGGCCAGCAGGCGTTGAGCCTCTTCGAGCAGCACTCCGCCGAGATCAAAGTGGTCATCACGGACATCCTGATGCCGTTCATGGACGGAGTGGAGCTGTGCCGCGAACTGCGCAAGCGCAACGCATCGCTGCCCATCATCGTGGCGTCCGGCATGGGCCACGAGATGTTCGTCACCGACCTGCGCGAGCTGGGCGTGCCGGTCTTTCTGAAGAAGCCGTTCGCCGCCGAGGAGTTGCTCCGCGGTCTGCACGCGGAGCTGCACAAGGAAGCCGTGAGCACCGCAACCCAAGAGTAATCAGTTTTCAGTGGTCAGTTTTCAGTGTTCAGTCGTTGAGCAACGAACGCTGGCCGCTCTGAATACTGAACACTGAACACTTTCCCAAAATGGAAACCCAAGACCCCACCCCACACGCCGCCGCCCCCGCCGCCCCGAACCCCGAGCGCAAGACGCTCGACGACCGCGCCAAGATGACCGAGTTGGAGCGCATCCGGCACTCCTGCGCGCACGTCCTGGCCACTGCCATCCTGCGCCTGTGGCCGGACGCCCAGTTCGCCTACGGGCCGCCGGTCGAGAACGGCTTTTACTACGACCTCGAATGCTCGCACCGCATCTCCCCTGAGGACTTCGCCAAGCTCGAAGAGGAGATGAAGAAGGAGATTAAGGCGAACAACGTCTTCGAGAAGCTCACCGTCACCCGCGAGCAGGCCATCGCCGACGTGCAGAGCGGACGCCTCGGCGGCCTCGCCGAGCGGCCCGGCAACGCCAGCAAGTTCAAGCTCGACCTGCTCAAGAACATCCCCGAGGGCGAGCCGATTTCCTATTTCAAGAACGGCGACTTCATTGACCTCTGCGCCGGGCCGCACGTGATGCGCACGGGCAACATCGGCGCATTCAAGCTCACCACCGTGGCCGCCGCCTACTACAAGGGCGACGAGAAAGGCCCGCAGCTCCAGCGCATCTACGGCACGGCCTTCAAGAACAAGACCGCGCTCGAGGAGTGGCTCAAGCTCCAGGAGGAGGCCAAGCGCCGCGACCACCGCAAGATTGGCGCGGAGATGAACCTCTTCGCGTTCGACGCGGATTTCACCGGGCCGGGCCTGCCGCTGTGGCTGCCCAAGGGCGGGGCCATCCTCGAGGAACTGGAGAAGCTGGCGAAGGAAACGGAGTTTCAGGCCGGCTACGTGCGCGTGAAGACGCCGCATCTGGCGCGGGAGAAGATGTATAAGACATCGGGGCACCTGCCTTACTACGCCGACTCGATGTTTCCGCCGATGCAGTTGACTCCGGACGTTGAGACCGGAGAGCAAATTGAGAAGGCTGAGAAGGAAATTGAGAACTTGGATCGAGACACGTTGGCTACCAAGCCGGTCGCCGCAGACTACTTGAGTGGAGTGGCACAAGAGCAGAGTTTGCTTCATGAAAGTAAGCTCCGGGAGTTGGAATCGAAGCTCGACGAGCTTCTTGGTAGACAACGCTACTACCTCAAAGCCATGAACTGTCCGCACCACCACCGCATCTTTGCGGCGGAACCGCACAGTTACCGCGACCTCCCGCTCCGGCTCGCCGAATACGGCACCTGCTACCGCTACGAGCAGTCCGGCGAACTCTTCGGCCTCATGCGCGTCCGCTCAATGAACATGAACGACGCGCACATCTACTGCACCCCCGAGCAGTTCGCCGACGAGTTCCGCGCCGTGAACGAGATGTATCTCAAATACTTCACCATCTTCGGCCTCGGCAAATACCAGATGCGGTTCAGCACATCCTCGCCGGAAGGCCTCGGCAAGAAATACGTCAACGAGCCTGAGTTGTGGAAGCAGACCGAGGACATGGTGCGCCGCGTGTTGGTCGAGAGCGGCATTAACTTCGTGGAGGTGGCGAACGAAGCCGCCTTCTACGGCCCGAAGATTGACGTGCAGGTGTGGAGCGCGATTGGCCGCGAGTTCACCATCGCGACGAATCAGGTGGACTTCGCCGTGCCCGCCAAGTTCGGCCTCACCTACCGCGACCGCGACAACACGGACAAGACGCCGCTGTGCATCCACCGCGCGCCGCTGGGCACGCACGAGCGCTTCATCGGCTTCCTCATCGAGCACTACGCCGGGAACTTCCCCCTCTGGCTGGCCCCCGACCAGGTCCGCGTGATTACCCTCGGCGACGACGCCCCGCTCCTCGCCGCCGGCAAGGCGCTCGTCCACGAGCTGCGCCAGAACTTCGTGCGCGCGGACGGCGACTTCACCAACGAACCCATCAAGGCGAAAATCGCGAACGCCGAGCACCGCCGCATCCACACCATGCTCGTCCTCGGCCCGCGCGACCTCGAAGCCGGCCACGTCTCCGTGCGCCTCCACACCGGCGGCCCGCAAGGCGCGAAACCGACGGCAGCCGTGGTTGCAGACATTCTGGCGAGCATCAAAGAGCGGCGGGCCTAACCCAACGGTGGCGGCGCTCAATCCGCGTCGGCCGCCGCCCCCGAAACCCGGCTGCTGACGTGGGCGTCCGCGCTCCAAGCGTTCCGCGCACGAGCGACTTACCGCTTGCCGCAAAAAGCGCGTCCAGTAGCGTGCGGCCATGCCGAAGAGCACTTGGGTTGTCCCTTCAATTTTGTCCGCACTGCTGGTGCTGGGCGCGCTGGGCTGGACGGCGTGGAAGCGCGGCTCCGAGCTGGCCGCCGCGCAGGCCGCGCTCGAGGCAGCGCACAAGGCTGCAGAACAAACCGCCATCCAAGCCGCCGCTGCAAAGGCCGAACTCGAAGCCGCGAAGGCTGACAGCGCGGAGTTGACCGAGAAGCTCGCCGAGGCCGAGAAGGAGATGGCCACGGCTTCCAAAACCAAAAACACGCTGGAAGAGGAGATGCGCACCGCGCTCCAGTCCAAAGACATCACCATCTCGCAGCTTCAGGGGAAGCTCACGGTGAACATCCTCGACCATGTCCTGTTCGACTCCGGCGAAGGGGCGCTCAAGACCGAGGGGCAGGAGGTCCTCCGCCGTCTCGCCGCCGTGCTGGCCGCGCACACGAACCGCGCACTCCACGTCATCGGGCACACGGACAACGTGCCCATCCGCACTTCGGCCCGCAGTCGCTTCGCGAGCAACTGGGAACTCTCCACGGCGCGGGCCACGGCGGCGGTGCGCTTCCTCCACGAACAAGCGGGTGTGAATCCCAAGCAGCTCGGGGCGCTCGGCTACGGTGAGTTTCATCCAGTCGCGGACAACGCAACGCCCGAGGGCCGGGCGAAGAACCGCCGCATCGCCGTGGTCATCCTGCCGGAGGAGCTGGCGGTGAGGACTCCTGCCAGCCCGTGATGATGGGAGGCACTGAGGGGAAGTAATCAGTAGTTTGTGATTAGTTGGCCGCAGTGCGGTGGCTGCGACCGCAGGTGACGACTGATTACTAATCACTAATTACTTTCCCGGCTCACCGCTTCATCAGCGTCTCGTCCAGGTTCAGCAGCACATTCGCCACCGTGGTCCACGCGGCGAGATTCACAGCGTCCGCGCCTTCGGGCAACGGGCCGAGCGGGTCGGTGGCGAGGGCGGTAGCTTTCGTCTTATCCTTGGCAAACTCGGCGGCGGTGTCGGCGTGGAGCTTCACGAGTTTGGCGACTTCGTTGTCCGAGGGCGGGCGGGACAGGACGAGGCGGAAACCGTGGCGGGCTTTGTCGGCATCGGTTGCGCCGCCGTCCTTCGCCATGCGGCGGGCGAGGGCTTGCGCGGCTTCGACATAGACGGGGTCGTTCATCGTGACGAGCGCTTGCAAGGGCGTGTTCGTGCGGTTGCGGCGCACGGAGCAAACCTCGCGGCTCGGGGCGTCGAACGTCGCCATCGAGGGATACGGGCTGGTGCGCCGCCACTCGGTGTAGAGGCCGCGCCGGTAGCGGTCCTCGCCGGCGCTGGTGGTCCAGTCCAGCGCGCTGCCGAACGCGGCGTTCAGCCCGGCGCTCGGGCGCGTAGGGCGCACACTGGGGCCGAACATCTTCGGACTCAGCAGGCCGCTCACGGCGAGGGACTGGTCGCGCACCATCTCGGCGGTCAGGCGCAGGCGCGGGCCGCGCGAGAGCAGGCGGTTCTCCGGGTCTTTCTCCAAGGCCTCGGGCGTGACCTTCGCGGACTGCCGGTAAGCCTGCGTCGTCACCAGCAGGCGGAGAAACTTCTTCGTGTCCCACTTCATCGCGACCAGCTCCGTCGCCAGCCAGTCGAGCAACTCCGGGTGCGTGGGCAGCTCGCCCTGCGCGCCGAACTCCTCGCTCGTCCGCACGAGGCCGGTGCCGAAGAGGGCTTCCCAATAACGGTTCGCTACGACGCGCGCGGTGAGCGGGTTGTTCTCGTCCACGAGCCACTTCGCGAGCGTGAGGCGGTTGCGGGGCGCGTCTTTCGGGAGCGGATGCCACGCGGCGGGGACGGCTTCGGTGACTTCGTCGCCGAGCGCCTGCCAGTTGCCACGCAGTTGAATCTTGGTCGTGCGGCGCTTGTCGGCGGCGAGTTCGCGGAGCACGGGAACGGTGCTGGGCTTCAAGTCCGCGAGCGACTTCGTGAGCGTGGCGAGTTGCGTGCGCTCGGCCTTCAGCTCCGGCGCGAGGGTGCGGGCGTAGTAGTCGGTCACTTTCGCGCGGTCGTTCGGGGGGAGAGAGTTCAGTGTCCAGGGTTCAGTGTTCAGTGCGCGGCTGGAGGCCAGCGTGGAAACGACCGGGGCAGGGGTGCGCGCGAACTCGGCGGCCTTCGTGTCCGCCGTCACGCTGAGGCGGAAGTGGCCGAGCGTGGCCTTCGCGGTGGCGGACTGCTGTTCGAGCGTGATGGCGAGCCGGGAGCCGGCGGGGATTTCCACGGGCTGCTCGGCGATGAGCGTGAGCGAGTGCGGTTTGCCCACGGAGCCGCCCACGGCCCAGCCGCGCGTGCGGTCCTTGGCAGCGGCGGTGTCGTTGATGACGTTCTCGGCGTCGTAGTTTGCCTGCGTGAAGTCGGCGATGGCGGCGGCGAACTTCACCTCGCGAGCGCCGTTCATCGCGAAGGCCAGGTCCTTCGCGGGCGCGTCGTTGCCGGACTTGTCCCAGACGACGTTGCGTTGCGCGTCGAGCGCGACCACGCGGAAGCCCTTGAGCCGCTCGCCGGCCTCGGCGCGGTTCCACACGACGATGCGTTCGAGCGCGCGGGCCTCCTTCAAGTCCACTTCCCACCACGGGTTGTCCTGCGACTCGCTGTGCGCCACGGAGCCTTTGTCATACTCGCCGTCGGTCTTGCCATCAATGGCCCGCGCGGCGACCGCTCCCATGTAAGTGCTGCTCTGCTTGGCTTCGCCCTTGAGTGCGACGTTCTCGCCACCGCTGAAGACCTGCACCTCGGCGAGGTGGAGGAACTGCGCCTTCGACGGCAACTCGATGCGCACGAAACGCGCGACTGGCCCCTTGCTCTCCGCCGACGGCAACAAGCTCGCACGCACGCGGGTGACGATGAAGTTCCCGCCTGCCTGACCCGGCCCTTTGCCGGGCAGCTTGTCATTCGGCAACGCCTCCAGCCGCAGGGCCGTCAGCTTCTGCGCGTCGGCCAGCGTCAGCTCCACGGTGAAGGTGTCCTTGGCCGCGTCGTTCTTCGCGACGAACACCGCGCCGTCGTCTTGCGCCACGAGCGCAGCGCCGGACGTGGCTTTGGTCGCGCTGGGCTTGGGCGAAGTCCAGTCCAGCTTCGCGGGGAAAGCCTGAGCCCACTTGGCCGCGGCGACGAGGACTTCAGCGGACGGCGACTTAAACTTGGCTTCCACCGCTGCGAGTTCCGCCTCCCAGTCGGCGCGCTGCTTGCGCTGCGTGTCGTTGAAGAAACTCAGCAGCGGCGACTCGTCGCGCTTGTCCGCGTCCTCAGTGTTATTGAGGAACGCATAGACTTGGTAATACTCCGAGTGCGCGATGGGGTCGTATTTGTGCGTGTGGCATTGGGCGCACGCCATCGAGGTGCCCATCCAGACGGCGAACGTGGTGTTCACGCGGTCCACGATGGCGGCGGTGCGGAATTCCTCGTCGTTGGTGCCGCCCTCGGAGTTGGTCATCGTGTTGCGATGGAAGGCGGTGCCCTTGAGCTGCTCGTCCGTCGGGCTGTCGAACAGGTCGGCAGCGAGCTGCTCCAACGTGAATCGGTCGAACGGCAGGTTGTTGTTGAAGGCGTTAATCACGTAGTCGCGGTAAGCCCAGATGACGCGCGACGGGTCGTCCGCATAACCGGCGCTGTCCGCATAGCGCGCGAGGTCGAGCCAGAGCCGTGCCCAATGTTCGCCGTAGCTGGGCTTGGCGAGCTGTGCGTCCACGAAGCGCTCGTAAGCCTTCGGCTCCTTGTCCGCGACGAACGCATCCACTTCGGCGACGCTCGGCGGTAGGCCGGTGAGGTCCAGCGCGACGCGGCGGGCGAGGGCGTAGCGGTCGGCCTCGGGCTGGGGGAGGAGGCCGTCTTGGGAGAGTCGACGCAGGATGAAGGCGTCGATTGGGGAGGAGTAATTAGTGATTAGTGATTGAGTGACCGGTGCCTTCGAGCCGGTCTTAGCCAGCAGCGCACTAATTACTTCCTTACTAATTACTGCCGGTGCCGGCCGCTTCGGCTTCTCGTAAGCCCAGTGTGCGGAGAACTTCGCCCCGGACTTTACCCACGCGGTGAGCAGTTCGACTTCGCGTGGCGTGAGCTGCTTGCCGAACTTCGGCGGGGGCATCACGTCGTCGAGGTCCTTCGTCGTGACGCGATGGAGCAGAAGGCTTTGCTGCGGCTGGCCAGATACGACGGCGCGGCGGCCATCGCCGAGGTCCGCACCAAGTCCCTCCGCCGTGTCCAAGCGCAGTCCCACACCCTTCTTTCCGCCCTTGCGCTCGGCGGCGTCCGGCCCGTGGCAGGTGAAGCACTTGTCGGAAAGGATGGGCCGGATGTCGCGCTGGAAGTCGGGCGGGGCGATTGCAGCGGACTTCGGTGCGGGCGCGGCGGAAGCCATGCGGCTCGCGGCGCAGAGCAGCACCGCAAGGCCAAGGTGTTTCAGTAATCGTGTCATACTTGTTCTCAGGTCGCGGGTTTGGACGCGCCAAGCCAGCCGGTGATTGAGGTTTTGCGAGGCGAAGAATCTGCCAAGCCGGCGGGCTTGTCCATCGCCGCGCGCTGTCACGTCACCACCAGCGATTTCGCCCGCGCGCGCATCTCCTCGATGAGCGCGAGCGCTACCGGCGGCAGGTTCGGGTGCCGCAGCACGGCCACGGTGATGGGCTTCACCCCTTCGAGCGGCAGCGCACGCAGCCGCTTATCCAGCGGCTTTCCCGGGACCGCCAGCGTCAGCCCGATGCCGAACCCGGTCGCCGCGTAAGTCTCCACCAGCTCCAGCGAGTTGACCTCCATGCCCGTCGGCCACACGACCCCTCGGCGTGCGAGGTAGTCCTGAAAGTTCTTCGTGATGGTCTCGTTGAGCGGCGGACTGATGAGCGTGTGCTCGATGCGGTCGCGCTTCAGCAACTCCTCCACGCTCGCGATCTTCAGCGTCTTCGGGACGAGCAGGATCACTGGCACCTCCAGCAACGGCTCCGATTGCAGGCCCAACGGCGGCGTGCCGTCGAGCACCGTCACGGCGAGGTCCACCTCCTGGTCGGCGAGCCATTTTTCGATCTGCGGCTGCACGCCCTCGCGCAGCAGCACCTTGAGCTTCGGAAACTTGCTCCGCAGCGTTTGCAACATCTCCGGCAGATGGTCGCGCAGGATGATGGTCGCAGCGGCGAGGCGAACCACTTGCGTCGCGCCACCCCGGACCTTTTCCTCCACGCCTTCGAGACCATCGAAGAACGGCTTGATGAAGGTGAACAACTCCTCACCTGCGTGCGTGAGCGAGAAGGGCCGGCGCTGGAAGAGCGGCCCGCCCAGATAATCCTCCAGCGCGAGAATCTGCCCACTGATGGCCGGCTGCTGGATGCCGTAGGGCATATTGCGCGCCGCCGCGCTCACGCCCTGATGCTTGGCGACGTAGTAGAAGAGTTCGAGGTGGTGGATGTTGAGCATGGCGTGGAGGTGTTCCAGGCAGTTGAAGGCAAGTCCGCCGGCGGAGCAAGTGTTCAGTGTTCAGTGGGGCGCGCGCCGGGCACGACTGAACACTGCCTACTGAATACTTGCCCCCGCCCCACTACCTCACCCGCGCCAGCAGCCACGGGAGCAACTCACTCGCGGCGATGCGCTCCTGCTTGCCGTCGTCGCGATGGCGGATGGTGACGGTGTCCTTCACACCGGCCTGCGGGCCGTCCTTGATGCCCTCGAACGTTTCGAAGTCCACCGTCACGCAGAACGGCGTGCCGGCCTCGTCCTGCCGTGCGTAACGACGGCCGATGGACCCGGCCTCGTCGTGGAAGGACATCATGTGCCCGCGCAACGACTCGAAGATGCCCCGCGCCTTCGCGGCCAGCTCGGGCTTGTTCTTGAGCAACGGCAGCACGGCCACCTTGATGGGGGCCACGCGCGGATGGAATTTCAGCACCACACGCGTCTCGCTCTTGCCCTTCGCGTCGGTCTCGGTGACTTCGCTGAAAGCATTCGCCAGCAGCGCGAGGATGAGGCGGTCCACGCCGGCAGACGGCTCGATGACGTGCGGGATGTATTGGCCCTTCGCGAGACCGTCGGCGTCCTCCTGCGCGGCGGCTCCGGCCTCGGCCAGGGGCACGCCGGACTTCGTGAGATACTTGAGCCGCGCCTGGTAATAGCGGTCTTTCAGCTCGGTCTGCTTCTCGGGCGGCAGCTTGCCGAAGGCGGTGCGCAACTCCTCGTCGAAGATGCCCATGGACTTGCCGGAGGAGCGCTCGTGCTGCGAGAGGTCGAAGTCGCTGCGGGCGGCGATACCTTCCAATTCGTCGCCGGTGACGTTGCCCTGCTCGTCCCGCTTGCTGAACGGGAACTTGAACAAGATGTCCGTGCAAGCGCGGGCATAGTGAGCGAGCTCTGCGGGCGTCTGCCGATGAAAGCCCAGCGTGTCCAGCGACAGCCCAATGCCTTCGTAAAAGCGCACGCGTTCCTGAACCCAGTAATGATGCCACGCCTGCCAGCCCCAGCTCGGCTGCGGCTCACCGGGATGACCGGTCTCCGGCACCGTGGTCACGCTGCCGCAGATGGCCTCGACCGCCTCGTCCGGCTTGATGAAGAACTCCAGCTCCATCTGCTCGAACTCGCGCGAGCGGAAGGTGTAGTTGCGGGGCGTGACCTCGTTGCGGAACGCCTTGCCCATCTGCGCGACGCCGAAGGGCACCTTCTGCCGCGACGTCTCGTGGACATTCTTGAACTGCGCGAAGATGGCCTGCGCGGTCTCGGGGCGAAGATAAGCCACATCCGCCTCCGTGGCCGTGGGGCCGACGTAGGTCTTGAACATCAGGTTGAACGGCACCGGCGGAGTCAGGAGCGAACCGTTCTCCGGGTTGAAGCGCTGGGAGTTTTCGACTTTTTCCATGCGCTCCCCGAGCAGTTCGACCGATTGCAGCCCGCGTTGAGCGTAAAATTGAGCGGCGGTCTTGCGGGCGCTCTCCGGCGGTTTGCCGGCGGCCAGCAACACGGCGTAAGGCTCGCTGACTTCCTTGCCGGACACGGTGTCCTTCGCTCCCGTGAAGTGGTAGGCGTTGCCCGATTGCAGCTCGATTTGGTCCGCGCGAAACCGCTTCTTCGTCAGCAGGCAGTCGCTCATCGGATCACTGAACGTGTCCACATGGCCGGACGCGCGCCAGATGGCCGGGTGCATGATGATGGTGGCTTCGAGGCCGACCACGTCGTCGCGCATCCGCGTCATGGTGGACCACCACAGCTCCTTCACGTTGCGCTTGAGCTCCGCGCCGAGCGGGCCGTAGTCCCAAAACCCCTGAATCCCGCCGTAAATCTCCGACGATTGAAAAATGAACCCGCGCCGCTTGCACAGCGACGCGATCTTCTCCATCAACACATTCTCTTTCGGCTCGGCCATAGGGCGCGGAGTGTTTCGGAAGCGTCGGGCCAAAGTCAAGGGAGGCAGGTTAAGGCGGGACCATGCGAGTTGACTCATATTAAATGTTACCGGGGCGGGGAGTTGGACGAGGAGTCCGACGATACGTTGACTCACATTCGTGGTTACCCAAGCCCCGAACATGAGTCGCTCCGCCAAACGCGAGGCCCTGGCCCGCATTCACGGCCGCTAC
>CALQJI020000130.1 GCA_943330855.2 Klebsiella pneumoniae
ACGTGCCCTTCTCCAAGGCCGGGGCGGAACTGCTCTTCGAGGTGGTGAGCCGGGCGTATGAGCGCACCAGCCTGCTGGTGACCACGAACCTGCCCTTTGCCCAATGGACGGAGGTGCTGGGCAGCGAGCGGCTGACCGGTGCGTTGCTGGACCGGCTGACGCACCGGGTGCACATCCTGGAAGCCAACGGCCAGAGCTACCGGCTGCAAGATGCCAAGGGGCGACTGAAGCGGAAGTGAGTCCAACGAACCTCCGACCGCAGGAGGGCGCGAGCTGGGGGCTCGCAGCTCGCCCTCCTGCTCGTTCTACCTCGCTGCGAACTTCTCGGACTTGACCTCGAAGGCCAGAAACCGTTCCCTTCGCCCCGGAAGGTGTCTCACTTTTCGAGCGCCACCCGCCGCACTTTTCGACCGGCGTTTACACCGCTTGGCTTGATTCCTCAAGAATCATGATTTTTCGGACAAGCTCTAAGTGTAGGGCCGTCCTTTGGACGGTTTCGTTCGGTTTGAAGGGACGAGGCTACGGACAGCGTGGCCCGGGTTCAGGGGCTGAAATCGGGAGCCTCGGCGGTTCGTGGGTTCTCCCCCCTCCTCCGAGGAAGGAATGCGCGCGACGGGGTCTGCCCTTGCATTCCACCGCTTCACACCGGGACTTGGGATTATTTGGGGTGGACACAGCCGCAGCCTGCCTGGTGGGTGGAGGACCGTAAGGGTTTACACCACGTCCGTCCCCGCGAAGGAAAGGGCATCCTCCAGTCGGTCATCCATCTGCAACACGCTAATTCGCTGCTTGAAGGCCAGGGCTTGGGCATTGCGCTGGGCTTGGGCGAAGCTGCCCTTTACGAGGGCGGGCGCCCCGGGCAAACGGCCCCGGGCGTAGCTGACCACGCGTTTCTGCACGGCGGCGGGCAGATGGCGGCGCAGCAATTCATCGGTCGCACTCACGAATGCCTGCGCGCTGCCGGGATCACCCTGCCGTGCGGCGCGTCCGAAGAGTTGCCGGTCCACGCGGCCGGATTCATGCCGCTCGGTCGCCAGCACATGCAAGCCTCCCAGGTTGGCAACTTTGTGTTCGAGCACGATGTCCGTGCCGCGTCCGGCCATGTTGGTGGCAATGGTTATTTGGCCAGTGTCGCCGGCCATTGCGATGATGCCCGCTTCTTCCTCGTGACGAACGGCGTTGAGCAGGCGGAAGGGAAGTCCGCGCTGGGTGAGCAAGTCCGCCAGGCGCTCGCTGGACTCGACGCTGCGGGTGCCGATGAGCACCGGCCGCTGCGTGGCGTATAGCCGCGCGATCTCCTCGGCCACGGCGGTCCACTTGTCCGTCTCATCGGCAAACACGCGGTCCGGCCAATGCTCGCGGAAGCACGGCTTGTTCGTTGGGATCGTGACCACGGCCAGTCGGTAGATCTGCCAGAATTCTCCCGCTGCCTCGTGCGCGGTGCCGGTCATGCCGGAGAGTTTGTGAAAGAGCCGGAAGAAGCGCTGGAAGCTCAGGCGGGCGATGGTCTCCGTCGGCCCGGAGAGGGGCAGACCTTCCTTGGCCTCGATGGCTTGGTGCAAACCCTGGCGCCACTTGCGCTGGTCCATCTGGCGACCGGTGAACTCGTCCACGATCACGACCTTACCCTCCACCAGCACGTATTGCTTGCCGCGCAGGAAGAATTCGCGGGCGATCAGCGCCTGGCGGATGAGTTCCTTCCGGCGGTCCGTGCTGCGCCAGAGGCCGGGGAGCGATTCGCAGGTTTGTCCCAGGATTTTCTCACCCGCGGCGGTCAACTCCACCTCGCGGTAGCGGGAGTCCACCTGATAGTGGACGCCCGGCTCCAGCGGCGCGGCGATCTGGTGGGCCGTGCGGGTGACCTGATCCAGCGCCTGATTCTCGTGGGTCGTCGAGATGATGAGCGGCGTGACGGCTTCATCAATCAGCACGCTGTCCGCCTCGTCCACGATCGCGGTATGCAACCCGCGCAGCACGACGCCGTCGTCCGGCGCGTTCGGCTGGAGCATGCGGCGGATGAGGCGGCGCGTCGGGTTGCGCAGGATGCCGAGGCGGAGCCGGTCACGCAGGAAATCCGCGAGCAACTCCTTGCTCGTGCAGTAGGTCACGTCCGCCGCGTAGCCCTTGCGCCGCTCGACCGGCGGCATCGGCGCGGTGACGTAGCCGACTCGCACACCGCAGAAGGTATAGAGGGGACTCAGGCGCTCGGCGTCGCGCTTTACGAGGTAATCGTTGACGGTGACGATGTGGGTCGGGTGCCGGGTCCAGCCCGCCAAGACGGCGGCGAGACCGGCGGTGAGCGTCTTGCCCTCGCCGGTCGCCATCTCGGCCAGCAGGCCGCGATGCAGCGCCAGCGCACCCATGAGCTGCACGTTGAACGGGCGCAGCCCGAGTTGGCGGTCTGCCGCTTCGCGAATCGCGGCCAGGGCAGGAACCAGGCACGCTTCCGCCGCCCGTCCGCCGCGCCGGAATTGATCGCGGAACTCGCGCAGGCGTTGTTGGAGGTGGTGTGAAGTGAGCTCCTTGAACTCCGGGGCGAGCGCATCAATCTGCTCCGCCTCCCGGTGCAACTGGCGGCCGACGCTGGCGCGACGGCGGTAACGGCCGATCATGGAACTGACCGCGGCGTCGAGGCCCTTGAGCGGTGCCGCCGGCTTGGCGTGGCCGGTGCGGCGATACTCCTGACTCGGCGTGATCACAGTTGGTAGCGCTTTTGGAGCAATTGCCGGAGCTCGTTGATCCAGCGCGGCAGCAACGGCTCCGGGGGCAGGTCGAAGCGAATCTTGCCAGAGCGCCCGTGCAGCACCGCGACATCAGTGTTGGCCAGCACCGACCCGCGCACGGAGAAGAACGGTTCGGCGGCCTTGCGGCCTTGCGGATCGTCCGCCGCGATGGGCACTTCGCCCCCGCTTCCCCAACCTAGCGCGGGGGAGGGCAGGGAAACCTGTTCGGCGGGCACGACCCGCAATCGGTCGATCTGCATGACCACGTCGGCCTGCCCGTGCATTCGAACTTCCGCGTGCGGATACTGGCGGGTGAACAGGCGGTTGACATCGGCCTGCAAGACGGTGGCGGTGAACTCGAAGTTGCTGGGATTGATCACCAGTCCGAGCGTGGTGCCGCGCGGAGTCCAGCGGCCCACCATCTCCGCCGCCTGCGGCGAGACCCAGATGCCGTCGTTGCGTGCCCGGATGGTAAGCATGGTCAGATCGGTTTCCAGATGGGTGATGCGCTTCCGCGTCGTGTCGAGCTTGGCTTGGAGCGGCTTGAGGTTGGCGATGTCTTTGTCCATCGCCTGCCGGATGCGGGCTTCTAATTCAGCTTGGGCGGTGTGCGCGCCGCGCAGTTCAAACTCCAACTCGCGGTTGGAGAGTTGCAGCAGCGGTTGCCCTTGCTTGACCGTGGCTCCGGGCGCTGCCAGCACGGTTTCGACCCGGCCCGTGGTTTCGTTGATGGCGAGTGACCACTGGCTGGCCTCCAGCACGCCCGGTGCCCGGAAGTGATAGGGCAGGGGCATGACGCCTAGGAACGTCAGAAAGATCGCCGCGGCGATGCTGCAGACCAGCACGGCGCGGGGGCGGCAGCGGTCCAGCTTCGGACTGGTGGCCAGGTAGTGGATGAGCTTGAATACGGGCACGAGGAGCCACGAGACGATGCAGACCGCGGCCATGATGAGGCCGATGAACAGGTATTGGTCGGCCACGACGAGCACCATGCTGCTGAAGACGAAGATGCGATAGATGTTGCTCGTGATGCCGTAGGACGTGAACCACGCGACTTCGCGCCGGCTGGTGGCGGGGCTTTCAGATTTCTTGACGCCAAGGAGATGGCGCTCGGCGACGTGGCGGAGCTGCTGGTTGGAGTGCTGGCCGAGGTTCGGTAGGCCGAGCAGGTCGGCGAGCATGTAGTAACCGTCGTAGCGCAGCAGCGGATTGAGGTTGAAGATGACGGTGGAGACGGACGCCACCAGCATCATGTTGTAGGCGAGGTTGTGCGCGGTGCCGGGACCGGTATTGGCCCAGACAAAGGTCGCCAGCGCGGCGACGAACAGCTCAACGATCATCCCCGCGGCCCCGACGAGCACGCGTTGCCAACGCGGCCGGAAGCCCCAGGCTGCGCTGGCGTCCATGTAGGGGATGGGCGTGAAAACCATCAGCATCACGCCCACCACATGCACCTCGCCGCCGTAGCGCTTGCAGCAGGCTGCGTGGCCGAACTCATGCAGAACCTTGATGAGAATAAGCCCGAGGTAGAGGAGCGGGAGATTGTCGGGCGCGAGCACATCCTGCCCTTGACCCTTCAGTTCGTCCATGTGTTGGAGGGCGAGATTTACCCCCGCGCCGACGACCGCCAGCCAGAGCAGCGCCCCCAGCGGGCTGAAGAGCCAGCGGAGGTAAGGCTGCGCGGCGTTGAGGAGGGCGTCCGGGTCAAACAACGGGAACCGCGCAAACATGATGTTCAGCAGCCGCGCCCGGGTCTCGCGCTGGCGGGCCTTCTCGAAGCGCTCGAAGAGCTTTGCGGTGTCGGCGGCCTGATCGTAGAGCAAAAGGTTGGCCTGATAGAGCTGCCCCAGCAATTGGATCACCGCCTCCTGGCCCGGGGTCTCGTCCGGAAATTTCTGAACGCACTCCTGCCACACCTGCTCGATGGTGCGGTCCGGACGCAGCCGGCCTACGAAGGCCCAGGCCTCCGGACGCAGCCGGAAGAACTGATTGTTGAAGGCGTTCTCAAGAATAATCCACCGCTGGCCGCGGAACGTCTGCCGGCGCGCGGCGACCCCTTGGCGGAGGGAAATCTTCTGGTTCGCTATGCGATACCAGGACTCACTGAAGGTTGATTGAGGTTCGGCCATCGCGGATGGTTTTAGTATGCGGTGTTCACTGGGCGGACGGGGGGTTCGTGCATGGGGGCTCCCGGCCTTACCACCAGAAGAAGAGGCGCAGGTAATCCACCGTCCGGTGTGTGGCTACCCAGATGGGGGTGCGCTGGCCGATTTCAATCTTGCATAGGCCGCTCATGCCCGGACGCCACCACGGCTCGGGCGGTCCGATGAATTCCAGCCTCGCCACATAGAAATTACCCTGACTCTTCGCGGAGGCCGCTGGCTCGAGGCGCACGATCTTTACGGGGAACTTCAACTTCGGCTGGCTTACGAAGGCGATCTCTCCGGACTTCTTCGCGAGGAGTTCATGCACATCACGCTCGTTGAGCTCTGCTTCAACGTAGAGGGCGTCGGTGCGTGCCAGGCGAAAGAGTGCCTCGCCCTGCTTCACCGGCGCGCCGAGCCGCTGGCGCAGGTCGCCCTCGATCACGATTCCGTCATACGGCGCCCGGCTCACCGCGAGCTTGAGGCGGTGACGCACCACATCCAGCCGGGCGCGCACCTGCTCGGCGAGCGCCTCGGAGATGCGCATGTCGGCGAGGGCCTCGGCGGCCCGCGCCTTCTCCGTCTCGCGCACGTAGCGGTTCAAGTCCGCCATCGCCGCGGCCTCTTCCAGTTCGAGATCCACGGTGTTCAAGCCGAACAATTCCCCATCCTTCTTCAGGACGTCGCCGGGGCGGATGGCGGACCGCGCGATGTAACCGTCGAAAGGTGCGGCCACATGCGTGACGTCCTCGCTGCGCAGGATGAAGTTACCTTCGACCCGGTAGTCCCAGATGGGCAGGCAGGCGAGCACCAGCAGGGCGGCGACGACCACTGTGAGCACCTTGGCCCACGTGTGCTCGGGGCCGACCAGCCGGGCGAGTCGATCCTTCGCCCTAGACGTCCAGCGGGCACCGAACCAGCGGTCCTGCTTCTTCAAGTCCGCCAGCCGCCGCGCGGCCTGATCGCAGGACAGCCTCAATTGTTGCAATTCCAGTTCGGTGAACGGGCGGCCTTGCCGCTCACAGGTCAACACGGCCAGCGCCTTGTCCTCGACTCGCACCGGCAGCGAGCAGAGGTGGTTCACGGACTGGTCTCGGGCAAATTTCTCGTGATCGCGCGTCACGGAGGTGGCTCCCTCGGGCGCGGGCCAGACGAGTTCCTCGTCCTGATCGAAGGACTCTTCCATCGCTGTCTCGAGGGCCTGTGCGGCGGCCATCTTGCGGTCGAACTTCTCCGTGCGGCTAATGGTGCGCAGGTGGATGTAATCGCCCTCCAACCAGCCCAGGCTCACGCGGTCGCAGGCATGGCGGGTGGCCAGGCCGTTGCAGAAGGCGAGTGTGGCCGCGAGGAAGCGCTTCTCCTCGTTTACTGCCGCCATGAGGTCGAGTGTATTGGTGAACTTCTCCACGTCGGCGCGCGCCTGCTGGTTGAGCTGGTTCTGCTGATACGACGCGGGCGTGTCGGATACCAAGTGGAGGCGTAGCAGCACGTCACGGACTTGCGCCTCCGTCACGTTGAGGAGCAGGAACGCGGCGATGCAAACTTCCTCAGGTCGGTGGAACTGCAGGCGGAGGGCGAGGGCATAGTTGCGCGTGTCGGGCACGGCGGCCACCTCGAGCATCCGCAGGGCGGTGCCCTGCGCGGCGGCTTCCGTTGCCAGCTCGGTCAGGGAGTTCGTGAAGGTGAGCACCGAGCGATCGGTGGGGCCGGCGGCCGCCCATTCCCCGATTTTGCGCCACTGGACGGGATCGCTCACCGCGCGATACACCAGCGCTCCCCGGCATGCGCCGGCCAACTCGGAGGCCGCCGTGATGAACGGGGACCAGAATTCCGCGGGCGGGCCGGTGAAGCGCCGCAGCCGGGCGAGTTCCGCCAGTGATCCGGCTTGCTCGGGGGCGAGGCTAGTTGACACGGGTGCCCTCCTCCAGAATGACACGGCCCGCACCGCCCGGCCGGATTTGGCCGGCGGGATTATCGAACAACAGCTTCACCTTGAGCAGCCCGCTGGCCGCATCCAGTGCGGGGGAGATGAAGTGAACCACGCCGGTGACCGCCACCACGCTGTTCCCGGACTCGACCTCGATCTTGAGGGACTGACCGAGCTTCAAACGGCTCCCCACCTTCGCATCCATGTTGCTTACGAAGTAGCAGCGGCTCGTGTCCACGAGGCGAACGAGTTTCTCGTTGGGCTGGCAGGCCTCGCCGACCTTTTTGTAATGCTCGACGAGCACTCCGGCAAAGGGGGCATACACATGCCGCCGCCGGAGCGCCTCTACCGCCAGTTCGTATTCGAGCTTCTCGCGCGCCTCGGCGGCGAGCGTCTTCTCGTAGTCGGTGACGGCCTGCTTGTATTCGAGCTGCTCACGTTCCTCGGTGACGAGCCCCTTGTCGTATTCGGCGAGGGCCTGTTTGTATTCCAGCTCTTTCTTGTCCAGTTGCTCCTTGCTCACCGACTTGGAGGTCTTGAAGAGCAGGCGAGTGGCTTCGACATCCGCCTTGAGGGTCGCCTTCTGGTCCTCGGCAAATTTCACTTCCACTTTGCTTTCCGCGATCAGCTTGCGGATCGCCACCTGGGATTCCGCGAGCTTTAACTCTTCTTTGCTCTCCCAGATCATCTTGCGGCGCTCGACTTCCAACTCCTCCTGCCGCTTGTCCAGCTCGATGACGGATTGGTCTGCCGGCACACGCTCACCTTCCTTGTATTTCCAGGCACGGATGATGCCGATCGTCGCCGAACTGAGCGTGGCGTCGGCCACGGGTTCGGTGATGCCGCCGGCGGTGATCGCCCGCTGGGCCTGAGCCGCGGGCGCGGCGAGCGTCACTAGCAGCATGGCTAGTGGTATTTTGGGATGGATCTTCATTTGTTTAACTTTCGGAGGTTCGTCTTGTTACCGGCAGTTTCTGATTTCGCGGAGCCCAGACGGACCCTACCGCTGCTGGGCGGTCGGCAACGGGGCGGGGGGTTGCGCGCGAATCTCCGTCGCGGCGGCGGGCTCCATTTTCCGGTCGTAATGGGTCTTCGCAGCGACCTTCATCTGTGTGAACTCGGCCGCGTCCACCCGCCTGCCGGTCAGGCCGGCGAGGGTGCGCGTCTCCAGCTCCGCTGCGGTCAAATCCAACTTGCGCTCGTGAAGCAGTGTGCCTTGGATTAACTCGAGTTCCAGCCGGGCGCGTTCGGATTGCACGAGGCTGTCCACCACGGCGATCCGAGCCTCGAAGAGTTTCTCCTCGGTTTCGAGCACCGTGCGGCTGTCGGTCTTGCCCGCGTTGAGCCGGTCAATCTGCGCGGTGAGCACCGTTTGCGTGTAGTCCGCGAGCGCCTGGAGATTGGTCACGTTGGCGGACGCGCTGCGCGCCTTGCGGAGCGCGGTCTCGATGGCGTTGCCCAGTTGCGTCTCGATTTCCTGCAGGCCCAGTAGGCCCTGTTGGACCCCGAGCTTCGCCCCGGCCAGTTCCGCCCGGGACTTGATGCCGCCGGCGAGCGGGATGCGCAGTTCCACCCCGAGCGACCAGGCGGGAAAGTCAGAGTGGGTGATCTGGTCGAACGAGGAGGACGGCGAATCACCGAGACCGTTCAAGCCATAGCTGGCCTTGAGGTCGAGTTGCGGCCAGCGCTGGTTCTGGGCGTAGGCCAGTCGGATCCGCGAGGATTCGATCTGCTTGCGACGGCTCAGGTAATCGGGGTTGGCCTCGATCGCGCGGGACATGCTCTCGCCGAAAGTCCAGGAAACCGACTTCGCCCCCGGCTGGTCCACGGCTCGCATTGTCGGCCGACTTTCCCCCTGTGCGTTGGCGGTGCCGGACACCTGCTGGCCTAGGAACGACGCGAGTCGGCCGGTGGCGTCCACAAGCTTCTGCTCCGCTTCCGCGCCGCGCGCCTGGCGGAAGACCACGCCCGCCTGGGCCTGGAGGACGTCCAGTTCAGTGGCCTTGCCGGCTGCGAGCCGGGTGCGGTTATCAGTAAGAATAGTATCAGCCACCTTATGGGAGTCCTGGGCGAGCCGCAGTTGCTCCTGCGCCAGATGGAGGTCCCAATAAGCCGCCTCCGTCCCCGCTACGATCTGCATGAATTGTTTGCGGTAGTCCTGATAGGCCGCGTCGGACGCGATGGCGGCCAGGCGGATAGCCGCCGTCGTCACCGCCACCCCGGCGTTCTTCAGCAAGGGTTGCGTGAGGGTCAGGCTGATTGAGGACTCGAACTCACCGCCGGGAAACCGGGTGCCGTTCAGGTTGTTGTTGAGGTCCCGCAGACTGTAGCCCACCCGGAGCCGCGTGCCCAAGGGTTGTAGAGCTTCGATCCCCACGTTGTAGGTGTTGTTCTTCTGGTTGAAGACCGAGGTGCCGGAGCCGAACGGGTTCTGGGCGAGTGTCTGCTCGATCGTGTTCGCCCTCGCGCTTTCGACCCGGTCGGACGTTTGAATCATCTCGGGCTCGAAGATGCCCTTCTCCCCCTGATGACGTTTGCGGGTAATTTGCCACTCAATCATCCGCATCTGGACGGTCTCGTTATGCGTCACCACCCGGTCCAGACACTCGCGCAGCGTTAGGGAAACTACGCCCGCCGGGCTGCCCACGGGACCCTTCGCGTCCGGCACGAGCGAGTTCAGCGACTGGCGGGACGCGTCCGCCTGGGCGAAGATCCCGTTCCAGCCCGGTTTCAGCGCGAACGCCTGCGCCTGCGCCAACACGGCGCCACCGAGCAACTGCGCAATGGCCGCCGCTGGGACAAGCGTGCTAAATGAGTTCAATTTCATGACGGAAAACAAAAACTGCACCGGCTAGGGGTCTCAAAACTTCTTATTACACTTTAGACTTCAACTGCGGATTCTAGCTCGATAATGGGCCATAATGGATAGTCACAAGTGACTCAAAGGTCTGATGTGCGCCTTCATACGCTCTGAGCATAGGCCATAGGAGTTCGCTGACCATACCCCAAACGGGTGAGCCGAATTGACTGTAGCGACTTAAGGTTCTTAGGTGCGACTTCCACATCTTCTGAGTATAGGGAATAGGAGTTCGCTGACCATACCCCAAACGGGTTAGATGAATTGACTGTAGCGACTCAAGGTTCAGATCCTCTAACCTTCCTCCATGTGTCGGCCGAGGGTAATCGGTGGCAACACGCAAACCTTCGTCGCGTAAACACGGAGCTGAGGTAAGTGTTTCCACGGACCCCGGTCACGACTCCGTAGCCGCATACCAAGTCCCCAACGGTGTCCAGTGAAGGTGTGTCAAAGTGAGGCATAGAGAGTGGTCAGGCGGGGCACGGCGGCGGCTTCCGTGAGGTTTTCTTGCAGCGCATGGCGCAACCACCGGATGAACTTTACCGAGCGCTGGCTGGCCCGCCGGGCGCTG
>CALQJI020000131.1 GCA_943330855.2 Klebsiella pneumoniae
GCCGGGATGGATCCCTACGAGTTGAAGAAAAGGATTGAGGCCAAGCTGAAGAAATTCTTCACTGCCTTGGGTAAACTAGATCGTGAGTCAACGAAGACCTGACGGTCCCCTGCCCCCGGTAACATTTAGCCGTGAGTCAATACGGATTGAACCTGAGCTCAAAATTGAACCGCGAGAGGGCGCACAGAACAAAAAGGAGCCGAGCTGAACCGGAAGGATTCTTTAGCCACGGATGGAACACGGAATAGCAGGTGGAAATCTAGCGGCTGCGCTGCTGTGTTCGTCACCACCCTTTGGTGGCCGTGTTCACAAACCTCGCAGGATGCGTTCGTTTCGTCCCCATCCGTGTTTCAAGCTGTTCCATTCGTAGCTAAAGAATGCTTCCGGGTTAAAACCTCCCGTCGCGGCTCTCAAAATGCGTCGGCTTGCCGAGGTCTGGGCCACCATGCATCACCCAGTCTGCCACCCAGCCCAGGAGTTGACAGGCGGATACGCGTGGCGGACCGAGGCGCTCGAAGCATTGGACGGCGTTGTTCAGCAGGGCGGAGTCAGCTTCCGCACCGGTGAAGCTCACGGGGTGGTTCATGAGGCGGCCCAGTTTCTCCGCCACGGTGCGCACGCCCAAGAGTTCGGGGCCGGTGAGGTTCAGCACGCGTGGCGGCGTGGCGGTGAGCGCGAGGGACTGGAGCGTGAGGGCGTTGGCATCGCCCTGCCAGAGGCAGTTGAACCAGCCCATGCCAAGGTCCACGGGTTGGTCGGTCCAGATTTTCCGCGCGAGGTCCACAAGCACGCCGTAACGCAGTTCGCACGCGTAGTTGAGGCGGATGATGGTTGTGGGAATGTCCAGCGTGCGGCTGAAGTGCTCGAACATGCGCTCGCGGCCGAGGCAGCTCATGGCGTATTCGCCCACGGGCTGAGGCGAGTCGGTCTCGACGGAACCGCCGCCGCTGACGGGCACGAGGCCGTAGATGTTTCCACTGGAGAAGGCGACGATCCGGCTGCGGCGGAACTTGCGGCACACGATGGAGGGGAGCCATGTGTTCATCGCCCAAGTGAGCGACTCGTTGCCGGTCGCGCCGAACTTCATGCCGGCGCAATAGACCACATTCGGTGCCTCAGGCAGTTGGGCGACGGCTGCCTCGTCGAGCAGATCGCAACGAATGGTTTCGATGCCGTGGGTGGTGAGGTGGCCCGCCTGCTCCGGGACGGAGAAGCGTGAGACGCCAATCACGCGGCGGCGTGTCCCGGCGGCGTCTGAGGCGCGCTTGGCCATGCGGGCGAGTGTGGGGCCCATCTTGCCGGCGACACCGAGAAACAGGATGTCGCCGGGTAGCGTGCGAAGGGTCTCGATGACGCTGGGACTTGGCTCACTGAGCCGGTTTTCCAGTTCAGCGACGTTGGCGGGAGCGGTCATGCAGGCACAGATGAACACAGATGAGCACAGATGCCGACGGTGGCCATGCTCCAGCGGGGTTCATCTGTGGCTCGCTACTTGAGCAACTTGCTGACGAGTCGGGTGAGTTTGCCACTCAGGCTGTGGTCTACGGTGGTGTGGACACCCAAGACGGTGTCGCAACGGGTGCAGAGGAGTTCGACTGAATTATCAGCGGCAGGGCGTTCGCGCACGGGTTGGCAGAGGCCGCATTTGGCGCAGTGGAGTTCCGATGCTTTGAACTCGTTGAACTGTTGGCCCACGGTCAAAGCGTGGCGATGACGCGGAGGATGTCCCGCAGGACTTCCACGGGCGTCTGGGTGGCGTTGATGTCGCGGACGATGTCCGGCCCGTAGAAATCCAGCACGGGCTTGGTCTCTTGATCGTAGACCTGAAGCCGGGTGCGGATGATGTCGAGGTTGGCGTCGTCGAGGCGGTTGTCGCGCAGGGCACGGCGCTGGAGGCGCTCGATCATCTTGTTGCGGTCGGGACAAGTGAGGTGGAGCAGAGCGCGGACGTCGAGCGTGCCTTGGAGCATCTGGGCTTGGGCCGCGTTGCGGGGGATGCCGTCGAGCACCACGGTGTCACGCTCGGGGTTGAAGCGGCCCAGCATGGTGTTGGCTTGGATGTTATTGCGCCAGAGGTCCACGGTGGATTCGTCGGGGACGAGTTCGCCCCGGCCGGAGTAGTCGAGGAAGGTGCGGCCTAGGCGGCTGTCGGCGTTGAGATTGCGGAATACGTCGCCGCACGCGCAGTGGTAGTAGCCGGGGATGGTGCCGAGGATTTTACCCTGTGTGCCCTTGCCGGAGCCCGGTGCGCCGAAGAGTAGGATGGTGCGGAGTTTCATGGGTCAGCCTTCCTGTGGACGGAGGTGGATTTCTTGGATAGCGGCGATCTGCAAGGTCTCGTCGAGTGTGCCGCCGCCTTCCTGGGGGCAGTTTACCACTACCTCGGTCTGGCTGATGCTGACGATGCGCTTACTCCAGAACTCGCCACCAGTGGCGGTGACCCAGACGAGCCACATCTCCTTCTCGGCAGGTCCTAGGACGGCTTTGAAGAAGCCGCCGAACTTACTCTCGATGAAACGCTTGTTGATGTTGGTCTCGCCACGACGGAAGACGGCGGCCTCGATGGTCGGGGCGCTGGGAGCGGCTTGCGGGGCCGGGGCTTTCACGGGTGAGGCGGTGGCGACAGGTGTGGCAGTCGGGGTTCCGGGTTTGGCGGTGGCGACGGGTTTGTGACCGCCCGCAGCGGGGGCGTGGCCGGCATCGTCCACTTTTTTGCCAAAGGCGAGGCCCGGTTTCTTCTTGCCGGGTGCGGCGGGTTTCTCCTCCGGCTTCTGCGCGGCTGCGATCGCCGCTGCCTGCGCCACGGAATTGGGTTTGGTTTCCTCCACGGTCTTCACCGGCGGCATAATGAGGAAGGCGATAGGTGCGAAAAAGCCGAGCCCGGGAATGGCGGACAAGCCCATGACCAACTGCTTGGGGCGGCGACGATAAGCGGCGACCTCAAAGCCCGCATAGATGATGCCCGCGTAGACCACGAGCAGGCTGAACCAGCCCACGCCTGTGCCGAACATCCCGCCAATCATCCCGGGCTTCTCGGGCCGCACTGGCTTTTCTGTCACGGCCTTGGGTTGCTTCCAGTCGCGTTTTTGGACGACCACTTCCGGGATGCTGACCTCGCCACCCGTGCCAGCGGCAGGGGCGGCGTCCTCGATGAGCAGTTCCACGAACTGGCGCAGTTTCGGATTTTTAGCGAAGTCCTTGAGCGTCTCCTGGGTGAAGTTGGTCCACGCCACGCGGGTGGGCAGTAATTTGCCATCTTTGTCCCTGAACATGACGCTCTTCTCGTTGGCGCCGAGGGATTCGCCCGTGATCGAGGTGCCGTCCTTGAACTTGAAAACCGTGAACTCGGCGGCGAGTGCTACCCCTGCGAGGCAGGCGATAGCCACCGCGAGTGCGCGTCGAAAAATAGGCCGTTGCATTGTCCGCGATGTTGACCAAAAGCCCGCGTCGGGCAAACAGAAAAATCAGAGGTCGGAGAGCGGGGGGCAGAAGTCAGAGAGCTGCGGTCAGTCTTGGCGGTCCGTGCCACGCCCCGTTGCCTGTTGCTCGCTGATAGCTGTCCTCTGTCTTCCGGCCTCAATTCCAATTCCTGTATTGCGCCGTTTTGCGCCATTCCCCTACGCTGGCGGGACCTTTTGACATGAAAGTCTATATCGACGGCAAGTTTTACGACGAGGATAAGGCCAAGATCTCCGTGTTCGACCACGGGCTGCTCTACGGCGACGGCATCTTCGAGGGCATCCGCGCCTATCACGGGAAAGTTTTCAAGCTGAAGGAGCACATTGACCGCCTCTACTACTCGGCCAAGGCCATCCTGCTCACCATCCCGATGACGCCCGCCGAGATGACCAAGGCCGTCCTGAACACCTGCCGGAAGAACAAAATCACCGACGGCTACATCCGCCTCGTCGTCACTCGCGGCGTGGGCACGCTGGGGTTGAACCCCAACCGCTGCAAAGCACCCTCGGTCATCGTCATCGTTGGTAAAATCCAGCTCTACCCCCCGGAGCTCTACGCGCGCGGCATGGACATCGTGACCGTGGCGACCACGCGCAATCTGCACAACGCTGTCAACCCGGCCATCAAGTCGCTCAACTACCTCAACAACATCCTGGCCAAGATCGAGGCCAACAACGCCGGCGTCGAAGAGGCCATCATGCTCAACTCCGACGGCTACGTGGCCGAATGCACGGGCGACAACATTTTCATCATCAAGGGCAACGAACTCCTCACCCCGCCGCTGTCCGCCGGTGCGCTCTATGGCATCACCCGCGCCACCGCGATGGACCTTGGCCGCGAGTTGGGGCTCAAGACAGGTGAGCCGAACCTCACGCGCTACGACCTCTTCAACGCCGACGAATGTTTCCTCACCGGCACCGGCGCGGAGATCATCCCCGTCGTGAAGATTGACGGGCGCGTCATCGGCACCGGCCAACCCGGCGCGCTGTCGAAGCAGCTCATCGAGAAGTATCACGCCTTGACCAAGGTGAGCGGCGAGCCAATTTGACCGCAGCCTTCACCGCCATGCTCTGCAACGCCTGCAAACAAAACGAAGCCAAGGTCCACCTGACCAAGATCGTCGGCGATAAGATGCAGAAGGTGGACCTGTGCGAGGATTGCTCCAAGGACAAGGGCGTGGACGATCCCACCAGCTACTCTGACCTGCTCCTCGGCTTGAGCGCCGCAGCCGCCCCATCTGAGCCCGAGACAGCCACTGACCTCGGCGCGAAATGTCCCACCTGTGGTTACTCGCAGGCAGACTTTAAGAAAGCCGGCCGCTTCGGCTGCTCCGAGTGCTACATCACCTTCAGCGATGGCCTGGAAGGAATGCTCAAGACCATGCACAAAGGCACGCGCCACACCGGCAAGGTCCCCGCCGCACTCCAGCAATCCCGCGCTGAGGCGCAGAAACTCAAGCAACTCCAGAAGCGCCTCGAAAAAGCCGTCACGGAAGAGAACTTCGAGGAAGCCGCCCAGTTGCGCGACGAGATCAAACGTCTGAAATAGACCGAGCCAGAAGTTCTGCGTTTGGAGTTCTGCGCTGGCCGATAGCCGCGATTGCCCCAACTGCGAAACGCAAAACTCAAAACCGACCCATGACCATCCACGAATTCCTCGCCCCGCCCGCAGTCGCCTGCCAGCGCACCGGCCCGCGCGATCAGATCGTCATGTCCAGCCGCGTCCGGCTCGCGCGCAACCTGAAGAAGCACCCCTTCCCCTCGTGGGCCAAGAAGCCCGACCGACTCCGCGTTCTCGAAGCCATCCAGCCTGCCGTCGAAACCCTCCCCCAGCTCGCCCCGCACTTCGGAGCCGCGATGGACGACCTCTCCGCGCTCGATAAGCAAATCCTCGTCGAACGCCACCTCATCAGCCGCGAACACGCCGCCAAAGGCTCGGGCAGCGGCCTCGTCGTGAACCAAGAGGAAAGCCTCTGCGTGATGATCAACGAGGAAGACCACCTCCGTATGCAGGCGCTCCGCCCCGGCCTGCAAATCAAAGCCTGTTGGCAGGCCATTGACGCACTCGACTCCGCGCTCGAGACCAAGCTCGCCTTCGCCTTCACCCCCGAGCTGGGCTACCTCACCGCCTGCCCCACGAACCTCGGCACCGGCATCCGCGTCAGCGCCATGCTCCACCTGCCCGGCCTCGTCCTCGCCGAGGAGATCACCCGCATCATCAATGCCGCGAACAAGCTCAACTTCGCCGTCCGCGGCCTCTACGGCGAAGGCACCGAAGCCCTCGGCAACGTCTTCCAAGTCTCCAACCAGATGACCCTCGGTGAATCCGAGCCGCAGATCATCGAGCGCATCAGCAAGGCCCTTAATCAGATCATCGAAGAAGAGGAAAACGCCCGCCTGTTGCTGATCGAGAAGAAATCCAAGATCGTCTTCAACCACATCGGGCGCGCTTACGGCGTCCTCGCCAACGCGCACACGATCACTTCCAAGGAGACGATGAACCTCCTCTCCCTTCTGCGGCTCGGCGGAGAGTTGGGCCTCTTCACGAAGCTCGATCGATCCCTCACCGACGAGATGTTCCTCCTCACCCAACCCGCGCACCTGCAGCAACAGCACGCCGAGAAGCTCGGTGCCGAGGAACGCGACATCCTCCGCGCCACCATGCTGCGCAATCGCCTCCGCGACATCCCGCGCCCGCAAGCGCCCGAGTGAGCGCCCCCAAGCCCGTCAGTCGGCCAGCACGGCAGGGAACTCCGGGCAAAGCGTGGAGCGTCCGCTGGCCTTGGCCGGCTCCGATTTACGGTAGAAGGCCAGGTGGCCTTTCCCGTCGCACAACCAGACCTCCTCCGCGCCTGACGCGAAATACAGCCGCTTCTTCTCCTCGATTTCACCCCGCGTGTTGCCGGGCGAAATGACTTCCACACAAATCTCGGGCGCTTGCACGAGCACGTTCTTCCGACGGGCCTTGGGGATGCGCCCGGTCGAGATCCAAACCACGTCCACGCCCTTGATCCCGTCGGCGGTGGATACGGGACACTCGGTGAGAACCTTGCCACCCCGCATCAACGCATGAAGCTGGATGGCGATTTCCGACTGGTGGGCGCTGTGGTCAAAGCCGGGAGGAGGCATCATAATGGGATGTCCGTAGCGGTCGGTTTCGACCCGAAACTCATACGAGGCCAGCACGGGGTCAGCGCAGACTTCCGCCCAGCGTTTGAGGTTGAACGCGTGCTGATCCTTCACCACCGGCAGGTCGAGCGTGCTTTCCATACGTGGGCGAAACTAGGTGGCGCGAGGCCGCGAATCAAGCGCGGCCAAAGAGCCGCCGCCGAGGTCAGCAGGCGGATTCTTCCGCGCTCAAAAAAGTCCGCCTCCTCAACTCGGCGGCTACGGGCCTAACGGCTAAACGACTTCGTGAAATCCTCCGCCGTGTTCGCCACGACTTTCTTCTCGTGGCGCGAATTGGCGATGAGTTCGTTGAGCTTGGTTTCCCACGCCGCGCTGTCCATCGGCAGCTCGATGCTCTGGTTGATGAGTGAGGAGTAGAGGAGGACGTTTGCCAGCTCCACGGAACCCATGCCTTCGGCGCCGGGCGCGATGAGCGGGGTGCCGTCGAGGATGGCGTCCACGAAGTTCTGGATGAGGATGCCGTGCGGATTGGGGGCGTTCTCGAAGGGGATCTCGCAGTTCCAAACCTCGGGCTTGGCGAAGCCGCTCTTCGAGGTCTTGCTGAACTCGACCATGTCGGAATCGTTGCGGGTGAAGTTCAGCTTGTTGTTCTCCACGACGAGCTTGCCGCGGGTGCCGCAGAGCTCGAGGCGGTTGGTGCCGGGGGCCTCGCCGGTGGAGGAGATGAAGACGCCGGTCGCGCCGTTGGCCCACTCCATGAACGTCGTGATGTTATCCTCCACCTCGATGTTGTGGAAGCGCCCGAGCTGGCAGAAACCGCGCACGGTCTTGGGCATGCCGCAGAGCCACTGGAGCACGTCGAGCTGGTGCAGGCACTGGTTGAGCAGCACGCCACCGCCCTCGCCCTTCCACGTCGCGCGCCAGCCGCCGCTGGCGTAGTAGGCCTCGGTGCGGAACCAGTCGGTGATGATCCAGTTCACACGCGTGAGCTGGCCGAAGTCCGCGCTGGCGAGGAGCGCCTTGATCTTCTGGTAACGCGGCTCCACGCGCATCTGGAACATCCCGCCGAAGACCTGCTTGGGATGCGCCTGTGCCACGGCGATGAGCCGCTCGGCGTCGGCCTTGTGCGCGGAGATGGGCTTCTCGACCATGACGTGCAGGCCGTTCTTCAGCGCGTCAATGCCGATGGTGGTGTGCAGAAAGTGCGGTGTCGCGACGATGAGCGCGTCAATCGCACCCGAGCGAATCATCTCCTCGCAGCTCGCGAAGGTCTGGAGGCCGGGGCGATTCTGGTAAGGCGCGAGGCCGGGCGCGAACGCGTCGCTGACGGCGGTCAGCTCGCAGCGGGAGATTTTTTTGTCGAGGAGGTAGCCAGCGTGGAACTTGCCGATGTTGCCGAGGCCGACGATGCCGAGACGGACGTGTTTCATGGGGCGGAGTATCGCGGGCGGGCAAAATGGCGGGCAAGCCTTTTGAAAGGCGGGCGGCGGGGCTATTTCAGCAGCGCGGTGAATCCCGCCTGCTCAAAGTGATGGTCGCCCGTCAGCGCTGTGGTGATTCCTTCGTCACTCATCACCACAAATGAAATGCAATCCGTCAGCGACCACGCCTTGTCCCGGCGCTGACGGAAAACCTCGAAGCCCCGCCATAGCATTTCCTCCGACATGGGCACCACCCGCGTCCTTGGGTCCGCGCGCAGTCGCAGGATGAGACGCGCCACCGCATCGCGCTCCGCAGGCAGATTCATGCCGTCAGCCAGCTCCACAAACACCCAGCTCGTCGTTACCACCTCCACCCCCGACGCATCCGGTTTCCAAGCGGCGGCCACCGCGTGAGCCGCGTCCCGCGAACTCAACAAAGCGACGAAATAATGAGTGTCGGCGAAGACCTTCACAATTTTACAGCCGCCGCTTGCGGCCGTGGGCGTAGTCCGTGTGGCGCCCCGCCGCATCGGGCGGCAGCGTGTCAATGCAGCCCACAAACTCCTTCATCCAGCCCAGGGCGCCGGCATTCTCACCGCGCTCATCCGGCAGGATGATTTCCACGCTGGTTCCATTCGCCACATGCACGGGCAGCCTGATCGTGTCGTTCTCGACGATGGCGGTGATGCTCATGCGCGCAGAATGCGGCAGAAGCGCCGCACCGTCAACACCAGCCCCGCGACACACCAGCCCCGGCCTTTTGCGAAGACGTGATGCGCAATGAGTAAAACGTAAAAGGTTGGGCAGCCAGATACGGTGGGCGCGCCTGCCACTAACGCACGCCCACGGCCAGGTGCCGCAGACGATTCTCGCGTAAGCGGATTCACGGTGCCTTCTCGACCTTGCTTGGTTGTTCTGGTGGTGAAAGCGGAACCAGCGTCACCAGCGTCAGAGACGCCTCACGTCGTCTCCTACAGGGTTGGGTAGGGCCGCGCTACCGCGTGGCCTCTTGCTCCCTCTCCCTTCATCGGATGAGGGGAGAGGGCCGGGGTGAGGGGTTACGCGCGACGGCGTTGCGGCCGGTGACGGCGACTTCCAACTCGGGGCCGGCGGGTTGCGCGGGCTGCATGATTTGTGCCTTGGTTCGGCCCTGAAACTATGGCAGACACACACCATGAGCACGCTCACTGAGCTTGACCCAAAGCAACTCCGCCCGCTACTGCACGCGGAAATTGACCGGCTGCGCGATGAGGATGTGGCTTTGCTGCATCGCGTGGCGCTGCAATTGGAGTTGGAAGAGGTTTCGAGCCGGCTCGACGCGGGCTTTGACGCGGACCGGGCCGCCGGCAAGCTCGCGCGGCTGCCGGAGCTGGTGCGCGAGGCACGGGCCGCCCTGCGCCAGCACGCCACCCCATGACGGTGGTCCTGGATACGAACGCGCTGGTGCAAATGTTCGGTCAGGCCTCGCTGTAAACGCCGGTTGAAAAGTGCGGCGGGTGGCGCTCGAAAAGTGAGACACCTTCCGGCGCGAAGGGAACGGTTTCTGGCCTTCGAGGTCAAGTCCGAGAAGTTCGCCGCGAGGTAGAACGAGCAGGAGGGCGAGCTGCGAGCCCCC
>CALQJI020000132.1 GCA_943330855.2 Klebsiella pneumoniae
ACTGCTTGCATGTCAAGGCCAGGTAAGGTTCTTCGCGTTGCATCGAATTAAGCCACATACTCCACCGCTTGTGCAGGCCCCCGTCAATTTCTTTGAGTTTTAATCTTGCGACCGTACTCCCCAGGCGGCGCATTTATCGCGTTAGCTTCGCCACTGACGGGGTCGAACCCGCCCACAGCAAATGCGCACCGTTTACAGCCAAGACTACCGGGGTATCTAATCCCGTTTGCTCCCTTGGCTTTCGTGCCTCAGCGTCAGGAAATGTCTAGGAGCTCGCCTTCGCCACTGGTGTTCCTCTCGATATCTACGCATTTCACTGCTACACCGAGAATTCCAGCTCCCCCTCCATTCCTCTAGCCCTGAAGTTTCCAATGCAATTTCAGAGTTAAGCTCTGAGCTTTCACACCGGACTTTCAAGGCCGCCTACGCACCCTTTACGCCCAGTAAATCCGAACAACGCTTGGGACCTCTGTATTACCGCGGCTGCTGGCACAGAGTTAGCCGTCCCTTCCTCTTCTACTACTATCAACTTTTCAGATATTTTCTGAAAAGATTTGCTCGCAGATGACAGGGGTTTACGGGCCGAAGCCATTCATCCCCCACGCGGCGTCGCTCCTTCAGGGTTTCCCCCATTGAGAAAAATTCTCGACTGCTGCCACCCGTAGGTGTCTGGACCGTGTCTCAGTTCCAGTGTGGCTGGTCGTCCTCTCAGACCAGCTACCCGTCTTAGCCTTGGTGAGCAGTTACCTCGCCAACTAGCTGATAGGCCGCGGGCTAATCCTAAAGCGCCAGGCCTTGCGGTCCCCAGCTTTCAAAACCAAGGGATGCCCCTCGGTTTGCACATCTGGTATTAGCTCCGATTTCTCGGAGTTATTCCAAACTTTAGGGAAAATTGCCCACGTGTTACGCACCCTTGCGCCGCTGAATCTCAGCAGTATTGCTACTTCTGAAATTCCGCTCGACTTGCATGTCTTATCCACGCCGCCAGCGTTCGTTCTGAGCCAGAATCAAACTCTCCGTTAAAAAACGTTAGCTTGCTTCTTGCTGAGTTTCTACTCTTCTTTGCACTTATTAAAACTCCTCCGGAACCAGGTTAATAGAATCCGGAGTCGACTTTCTTATCTTCTTATCGCACAATTCAATTTTCAAGGAACCAAACCGAAAATCTTTTTATCAATCTTAAAGTAACAGAATAATTCTAACATCTAATACGCGTTGTTTATAGATGTCAAATCTTTTTTTTCCAAGTCGAAAATGTCAGCACTGATTTCGTCACATTTTCTACTTCCGCTTACTTCGTTTCGAACAACGAGAAGACAATAGCTCACTCCCCAATCTGTGCAATAGTTTTTTGTAAAAAACTGACAGGTTTTTATAGAATTCCTAAAAACTGCCCATAATCCATCCATTTCACCCGCCCTGATTTCTGAACAACGCCTCCCATTCCCTGTGTGTTTCCGTGCCGCTAGGCAACTCTCCTCGCTTAAATGCCAATGCCACCCACCCTGTTCCTTTCACCATCTTGCTTTCGATGCCATCCCACGCCTCTTGTGGCTTCGTCGTCATTTCTATCAATCCGGTTCCTAACCGAAATGATGAAAATCCGGCATAGGCCACTCATCCTTTGGAATGCTTTCCTGCAGTGGCGAGAGCGCCGGATTTTATTGTCCACCGGTGCAGAGTGCGGCTCAACTCGCGCGGCCAACTTTCTTCTGTGCATGTCATGAAGACCTGCCCGCGTGCGTGTTGTGTGCGCTCTAGTAGCGGGAGCAGTCCGCTTCGGCGTTTCGCGTCCAGCTCGCCCATCACGTCGTCAATGAGCAACACTGGCGGAACGCCTAACAGACCTGTGACGTATTCGGCCTGCGCCATCTTGAGGGCGATGGCGAGCGTGCGTTTCTGGCCCTCACTGCCGAACTGCGCGGCAGCCTGCCCGTTAACTAACAGTGCGAGTTCGTCGCGATGCGGGCCGACAATTGTGCAGCGGTAGGTGCGCTCGCGCTCTCTGGACCGGGCGAGTTCCACCGCGAAATCGGCCTTCACACTGGGCTGATATTCAAGCCGGAGTTCCTCGGCATCATTTGAAATGCGCCGATAGGCGAGACGTGCCAACGGCGAGATGCGCGGCAGGAGTTCGCGCCGCGCGGTGATGAGAAGCTCGCCAACGCTGACGAGTTCCTGGGAGAAACTGTCGAGCAACGCGGCGTCAGGTGAGCGCTGCTTGAGTAGTGAATTTCGCGACCGAAGCGCATGCGCGTAGCGCTGGAGGAGTGGCAGATAATTAAGCTGTGTCTGCATGAGCAGCAGGTCCAGGAAGCGTCGGCGCGTGCGTGAGGTGCCCTTCACGAGCTGCAAGTCTTCCGTGCAAAACACCACCGCCTGTAGTGTGCCGAGATAATCGGTCAACCGGCGGACGGGCTGCTCATCAAGTGTGAGCTTCCGCTCGGCTGCGGACCAATACATCTTAATTTCCCGCTGCGCCGCACTAACGATGGTCGCCCCAACGAAGTAGCCCTTTGCCGCGTGTCGGACCATCTGCGCACTGCCTACACCACGAAAGGAACGCAATGTGGCCAGCAGGTAGATAGCCTCAATTATGTTGGTTTTTCCCTGTGCGTTGTCGCCAACGAGAAGGTGGAACCCGGGGCCGAAATCCGCGTCAAGGCGCAGGTAATTGCGATAATCCCGAAGTCGCAGATGAGCCAGATGCACCCTCGAAGGATACTGATATGCGCAACGAAAGGCGAGCAGCACAGCATAACAAAACTTCAGTTGCGGGCTTCGCAGCGATGCCGTTCGCGACGCCCAGGCGGCCACCGTGCACTTCCAGCGTGATGTGCACACAACCGATGCCCCGAGTTGCTAGGCGACAAACCGCTCATCAATGCGCTGCCTGACTTTCCGAACCGGCTCTCGCCGAGACGCCACCCACTGGTCGGGCGCCGGAAACTCATCATGGACATCTAGAGCGTGGAGGTCAGCCGCCAAACGGCTAAACTGCCGTCAGATCGAGCGGAGAGCCCATTCGGACTCCCTGCTTCAGCGAAGCAACTCACCCCTGAAGCCGCAATGCACGTCATCTTGCAAGACCGGAATTCTCCCCGCCTAAAGGCGGGTCTCCGCACTGCCGGGCCGGAGACCGGCCCTCCGGCCGGAGCGGCACATCGGGGAACCAGATTAAGTTAGATTTGACTAAAAATATTTCTTGACCCAATCAAAATTCTTCCTACCTTCGTCCACGCTGACTCCAGCCAGCCGTTGGTTGGGCAACGACCTTGAACATGAAACTGAACCGACCCTGTGTGTTACGGACTGCCTTACTGCTGGCTGCTGCTGCGGCCATCCCCACCCTCTCGCTACCGATCACCACTCCCTCCGCCTCCGCAGCCGAGCGCAAAATCCGCGTAACCACCACCACCTCGATGGTCACGGACCTCGTGCTGCATGTCGGCGGCGACCGCGTGGAGGTTTCCGGCCTCATGGGCGCGGGCGTGGACCCGCACCTCTACAAGGCCACTGCCGCCGATGTCTCCAAGCTCCAGCAGGCCGAGGTCATCTTCTACAACGGCCTCGTGCTCGAGGGGAAGATGACCGACATCTTCACGAAGCTCGCGCGCACGAAGAAGTTTGTTTATCCCGTCACCGAGGGCGTGCCGGAAAAGAAGCTGCTGGAACCGCCGGAGTTCGAGGGCCACTTCGACCCGCACGTCTGGTTCGATGTCGAGCTGTGGGCCTTGTGCGCGCAGACAGTGGTGAAGGGCTTGAGCGAGTTCTCGCCGGCGAACAAGGCGCACTTCGAACAGCGCGGCAAGGAAGTCGCCACCAAGCTTCGCGCGTTGCACGAGTGGTCGCTCAAGAAGGCCGCCGAGCTGCCAAAGGACAAGCGCATCCTCGTCACCAGCCACGACGCCTACAACTACTTCGGGCGCGCGTATGGCTTTCAAGTCGTCGGCCTGCAAGGCGTCTCCACCGTCACCGAGGCCGGCCTCGCGGACATGGCCAAGCTCGTGGACTTCATCAAGCAGAAGCGCGTGAAGGCCATCTTCGTCGAGTCCAGCGTGTCGCCCGCGACCATTCAACGCATCGCGAAAGACGCCGGTGTGAAAGTCGGCGGCGAGCTGTTCTCCGACGCGATGGGCACGCCCGGCCAGATGGAAAACGGCTACGACCTCGGCACCTACGAGGGCATGATCAAGCACAACCTCACGACCATCGTGGGGGCGCTGAAGTAGCCAACTAACCACTAACCTGCACTTACCGGCACTAATGAAGACGCGGCCCAAGAAAGCCGAAGCGCTGTTCGATTCACTTCCCATGAGTTCCAGTTAGTCCCGGTTAGTGGTTCAATTCCAAACCCCACACAACTGCTGTCTCCACTCATGAAACCCGTTCTCAACTTCGCTCTCTGGTTCATCGCCGCCGCCGCGCTCGCCGCTGACCCGGCGCCGGACAAGTCGCAATACAACCTCTTCAACCCCACGCCGCCGCAGTGGCTGCGCGAGATGTCCACCGACCGGCCCGACAAGACCGAGTCGCCCTACACCGTGGACGCCGGCCATTTCCAAATCGAGATGGACCTCGTCAATTACAGCTACGACAAGCACAACGCCGCCCGCGACGGCACCATCGTCCGCACCTGGGGCATCGCGCCGGTGAACTTCAAGGTCGGCCTGCTCAACAGCCTCGACGTGCAACTCGTCCTGCAGCCGCACAGCTACGTCCACACCTCCGACCCCGCCGCTGGTGTCTCGAAACAGCGCGGCTTCGGGGACATCGTCACGCGCTTGAAGTGGAACCTCTGGGGCAACGACGGAGGCACTACAGCGTTCGCGCTGATGCCCTACTTCAAGCTGCCGACGAACCAAGACCAGCTCGGCAACCGCTCCGTGGAGTTTGGCCTCATCGCGCCGCTCGCAGTGGAACTCCCAGCTGGATGGGGCATGGGCTTGATGACGCAAGTCGACATCGTGCGCGACACGACCAGCAGCGGCTACCACCCGGAGTTCGTGAACACCGTCACCTTCAGCCACGACATCGTCGGCGACCTCGGCGGCTACGTTGAGTTCTTCAGCAGCGTCAGCGCCGAGCGCGGCTCAAGCTGGGTCGGCACCGTGGACCTCGGCCTGACTTACGCGCTGACCAAGAACATCCAGCTCGACGCCGGCATCAACCTCGGCGTGACCCGCGCGGCCGATGACTGGAATCCCTTCGTGGGCATCTCGTGGCGGTTCTGAACGCGAGCCACAGATGAACACGGATGAGCACAGATTGAGCTGCCGCCAAAGAACGCAAAGTTCGCAGAGGACTTTGTCCTCGGGTTCCCCTTTGTTTTCTCTGCGCTCTTTCGCGGCCAGCCCCTGCTTCATCTGTGTCCATATGTGTCCATCTGTGGCAAAAACCTCTTCGCATGGCTGACGCGCCTCCCCTCGAAATCCACGACCTCACCGTCGCTTACCACAAGAAGCCCGTCCTGTGGGGCGTGGACCTCGTTGTGCCGCCGGGCAAGCTCGTCGGCATCGTCGGGCCCAACGGCGCGGGGAAGTCCACCCTCATCAAGGCTGCGATGGGCCTGCTGCCCGTCAGCAGCGGCTGGGTGAAGGTCTTCGGCGAACCCGTGGCGAAGAACCTCCGCCGCGTCGGCTACGTGCCGCAGCGCGAGTCCGTGGACTGGGATTTCCCCGTGAGTGTGATGGACGTGGTGCTCATGGGCCGCTACGGAAAGCTGGGCTTGCTCAAGCGCCCAACGAAGGCCGACCACGACAAAGCCCGCGAGTGTCTCGACAAGGTCAAGATGCTGCCCTACGTGAACCGGCAGATTTCCAACTTGAGCGGCGGCCAGCAGCAGCGCGTCTTCCTCGCCCGCGCGCTGGCGCAAGAGAGCGACCTTTACTTCATGGACGAGCCGTTCTCCGGCGTGGACGCCGCGACCGAGTCCGCCATCATCTCGCTCCTGCACGAGCTGCGCGCCGCCGGCAAGACGTTGCTCGTCGTCCACCACGACCTGCCCACCGCGCGCAACTACTTCGACATGCTGCTGTTGCTGAACATGCGCGTCGTCGCCTTCGGCCCGACGGAGGAAGTGTTCAACTACGAGACGTTGCAGAAGACGTATGGGGGAAGACTGACGATTTTGAGCGAGGTGGCCGAGGCGGTGCGAGTGAAGGGGTAGTGGAGAGGATAGCGGATAGAAGAGAGAGAATAGAAATGAGCCGTTTAGCGACCATCAGCTCGCAAACCAACCGGACCACCGTCCGGTTCCTCCATCTTCTATCTCCTATCTCCTATCTTCTCCTCACCCCTGCCGCCCACGCCGCCCGCATCGGCGACATCTCCGAGACCACGCTCTGGGACCAAGCCCTCCGTTTCTTCACCTTTCAAGACCCGTCCGTCCGTTACGCTCTGCTTGGCTCAATGCTGCTGGGCATTTCCTGCGGCCTGCTCGGCTCGTTCCTCGTCGTGCGGAAGATGGCCTTGGTCGGCGACGCCCTTTCGCACGCCGTCCTGCCCGGCGTGGCGCTCGGGTTTCTTTGGAACATGAGCAAGGACCCCGCCGCCATCTTCATCGGCGCGACGCTTGCGGGACTGCTCGGAGCGGGCGCGGTGCATTTGATTAAGCAAACCACGCGCTTGAAGGAAGACACCGCGCTCGGCCTCGTGCTCGCGTCGTTCTTCGCCGTCGGCATCTGCATGGTGACGATAATTCAGCGCCTGCCCACCGGGAACAAAAGCGGCATAGACAAGTTCCTCTTCGGCCAGGCGGCGGCCATCGGCGCGGCGGACGTGCAGCTCATGGCCGTCGTCACCGGGCTGGCCGTGGTGGTCATCGCCGTGTTCTACAAGGAGTTCCTCGTCACCAGCTTCGACGCCGAGTTCGCGCGCGCGGTGGGCTTGCCCGTGCAGGCGTTTCACTACGGGCTGATGCTGCTGCTCGCGTTCGCGGTTGTCATCGCGCTGCAAGCCGTCGGCGTCGTGCTCGTGTCCGCGATGCTCATCACGCCCGCCGCCGCCGCGTATCTGCTCACCGACCGGATGCACCGGATGCTCCTGCTCGCGGCGGTCTTCGGCATGGCAGCGGGCGCGCTGGGAGCCTTCCTGAGCTTCCTCGGAAACAACCTCCCCACCGGCCCCTTCATGGTGCTGGCGGCGACGGCGGTGTTCGCCGCCGCGTTCCTCTTCGGCCCGCGCCACGGCATCGTCGCGCGCTGGTGGCGGCAACGCAGCCGGGCCGCGCGCATCCAGCGCGAGAACACCCTCAAGGCCATCTACCACGTCCTCGAAGCCCGCAGCTTCCAAGGCGAAGGCGTCTCCCTGTGCGAACTCGCCGAGCGCCGCCGCGAGACGTTGGAGGAAGTCGCCGTCCAAGCCGCCGCGCTCCGCACGCATGGCCTCGCCACGTTGCACGACGACGGAAGCCACATCTTCGTCACGCCGGACGGTTGGCAACGCGCCTGCGCCATCGTCCGCAACCACCGCCTTTGGGAACTCTATCTCACCAACGAAGCGCAACTCGCCGCCGACCATGTCCACGAGGACGCGGAGAAGATTGAGCACTTGCTCGGCGAAGAGACGGTGCGCGAGCTGGAGCGACGGCTGGTGAACACGAAGCATGACCCCCACGGCAAGACCATTCCGGTCGTGCCGGTCTCACTCGGAACAAAGTCGGAGACAACCCCCGGCTACGGGAGAGGATAGAAGAGAGCGGATAGAGAATAGCCTGGACCCACGACACGTATGGCCCTCATCAGAAGTTTTCGAGAATTGATTGCGTATCAGAAGGCGCGGGGGGCGGCGAAGGAAGTGTTCAGGCTGACCAAGCGCTTTCCGGCAGAGGAACGCTACTCGCTGACAGACCAGATTCGGCGCTCGTCGCGGGCAGTGGGCAGCATGATTGCGGAAGCTTGGGCACGACGACGCTACGAAGCGGCCTTCGTCAACAAGCTGAACGAAGCCCAAGGCGAAGCGAATGAAACTCAAGGCTGGCTCGATAGCGCGCTCGACTGCGAATACATCACCGCTGCCGAGCACACACGCCTTGACGCCCTTTTTCAAGAATCCGGAGCCATCCTCCAAGGCATGATAGACCGCTCCGAAACCTTCTGCCCGCCGCCTGCGCCAAAGCCCGTGCGTCCACCGCGCTAACCTCTATCCTCTCTCTTCTATCCTCTCTCCTCTCCTCATCCCACCTTTCGACGCCCACCGCGTCTTTGTGGAGCCGTGGACGCAGCCCGGCAACGGCTTCCTCTGGATTGTGCTCATGGGCTTTCTCGTCACGACCGCCTGCGGGTTGGTGGGCAATTACCTCATCCTCCGCCGCATGGCCTTGGTCGGCGACGCCATCAGCCACAGCATTTTGCCGGGCATTGCTGTGGCGTTCCTCATCAGCGGCAGCCGTGGCTCGCTGCCGATGTTCATCGGCGCGCTGGCGGCGGGCGCGGTCACGACGGTGCTCATCGAGGTCATCCACAAGAAATCGCGCGTGAAGCAGGACGCGGCCATCGGCATCGCGTTCACGAGCCTGTTCGCGGTGGGCGTCATCCTCATCAGCCTCTTCGCGTCGAAGGTGGACCTCGACCAGGAATGCGTCCTCTACGGCGAGATTGCCTTCATCCCGCTGGAAGGGATGGTCGAACTGGCCGGCTTCACGCTCGGCCCGCCCTCTGTCGTGCGCATGGCCGGGGTGACACTCGTGGTCGCGCTGCTCGTCGGCCTCTTCTACAAGGAACTCCTCGTCAGCTCCTTCGACCCCGCGCTGTCCGTCTCGCTGGGCATCAACTCGACCTTCGTCCACTACGCGCTGATGGCGATGCTCTCGGTAGTGGTGGTGAGCGCGTTCGAGGCGGTCGGGGCCATCCTCGTCATCGCCATGCTCATCCTGCCCGGCGCGACGGCCACGCTGCTCTCGCACCGCTTCCCCGTGATGCTCGGCCTCACGGTGCTGCACGCGGCCCTCAGCTCCGTGTTAGGGCTGCACCTCGGCATGTGGCTGAACTGCTCCCTCGCCGCCGCGATGGTCGTAGCGGGAACGGGGTTGTTTGTGATGGCGTGGTTGGCGAATTCCGGGCGGAGCCTGATGAGCCGCCGGGTGTCCACCGGTGAGGCCCCGCCTGATGAAGTTGTGCATCCTGAAGCGACGGCCCCTGCGCGGCCCCGGTCACTTTTTCCCTGAGCCGGAACGATGCAGTGGGAGGGGCGACCGTCGGCCACCGTAGCTGCAACGAGGTATCGCCGTCACCCTCCTGCGACGGGTGAGCCCTCCTGCGTCACTTCAACAGAGGCTTCAGCGCGGCGGTTACTTCGGGGACGTTCGTCTCGTTGAGTGACTGCTCGGCGAATCGAGCCTTCACCTTCACG
>CALQJI020000133.1 GCA_943330855.2 Klebsiella pneumoniae
AAGTCCTCGGCGAGCGCAGCACCCGCGCCGCGAACGACCGCATCGGCTACCTCCCCGAGGAACGCGGCCTCTACAAGAAGATGACCGTCCGCCGCGTGCTCGCCTACTACGCCGCGCTCAAAGGCATGGCCCGCGCCGATGCCGCCCGCGAGATTGAAAAGTGGCTGGCGAAAATGGGCTTGAGCGAGTGGGGCGACAAGAAAGTGGAAGCGCTCTCCAAAGGCATGGCGCAGAAAATCCAGTTCATCGCCGCCGTCGTCGCCCGGCCCGAGCTGCTCATCCTCGACGAACCCTTCTCCGGCCTCGACCCCGTCAACCTCGAGGTCATCCGCACCGCTATCCTCGAACTCCGCGCCGCCGGCACCACCGTCATCTTCAGCACGCACGACATGGCGATGGCCGAGACGATGTGCGACTTCATCTTCATGATTTACCGGGGCAACAAAGTCCTCGACGGCACGCTCGCCGACATCCAGCGCAGCTACGGCGAGGACACCATCCGCGTGAGCTGCGACGGCGGTGTGGAACTCCTCCGCAGCCTCCCCGGCGTCGAGCTGGTCCGCGACCTCGGCCAGTCGCAGGAACTCCGCCACCCCGACCCGCAAACCCTCCTCCGCGACCTCGCCCCGCGCACCATCGTCCGCCACTTCGAGGTCACGAAGCCATCGCTCCACGACATCTTCATCCGTATCGCCAAGCCGGATGCGCCGGAGTTGGCCGCACCCAAGACGACGGGAGGTGGCTCGTGAACAAAGTCTGGTGCGTCGCCTCCACCGAGTATCTCAACGCCGTGCGCAGCAAGGCGTTCATCCTCGGCGTCCTGCTCTTGCCGGTCATCATGGCGATCTCCATCGGCGTGCAGGTTTACGCGCAGAAGAAGACCGACCTCACCCCGCGCCGCCTCGCCGTCCTCGACCGCTCCGGCCAGCTCTACGAAGCCCTCGCCGCCAAGGCCAACGCCCGCAACGACGCCCTCCGCACGCAGCCCAACTCCGTCTCTGTCGAGATGCAAGGCCAGCGCCTCAAGATGGACCTGCCGCAGCAACCCGAGTTCGTCCTCGAACAATTCATGCTCTCCGGCGACGACCTGAAAGCTGCCGAGCTGCAACTCTCCGAACGCGTCCGGCGCAAGGAACTCTTCGCCTTCCTCATCATCGGCCAGCACATCCTCGCGCCCGACGCCACCAACCACACCGAGCTGCTCTACCACACGCAGACGCCCACCTTCCACGAGCTGCCGAGCTGGCTGGACAACACCCTCAACGCCGAAATCCGCGAGCGCCGCTTCACCGCCGCCGGCGTGGACAGCCAGCAAGTCCGCCAGCTCTCCCGCCAGGTGCCGCTCCAGCGCCTCGGACTCGCCCAGCAGAAGACCACCGGCGAAGTCATCGCCGCCAAACTCGAGAACCGCATCGCCACCCACGCGGTGCCCATCGGCGCGATGATGCTGCTCTTCATGGTGGTGATGAGCAGCGCGCCCGCGCTCCTGAACACGGTGCTGGAGGAAAAGATGCAGAAGATTTCCGAGGTGCTGCTGGCCAGCGTATCGCCCTTCCAGCTCATGCTCGGCAAGCTCTTCGGCACCGTCCTGGTCTCGCTCACGCTCTCGACCCTCTACCTCGTCAGCGTTGCGTGGATGCTCTGGAAATTCGGCCTACTCGGTCACGTGCCGGGGCACCTCTTCGCGTGGTTCTTTCTCTTCCAACTTCTCGCGCTGCTCATGTTCGGCTCCATGTTCATCGCCGTCGGTGCGGCGTGCAGCGAAATCCGCGACGCGCAGAACCTCATCGTCCCGGTGATGATGGTCCTCATGATTCCCATGCTCACCTGGATGGCCGTGCTGCAATCCCCCGCCAGTCCGTTCTCCCGCGCGCTGTCGCTCTTCCCGCCCGCCACCCCGCTCATAATGTTCCTCCGCATCGCCATCCCGCCCGGCGTGCCCGGTTGGGAAATCGCCCTCAGCCTCGTGCTCACCAGCCTCTTCACGCTGGGCAGCGTCTGGGTCAGCGCCAAAATCTTCCGCCTCGGCATCCTCTCGCAAGGCCAGACCCCCAGCATTCCGAAGCTCATCGCGTGGGTCTTCTCGAAGTGAAGGAGCGCGGACGCCTACGTCCGACTCAATACACATCCCGCTGGTAGCGCTTGTCCTTCTTCAGCGAGGCCACGTAGGCCGCAGCTTCCTCGGCACTCTTGCCACCAGCGGTCTGGATGATTTGGTGCAACGCCGCGTCCACGTCCTTCGCCATGCGACTCGCGTCGCCGCAGACGTAGAAGCCGGCGCCCTCCGCCAGCCACGCGTAGAGTTCCTTGCCGTGCTCCAGCATCCGCGTCTGCACGTAAATCTTCTCCGCCTGGTCGCGGCTGAACGCGAGGTCCAGCCTGGTCAGCGTGCCGTCGCGCTGCATCGCCTCAAGTTCTTCGCGGAAGAGAAAGTCCGTCGCGCCGCGCTGGTCGCCGAAGAAGAGCCAGTTCTTCCCCGTCGCGCCCGTCGCGCGGCGCTCTTCGAGGAACGCGCGGAACGGCGCGATGCCCGTGCCGGGGCCGACCATAATCATCGGCGCGTCCGGGTTCACGGGCGGGCGGAAGTTCTTGTTGTGATGCACGAATATCGGCACCGCGCCGCCGGTCGGCACGCGGTCGGCGAGGAACGTCGAGCACACGCCCTTGCGCGGGCGGCCCAGCGAATCGTAGCGCACCACGCCCACGCAGAGATGCACCTGGCCGGGGTGCGCCTTCGGGCTGGAGGAAATCGAGTAGAGCCGCGGTTGGAGCTTGCGCAGCAGCGCGACGAACTCCACCGGCGCGAACTTCGCCGCCGGGTGCGCGTGGAGCAGGTCAATGATTTCGCGGCCCCAGATGAATTTCCCCAAGTCGCCGCTCGCGCCGGGCGCGACGTATTTCAGCAGCTCCGCGTCGCCGGTCTTTTCCGCCAGTGCCTTGAGCAACGGCTGCGGGATGCGGGTGATTTCGTAGTGATGCACCAGCGCCTCGCGCAGCGGCGTCTCCTTGCCATCGCGGTCGGGCACCGGTTCTTCGCCGGAGCGGCCCAATGCACGGAGGACTTCTTCGGCCAGCTCCGCGCAGTTCGTGGGCCGGACGGCCAACGCATCGCCCGCCTCGTAGCTGAGGCCAGAGCCTTCGAGCGCGAACTCAAAGTGCCGCGTGTCCTTCGCCGAGCCTTCGCCATTGAGTTGGACGTTCGCGAGCAGCGGCGCGGGGAAGGGATGCGACTTCGAGTAGGTGGAAGTTGTCTTAGCGGGGGCGACAACAACCACCGGCGCTGGCGCAGCGGCAGGTGCCAGTGCACTCAACGCGCCGTTCATCCACTTCGCAAAAGCCTCCTCATACTCTACGTCGCAGTCCGTGCGCGGGTGGACGCGCGTCGCACCGAGCTTCTCGAACCGCTCGTCCACGGCTCTGCCGAACGCGCAAAATTTCGGGTAGTTCGAGTCGCCGAGCGCCAGCACTGAGAACTTCGTCAGCGCCAGTTGCGGCGCGGCGTCGCTGCTGAGGAGTTCCCAGAACGCCTTCGCATTGTCTGGCGGCTCGCCATCGCCGTAGGTGCTCGTGACCACGACCAGCGCCTGCTCGGACACGAGCTGCGCGGTGGCATACTTGACGAGGTCTTGCACCGTCGGAGCGAAGCCGCGCTTGCCGGCCTCCTTCGCGATGCGCTTGGAAAGATTCTCCGCGTTGCCCGTCTGCGAACCGAACAGGATGGTGAGCGGCGTCAACGGCCTCGCCTCGGACGCGCCGGTCGCTAGGTCCGGCTGCGGCGCGCGGGAGAACAGCCCGGCGAGAAAGCCGTTGAGATACGCGCGCTGCTCCGCGGTGAACGGCGCGCTGTCGGGCAGGACGGGGACGAATTGGTTCATGGTTAGCGGGGCGGAGGAGTTGAAGGGTTATAGGGTTGAAGGGTTGAAGCGTCCGGCGGCGCTTCCGCTTCAACGCTTAAACCCTTCAACTCTTCCGTTGCCTTCATTCGCTGAACAGCTCCTGCAACTGCTTCACCTCATGTCGGCGCGTGAAGGCCGCGAAGGTTTCGCCGGGCTGGCGCTTGGCTTGATACGTCTTTAACACGCGCTCCAACAGCGTGGGCAAATCGCTGAAGGGAATGCCGGTGAAGACCTGCTTGCCGATCGCCGCGTCCGCGCCCGTGCCGCCGCCGAAGACAACATGGTAGCCCTCACTGCTCGCGGTGCCGACCTTCACGCCTTGCAGGCCGATGTCGCCGACGTAGTGCTGCGCGCAGGAGTTCGGGCAGCCGGTGAGGTGGATGTTGATGGGCTGGTCGAGCTGGAGCTGCTTGTTGAGATGCTCGCCGAGCGCGACGGCTTGCCCCTTGGTTTCCGTCGCGGCCCACTTGCAACCGGCGCTGCCGGTGCAGGCGACGAGTCCGCCGAGGATGTTCGTGCTCTCGTGGTGCAAGCCGATGCGCACGAGCTGGCGCTTCACGGTCTCGACGAAGCCGTCGGGCACATCGGGGATGAGGAGGTTTTGCCACGGCGTGAGGCGGAGCGCGCCGGAGCCGTAGTTCGCCGCGAGGTCGGCGACGCGGCGCATCTGCCGCGTCGAGAGGATGCCGACAGGCACGACCACACCGATGTAGTTCTTCCCTGACTGCTTCTGCCGATACACGCCGACGTGCCCGTGCTTCACGGCAGCGGGCCGTTTGATGCACTGCTCCAGCGGAAACTGCACGAGCGGGAACGCGAGTTTCTTCTGCGTCTCCGCGAGGAACTTCTCCACCCCCCACTTGTCCACGAGATATTTGAGCCGCGCCTTCTTGCGATCCGTGCGGTCGCCGTTTTCGAGGAAGACGCGGATCATCGCCGCGCAGACTGCGAGCGCCTCGGTGGGCTTCACGAGCAGGCCGCAGTCCTTCGCAAGCTGTTTGTGCCCCGTGATGCCGCAGAGTTCCACGCGGAAGTAGATGCCAGCGGGGAAAGTGGGCAGGTGAGAAAGTGGGAGAGTGGGAGAGTGGGCCGTGAGGTCAACCTCACTTTCTCGCTTTCCCACTTTCTCACTTTCCTCCGCCACGCGGCAGGCCATGAACCCGATGTCATTCGTGTCCGCCACCGTATCCACCGCGCCGCCGCCCTCGAAGGCGACGTTGAACTTGCGCGGCAGGTTGTAGAACTCGCGGTGATTGAGAATGTAGTGGTGCAGCGCGTGCGCGAAGGGCCGCGTGTCCAGCAGTTCGCGCGGGTCGAAGCCGGCGGTGGGCGACGCGGTGACGTTGCGGATGTTGTCCACGCCGCTGCCCTTCGCCGTGAGCCCGAGTGATTGCAGGCGCGTGAGGACGTTCACCAAGTTCGCGGGGCCAATCTCGCGTATCTGCAAGTTCGAGCGCGTGGTGACGGCGGACTTGCCGTTGCCATAATCGTCCGCGATGTCCGCAAGGCCGCGCATCTGCACCGCCGTAAGTTCGCCCGCCGGGATGCGGCAGCGGAGCATGAAGCTGTTCTGCGCGGGCGAGACGTGGAACATCCCGAAGTTGCGGAAGCGAAACGTATTTTCCTCGTCCGGCAATTTCCCCACCTCCGCGTGCGCGAGAATGCGGTCCCAGCCGTCGAGCGGATGCTCCTCGTGCTTCCAGCGCTCCTGCTTGGTCACGTCGCCGAGCGGCGTGCCATAGACGGTGTCCTCGGCGAGGTTCGCGCCGCCCTGCGCGGGGTCGCCGGTGAGCTGGCCGGTCGAACTCGTGCCGACGTAAGGATGAATGCCGCGCTGCGCCACGCCGGCCATGAAGCCTGAGAGAAATTTCTTCTGCTCGGCGGTGAACGCACCGGTGGCGGTCGCGGTGGGATTAAGCGTCGCAGTTTCGGTCATGGTTCGGCTTTCTCCCAACCCAGCTTCGGGGCCGAGTAGATGGAGAGGAAAACGGCGTCCGCGGTGGAGTCGTTACGCGCGCCGTGGACTTGGTTCTTGTCAGCGACATCCACGTCGCCCGCGCGGATGGTGCGGCGCTGGCCACCGCCGAGGTAGTAAGTCAGTTCGCCGCGCACCATCACCCAAGTGTCCTGTCCGTCGGGATGCGTGTGCGCCGGAACTTCCTGCCCGGGCCGCACGCCCCACACGGCGAGGGTGGTGAAATCCGTGACGGAAAGCTCGGTGACCGTGGCTTTCTCGGGGGAGAAGCGGACGAGTTGCTCGGCGCTGAAGGTGCGCTGGTTCATATGGGCGAGGTTCCTGGCGTCAGTGGAGCGCGGCCTTCAGGCCGCAGAAGGCCGCCGCCGCAAAAGACCCTTTGAACCCGCTCCGGCACGCTCACGTTCCTGCGGCATAAATGCCTCGCTCCTTCGAATGAGTTCATCGGCTAACCTCCTTGTCTGTGCGCTCCACGTTCACCGCGCAATACTTGTAGCTCGGCTGCCGCGAATGCGGGTCAAAGGCCGGGAAGGTGAGGCGGTTCGTGGCCGCGTCGTGCATCGGTAGGTAAACTTGGCCGGTCCGCACCGTCGCGGTGACATGGACGCGCGCCATGAGTTCGCCGCGCCGCGAGGCGACGCGGGCGGTGTCGCCGGCTCGGAGGTGCAGCCGACGGGCGTCGTCAGGATTCAGCTCCAGCAACAGTTCGGATGGTGCGAGCTGGCGCAGGATGTCGGACTTGCCCGTGCGTGTGAGCGTGTGCCACTGCGCGCTCGTGCCACGGCCGGTGAGGAGGATGAAGGGGAAATCTTCGCAGGGCTTATCCGGGGCCTCGCGCGGCGGGGAGAAGAGGAACTTGGCGCGAGTGTCGTCGTGGAAGAAACGGCCGTCGGCGAAGAGGCGGCGCTGAGAGAATGGGGAGTGGGGAATAGGAGATAGGGCATGGGGCGTGACCTTGTTCCCTATTCCCCATTCCCCAGACGCTATTCCCTCGCTAGCGAACGGCCACTGAATCCCGCCGTTCCGGTCGAGATGCCTATAGTCTTCGATGCCCGTGATGTCGCACGGTTGGCCTGCGGAGCAGCGCTTGAGGATTTGGAAAGCGGCCTCGGGCGAAGTCCATTCGCTGAACATCGCGCCGCAGCCCCAGTAGTGCGCAACGAGCCGGAAGATGTGAAAATCCGCCAGCGCCTCGCCTGGCGCACGGGCGACCTTCTTCACAAGCCCGTAGCGCCGCTCGCTGTTGATGAACGTGCCTTCCTTCTCGCCCCAGCCGGCGGCGGGCAGCACCAAGTCGGCACGCAGGGCGGTGTCGGTGGTGTGATACATGTCCTGCACCACAAGAAAGTCGAGTTTGGCAAGCAAGGTGTCCAACCCCGTGCCGCCGGAGCCTTCGCGGCCCTTCCCAATCCACGAGTGCGACGGGTTGGTCGCAATGACCCACAGGCCTTTGATTTTGTCAGCGGCGATGCCATCGAGGATTTGGTCGTAGGCGAGCGACGGTTTCGTGGGAATCACCGACTCGGGGATGCCGAGTGTTGTCGCGATTTTCCGGCGGTGCTCCGGGTTGGCGAAGTCGTGGCCGCCGAGCAGGCTCGTGACGTTGGCGAAGAGGCGCGACCCCATCGCATTGCACTGGCCGGTGATGCTGTTCGCGCCGGTGCCGGGCTTGCCGATGTGGCCGCCGAGCAGCGCGAGGTTGATGACGGCCTGCGCGGTGCGCGTGGATTCGTGGCCTTGGTTCACGCCCATCGTCCACCAGAAGGACACGCGCTTGCCGGGCTTCACGCTCTCCGCGAGCCGGTAGATTTGGCCGACGGTCAAGCCACTCTGCGCTGCGACTGCGTCGGGAGTGAACTGGCGGACAAACTCCGCGAATTCCGCAAAGCCGCTCGTGTGTGCGTCCACAAACTCCTGGTCCACCCAGCCGTTTTGGATGAGCAGATGCGCGACGCCGTAGAGCAGCGCGAGGTCGGACTTCGGCGCGAGCGGCAGGTGCAACGTCGCGGCTTGCGCGGTCTCGGTTGCGCGCTGGTCGAGCACGATGATTTCGGGCGAGCGGCGGTTGCGCAGCACGCGCTGCCACATGATGGGATGCGCCACGCACGGGTTCGCGCCGATGAAGACGAGCACATCCGACTCCTCGAAGTCGGCGTAGGTGAACGGCGGCGCGTCGAAGCCGAAGCTCTGCTTGTAGGCGACAGCGCTGGTGGCCATGCACTGGCGGGTGTTCGAGTCGCAGTGCAGCGCGCCCATGCCGAACTTCCACAACGCACCGAGGAAGGCCATTTCCTCCGTGCAAATTTGGCCCGTGCTCAAGAACGCGACGCTCTCCGGCCCATGCTGGTCCATGATGGCTTTGAACTTAAGCGTGAAGACCTGCATCGCGTGGTCCCAGTCGGTCGGCTCCAGTTTGCCGGTGGCGGGATTGCGAAGCAGCGGAGTCGTGGCGCGGTCGGGCGCGGCGAGCGGCGTGAGTGCTTCCCAACCTTTCGGGCAAGCCATGCCGAGGTTCACGGGATAGTCGGCGGTGGCGGACAAGTTCACGGCCTGGCCGTCTTTGAGGTGCACATTCAAGCCGCAGCCCGTGGAGCAGAAGCCGCAGACGACGGTGGTGGTCGCGTCGGGCTTGAGTCGCGCGGGAACTTGGCCGAGACCGAACTCGCCGGGCGCGCGGACGAGGTCGGCGGTGAGCGGGCCGGTCCACTGGCGGAGCAGCGTGTTGGCCGGCGGCGAAGATTCAACGCCAAGACGCAAGGGCGCAGAGACGCAATGCTCTTCCTGACTTTGCGCCTTCGCGTCTTGGCGCCCTGGTGTTGCAAGCTTGGGGCTCATCATACGGGCATCTTGTCCGGCGCGACGGACGTGAAGAACAGGTGGCGCTCGGCGAGTTCACCGAGCAGGGAGAGTGAAAAGGTTGTCACAGCGAGCGCCGTGGACATTGCGCCGGTCGCGATGGTGAAGGGCAACGGTGTCCAGTGAAGGTGTGTCAAAGTGAGGCATAGAGAGTGGTCAGGCGGGGCACGGCGGCGGCTTCCGTGAGGTTTTCTTGCAGCGCATGGCGCAACCACCGGATGAACTTTACCGAGCGCTGGCTGGCCCGCCGGGC
>CALQJI020000134.1 GCA_943330855.2 Klebsiella pneumoniae
CACGTAAAGAAAACCAACAAAATGAAAACACAACAGTCCCGCAAAAGCGGTTTCACGCTCGTAGAAATCATGATCGTGGTCGCCATCATCGGCCTCCTCGCAGCCATCGCCATCCCGAACTTCGTGAAGGCGCGCGCCACGGCCCAGAAGAACGCGTGCATCGCCAACATGAAGCAAATTGACGGCGCGGTGCAGCAGTGGGCCCTCGAAGAGAAGAAGGTCGCCACCGACGCTGTCCTGATCACCGAAGTCACCCTTCTGCCACATATGAAGGGTTCCGTGATGCCGACGTGCCCGGCCACCGGCTCAGCCTACACGCTCGTCAACGTCTCCACCTCTCCGACCTGCTCGCAGTCGGCCGCTGGTCACACCCTCTAAGCTTAGAGTTCCGCTTCAGAATGGGCTTGGAGCACATTGCTCCAAGCCTTCCGGGGTAGCCTTGCCCTCGATGTCAGTTCCTAAGCTGTCGCCGGAACAGGGCGAAGGCAGGCAGGCTTAGAGGACGCGCGCTGTGAGCGCGCAGCGGCTGTCCCAAGAATTGGATTGCGAGCGGGAGGAGCGGTAGCACTACTCAAGTAGAGCCGTCACTTCTTCCCCTTCCCAGCCGGTTTCTCTTTGAAGGCGGAGCGCAGCAGCCAGTGGTTCTTCAGACCTTGGACCAACCCGTCCGTGTGGACGATGACCGAGGAAATCTCCGTGAGCATGTTCGTGTTGGCCGCGACCTGCGCGTTGAGGTTGCTGGTGAGGTTGGCCAAATGTGTCAACGAGCGGTCGAGGTTCAGTGCGAGCGTGGTGAGGTTCGTGTCGGCGTGGGCGAGGGTGCCGTCGGCGGTCTGCATGAGCCGCCGCGTGTCCGCGAGGGTGGAGTTGGCGTTACTGAAGGTGAGGCGCGCGTCGGCAAGCGTGGCGCGGACAGAGAGGAGTGTCTGGTCTGCTGAGGCGCTCAGGTTGGTGGGCAGGAGCCAGGTGCCGAGGGAGCCGGAGGGGTTGGTGAGGTTGGCCGAGATGCGGTGGATGTTCGAGCTGACGGGATGAAAGCTGGCGACGAGGAAGTTCGCGTTGCTGACGACGGGCTTGAGCTCCGCGGCACGGGCGTCGAGGGTGGTCAGCGTGCGCGTGCTGGTGGCGAGCAGGGCGAAGACTTGGTTGGTGAGTCCCAGGATATTGGGGAGTGCGGTCTCGATTTGGGTGACGAGCTTCTCGGCGCGCTTGGTGAGCGCGAGGGATTCGTCAGCGACGATGTAATACGGCGCGGAGCCAAGCCCCCAGTTGGTGTAAGCGGCGGCTTGGTCCTCCCATTTGGCAGTGATGAGTTTGCCTTTGATCTCGTAGGCGGCGCGGAGGCTTTTCTTGGAGCCGTCGCGATTGGTGTAGCCGTTCCAGCCGCCGGGGAGGATTTCAAGGTAGCGCCCACCGAGCAGATCGCCGGCGTTCACGCGCACCCGCGAGTCGTTCCAGATGTAGCCGACGGCGTGGCTGCGGATGACGAACTCGACGTAAACAAAGCGGCGGTCGAAGTATTCCTCCGAGTCCGGCGCCATGGGTTTGATGGCGGTAATCTCACCGGCATCGAATCCCATCAGCTTCACCTTGTCGCCCGTCTTGAAGCCACCCGCGCTGTCCACGTAGGTGTAGAAAGGAGCCTTCAGATCAAACCAGCCTTTGCTCTTCGCCGTGAAATAAAAGTAGTAGCCAAAACCCGACAGCAGCAGCGCGGTGGCGACGATGACGAAGAGTCCCACGGTGTGCTCGACGCGGCTGAGACGGGTGCGAAGTTGCGGGGTGAGGTCCTGCAGTGGCATAGGGCTAGATGGGAAACGGGGAATGCGCGAGCGGGTTCATACGGTCATGAATTCATGCAGGGCTGGCTCGCCGCTCGCGGCCAGATCCGCGCGGCCACCCAGTGGCAACCACCGACGGCCTTGCAACAGCGCGAACTGGCGGGCGCGGTCCTGCCACGGGCGCAGATCATCCGTCGTGGCCACGAGCGAAAGCGGCCGGCGTGCGAAGGCCGTATGGCCGGCGTTGAGCGCAGCGAGCGTGTCCAGCCACCAACGCGTCTGGCGCGGGTCCAAGCCGGCGAGCGGGTTATCCAGCAGGAGCACTTCCGGCTGGAGGATCAGCGCGCGGGCGAGCGCCACGCGTTGACGCCAGCCACGGTTGAGCTGGCCGGCGGGCTGCGCCGCAAAGTCCGTGAGCCCGGTGAGATCCAGCATCGCGGCGACCGCCTCGCGGGCTTCCTCGGGCGGGCAATTCCGGTGATAGCGCAGCGGCAAGGAGACGTTCTCCTCCACTGTCATTTGCGTAAAGAGTCGCCCACCATTCTCGAACACCAACCCCACACGTAACCGCTCTGCGACCAGCTCCATCTGCGTGAGCGCTGCCACCTCCTGAGCGAAGAGAAAATGAGCCCCCGCCGTTGGCCGCTGCAAACCCGCCACCGTCGCCAGCCAATCCGTCTTGCCGGCCCAGTGCAGCCCACCCACCGCCCAAAATTCGCCTGGCAGCAACCGCCAATCCACGCCCTCCACCAACGCCACCTCCGACTCCTGCGCGGAGGAAATGCTCGCGCCCACCAGCTCGATGAGCGGACGCGCGGAGGCGTTGGCGTTGGTTGCGACCATGTTCACATCAACAGATAGACGACGATGAACAGCGCGTCCGCCAGCACGCAGCCCGCGACACTTTGCGCCACCGCGCGCGTCGTCGCGTCCGAGACCTCCTCCAAGCGCAGTCGTTGCGCTAGGCCCTGGTAGCAGGTCACGGTCGCGATGATTGCACCGAATGTCGCTGTCTTGAGACCGAGCAACGCGAAGTCCTCCCAAGCCAACGCGCGAGCGATCTGACCGAAATAATCGCCCGGCAGCAGCGGCACGTCTTGCAGGAAGACGAAGAGATACCCGCTGCCTACCGCTACGAGGATCAGATAAACCGTCAGTGAAAAAATTGCCGTCGCCAACCCGATCACGCGCGGCATCACGAGGTAATGCACCGGGTCGATTCCCAACGCCTCCAGCGCCTCCACCTCGCCCTGCGCGCGGCTCATGCCCAACTCGATGACGATGGCCGTGCCCACCCGCGCCAGCACCACCAGCGCGGTGGCCAGCGGCCCGAGCTCGCGGATCAACACCGTGACCATGACCGTGCCGGCGTATTGCTCCGCGCCCACTTTCTGGAGCAACGAAACTGTCTGCCCCACGATCACCAAGCCGAGCACGAGTCCCAAGAGCACAATCCCCGGCAGGAGCCGCACGCCCGCGCGATCGATTTGCGCGCGGATGAGTGGGTGAATGACACGCCACGACGTGTTGAACTTCGTAAGGGTGACGCCCAGCGTAATGAGAGCGAAAGCGCCCACGCCCTGTGTCGTTTGAAGCAGCCGGAAAATCTGGCGCCCGACAAAATTGAGGTAGCCCCGTGGCAGTGGTAGGTCCAACGCGTTTCGCAACAGCGAGGGCTGGGCCGGCACGGCGGGGTCTGTTTCCACGCGCGCAGATTAGGCGGCGACACAAGTGCCGGACAACTGGATTTTCTCACTTCAACGCGGACCGGAAGAGCCGCGCAAGGGCCACGGAGCGCGGCATTTCAGGCCACAACGGGTGATTCCGTCTGGCGTGTGAAACCCGCAAGCCACGGGCTTCGTGCATGCGCTCCGAACGGCACGGCGCACAACGACCGTCTCAATTGCGCTACGACTTCCCCTCAACTGAGGCGAACGCCTGCTCCAAACTGGCCAAAGCACCACCGGGCTTCGGAGCCGGTGCGAGCGCCTTGCGCAAGAAGAGCACAGCGTCCTCCGCCGAAGTCACCGAGCGCGGCAGGGACGCGCCAGAAGCGTTCGCATGACCGCCGCCCTGAAACTGCTGCGCGACCCGGAGCGCCTCGCCATTCACGCTGCGAAAGCTGGCGATGACGGTGCGGTTGGACTTCACGAAGAGGGACAGCAGAACGGAATACGGCGTGACCTGCTCCTTCAGCAATCGGTGCACAATGCTGTTGGTGTTGCCCACAACGGTGTCTACGAAGCCGACAGTCGGGGTAATTTCCACGACGTGCTTCCGGCTCCACTCGAAGCCGATCGGGTCCTCGATGCGACGCTTCACCGCCATCACCTCCAGCAACGGATGGTCGAGCAGCCGCTCCGGATTGCCCTCGATGAGCGAGAGGATGTTCCAGAAACCATAGACCTTCACCAGGTTCGCGTAGTCGTTGGCCACATCGAAGTCCGGCTCCTCCACGAGATACAGGTCGGCGGCGTTGCTCAAGCGGACGAGCCGGTCCAACTCCGGCTTCCCGAGTCCGTGCGCACAGCACAGCTCGTAGCACAGCAGACTCGCGGACTTACCGAGGTCGTGGATGAGTCGTGCCTGCTTCGCGGGCGTCTCGGTAGCGTGATGATCAATCACCAGCCAATCCGCCCGGTCCAGTCGCGGCTCAAAGGAAAAGTCACTGACCCACGCGGTGCGCTCGCGTAAAATCCGCTGCTTCCAAGTGGTGTAATGATGCGCCTCCAACCGCGCCTCCATGTCGAAGAGCGTTCGCGCCAGCCGCTTCAACAGCAGGCCAGAGAGCAACCCATCCAGGTCGCTTTCGTGTGTGAGAATGACTTCAGGCCGAGGCAGTGCGTCCATCCTGACGAGGCTACGGCGCAGCCCCCACGAAGGCCAGCGGCGAAATCCTCATTGGCGAAATCCTCCTCGCATTTGCACCCATCCTACGCTTGGGAAAACCCTCCTCCCAGTTCCAGCCTGAACGCGCCCTAAGTGTTCTAGTATTGCTAGAACACCTAAATGCTCCCCTTCGCCATCACGCTGCAAACCGGCCAGTCCGTCTCCGAGCAGGTCGTCTACGCCGTGAAGCGCGCACAAGATTGTCGCCGCCCTCGTCGCCGAAGCCCCCGTCGCCACGCGCGAGCAACGCCGCCAGTTGCTCCAGGACGAAGTCGAAGCCCTCGTCGTCGAAGCCCGCAAATACGGCCTCGGCCTCGCCGACGTGCAAGACGCCCTCACCAAACAGTGGGAAAAACTCTCCTGATTTTTTAGCCACAGATGAAACACGGATTAAACACGCAACGCGAAGTTCAGCCGCGAAAGGGCGCAGAGAACCCAAAGGAGCGGCGGTGGAACTGCCACCAGTTTCCAAAGGAAATTGGCGACTTGTCGTTCGTTGGGGGCTTTTCCCCTCGGCACCTCCGTGTTTCATGCGCGGCGCAACCGCTGTTTTTAGGATGAGGCCTGCGCTTCGTAGCCGCCGAGGTCAGGAGGCGGATTCGTTCGAGCACCCAGCATCCGCCTCGTCACCTCAGCGGCTGCAAAATTCAGAATTCCAATGCGCGGCTTGCGGCGCGCCGGGGTCATCGGCAAAGTTAGCGGCACTCGGTTCACAATGACGTCTCCCCGCAAACTCAGCCGCCGTCACGCCCTCTGGGCGGTGGCGATGGGTTGCTTGGGTGCCCCTTTCTTTCTCCGCTCCACGCGGGCGCAAGCGGCGGGAGCGACGATTCACTTCTACAGCCCGGAGACGAACATCAACAATTTCGGCACACTCAAGGGCGAGTTCGACGGGTTTTTCAAGGAGTCAGGCGGGCACAAATTCCAACCTTACGGGGTCCGCGCGGCATTTGAGAAGGCGATGGAGGACAACCCCGGCGGACTCTTTCTCCTGTCGAGCTGGCATTACCCGCAGCTCGCCAAGAAGGCCGCGTGGCAGCCCATGCTCATCGGTCAGCTTCGGGAGAAAAACACGCAGCGCCATGTGCTCTGCGCGAAGCAGGACATTGCCAACTTCGCCGCGCTCAAGGGTGCAAAGGTCGCCTCCGCCGGCAACAAGGCATTCACGTTAAACGTGCTCGCCGACCTGCTCGGCGCGGAGCACCGCGCACTCGTCACCGAGCAGAACGTCCTCGCCGTGCCGAAGGACATTGATGCGCTCATGGCCATCGGCTTCGGCGTCGCCCAAGCGGCGGTCGCCACCGAAGGCGGCTTGGCCCGTCTCGCCAAGACCAACGCCAAACAGCACGACGCACTTAAGCAACTCGCCACAGGTCCCGAGCGGCTGCTGTCCATCGTGGTCGCCCCCGCAGTGCCGGACGCGGCGAGCCAGTCCTTGATCAAGGTGCTCGCCGGGATGGGCGCGGATGCGGAGGGGCAGCAACGCCTGCGTCTGCTGGGCTTGGATGGACTTGTCCCGATCGCCGACGCGCAGCGCACCGAACTCCGGAAATGAAAGCCTTCCCCCAACCCATTCCACGGATCGCGCGGGCCGCGTTGGTCGTGCCCGCACTGGTGGTGTTCGCCGTCACGCTCATGCTGGCGCGCGCCGCCGCGCCGCCTGCCGCCAAGGTGCTCGTGGTCAACTCGGATGCTTCCGTGGCCAAATACGTGGAGGTGCAAGACGCGTTCAAGGAAACGCTCGGGGCCGGCAGGGTGACGGAGGTGGACTTTGCAAAAGTCGGCGAAGCGGGCGTGCGACGTGCGCTGGCGGCGAACCCCAGCATCATCTACTGCATCGGCCGCAACGCCTACCAGACGACAACTAAGCTGGCGAAGGGCAAGCCGATCGTCATGAGCACGGTGATCAACTGGGAGGCATTCAAACCCATCCCTGCCACCACGCGCGTCATCGCCAACGAGCTGCCAGCGGTGCAGCAACTCACGCTCTTCCGGCAGTTCTTCCCGAAGCTCCAACGCGTCGGGGTGATCTACAACCCCGCCATCAACAAGCAGTGGTTTGCCCAGGCCGTCCTGGCGGGCAAGGAAGTCGGGGTCGAGGTCGTCGGACACACGGTCACGCGCAATTCGCAGGTCGCCACCGAACTGGGAAAACTGGCCCCGAAGGTGGACGCGCTCTGGCTCGCTTCCGACCCAATCGTGCTGGAAAACGAAGCCGCAATCCGGTCCTACTTCGCCCGCGCGGACGCGGCGAAAAAGCCCGTCTTCACCTACTCGCCGGCGTTCACCGAGTTGGGGGCGACGCTGGTGATCGCGCCGGATATGCCGACGATTGGCCGGCAGGCGGCGAGTGTGGCTCAGGACCATGCCGGCGCGCCGGCCGTGAGCACGCCCGCAGGCTCGGAGGTGACGCTGAACCTCAAGCGCGCGCAACAGTATGGCCTGGAGTTCAACCGCGAGGCACTCGACTCGGTGAACAACCTCATCCGCTGAAATGGGAACAGGGGAGCTATTCAGCGGTCAGCGGTCAGCAGTCAGCGGTCAGGGAACTGCGAACGTGTTCTCGTTTTTGCCTTTTACCTCTCGCCTTCTGCCTTCTGACTAAGCCATGGAACCAAGCACACAAATCCGCCGTGGCATTCGTTGGAAGTTGATGGTCACGATGGTGGGCCTCATCACCGGCCTGCTCGCAGTGCTCTCGTGGATCGAGATCGGCATGAGCCAACGGCTCATCGAGCGCGAGACCGAGAAACGCGTGGACCAGCAGCGTAAATTCCTCGCGGACATCGGCCAGCTCGAGGCTAAACAGTTGGCCGCCGAGGTGGGCAATTTCATCGCGGGCGGCGCGTTCCCCTCCGCCGCCGAGGCCGTCACCAGCGCGGCGAGCAAGAATGAGAAATTGAGTTTCGCCATGATCCTCAACACCAATGCGCAGGCGTTGGTCCACGCCGGAGAACGCGGGGCACTGATCCACGAAGGCGAGTTGAAACAATACACCGGCGCGGACGACCGCTTCGCCGCCGCGCAGGCCAACCCCGGGTCGCGCAACGTCGAGGTGAACAAAACCGAAGTCCTCGAAGTGATCTTCCCCATCATCGTGGGCATTGAGCGCTGGGGGGTGCTGCGGCTGGGCTACTCGCTGGCTGGGCTACGCAAAGAGTTCGAGAACTCCCAGCGTGAGATGCACGACCAAGTCCGGGCCGTCATCCGCCGCAGCGTGATCACGGCCGGCGGCATGGTGCTGCTGGGCGTGCTCGTCGTCGTGTGGCTCTCCGCGCTGATTTCCAAGCCGCTCCAGCGCGTGACCGAGTCCGCACGCCAGCTCGCCACCGGGAATTTCAGCGTAGCTTCGACGCTCGATGTCCGTTCGCAGGACGAGGTCGGCGTGCTGGCGGAAGCGTTCAAAAAGATGGCGGGCAACCTCCAGCGCACCTACGCGGAACTGGAAGACTCGAATCTCACGTTGGAAGGAAAAGTCGCCGAGCGCACCCGCGAGCTGGGCCACATGACTCAGCTCGCCGAGGAGGCGCGCCAACAGGCCGAGGGCGCGAACCGCACGAAGAGTTCCTTCCTCGCCAGCATGAGCCACGAGCTGCGCACACCGCTCACGGCCATCATCGGCTTCTCCGAGATGCTGTTGTCCGAGGCGCAGGCCGACGGACGCACAGAGGCGGCGGATGACTTGCAGCGGATCATGGATTCCGCCAAGCACTTGCTCCAGCTCATCAATGAGATTCTCGACCTCTCCAAGATCGAGGCGCAGAAGATGGAGCTGCACCTCGAGCGCTTCGAGGTGGCGAATATCCTTCGCGAGGTCAGCAACACGCTCACGCCCCTCATCAAGAATCGCTCGAACCAGCTCATCACCACCACCGGCCCCGAGTTGGGCTCCATCCAGGCGGACCTCACCAAGCTCCGCCAGAGCCTGTTCAACCTCCTGAGCAACGCCAACAAGTTCACCGAGCAGGGCCAGGTGCGCCTCCACGTCGAGCGCTTCACCCGCGACGGCGTGGCCTTCATCCGCTTCGCCGTGAGCGACACGGGCATCGGCATGACGCCCGCGCAATTAGGCAAACTCTTCCAAGTGTAAACGCCGGTTAAAAAGTGCGGCGGGGTCACGGATGTGACAGGGCGGTCGAAAAGTGCAGCGCCTTCATCAACGATGAAGCATGTATCGCATTATGGAAGACTGGACCGACATACGGGAACGGGTGGCCTCGGGCAAGGTGA
>CALQJI020000135.1 GCA_943330855.2 Klebsiella pneumoniae
CGTAGCGGCCGTGAATGCGGGCCAGGGCCTCGCGTTTGGCGGAGCGACTCATGTTCGGGGCTTGGGTAACCACGAATGTGAGTCAACGTATCGTCGGACTCCTCGTCCAACTCCCCGCCCCGGTAACATTTAATATGAGTCAACTCGGTGAGAGCAGGCCGCTTTGAATCTCCTTTCCGCACCGTCGGGTGCTGTGGCTCAATCGGCCCCCGATGTTCGAGCTCCTCAAGACGGATCCACATTCCAAGGCGCGGCTGGGCCGTGTCACAACGCCGCACGGGGTCATTGACACCCCGGTCTTCATGCCCGTGGGCACGCAGGCCAGCGTGAAGGCTTTGGACCCGCGCGAGCTGGTCGAGATGGGGACGCAAATCATTCTCGGCAACACCTACCATCTCAGCATCCGGCCTGGCATGGACATCATCCGCGCGGCGGGCGGTCTGCACGGCTTCATGAACTGGCAGCTTCCGATTCTCACCGACAGCGGCGGGTTCCAGGTCTTCAGCCTCGCGAAGATTCGCAAGGTCCGGGAGAACGGCGTCGAGTTCCGCTCGCACCTCGATGGCTCCAAGCTCTTCCTTGGGCCGAAGGAGGCGATGGAAATTCAGCGCTACCTCGGCTCCGACATCGCGATGATTTTCGACGAATGCCCGCCGCACGACGCGCCGGCGAAGGACCAGTTGCTCGCCGTCGAGCGGACCATTCGCTGGGCCAAGGAATGCCGCGACCAACCCCGCGCGCAGGGGCAACAGGTCTTCGGCATCGTGCAAGGCGGCAGCAACCCGGAGCTGCGCGCGCACTGCGCGAAGGCCATCACCGCGCTGGACTTCGACGGCTACGCCATCGGTGGCGTGAGCGTGGGCGAACCGGAGCCAGAGATGATGAAGGCGGTGGAGCTGGCCGAGCCGTTCCTGCCGGCGGACAAGGCGCGCTACGCGATGGGATTGGGCACGCCTGCGCAGCTCGTGGAGTTGGTCGCGCGCGGCGTGGACATGTTCGACTGCGTGTTGCCGACGCGCGTGGCGAGGGGTGGCACGGCCTATACGCGCAAGGGCAGTTACGCCATCAAGGGCGGCGCGGTGAAGGCGGATTTCGGGCCGATTGAGGACGGCTGCGATTGCTTCGCGTGCAAGCGCTTCTCCCGCGCCTACGTGCGGCACTTGCTGAATGTGAATGAGATTCTTGGCCTGCGCCTTGTGAGCATCCACAACAGCCATTTGTTCCTCGCCGTGATGGCGGACATGAGACGTCACCTGGCGGCGGGGACGTTCGCGGAGTTCCGCCGTGAGTTCATCGCGGGCTACGTGCCGTCGCGCAAGGTGCTGGCGGCGCGGGCTGGAGCCTGAAGGGGAGTGCCTCACGCCGAAGGACGTGAAGGGTGCAAAGGAATTTGTCTGCTGGCTCGCGTCCCTGCTCTGTCTTCTTTGCGACCTCCGCGCCTTTGCGTGAGACCGTCGGGTTTCAACCGCCAAGCGAAAACAAGTGTCGGCTCAGTAGGAGGAAGCCGAACAACCACACCAGCCACGCGCCTCCTTGCCAATACAGCCAAACCGCCACTGTGCTGTGCAGCGCGCGGAAGAATACCAGCCCCATCGCCATGTCCCACGTGATGGCGACCACGACGCTCTGTAGCTTGAGTGCGAACACCAGCAGGCCGAATAGCACCACGCCGACACCCGCCGCCTTCGCGTTGGGCAGCAGGCGCACGCAGAACGCAAACGGCGCGAAGCAGAGGAAGAGTTGCTCGAACGCGAGGTTGAACAGCACGTGCTCCGCGAACTGGCCGGGGTTGCGTGGGAAGTCCGTGGGCGCGAGCTGTCGCAGTGTGGGGTCGCCGAAGTGGAACGAGATGGCGGCCCCGACGCCGCCGAGCGCGAGTGTCGTCAGCCAGAGTTTCGGTGAAACGCCCTTGGGGAAAACCGCGTGCCCGCCGTGCCGCTTATGCCAAGCGAAGACCGCCGCCCACATCACGAACGCGGACCAGCCCACCACCGCGATGAGGAACCACACCGCATCTTCCCGCTGAGTCCAGTGTTCGACGCGCGGGTAGCAGGCGAGGGCGGTAAGCGCTGCGGCGATGGCCGCGCGCACGAGGACGGCGGGTTCGGTGAAGGAGCGCAACGGGGAAAGTGATTAGTGTTTGGTGATTAGCCGGGCGGGCGACCGTGCTCAACGCCTCACTAATCACTGCTTGCTAATTACTTCTCAGCACGAACGTCCGCGGCACTTCGAGACCGTTACTTCAACCCGCCCTCGATCATCTTCTCGAAGTCCGCTCGCGCGCCCTTGGCCAGCGCCGCCGGGCCGGTGAGCCGGACGAACACGCTGCCTTCCTCGCCCTCGACTATCCCGCCGAGCAGCGCGAAGCCGGGCTTGGGCGTCGTCGGAGCGCCGGGCATCCCGCTCTTGTAGGTGCCTTCGGCGGAGACGTAAGTCACCTTCACTTTGCCGAGCGTCTTCTCCTCGGTCTTGGCGTTGATTTTATCGCGCCCTTCCTCGAACTGGCCGAACCAGCGATCCACATTGGCCTTCGTGCCGCCGCTCTGCGGGCCGAAGAAGAAGAAGACCACCTCGCCCGGCTCCTTCGCGTCCTTCGTGGTCACTTTCAACTGCGCCTTGCGCATCGGCGAGGCGACTTCGACCCACTCCCATGTGGCGGGGCGCTTGAAAGTAAACTCACTGACCTTGAAGGTCTCGGGGCCAGCGGCGTGCGCGTTGGTGAGGAGCCAGAGTGCGGAGAGACAGAGCAGGGCGGGGCGAAGTAATTTCATGCGCGCTCTGTTAACGAAGCCGCAGCAGCAACGCAAGCTTCAAGCCTGTGCCACAGAGAATTTTCTGCGAGAGTCTCAGCTTCTCGCTACGTGACTTACTGAGCAGTGCGACCGTGTCGCAGGCCGCCGGCTGAGGCCTTAATACTCTGGCTCCAGCGGGGGGCGGGGGCGGTATTTCTTTGCGAGTGCCATCGCGGCATCGAGCGTCCCGACGCCTTGGGTGCAGGTCGGGTGGCTCAGGCTCGCGGCGGCGACACACACGCCGGTGAGCAGGCAACGCTGCAAATCCCAGCCTTCGTGCAGTCCGTAGAGGACACCGGCGCAGAAGCCATCCCCAGCGCCTGCGCTGCCCGCGATGTATTTCTGGGGCAAGTTCAGAGAAGGCTGCCAAGAGTCCTTACCGTCGCGCGTTCGCGCGAATGCGCCCTCCGGGAAATGGATGACCACGAGTTCCTTCACACCACATTGCAGCAGTGCGCCAGCGGCGTGCCGCAAGGAAACAGTGTCCAGCGTGCCGTCCGCCTTGCGAATCTTGAAGCCCGCAGTCTTGCCCGCCTCGATCTCGTTGAGGATGCAATAGTCCACGAACTTGAGCGCCGGCGTGACGACTCGGGTGAAGCGGTCGCTGTCCTCGCTGACCGTGTCCACACTGGTCTTGAGGCCGGCAGCCTGCGCGGCCGCGAGGAGTCCGGCGGCCTTCGTGCCGAACTTCTTGTCCTCCTTGTCCATTGCGTCCAGCAGCAGCAAGTAGCCGAGATGGAAAATCTTTGCCTTCGTCTTGGTGAAATCGATCTCCTTGCCGTCCCACAGCGCGTTAGCCCCGCGGCAGTGGAAGAACGTGCGCACGCCGCCCTTGGCCTCGGTCATCACGTCGGTGAAAGAAGTCGGAGCCTCGTTCGTGCTGCGGAGATACTTCGTGTCAATCTTCAGCCGCTGGCACTCCTCCAGGATTCGGTTGCCGAAGAGGTCTTTGCCGACCAGGCCCGCGCCGGCGAGCGGAAAGGGAGCCCCGAGCCGGGCGAGGTCCACGAGCACGTTGTAAGGCGCACCGCCCGTGCCTTCGGATTGGCTGCTGATGTTGGCGAGGCGTTCCCGTTGCGGGAACACGTCAATCATCTTCACCTGATCTACGATCCAATTACCCGCGCCGAAGAGGCCACTACGGTTGGAGCCGGATTTCGATTTCATGGTCAATGCTGATACTTCCGCTGTGCCTTTGGTAGGACAGAGTGCCCAAATCGTAGCGGAATGCGGGGGGGTGTGTCTTCTAAAATTTAGACCGGCGCGCCCCAGGCTCGCATCAGCGAGGTTCGCGACCGCTCTGGCCATCGCTGTTGCGCGAAATTCCGTTCTGAATCCTGCGCCTTCTGCTCCTTCAAAAGCGAGGATGACCACGCCAAGCGGCAAAACCACGCAGCGCCATCGCGCTACTGCTTCTTCCCGCCCTTGCCACCGCCCCCGGGCACGCCTTCCCGGATGGGCCAGTCCGCCGACTCGCTGCGCGCGGAGACGAACAACCCCTTCGCCCGCGCCACCAACTCCGCCTGCTCCGCCGCGCGGTTCTTCGCCTCACCCAAGTCGTTCGCCAAATCATAAAGCTCCACCACCGCGTCCGTCCGCCCGAGCCGAATCGCCTTCCAACGCCCGTCCATCAGCACCGCCTGGTTGAACCCGCGCTCATGAAACTCCCAATACAAGTGTCCATGCTTCACCTGCTTCCCCGCCTCGCCGAGCAGCGTGGGCAGCAAGCTCACGCCATCCGTCGCCGACGGCCCCTTCGCCCCGCTCACCGCGCACGCGGTTGGGAGAAAGTCCGCGAACCACCCCACCTGGGCGGACACGCCCGGCTTAATCCTCCCCGGCCACCGCGCGAGGAACGGCACGCGGATGCCGCCGTCCGTCAAACTCCGTTTCATGCCGCGCAACGGCCCTGACGGCTGAAATAAATCCGGCGTATGGCCGCCCTCATTGTGCGGCCCGTTGTCCGAGCTGAAAAACACCAACGTCTGCTCATCCAACTTCAGCCGCTTCAACAACTCCAACAGCCGCCCCACGTCCCGGTCCATCCGCGAAATCATCGCCGCCTGACCCTTGTTCTGTGGCGACCAATCCTGCTCCCCATAAATCCCGAAGTCCGGCACCTCCTGCCCATTCTTCAAGTCCCGGCCCGCCTCGTTATTCGCGTGCGGCGTCGTCAGCGCGAGATAAAGGAAAAACGGCTTGTCCTTCTGCGCCTCCACCCACTTCAACCCCTCCGCCGCGATGAGGTCATGCGAATATTCCACCTTCTCACTCGCGTAGCCCACCCCGAACCGCTTCGCCACCGGATTGTCCGCACTCCCGGGCGCGACCTTGTTCCGCAGCGGCACCTGCACCTCCCCACGCATGAGAAAGTCCGGGTAATAATTGTGCGCGTGGTGCTGGTTCGCGTAGCCGAAGAAGTAGTCGAAGCCCTGCCGCGTCGGCAAACCCACCGCCGCCTCGCCCTCATCCCCCAAGCCCCACTTCCCGATGAGCGCCGTCGCATACCCGGCGTCCTTCAGCACCCGCGCCACCGTCACGTCACCAGGCCTTAGCGACTGCGCGATGGGATTTGCCGTGCCGGAGTTCCCACGCACGCGCGTGTGGCCCGTGTGCAAGCCCGTCATCAGCACGCTGCGACTCGGTGCGCACACCGTGGACCCCGCATAAAACTGCGTGAACCGCATCCCCTCCGCCGCCATGCGGTCCAAGTGCGGCGTTTGAATCAACTTCTGCCCGTAGCAACCGAGGTCCCCGTAACCGAGGTCATCCGCGAGGATAAAAATAATGTTCGGCTTCCGCTCTGCCGCACCGACCAGCGACGCAGAGAGCCACAACAGCGACACGAAACGAGCGAGCAACATGATTAGTCCGATAGAAGCGGGCCCAAGCCAACCAAGCCAGCCAATTACCACCCCGCGAATCCGCCCAAAACCTCCATCCCTAAAATAAACGGTTCTTCGCTGTTTTGAGTGGGTGAAGCACGCCGCAGGATGCGCGTGGGCGGCGCGCGACTCCCTCTCCCCCACCGGGGGAGAGGGATGGGGTGAGGGTGCAAGGTCGTGAAGTTTTGCGCCATCTACCACCGCTCTGGCGAATGGAGAGCCTCTCTCACTCTCCCGGGAAAGCAGGAATGACCGGCAGTGAGGCGGGTTCGCGGAAGTTCAGCACCCGCAATTGCGCCGGGCGCAGGGCCGCGACGTGCCCATCGTAGAACAAACCGTTGAAGGTGCCGCTGTGGCGCGTGGGAAAGTGCGATGCGGCGGCCGCGTTGGTGAACGGAAACCACGGGCCGCGCGGCGTGGTGGGCGTGGTGGAGTCCGCGCAGCCGGGACTGCGTCGATGGTCCCACAGGACGAGCCGCTCGGTGGGCTGGGTGACGCCGCCTTCGCGCTGGTTCATCGGCGAGCCGGTCGCGTAGTTCATTGCGTAGCCGCTCTGCCACTGCTTTTCCACGGGACATTTGAAGATGTTCGTCGTGCCGAGGAAGGGGAAGAGCAAGCCGGGCTTGAAACCGGCACCGGGTGGCTGGTCGGGCACCTGGGTGGGGTCGTAGGGCGCCCACCAAGACTCGTTGGGGCCGGTGGGGGGCGGCGAATTCGGCGCGGTGCCGGAGGGGACCGGCGCGGCGAGGCCGTAGGGGTCGGCGGGGGTGTCCGGGCACAGCCGGTGCGGGGCATTGACGCCGTCGTTGCCGTCCCGGTAGAGGAAGTAGGCTAGGCCGAGTTGCTTGAGATTGCCCACGCACGAGGTTTGTTTTCCCTTGGCCTGGGCCGAGGCGAGCGCGGGCAGCAAGAGGGCCGTCAGGATGCCAATGATGGCGATGACGACCAGCAGTTCAGTCAGGGTGAACCCGAGTTTATGTGTCCTGCCGGACATGGCGGCTCAATCTTTCAGCGTGACAACCGCCTCGTCGAGCTTGGCTTTGGTGTTTTACGACAGTTTCATCCCGATCCGCTCCTCCAGTATCTCCTGGACCGTGAGCGCGGAGGGTTTGGCGGGTTTCGCTGGTGCGGCGGGCGGTTTTTCAGCGGGTTGCTTCCGTGTTGTGCGGGGAAATAACCAATGCCTGCGCGAGCAGGGAAGACAGCTTGGCGAGTTGGGCGGCTATTGTTTCTTCTCCGCCGCCACCGGCACCGCTTCCACGAGCTGGCTGGGCAGTGGCTTCAGCGCGGCCTGGTGCTTTTCCACCGCGACGGTTATTTGGGCTAGCACCGCTGGGTGGTTCGTCGCCACGTTGAACGTCTCGCTCGCGTCCACGCGCAGGTTGAAGAGCAGCGGCGGGGTGTGGTCCTCGTGCTTGGGCTGGCCGTAGGCGGATTGGGTCATGAAGTGCGCCTTGAAGTTGCCCGCGCGCGCCGCCATGAGCCGCGTGCCGCGATAGTAGAAGTAGGCATCCCGCTGCACCGTGCCCGTGCCGAAGAGGAGCGGACGGATGTCCAGGCCGTCAATTGCGCGGTCGGTCGGCACGTCCGCCCCGGCGAGCTTCAGGCTGGTGGTGAAGAGGTCCATGGTGCAGGCGAGCGTGCGTTGGGTTTGCGCGGCCTTGATTTTGCCTGGCCACCACGCGATGCCGGGCACGCGCATCCCGCCTTCCCACGTCGAGCCTTTGCCCTCGCGCAGTAAACCCGCCGAGCCGCCTTGTTGGTTCATGATGAGCCACGGGCCGTTGTCGCTGGTGAAGAAGACCAGCGTGTTCTCCGCGAGTTTCTCCTGCCGCAGAGTGTCGAGGACTTTGCCCACGCTCGCGTCGAGTTCCTCCACGACGTCGCCGTAGATGCCGCGCGGGCTTTTGCCGGCGAAATCTTTCGACGCGAATAGCGGCGTGTGCGGGAAGGTGTGCGGGAGGTAGAGGAAGAACGGCTTGGCCTTGTTCGCCGTGATGAACTTCACCGCCTCGTCTGTGTAGCGGCGCGTGAGCGTGGTCTGGTCGGCGGGTTGCTCGATGAGTTCCTCGTTGCGGAAGAGCGGCGCGTTCCACCACTCGGCCTGTTGCTCCGCGAGTTTGCCCGCGCCCTTCGGCGCGACGGGCGTGACGTTCATGTCGTTCGAGTGGGGAAGGCCGAAGTAGAAGTCGAAGCCGTGTTTGCGCGGGTGGCCAGCGGGGTTGTTCATCCAGTTGCCGAGATGCCACTTGCCGATGCAGCCGGTGGCGTAGCCCCGGGCCTTGAGGGCCTCGGCCGTGGTGATTTCACCGGCGGGCAAATGGCCCGTGGACACATTACGGAGCACGCGGAATTGGTCGTGGCACATCCCGCTGCGAATCGGGTAGCGACCGGTGAGCAACGCGGCTCGGCTCGGCGTGCAGACTTCCGCCGCAGAATAAAACTCGGTGAAGCGCATCCCCTCGGCAGCCATGCGGTCGAGGTGCGGCGTGCGGATGTTCGGGTGGCCGTAGCAACCGAGGTCCCCGTAGCCGAGGTCGTCGGCAAAGATGATGACGATGTTCGGACCAGTGGGGTCGGCGGCGGTGGCGGAAAGCACCGTGGCCAGCAACGCGAGCAGCAGGGCGAGCGGACGTGTCATGCGCGAAGGCTAGCGGACGGAACCGGGGGGAAAAGCCTTTCCTCAGGTCGCGCCCGGGAAGCGCCCGCCTACCGAGTTGACTCATATTAAATGTTACCGGGGCGGGGAGTTGGACGAGGAGTCCGACGATACGTTGACTCACATTCGTGGTTACCCAAGCCCCGAACATGAGTCGCTCCGCCAAACGCGAGGCCCTGGCCCGCATTCACGGCCGCTAC
>CALQJI020000136.1 GCA_943330855.2 Klebsiella pneumoniae
CACCGTCGCGCCCATCCAGACGCTGACCGACAAGGAATTTCAGATCATGCGCGACCAGAGCTTCGCGGTGATCCGCGCCGTGGGCGTCGAGACCGGCGGCTCGAACATCCAGTTCGGCGTCAGCCCGGAGAACGGCCGCATGGTCATTATCGAGATGAACCCGCGCGTGAGCCGGAGCTCCGCGCTGGCTTCAAAGGCGACGGGCTTCCCGATTGCCAAGATCGCCGCGAAGCTGGCCGTCGGCTACCTGCTCGACGAACTCAAGAACGACATCACGCGCGTAACGCCCGCGAGCTTTGAGCCGAGCATTGATTACGTCGTCACCAAGATTCCACGTTTTGCCTTTGAGAAATTCCCGCAAGCCGACCCCACGCTCACCACGCAGATGAAAAGCGTGGGCGAAGCGATGGCCATCGGGCGAACCTTCAAAGAATCCCTCCAGAAATGTCTCCGCTCCCTCGAAATCGGACGCAGCGGACTTGGCGGTGACGGCAAGCCTTGGCGCATCGGCCTGGAAGTCTATGGCGACCGCGACATCCTGCCGCACGACGTCATCAGCCGGAAACTCAGCGTGCCCAACGCCGAGCGCATCTTCTTCATCCGCCACGCCCTGCGCGCCGGCTTCAGCATCGAGGAGATTTACAACCTCACTAAAATTGACCGCTGGTTCTTGGTGCAGATCAAGGAAATCGTGGACTTTGAAGAGGTGCTGGCGGGATGAGGATGTTTCCATTTGGTGGACCGAGTGGAATACCGGCTGCGACTACCGCCGCCATGAACGTCGCCCCGCGGACCGTGAAACAGTCGGTTCCCCTCCGTCATCGCGCCCGGGGTCTCTCGGTCTGGCGCGTCGTCCTGCTGGCTTTGCTCTGCGCCGTGGTTGCGCCGTGGCCGGCGCCCGCGGGCACGCTCGCGCAATTTCGCACCCCCATCGGCACGCTCGATGTGGAGCTCTACGATCAGGACAAGCCGATCACCGTGCGGAATTTTATCCGCTACGTGCAGGCCGGAGCCTATACTAATATGTTCCTCCACCGCTGGGTGCCGGGCTTCGTCATTCAGGGCGGCGGCTTCTTCGTCACCAACCGGTTCACCGCGCCAACCATTCCGAATGTGCGGACCTTTGCCCCCATCCTCAACGAATACAACGGTGACGCGCGCTTCAGCAACCTCTATGGCACCATCGCCATGGCCAAGCTCGGCGGCGATCCCAACTCGGCTACCTCCCAGTGGTTCTTCAACCTCGCCAACAACGCTGCCAACCTCGACACGCAGAATGGCGGATTCACCGTATTCGGACGCGTCATCGGCGGCACCAACGTGTTGAACCGCTTCAACAGCACCACCACGACCAATGGGGTTTTCTCAAAAAACATCGACAATGGTGCCCTCAGCCAATTGCCGGTGCTCAACGCCCAGCCCAGCTACGACGACCTCATCTACGTGGACATCTCCCTCCTCAACGTCCGCGTGTCGGCGATCAACGGCACCCGGTTCATCACGTGGAACAGCGTCAGCAACCGCCTCAATTCCGTCGAATACACCACCGTTTTCCCGCCCGTCTGGCAATCCCTCACCAACCTGACCGGCAACGGGACGGATCGGGTGTTCGCCGATCTCGCGGCCGACAGCGCGCGGCGCTTCTACCGCGTGCGGGTGGATTACTAGCCATGGCCCGCGGCGTTATGGTCGACATATCACCGGCTCGATTCACCGGTCAGTCGCCAACGGCCGCCCGTTCAAGGAAAGCACTTCAAAAGTGCCTGCGCTCGCTGGACGTCATCAGCTGCAAACTGAGCGTGCCCAACGCCGAACGTATCTTCTTCATCCGCCACGCGCTGCGCGCCGGCTTCAGCATCGAGGAGATTTTCAACCTCACCAAGATTGACCGCTGGTTCTTGGTGCAGATCAAAGAGGTCGTGAACTTCGAGGAAGTGGTGGCGGGAGCAACGAACTGAACCGGGGCCCCGCAGTTACGCTGACTCGGGGCATTGCCGGGTGCTTGCGGCGGGTCTTCTGCCCGCAACATCGGCGACCGTGATTAGCGCTTTCTTCCCCCGCTGGCGTCGAACCGCTCCCGCAACCGCGCCAGCGCCTTTGATCGGTGGCTGAGTCCGTTCTTCACGCTTTCACCTAGCTCGGCGAAGGACTGGTCCCGTCCCATCGGGATGAAGAGCGGGTCGTATCCGAAGCCGCCGGTGCCACGTGGCGCGAAATCAATCCAGCCTTCGCACGCCCCCTCGAATAGTTCCGGAGCGTCTTGGCTGGGCAGGCGGCCAGCTCCGCCGGGAGCCACCTCCACCAGCGCGAGCACGCAGCGGAAGCGCGCGGTCCGTTTCTCCGTTGGCACGGACGCCAGCAATCGCAGGAGCTTCGCGTTGTTGTCTGTGTCCGCGCTGTTGCCGTCACGGCCCGTGTCCGTCCCCGCGAACCGCGCGGAGTGCACCCCGGGCGCGCCGCCCAGCGCATCCACCTCCAGGCCGGAGTCGTCCGCGAGGATGAAATTGCGCGGGGTGTTGGAGCTCATGACCTCCGCAGCGGGCAAGCCCGCGAGCCAAACCGACAACGACGCCGCTTTCCTGAGTGCGTTGCCCGCGAAGGTGTCCGCATCCTCGATGGCGACTGGTGCGTTGGGGAACTCCGCAAGCAAGGCCCGGCACGCAAAGTCAGCGCCGAGGATGGCTTGGATCTCCCCGACTTTGTGTGAGTTGCGCGTGGCGATGAGCAGCGTCGTCATGGCGGGAGGCTACAACGACTGCCGCACGCGATACAGGCGCTTGATCGGCGCGGTGAGCACCGTGTCGGTGAAGATGGTGAGCGACATAAACGGCTAGTCGCGGGGCTCTTGCTGGCTGATGCAGTGGAAGCTGCCCAGGCCCCAGATGAGTTCCGTGGAGTCCACGCCCACGACGCGGTGCTGCGAGAACTCGCGCTGCAAAATCTCCAGCGCGCGGCGGTCGTTCGCGTGGCGGTAGGTGGGGGTGAGCACGAGGCCGTTCGCGATGTAGAAGTTCGCGTAGCTCGCGGGCAGGCGCTGGCCGTCGTATTCCACGCGGCCGGGCATGGGCAGCTCGACCACGCGCAAGGGTTGGCCATCCTGGTCCTTCATCGTGCGGAGGCGCTGCAAGTTTTCCTGGAGCAAGCCGAAGTTCTCATCCGCCGGGTCTTCCTCCACCACGGTCACGACCGTCGTGGGGCTGACGAAGCGCGTGAGGTCGTCGATGTGGCCGTCCGTGTCGTCGCCCACGATGCCGTCGCCGAGCCAGAGGATGTGCGTGACGCCAAGGAAGTCTTTCAGATGCTGCTCGATTTGCGCCTTGGTGAGATGCGGGTTGCGGTTCGGGTTGAGGAGGCAGGCTTCGGTCGTGAGCAACGTGCCGCAGCCGTTCACCTCGAGGGAGCCGCCTTCCATCACGATGCCGGGGGAAAAGAGTGGGAGGCCGCGCAGCTTCGCGACGTGTTGCGGGACGGCGTCGTCGAGCTCGAAGGGCGGATACTTGTTGCCCCAGGCGTTGTAACCCCAGTCCACGATGGCGCGCTCGTGCCGACCATCGCGCTCGCGGGTGAGGAAGATGGGGCCGTGGTCGCGACACCACGGTTCGTAGGCGGGGAAGTGGTGGAAGTGGACGCGGTCGAGCGGGACGTTGCGCTCCGCGAGCAGTCCGCGCACCCAAGCTTCCTTCTCCGCGTTCCAGACGTTGATGTTCACTTCCTCGACGGTGACGAGGTGGCGGATAAACTCGGCGTAAACATCCGGCACCGTGTCGTATTTGTCAGGGAAGCTGATGCCCTCGGGGCGCGGCCAAGTGAGCCAGGTGGAGACGTGCGGGGCCCACTCGGCGGGCATGCGATAGCCGAGGGCGGCGGGCGTGGAGGCGGTTGTGTGAGCCATCGTGCGGAGAGGGTAACGATGGCTCGCGGCGGAGGGCAACTCCGGTGTCCGTTCGGAGTCGCGCGACCCAAAACCGGGCCCTTGTCACCAAGCGTTCGCTTGCAATTCCCCCGGTGCTCCGAAAAGCTCCGAGCGCTTTCTATGCGTCCCAATCAGCTCCGACTTCTCTTCGCGTCGCTGTCCGTTTTCCTCTGGGTCGGCTGTGCTTCCTCCGAGGTCCGCCAGGGTGGCAGCCGCGCGCCGCTGGGTGGTGTGGGCCGCGTCTTCCTCGCTCCCATTCACAACGCCACGCCGGACGAAACCGCCGGTCGCGCGGTGACGGAGTTGGCCGCGACCACCCTGCTCGCCCACGGCGTCCCGCTCGCGCAGACGGAGGACGGCCTCAACCGCAGCCGCGCGCTCCTCGAAGAGGGCAAGGCCGCGCAAATCCCGGAGCTGGCCCGCTCTCTGGAATGCACCCACGTCCTGTTCGGCACCGTCACCGAGTATCGTTACAAGAGCGACCTCGACGGCTCGCCCATCGTCAGCATCACGATGCGCCTCGTGGATGTCGCCGACGGCGCGACCGTCTGGCAGGGCACGAGCACGAAGATGACGCAATACTTCGGCAGCCTCAGCCGGACCGCGCAGGTGGCGGTGGAGAATCTGGCGCAAAAAATGTCCGGCCGGTCCGCCAGCGTCGGCCCGCGCTCCCGGCTCGTCGCTCCGGCCCCCAGCGCCGCCGAGCTAGAAGCCGCCGCGCGCAGCGCCCCGCCCGGCGCTTCGCATATCTCCGGCTCGGCCTTCCGCCGGGGTAAATACGAACCGGACCCGGAGCAAATCCGCCGGCGTGGTGACCAATGACTAAGCTCCAAGCTCCCCCACGCGTGTCCCTCAGCGCCGCGCAATTCGACCTTGGCCCTTGGCCCTTGGCCCTTGGCCCTGCTCCGTGCCGATGGACTTCCTGAACAAACTCGCCCCCAAGCACGGCTGGCTCGACCTCGCCGTCCTCACCGGCCTGCTCCTGCTCGTCAACGGCTTCTTCGCGTCGCGCGACATTGGCTGGACGCACCTGCACCCGACGCCGTGGCTGCTGCTGCCCATTCTCATGGGCTGCCGCTACGGCTTCACCTCTGGCATGGCGGGCGCGGGCGTGGCGATTCTCGTCGTCACGTTTGGCTTTTTCCAACAGGTGGAAGTCCACGGCATCCACACCCCCGAGCAGGCGCGCGCCGCGATGGCGAAGCGCATGAACCAAGTCGCCATCGTCGTGCTGGACGGCCGGCCGACGCAGAGTCGCGCCGAGGTGCAGACCCGCCAGCTCGACGTGCTCGTCAGCGTGCTGTTGCGCCATCACGGCTACCTGTTTGCCGCAATGCTCGCGGCCGGCGGCATCTGCGGGCAAATCCAGCACGGCTTCAAGGCCCGCGAAATTCTCGTCACCGCCCAGGCTGACCGCGGCAGTGAGCGGCTCAAGAAACTCGACACCGACCTCTTCCTCCTGCGCGAGGCCAAGGGCGAACTGGACCGCCTGCTGGCCACGCGCGACGCGGAGTTGTCCACGCTTGATGCCGAGATTCGCCGGCTCTTCGACAGCGAGGGCGACGAGCTGTGGCAGGACATCCTTCTGCTCCTCAACCGCCAGGCCCGCGTGACCGACGCCGCTGTTTACAAGGTCACGGACAACGGCCAGACGCTCGTGCGCAAGGGCTTGCTCGGCAGTGCGCGGTCCCTCGGCGAGCGGTTTGCGTTGGCGGACATCGAGATGGCGGGCCTCGCGCTCCGCAGCAAGTCCGCCGTCACCATCCCGGAATTCTGGCAAGGGGCCGTGGGCGAGCAGCGCGACTACCTCATGGTCGTGCCGCTGCTCGACTCGCGCGACCAGCCGCTGGCCGTGCTCGTCATCACCGGGATGCCCTTCATCTCGCTCACGAAGAAAACCGTTTATCTCGTCGCGCTCATCTGCCGCTGGGCCGCCCGCGTCGCGGAGGTCGAGGCGCAGGCGGAAACCACCAGCCGCGCGGCCGCCGGCGTCGAGGGTCAGCGCGTCTTCACCGAGGCCTTCTTTCGGCAGAACGTTCAGCTCGCTTTCGATTCCTACCAGCAACACAGCTTGCCCTCCGCCGTCGTGCTCTTCACCGCCGCGCGCCAACCCAAGACGAAGCAAACGAAGGTCGAGGCGCTCATCATGGCGAACATCCGGGGCGGCGACTTCCCGGCGGAAATCGGCCTACCCATCCCGCACCTCGCCGTGCTGCTCCCGCTCTGCGGCGAACGCGGCGTGGGCATCTTCACCGACCGCATCCTCGCCGCCTGCCGTCGCGACCCCGAGCTGGGCGCGCACCTGCAAGCGCACGTCGTCAACCTCGATACTGTGACCAGCCTGGACCAGCTCTGGGCCGACCTGACACGTCATGTCGCGTAAACGGAAAAGCGCCGAGGCTCCGGCCGAGCCGCCCGCTAGCCCGGCCGAGCCGTCGTCCCCAGCGGTCAACCACGCCCTGAGCCTCGCCGCGTATCCCGGCGCGCTCTTCGCGGTGGTGTTTGAAATCTTCTCAGTCCAAGCGCTCCTCGCGCCCACGCCCAGCGCGTTGGCTGTGTTGGGTTGGCACTTCCTCGCCTTGCTCGCCGCCGTGCCCGCGTTGCGCCCGGTCTTCCCGGAGGAATACCAACGCTCCGGCTGGACCTTCGCCGCGCTGGTCATTGGCTTCGCGCTGCCGCTGCCCGTGTTGGGGCCGCTCTTCCTGCTCGGCTACCGGCTGTTGCTCCTCATGAAACCGGCGCGCAACGTCGAGAGCAAATACGTCCTCGGCACCACGCAGTATCTCACCCTCCCGGCTTACGAGCAGGAGGTGCACGAGGAGCCGCGCACCGTCGCCGAGATTCTCAACGGCAAGGACAACGTCGTCCGCCGCACCGCCATCCTCGCGCTGCGCGTCGTCGAGCCGAAGAAGGCCCTGCCGCTGTTGCAGAAGGCGATTCAAGACAGCGACGAACAAGTGCGCCTCCTCGCGCAGACGCAGTTCAACCACATCATCGCCAGCCTCGAAGGCCGCGTGAAGTCGCTGGAGGCCGAGCTCGCCACGCCCCCGCGCCACTTGAACAAACTGCTGCTCCTCGCCGAGCAGTATCACGAGATGGTCTATCTCGGCCTCGCGACCGACGAGACGCAGACCATCTACCTCAACCGCGCGCTCGAGCTCCTCACCGAGGCCGGCAAGCTCGCGCCCGACAACACCGCCGTGCGTTTCCTGCTCGTGAAGTGCGCGCTGAAATCCGGCCACCTCGACCAAGCGCGCGACAGCATCCTGTTCCTGCGCCGCAAAGGCTGGCAGCCCGAGGTGCTCGTCCCGTGGGAAGCGGAAATCGCCTATCTCGAACGCGACTGGCTGCGGTTGGCCGCGACCTTGCAGGCCATCGAAGGCTCCGGCGCGACGCCCGGTGTCCTGCGCGGCCCGATGGAATTTTGGCTGGGAACGGCGAAGGGCTGAACGATGCAACCCTCCGCCAAACCCGAACCCATCGCCGACGTCACCCTCTTCCTCGAGGGCACTTACCCTTACGTCCTCGGCGGCGTGTCCGCGTGGGTCCACCAAATCATCACCGGCCTGCCGGAGCTGAAATTCTCCCTCTGCTACATCGGCGCTAAGCACGACCCCAAGGCCAAGCAGCATTACAAACTCCCCGAGAACGTCATCGCGCTGAAGGAAATCTACCTCCACAACGAACTCTCCAAGCGCGAGCAGAAGCGCCGCCACCTCCCCGCCGAAGTCCGCGTCGCCCTCTACGATCTCCTCGGGAAGTTCTACCTCGCCAAGACCGAAACCGAGCGCATGGCCTGCTTTTGGGCCGTGCTCGAGGGCTTGCAGGAAGTCGAGAGCCGCCTCCGCTTCGGCAACCTGCTCCGCGACCGCGAGGTCTGGGAAATCCTCGTCGCCGGCTACGAAGAGTTCTGCCCCGACGAGTCGTTCATTGATTTCTTCTGGACCGCGCGCTTCCTCCACCTCCCGCTCTGGAACCTCTGGAAAGCCCGCGACCTCGTCCCGCCCGCCCGCGTGTATCACAGCGTCTCGGCGGGCTACGCCGGCTTCCTCGGTGCCATCACCGCCCGCCGTCGGAGCGCGCCCTTCCTGCTCACCGAGCACGGCATTTACACGAAGGAACGCATCGCCGAGATCAGTCAGGCCGATTGGATTTACGAGCCGGACCGCTTCCAGATCAACTTCAGCGAAGGCCTCGGCAAGCTGAAGCAGATGTGGATCGGCCTCTTCATGTTCCTCGGCCAAGTCGCCTACGACCAAGCCGCCAAGATCATCACCCTCTACTCTGGCAACGCCGCGACCGAGATCGAGTTCGGCGCGGACCCGGAGAAAATCTCCATCATCCCCAACGGCATCGAGCCGACGCGCTTCAACGCCATTTACGACCAGCACATGGCCCGCTGGCAGACCAGCCCGGCGAAGAAATACGTCGGCTTCATCGGCCGCGTCGTGCCC
>CALQJI020000137.1 GCA_943330855.2 Klebsiella pneumoniae
GCTCACCTTGCCCGAGGCCACCCGTTCCCGTATGTCGGTCCAGTCTTCCATAATGCGATACATGCTTCATCGTTGATGAAGGCGCTGCACTTTTCGACCGCCCTGTCACATCCGTGACCCCGCCGCACTTTTTAACCGGCGTTTACAGTGTTTCCAGATGAGCTGCACGCGGTGCTGGGTGAAAGCCAGTTCCGAGCCGGGCAGCGCGACGGCGGCGCGGTTGACCTGCTCGCGGTGGTCGTAAGGGCGGTGGTTCAGCTCGTAGCTCACGGCCAGCTCGGACTTGCGGCCATACTCCCGGCCCACGGCGAGCCTCGGTCCGCCCTCCCAGTAGTCATCCAACGGGCTGTTGAAATCCTGCCGCGTGAGCGTCGGCTCCAACTCCCACCACCAGCGTCCCGCGAACCGCCGCCGGAGCGCTAGGCGGGCCGAGTAGGTGTGGCTCTCCACCGCCAGGACCGTCGGCGTGCCGAAGCTGGTGGACAGGTCCACCACTTGGTTCTGGTAAAAGTATTGCCCGGCCAAGCCCGCACTCCACAGCTCGCCCCATGACTTCTTCAACTGCGCGTGAGCGAGCGCGTTCTGCTCCACATCCACGACGTTGCTGGCGAGATAGCGCGTGTCCTCGCCGGACACGAAGGCGTTGAACTCCAGCCCCTCCACCGGCAACCGGAAGACGATGGCCTCGGCTTGGTTCCGCAACAGCGCGCTGCCGCTGGGGCGCGTCGCGCTCAAGGCGACGTTGTCCTTGTAGCCCCCGCTGCTGCGGAGCGTGAACACCGCGTCCCACAATGAGAGCGTGGGCAGGTCCGACAGGGTGGGGAGTCCCGGAATGGAAGCGTCCGGCAACTCCAGCGCGGGCTGCGCGGCGGCGAGTTGCCCCAGCAAGCAGAGCACCCCAAGCGCCGCTCGCCAGTCTACCGGGTTGCCCTGCCGTGTCGTGCCCATGCGGCGACCATCGCCGTCCGTCCGCCCAATCACGAGCCAGAATGCTGGACGTAAAATGCCGCCGCCTGCGACCGCCGACTCATCTGCAACTTCTCCATCAAGTTGCTCAGATAGTTCTTCACCGTCTTGTCGCTCAGCGTCATGGCGAGGCCGATTTCCTTGTTCGTCATGCCCTGCGCGACCAACTCCAGCACGCGCCGCTCCTGTGCGGAGAGCCGGTCCAGCTTGATCGACTGCGGAGTGGCGGCGCCTTCCTTAACCCGGTTGAACACCCGCCGCGTCACCGCTGGGTCGAGGATGGAACGTCCCTCGGCGACTTCCTTGATGGCCCGCACGAGGCCCAGTTCGTCAATCTCCTTGAGCAAATACCCCTCCGCCCCAGAGCCGATGGCCTGCATGACAATCTCGTCGTCCGCGAACGCGGTGAGAATGATGACCTTCACCGGCGGCGTCAGCGCGTGCAGGTTGCGGCACGCCTCGAAGCCGCTGCCGTCGGGCAGGCGCACATCGAGCAGCACCACGTCCGGCTTCAATCGCGTCGCCGTCTCCAGCGCGCCCGCCACCGTGCCGGCCTCGCCCACGACTTCCAGTTCAGCGTGCTGGGCCAGCAGCGCGCCCAGCCCCGCACGGACGACTTCGTGGTCGTCCACGAGCAGGAGGCGAATGCGGGTAGCGGTGGTGGCCATTTGGCGTCGCCCGAATGGGTAACAGCAAAGCACCCCTCAAGCAATCGGGCCGAATGGCCGTAGTGCCTCACGGCACTGTCCGGCCCCGAAAAAACTCACGCGGCGTGTTGTTCGTGTCCGCCGCTTCCAGCAGGAGCAGGGTGCCCGAACGGTCAACGAACTCGAACGTCACACCCTCCACCCAGTTCGTCAGCGTCGGGCTGCGGTCCAAGGCCACGCGCCGGTCCACGCGACCCGAGAGCAGCAGCAAGTTCTGCCCCGAGCTGCGCGAGATGCGCGTGAAAGACACCGGCTCCACCGCCGCCGTCAGCAGGCTGCGCAACGCCACGCCCTCGATGCCCACGGCGACAATCTGGTTGCTCGTGCCGGTCACGCCGTAAAGCGACTTCTGCGTCAGCGTCCCGAGGTTCGTCCACGCCGTCAGGTTGCCGCTCTGCAAGACCGTGCCCTGCACGCCCACGGCGTAGTAGGAGTCACCGAGATAATCCACCGCGTTGAGCAGCCGCGTCGTGCCGCTGGCGAGGCTCGTCCAGTTCGTGCCGTTCGTGCTGGTGAGAATGAGGCCGCCCTCGCCCACGGCCACCAGCCGCCCGTTCACGCAGCGCACGCGATAGACCCAGTTCGTCGTGCCGCTGGTCTGGGAAAACCAGTTCGTCCCGTTGCTGCTGGTGAGAATCGTGCCCCGGTCGCCGGTGAGGACGAACAAGTTGCTGAGCGCCGCCGCGCCGGACAGAAACGCCGTGGAACCGCTCGCCTGCGCGGCCCAGTTCGTCCCGCTCGTGCTCGTCAGCACCGTCCCGCTCGCGCCTCCCACGACCCACAGCCCGCTCCGCGCCGCGACGGCTTGCAGGTCGTTCGTGGTCGACGTCGTTGCGGCGAGCCACTCAATCGCCAGCGTGCTCGCCGGGTTGGTTGCGTAGTGCGTCACGCCCGCAATGACGTTGGTGCTCACGACATTCGTCGCGCCCGCCGGGCTGAAGAGAATCCTGCCGCCGCTGCCCGCCGCGACCAGCCCGTTCGTCGTGCCGCCGAGGCCGAGCAGCACCGAGTTCGTCGCTGCGTCGGGCACAAGTTCCAGCTCCCAATTCACGCCGTCCGCGCTGGTCATCACCGTGCCGCGGTCGCCGGTGGCGACGTAGAACTCCGGCAGCCGCAGCACGTCCCAGAGCCAGTTACGCAGCGGCACCTCGCGCTGCGTCCAGAGCGTCGGGGCGGCGGCGTTGGTCTTGATGCCTTCGAGCATCATGCCCGAGCGCCCGGCGATGAAGTGCAGGCTGCCCTGCCACGACGCGCTGTAGAACGTCCAGTTGGGCGCGGGCGAATTCGGGTTGCCGCGAATCTCATCGGTCCACGCGCCGCCGCCAGTTTGCAGCCGCACCTCGCGGTCGCCGACGATGACGAGGTAGTCGTTCGTGCCCGCGATGGCGTTGAGCGCGTTCGTCGTGGTGAAGCCCGCGACAGGCGTCCAAGTCCGCGCGCTGCTGCTCGCGGTCAGCACCGTGCCTGCGTCGCCCACGGCCCAGAACTGGTTGCCGATGAACGCGACGCGGTTCAAGTGCTGCCCCGTCCCGCTGGTCTCGGTGGACCAGTTCCCGTTCGCTGCGCGCGTCGCGATACGGCCGCGCTCGCCGACGGCCACGAAGAGGTTGTTGCCCGCCGCCACGCCGCGCAGCGAGTTCGTGAAGCCCGTCGTCTCGCGCGTCCAGTTCGTGCCGGTGCTGCTGGTGTAGGCCGCGCCGTTGTCGCCCACCGCGACCGCGAGCGTGCCGGAAGCGGCGACGCCTTCGAGCCAGTCCGCCGTGCCGAGGTTGAGCAATTGAAAATCCTCCAGTGAGTCCGCCCACACGACCGTCCCGCTCTCGCCGGTGACGAGCAGCCGGTTGCCGAAGAAGGCCGTGGCGCGCAGCGCGTTCGTCGTGCCGCTCGTGCGCGGATGCCAGAGCAGCAAATCCTCGCTGGTGAAAATCTGTCCGCGCTCGCAGACCTGCACCGTGAGGCCGAGGCCGTAAGCCATGTCGAACACATTGCCGCCATGCGGCGCGGGATTGGACCACCGCCAGCGGAACGGCTGGCCAGCGCTGAGTTCCATGGGCAGCCAGGCCGCGAGGAGGAGCGCGAGGAGCCACAGTGCGAGGGCGCGACTGACTAGCCTGCCCGGTTGGTGTTCGTCGCCGTTCTCCCTCACCCCGGCCCTCTCCCGCTGGGAGAGGGAGCCACGCAGGCCGCGGCTCGCACCAGCGGACCCTGCGGATGCACGAGACGGCGGCCAAGCGCCTCCCTCTCCCTCGGAGGGAGAGGGCCGGAGTGAGGGTGAAAAGGTGAGAAGTCTAGTCGGCGACGAAGCCACCACTCCGGCGTTGCGATGCAATAAAACACCGCCCACCAACAAGCTCCCGCCAAACGCCCCTGATATGCGGGCGTTCGTTGGGCTGGCTGTGTTCTGGGGTTGGACCAACCGCATGACTCAATTGGATTTGGCGACCGACTCCGTCTCGCTGGACTGCGGGACGGACGCTTCCACATCGGGCTGGCTCGCGAGGTTTTCCGGCAACGTCAGCGAGAAGACACAGCCGTGCGCGGTGCTCGCCTCCAGCTCCAGCTCGGCGTCGAGATGCCCGGCGAGCTGCTTGCACAGTGCGAGGCCGAGGCCGCTGCCGCCTTCCTTCGTGGACAGGCAGGGCTTGAAGAGCAGCGGGCGCACCTCGGCAGGAAAGCCGTGGCCTTCATCGCGCATCTCGCAGCGCACGCCGTGCGGTTCGCCCAGCAACGTGAGCCGCACGGACTTCTTGCGGGGCGTGGCTTGAATCGCGTTCTGCGCCAAGTGGCCGAGGATAATGCCGACCAAGTTCGCCGCGCGGCTGGACACGGTGCCGGGCGATTGCACCACGGCGGTGAAGTTCACGTCGCAGACGCGGGCGAGCGGCGAGACTTGCGTGGTGACGATTTCGGCCAACTCGGTGAGCGAGACTTCGTAGTGGTTCGCCGCGCCCTGCTCGTTGCGCATCACGCCGAGCAGTTGCGTGATAAGTGTCTGCATCCGCTGCGCGGAGTCGGCGGCGGTGCGCCACACGGGAGCGGCCTTGTCGGCCTCGCTGGTGCGGTGGCCCGCGAGCAACGCCTGGATGCCGAAGAGTTGGCTCTTCAGCTCGTGCAGGAGATGCCCGGAAAGCGCGCCGACGGCGGAGGTTTTGCTGGCTAGGGCCAGTTCGCGGTTGGCTTCGAGCAGGCTGCGGGAGCGCCGCGCGAGTTGCGCTTGCGTGCGTTGCAACCGGCCGAACGCCCAGCGCAGCGCGACGCCAATCAGCGCGCCGCCGATGAAGAAGACACTGGCGGCCTGGTTCATCAGACTCCCGTCAATGCCCCGCAACTCCGTCGTCAGCCCACGGCCATCGAGGATGAACTGCGCGATGCCCAAGAGCTTCCGGTCGTTCTGCGCGTGGAGCGGCACAAGGATTTCATACAGCTCCAAGGGCGGCTCCGGGGATGCGCCGGTCGGGAACAAGGCCGCGTCCGCCGCCTGCTCGCGAGGCCGGGCGATGGTCTGCAAGCGCTGGAGTCCGGTGAGGTCTTTGGCCACCAGCGAGCCGTCGCTCACATAAGCTGGGAAGGCGGAGACGAAGCGGCCTTGAGCATCGAAGAGCCGCGCGGCCACGACGCCTTTGAGGCGCGAAGTCTTGAGCAGGACGTTGAGCTGGATGCTGGGCTCGTCGAGCAACGTGCGGTCTTCCTCCTCCTGAAGCATCATCGCGACGGAGTGCAGAATTTCACCTTCGCGCCGCGCGATGTCCTCCCGAATCTCGACGCGCAGGTGCAGCGTGACCGCGAGGATGCCCAGCGCGAAGATGGCAAGCGTCGCGCCGATGACGAGCGTCGGCAAATGACGCGACCGGAGCCAAAGGCGCTCCGGTTCCGTCGTTGGGTTGGGCAGTGGGGGAAGCAACGGAGAAAGAAGTCAGGTGCTGTTCGTGAAGGCAGCGAATCTCTCGAAGTGTAACCGGCACCAATACTGTGCTCCCTTTGCGGAGCGGGGGAAACGAGCAGGATTAAGATTAGGATTACGAGCACGAGGGGACTGCGCGACTCGGGCTCCTGCTCTTAATCTTGATCCTAATCCTGCTCTCCCTTGGAGCTTCCGTTTCATCGGCCGCGCCCTCCCTCGGTGGTGCCGTGGTCTATCAAGCGGTTGAGGTCGGGATGCAACTGCTGCTTCAGCTCCTTCGCGCGGTCGCGCATATCCTGTTGCAGCGCCTTCTGCTGGTCTTTCAGCCGGTCGAGCATCTCCTTCATGCGCTCGCGGATGGCTTTGCGTTCTTCTTCGGAGGCTTGGCTGTATTGGCGGGCGAGCGCCTTTTGGTCTTCGAGAAACTTCTCGCGCGCCGTCTGGAAGTCGTGCACGAGCGTCTGCACATCCGCCGGGGGCGGCACCTTGTCCGGCCGGCCCGGAGTCGCGGGTTTGCCCTTCGAGTCGGGGACGGCGGCGGGGTTGGCCGCCGGGTCGCGGGGGAGGACCGTCGGGCGCTGGTCGAGCGTGGGCTTGCCCTTGCCCTGCCCGTTGGAGGAATTGTCGTTGTCCGTCTTGGCCTTGCCTTGCGCGGAGGCGTCGCACGCCAGCCCCAGCAACCCGGCGGCGGCTAGCAGGCTGGCGAACAGTTTGGTTGAGGTCAGTTTCATCGGCTGCTTCGCGCGAGGGGCACCTCCCGCTCGCAACAAGCCACTCAAGGGCAAGCATTGTGCCACCGGCCAGCACCGGGCGCGGGCCTAGGGCCATCCGGCGGCAGTGCGGCATTTCGCTCACAGGCACAGTGCGCAAGGGAGCGCGGTTTATCAACGAAACTCTGGGCTTCGTGCCGGTGGGATCGGGGCGGCGGGCTTCCGCCCAGGGCTTACCTGAGGTTGAAGTCGGGAGTCAGGGAAGTTTCTGATTTTGGCAGGGCTGCGAAGCACGACGGGCGGACGGTTTGCCCCGACCGATGCGATTGATGCGAGCGGAGCGCGGCATTCATGCCGCAGAAACGAACGGCCATCCGCAGGGTGCTTCCCTCCCGACACGCCCTCATTTGCCCGCACCTTCGAGTGGCCCCAAGCGGACCACAAGGAAGTCCGCGAAGCGCCGGCCTGGCCCACCTTGCTGCGGCATGAATGCCGCGCTCCAACTGCTTGGTCCCGGATTAGAGTTCCACCCAAGAGGCGATGACGAAGGCGGAGGAGGGGCCGGCCCGCCCGAGGTTTTCGTCGTAGTGGAACTCGAAATGGCCGTTCAACTGCGCGGAACCGACGATGGCTGCGCCCATGAAGTCCGCCCGGTCCATGCCACCGCCGTTGAAGCGCAGGTCGGCGGCGGGCGCGTAAATGGTGCCGGTGAACTCGGCGTTGCCGCTGAAGCTGATGCTGGTGCAGGTGGGCAAGCCGTTGATGCGCATGCGGAGGGCGTCGTAGGTGGTGTTCGCCGCCGCGTTGCCGGAGAAGCTCACCGAGTCGCGGACCCACATCTGCAAGGTGCCCGTGTTGGAGATGGTGAAGGCTTTGCCGCCGGCCTGGCTGACGCTGCCGTCCACCCAGAGCCGGGCGTTGCCACGCACGAGCACGTTGGCGTTGGCGATGCCGGACAGGTAGTAGTCGCCGGTGTCCAGGATGTGCTCGTAGTAGTTGGTCGAGTAGTTGGTGGTGTAGCTCGTGGCGGTCCAGATGAACTGGGTATAGGTGAAGTTGGTCGAGTAGGTGGTCACGTCCTTGCCCTTCACCTTGGCGGTGCTGGCGACGACGTTGGTGGTCACCGGATAGGTCGTCCCCGTCGGAAACGTGGTGCTGATGGGGTAGTTCGTGGTGACGGGACCGGGCGGGCTGGTGGGGTAAACTAGCGAGTTGGAGGCGGTGCTGTTGGTGCTGATGCTGTCCACATTCACCACGTTGCCGCCGCCTGGGATCGTGTAGCCGGAGGTGAACGGCACGCTGGCATCGGGGAAGGCGACGTTCAGGTCGTTCTGCGAATGGCCGGTCTGGATGCCGGTGCCCCCGCCGGCGATGTAGGCCGCATCCCCCACGGCGGCGTGGGGACCGGTGGTGATGGTCCCGGTTGGCCCGGTGCCGGCACTGCCGTAGATGGTGCCGCTGGAGCCGACATCCACGTTGCCCTCGACGGAGCCGATGGAGCCGTTGTCGTTGCGCTTGGCGGCGTCGTAGCGCCCACCGGTGCTGAGGGTGGAATTTTGAGAATCAAAGCTGTCGGAGAGGATGCCGCCGTTCCAGTTGATGGTGCCACGCGCGACGAGCCCGCGGGCAAAGAGCGAGGAACCGACGGTCCGCACCTCGATGGTGCGGGTGAGCATATCGTTTGTGGTGAGCGGCTTGGGGAGCAGCCCCTGCACCGTGAGAGTGGGCGTGGTGCCGCCTTGGATGGCGGCGAGGAAGCGACCACCGTTCAGCTCGCGGGACTTGTAATAGACCGTGCCGGCGAGCGCGATGCTGTTGCTCATGGTCAGGCCCGAGGCGAGTTGACTCATATTAAATGTTACCGGGGCGGGGAGTTGGACGAGGAGTCCGACGATACGTTGACTCACATTCGTGGTTACCCAAGCCCCGAACATGAGTCGCTCCGCCAAACGCGAGGCCCTGGCCCGCATTCACGGCCGCTA
>CALQJI020000138.1 GCA_943330855.2 Klebsiella pneumoniae
CATGAGCGCCGCCAGCACTTCGGCCAGCGTGAACGCGGCGCGGGTGCGCTTAACGCTGTGGCTGGACGGTGCGAATCTCATAGTTCAAGCGCGAGGCGCTTTGGGCGATGGCGACGGCGTGACCCTCGGTGAGCTCGTCTGCGGCGCGTTGGCGCAGGATGACGGCGGCGGGGCTTTTGTCGCCGATGAAGCCGTCGGAGGTGAAGCGGAGAATTTTAACCGGGTTGCCGGTTTCGGCGGTGTCCGGGGCGTTGGCGAATTCTTCGTCGGGGTCGGTGAAGTTGTCTTGGCCAGAAACCTTCTTGGCCGGGGCGGCGGTGACTTCGAAGCTGAGTTCCTCGGGCAGCTTGTATTGCACGGCCTTGCTGTCGCTCTCCAGAAAACCGGCCTGCGCGCGGAGACCGTAGAGCTTCTGCTGCGTGTCCACGTAAAGCTCCATCGGCACGCCCTCGGCCACGGCGCGACTGGAGGCGTAGCGCGTGAGCGAGAAGAACCGACGCGCCTCGGAGTCGAGGTCCCGGCCCTTGAAAAAGCCTTTCAGCGACGGCAGGGATACGCTCACGACGATGGTGATGAGCGCCATCACGAGGATGAGTTCGATGAGGGTGAAGGCGCGCCGAAAAGGGGCGGACGTCCAACACCCAGCGCCCAACGGCGAACGGTCAGCGCACGCGTTTGGAACGCGGGGCGCGGGACGTTGAGCGTTGAGCGTTGGGGACTGCATTGGCGGCTCCTTACTTGGCCTTCGACCAGTTGGTGATGTCGTCCTCGGTGCCTTCGCGGCCGTCGGTGCCGAGGCTGTAGATGTCGTAGCTGCTCGGGTTGTTGCGGCCGGGGCTGACATAGACGTAGGGCTTGCCCCACGGGTCGAGCGGGACCTCTTTCATGTAAGGGCCTTTCCAGCCCTGCACATCGCTCGGAGCTTGCACGAGGTCCATCAGGCCTTCGCTGCCTTTCGGGTAGCTGCCGGTGTCCACCTCGTAGGCGTCCAGCGAGGTGCTGAAGCCGGCAATCTGCGTCTTCGCGGCGGCGTTGCGCGCGTCGTCCGTGCGCCCGGCGAACTTAGGCACGACGATGGCCGCGAGGATGCCGAGGATGACCAGCACGAGAAGCAGCTCTATGAGCGTGAAGCCGCGCCGGGAGTTAAGAGTTAAGAGTTGAGAGTTGAGAGGCTTGTTAGTGCGGATGTTCATGGTGTTGAGAGGGGTTATTTGATGTGTTCTTGGAGGGTGAAAATCGGGATGACCATGCCGATGAAAATGGTGCCGATGAAGGCGGCGATGAAGAAGAGCATCAGCGGTTCGGCCATCGCCACTGCCGTCTTCAACTGCCGGTCGAGGTCGCCTTCGGTCACGTTGGCGATGCGGATGAGTTCGCCGTCCAGCTTCCCGCTCTCCTCAGCGACGGAAATCATTTCCAAGGTCGAGCCGTTGAAGAGCACGCGGCAGTCGCCGAGGCTCGGGCCGAGCGCCTTGCCCTCCTTTACGCGGTCAATCGAGTGCGCCACGGCGTCCACGAGAATCTGGTTGCCGATGGAGCGGCGCGCGACGTTCAGGCACGCGATGAGCGGCACGCCCGCGCCCAGCAGCGTGCCCAGCATCCGGCAGAAACGCGACATGGCGAACTGCGCGACGAGGCTGCCGATGGTCGGCACACGGAGGATGAAGCCTTCCCAAGCGCGGCGGCCGTCCGGTGACGTGACCCAGGTGCGCGCCATGTAGCCGCCGAGGAAAATGCCCAGTGCCACCAGCACGCCGTAGCTGCGCAACACGTCGCTCGCGCCGATGATGATTTGGGTGAGCAACGGGAGCTTCGCGCCGAAGCCCGCGAACACGAGCTGGAAGCGCGGGATGAAGAACACGAGCAGGAAAACCAGCACGCCCAGCGCGAGCACGAGCAGGATGGCCGGATACAACATCGCGGTCATCACCTTGCCCTTCATCTCCTTCTCGCTCGCCTGGAAGTCGGCGATTTGCGCGAGCACGACATCGAGGAAGCCGCCGGTCTCGCCGGCCTCGACCATCGCGACATAGACGCGCGGGAAAACGTCCGGCGACTTCGCCATCGCGTCGGCAAGGGTCATGCCGTCCACGACGAGGTCGTGAATCTCCTTCCACTTCGCCTGCGCGACGGGACTGGACGCCTCGCGTTGGAGAATGACCAGCGCACGGCTCAATGGCACGCCCGCCGCGAGCAGGCTGGAGAGCAGGCGGGTGAAGTTCTCCAGCATCCGCGCGGAAATCTTCGGGGCGCCAAAGCTGATGGTGGTGGGCGCAGGAACGTTGGCGGCGGCCTTTGCGTCCTTGGGAGAAGCCTCTTTGGCCAGAGCTTTGGGCGCGGGTTTGGTTTCCTTCGCAGCGGGCTTGGACGGAGCCGTGATGGTCTTGGTGCCGCCGCCGGTGCGCTCGCTGAGGCTGATGGGCCGCAGTCCGCGCGCCTCCATCTGCTTGAACGCCTCCTGCCGCCCACCGGCTTCAAGAACGCCCTCGGCGACGGAGCCGTTCGCATGCAGCGCGCGATATTGAAAGGTCGTCATGGGTTAACGCGCCACGGCCAGTTCCGCCGCCGTCTCCCCGCCGTCGTCTTTCTCATCCACGCTCGTGCGGGAAACTTCCTTCGCGGTCGTGACACTCAGGACTTCCTCGACGGTCGTGGCGCCTTGGCGCACGAGCCGCCAGCCGTCTTCCGCCAGCGTGCGCATCCCGTTGCGGAGGGCGGCGTCGCGGAGCTTGTCGGCGGAGGTGTTTTGCAGAATCAACTGCCGGATTTCCACGTTGGTGTCCATCCACTCGAAGATGGCGTTGCGCCCGCGGAAGCCCGTGTTGCGGCACTCGCGGCAGCCAACGGACTTGTAAATCGGGTGGTTCAGCGGGATGCCGAGCTTCGCCTTGTAAGTGGCGGCGGTCGGCGAGTCATCCACGACTTTGCAGTGCGGGCAGAGCACACGCACGAGGCGCTGGGCGAGGACAGCTTCCAGCGAGCTGGCGACGAGATACGGCTCCACGCCCATGTCCACGAGGCGGGTGATGGCACCCGGCGCGTCGTTCGTGTGCAGCGTGGAGAAAACCAAGTGGCCCGTCAGCGACGCCTGCACGGCAATCTGCGCCGTCTCGTGGTCGCGAATTTCGCCGATGAGCACCACGTCCGGGTCGTGGCGGAGGATGGAGCGCAGCCCGCGCGCGAAGGTCAGGCCGGACTTCTCGTTGACCTGAATCTGGTTGACGCCCTTGAGCTGATACTCGACCGGGTCCTCGATGGTGATGATCTTGCGGACGTGGTCGTTGATTTCGTTCAGCGCGGTGTAAAGCGTCGAGGTCTTGCCAGAGCCAGTCGGGCCGGTGACGAGCACGATGCCGTGCGGGAGCTGCACGACGCGCCGGAAAGAATCCAGCTCGCGGTGGTTCATGCCCAGGTCGCTCATGCCGCGCAGCTTTGAGTTCTGGCGTAGCAGACGCATCACGACGGCCTCGCCGTGGAGCATCGGGATGATTGAGACGCGGATGTCCACCTCGTGCGTGTCCACGCGGATTTTGATGCGACCATCCTGCGGCACGCGCTTCTCGGCGATGTTGAGGTGCGAAAGGATTTTGACACGCGAGACAATGGCGGGCTGAAAGCGCTTGAGCGACGGCGGCACGGGGACTTCCTGCAAGTCGCCGTCAATGCGGTAGCGGATGCGGAACTCGTCCTCGAAGGGTTCGAGGTGAACGTCCGATGCGCGCAGCTCGATGGCGTCACGCAGCACTTGGTTCACGAAGCGGATGATGCTCGCGTCCTCGGCGGCACTGTCGAGGTCGTCGTCCGCGATGCCTTCCTGCACGACTTCGAGGCCCGCCTCCTCGTTGAGCGTGCCGATGGTGTCCGCGCCGACGCCGAGATGCTTCTTCATCTCGCGCTCGATGGCCTCGCTGGGCGCGAGGACCGGCGTGAGCGAGAGGCCGGTCATGGCCTTGAGGGCGTCGAGGCCTTGCGTGGCGAAGAGGCGGCTGGTGGCGACTTCCACCGTGCCGTTGGTGCGGCGGAGCGGGAGCAAATGCTCCTTGAGCAGCACGCGCGCGGGAAACAGGGAGAGCACCTGACGGTCGGGCTCGACGGCGTCGAGCGCGGTGAACGACACGTCGTATTCCTTGGCCAGCCAGCGCAGGACGGCGTCCTCGGTGGCGTTGACGGCGACCGCGCCGAGCTTGGCAAACGCCTGCGCATCGAGCGGCGAGAGTTGCCGGGTGGCAATCATCCGCTCCAGCAATTCGCGCGTGGCCGTGTCGTTGGTGGTCAAGTGGCTCATCCCTGTTTCCCAGTTGCGGTCGTGATTACTTGAGCGTGCCGATGGCGACCAAAGCGGCTTCCTGACGAACGGTCAGGAGTTGGCGCAGCTCTTCGGCGAGCTTCTCGTATTTCGCATCAGCGGCCTTGCGCGCGTCACGGAGACGGGCCATGCGCTGCTTGATTTCTTCGGTCGGGGCTTTGTTGGTGATGGCCTTGGACAGCGCCTCGGCATCCGGGTTGGGCGTGCCGCCGCCGAAGCCGCCGGGGCCACGACCGCCGCGGTCGCCAGTGGGAGCGGCGTCCCCGGTGCGGCCGACGTTGAACAGGAGGCGGAAATCACCACTGACGGCGCGGACTTCATCGCGAGCCTCGCGGACCTTTTCCAAGCGGGCGTAGAGGAGCTTCCACTCGTCCTCGTTCTTCACGTCGAGGAGCGTGCGGAGGTTTTCGACCATGCGGGCGCGCATATCTTCGCCGCCGCGCGACTTTTGCTCCTGAGCGGTGGCGGTGGTGGTGAAGCTACCGAGGGCGAGGGCCGCGGCGGCGAGGAGGGCTAACTTCTTCATACGTTTCCTATTGGCTTGGTTTGATATGTTTCGACGCGTGCGCTCGCAACAGCGGGCGCGGATGGTCGCCAGTATGCAGTGGCTGTGCCAAGCGGAGATTGGTGTAATTGGCTGGAAAATCGCATGAACCGAAGCGCTTTCTGGGCAATCAGTGCGCAAACCGGGTGGCTCTGCGCAAGTCTTGCGCAAGCTGCGTTGCCGCACGCGAAGGGCGACTTGGCCGGGGTGATCGCCCCTGTGGTCGGCTTATCCGGAACGATGCAGATGACGGAGCGCCGGCTTCCAAGCCGGCTTACGACGTGGCAGGGACACGGGCGTTGTGTCGGTCGGTGGTTTTGGGTTCACCATTCGGTGCCAACCCCACACGCAAGCCAAAGCTCACACGTTCGTTGTCTGGACACGTTAAGCCGGCTTGGAAGCCGGCGCTCCAACTGCATCGTTCCGGCTTATTCCTCGGTCACAACGGCCTCGCGCTTATCCGGGTCGACAAGATCGAGTATGACTTTCGCCACGAGGCGCTTGCCGGGCCCACCGACGGCTGGAATCAGTTGCACCGCTACAGCAAGCCCGCCGCCCGCACCGCCGCGATGGTTTGCTCCGGGGTCTGGTGATGCACCACGCGCCAGCCGCGAGCCGCCCCGGCCTCCACGTTCTCCAACCGGTCGTCAATGTAGAGCAGCTCGGCACCGCTCCGGTTCGTGCGCCGCTCGACGATTTCGTAGATGCGCGCGTCTGGCTTCATCGTGCCCGCTTCGTGCGAGTAGACATAACCCGTGAAGCCGGCGAAGAAGGGAAAGTTCGTCCGGATGTGGCGGATGGCGAGGTCGTTCGTGTTCGAAAAGATGAACGTCTGCACACCCCGCGCGCGGAGTTGCGCGTGTAGCTCAATCATCGGCGCGATGGGCGCGAAGATGTCGCCGAAGATGTCCGCGAACTCATCGAACGCGCCCGTGTAGCCCGTGAACGAGGAGACTTCGCGGAAGAATTCGTCGTTGGTCATCTGCCCGCTCTCAAAGCGGAACAGCAGCGGCGATTGGTCCAGCAAGCCGCGAATCTGCTCCGCATCCCGCCCACTGTGCGCCGCGAGGCGTCGGGCGACGATGCCGTAGTCGAATTCCAACAGCACCTTGCCGAGGTCGAAGATAACGGTGGGGGGAGAGGTCATGCGGAGCAGTGGAGGGGCGGGTTGATTAGTAATTAGTATTCAGTGTGCGTGGAAGCGGAGGGGACGCCCAGTTGTTAACCTGCTACTTCGCTGGCTTGGCCTGCAACTGCTTCATCGCGTCCGCGTAACGTTTTCCGAACTCACGCAGCGATGGGGAATCGAAATGCAGGGTGTCGCCTTTGTGGTTAAGTCCGGTCGACTCGACGGAGGCGGTGTTCGGAACTGACTTCGGCAGGGCGGCGATTAGCTCGTTCACCAGCGGCCAGTGCGAGGGCTTGCCGCTCTTGTCCGCGCGTTTGAGAAACCCACCAAGCTTGCCCGCGACGAAGGGGATTTCTCCCGCTCCGAGGTCGGCCCGAAGGTCGGCCACCATCTTCGCGAGACGCTCGCCGTAGCTGCTGGCAAGGTTTTCGTTGCCGGAATCACCTTCACCTTGGTGCCAAAGGATGCCCTTCAGCGTTCCACCTTTCAGCGCAAGACGAGCGCGGACGAGCGCCTGCTGGTAGAGGTCGCCGCCCTTGAGCCAGCGGGCGAGTGGCGTGCCGCCCACGGCGCACGGGATGAGGCCGATGGTGGCATCAGGACTCGCCTCCGCCATCACGCGAGCGAAGCTGGAGCCGAGTCCAACGCCGGCGACGGACTTGTCGAAGTGCAGCGGGTCAGTCGCGGGTGCCCAATCGCTCTCCTTCGTGAACATCAGAATCCGCGGGTGCGGCACCTTGTCCTGCGCTTCCACCACGCCGCGGCCCGCCATGTTCGATTGGCCGATGAGGAGGTAAAGGTGGAGCTTCTCCTTGGGCGGTAGCTTGACCGGCTCTGCGGCGGAAGCAGTGGCGCAGAGTGACAGTAAGAGGAGGAAAATTGAGCGGCGGAGGAAATTCACGGCCTCGGTGTAGATCACGAGTGCCTCTGGCTCAAGGAGAATGCCGTCTGCTTCTCGGAGGCAATCTCGCGGGTCGCCGAAGGTTCAACTAACTGCTGAGGACCATCCTCCAAGCGGGTGCGGACGAAATCCACTGTCCCCACCGGCTAGCGCAAGCGGTAGACGATGCGCGCTTTCGAGAGGTCGTAGGGCGACATCTCCATCTTCACGCGGTCGCCGGCGGTCAAGCGGACGAAGCGCTTGCGCATTTTCCCGCAGATGTGGGCGAGGACCTCGTGCTGGTTGTCAAGTTTCACCCGGAACATCGTGCCGGGCAGGACGACCGTGATGTGGCCTTCGACCGTGAGTGGTTCTTCCATGGACAGGATTAAAATTCGTTGGAGAGCGGGCTGGGCTGGGAAAAAAGGTGCGGGAAGCCAAGGGCTTCCCGCACCTTCGAGAATTTAACTGGCCGGATTAATAACGGCGCTCGCGGCGCTCTCCGCCGCCGCCGCCACCACCACCGTAGCCGCCGCCGCCGCCGCCGCCGCCACCGCTGCGGGGACGCTCTTCGCGAGGACGAGCAACATTCACGGTGAGGTCACGGCCGCCCATGTTCTTGCCGTGGAGACCGGCGATGGCCGCTTGGGCGGCTTCAGCGGTGTCCATGGTGACGAAAGCGAAGCCGCGGGACTTGCCGGTCATGCGATCCATCATGAGGTTGACTTCCATAACGGTGCCGTGGGCGGCGAAAGTGTCTTGGAGATCGTTCTCGGTGGTGTTGAAGGAAAGATTTCCTACAAACAGTTTGTTGTTCATGTGATGTATTTGACTAGACCCACTCCTGCTTCGCCGACTGTTCCCGAACACCGGGTTTCAAATCATCACCGAACCACGTTCACCTGACGATTCACCATGCCTAGCTAACCTTGAGCAATCTAAGTGCATGGGCACCCTGACGGTTCGCGGGACGATTACAACAGTTATCTTGGGTGCAGAGGCACACAGCCCAGGCATGCCTGCAACCACACTGGCGTGAAGCTTTTGGGCTGTTGACCGGACACTTTCGGGCAGATCCGGTTTGATGAAAAACTTGTCCTCATGTTTGACTCAAGTTTGACATTGGTATCTCCACTGCTACGTTAGACGCACTTGCGGTCGCAGAAGGCAACTTGTGGACGCAGCAGCAATAATAAACTAACCCGCCTTCTGCCAAGTCCACCCGCACGTAAAGAAAACCAACAAAATGAAAACACAACAGTCCCGCAAAAGCGGTTTCACGCTCGTAGAAATCATGATCGTGGTCGCCATCATCGGCCTCCTCGCAGCCATCGCCATCCCGAACTTCGTGAAGGCGCGCGCCACGGCCC
>CALQJI020000139.1 GCA_943330855.2 Klebsiella pneumoniae
ACCAACGCGGTGACCGAAGGGTTAAACTCTAAAATCCAGAGCCTCAAATCCGCCGCCCGAGGCTTCCGCAACTTCCAGAACTACCGGACGCGCATCCTGTTCTTCTGCGGAAAGCTCGATCTTTACCCACTATGATCCCCGAAGGACGCGGAGATGGGGGCTGGTGCGGGGCAGCGTCGAGGGTCGTCAACGAGGTTCACCGTTCCAAAGGAAGGGGTGATTGTCGTTGGAGCATTCGGATGGATATAGCCGAAGTTCCCGGAACGGACATTTCCGGAAACAACAGGGAGAGCAGGATTGATCCCGAAACCATTATACAGGGGTTCCTCGACGTTTGTAATGGGTATCAATAGTGGGGTAACTCCAGTTTGCCAGCGACGAAGTAGAGCATGGCGATTTGATATTCGGAGGAGCGGTAGCCTCGTGCCTTGCGCTTGGCAGGCACCGTGACCTTGACCTCACGACGCAAAGGAACGTTGCCAGCAGATGACCTATTTCATCGGTTGCCATGGTCCACCCTTGGGCCAATGACCGCTGAACTTCCCACCACTCGCTGCTGCCGCGACCACCGGCATCAAAAAGTAACGCAGCGCGCTGGCGACCACCGCCAGATTCACTTCTACCTGCTTGATGCGCCCGCGCTCCACGAACGCCTGCCATTGGCGCACCTTCAAAGGATGCTCGGCAAACTCCCCAGTCAACGCGGCGGGGCCGCCCGCGCCAACTCCATGAATGGGCACGCATCGCAGGCAGTCTGAGAGCGACTCTTAGACCAAGCACTTCTTAGAAGTGAGCCGTGAACAACCGGCACGCACTATGAAAACTATGAAACCGCATCCGACAGACCCGGCGCTTCCCGCGCACCTTGCCCGCCGCAGCTTCCTCCAGAAACTCGCGGCCGCCACCACCGCCCTGCTGGCGACGTGCCTCACATGGGGCATCGGCACTTCACTCTGGGCGGCGGACCCTCTCGCACCCGGCACGGTGGTGGTATGGGGTGAGAATATAGATGATAAACAGCCCCCGCCGGGCCTCATCAACGTAGTGGCGATTGCCGCTGGCAGACGCCATTGCGCGGCGCTGAAGGCAGACGGAACTGTGACGATGTGGGGCGGGGGGATAAACGCTGGATTTTACGACGTGGTCGCGGCCGACGGCGACGTAGAAGCCCTGATGCCGCCGGGGCTTGCAAACGTGGTGGCGATCGCAGCGGGCAAGACCCACATGCTGGCCCTGAAAAGCGATGGCACGGTGGTGGCCTGGGGGAATAACAACAATGGTGAATGCAACGTTCCGGCCGGCCTCGCCAATGTGGTGGCTATTTCCGGTGGGTTTGGATACAGCATCGCGCTCAAGGCGGATGGCACGATCATTGACTGGGGTTTGGAAGCGAACCTCCTTCCGCCCGAGCAGAATAATTCCATAACAAAAATTGCTGCTTTTAGCAGGGGTTTCTTGGGGCAGAAGAGCGATGGCACTGTCTTCGAGTCCAGGAATGGTAGTTTCGCTGTGCTGGGCAACTTTGGCCCGGTGCAAAAGCTCACCGCCCAGATGACTTGGGCGGTATTGCGCCAGGATGGGACTGTGGTCTTCCCAGAAAGTGGTTCTTCTTACGACAGACCGCTGATAGAATCTCTCAAGGGCATCATCGCCATTGACCTCGGGAGCTCTCATATTCTTGCACTCACGAGTGCTGGAAACGTGGTCGCTAGTGGATCCAGTAACGAAGGGGTGCTGAACATTCCTGCCAGCCTCACTAACAACGTCGTGGCCATTTCCAACTACGAACGTTCCTGCATGGCCTTGGTGGGAAATCCCATCGTCACGCAGGCCCCGCAGATTGTGCAGGCTCCAGTGAACCAGACGAACCAAGCTGGGAGCACCGCGGTGCTCACGGTCAGCGCCTCCGGCACGCCGCCGCTCTCTTACCAGTGGCGCAAGGCGGGGCTGCCACTCGCAGCGCAGACCTTGGCCACGCTCACGCTCCCCAACGTGACCGTCTCTGCCGGCGGCGCTTACGACGTGGTGGTGAGCGGCGCCGGCAGTGTGACCAGCGCTCCGCCCGCAACGCTCTTGGTGCTGGGGCCGCCGGTGATCACCAGTGCGGGCGCACTGGCGGGCATCGCTGGCGTGCCGCTCACGTATCAAATCACTGCGGATGGTGTCGCCACCGGCTATCTGGCGTCTGGCTTGCCGACCGGGCTGAGTTTGAATCCCGCCACCGGGCTGATTTCTGGTGCGCCAGCCTACGGAGGCACGTATCAGGTCAGCTTGCTAGCCACCAATCTCTATGGCACTGGTTCCAAGCTGCTCTCTCTGACCATGAAGCGGCGCGGCTCCGTCGTCGCTTGGGGTGGGAACACCTACGGGGCAACCGACGTCCCAGCGGGATTGACCACCGCCATCGCCATCGCCGGCGGTGCCTTCCGCAGCGTTGCCCTGCTGAGCGATGGAACCGTGACCGAATGGGGTGATTCTGGCACTCCCTTCGCCCCCTTGGGACTGACTGACGTGGAATCAATATCGGCCGGATTCCTGCACGTTCTAGCCGTAAAAAAGGATGGCACCGTTGCGGCTTGGGGGTCGGCCAGTTTCGGGGAAACTACCCCGCCTGCCAGCGCAACCAATGTGGTCCGCGTGGCGGCGGGTGATCAGCACAGCTTGGCGCTTAAGCGCGACGGCACGGTGATCGCATGGGGCAGAAATGATTTTAACCAAACCAACATTCCTCCCGGATTAACAAACGTGGTCGCCATTGCGGCCAAGAGCTATCGCAATCTCGCGCTGTTGGCAGACGGAACCGTCATCCAGTGGGGCTCTACTAATGGTAATGGTCTGCCCTCCGGACTCACCAATGTGGTCGCCATCAGCTTGGGCGCGGGGCGGAGCCTCGCCTTGAAAGCAGATGGCACAGTCGTGAGCTGGGGGGACGCTATCCAGACCGTCCCGCAGAACGTGACCAGTGTCCACGCCATCGCTGCGGGCGGCTCTCATAACCTGGTATTGAGGAAGCCTGGAAGCGTGCCTTCGCTGGTCGCCTGGGGCGAAAACTTTGTAGGCCAGTTGGATATTCCAATGTTTCTCAATGGGGACACGAACGTTTCGTTTGGAGGGGTGACGGAGATTGCTGCTGGGCAAAGTCATAGCCTGGCTCTGGTTGGGGAGTTAGAGCCACCGGCAATCCCGGTGATTCTTCAATCGCCGCAAAGCAAGGTGGGCCACCTCGGCGGTGCGGCCGACTTCCTAGTCACCGCCACGGGCACGGCCCCGCTGAGTTACCAATGGTTCAAGGAGTCGGTCCAGCTGGCCGGGGCTACCAACGCGGTTTTGACGTTCACCGATCTCCAACAGTCACAAGCGGGGGCTTACGCTGTCGTGGTTGCCAATGCCTTCGGCGCAGTGACGAGCAGCATCGCCAATCTGACCGTCAACGTCGCCGGCGGGGGAGGGTCGGTTTTAATCACCGTGCCGCCCATCAACCAGACGGTAAGCGTGAGTTCCAATGCGACGTTTACCGTGACGGCGACCGGCACAGCCCCGCTAGTTTACCAGTGGCGCAAGGATGGCGGGGCGATAGGCGGGGCGACCGGGGCCACCCTGAGCTTGGTAAATGTGCAGACCAATCAAGGGGGCGGCTACAGCGTCGTGATCACGAACGGCAGCGGCAGCATCACGAGCAGTGTGGTCACGCTGACGGTGAACCGGTTGAGCCAGGCCATTACGTTCGGGGCTTTGGCGGGCAAGCAGGTGGGTAATGTTCCGTTCAACTTGACCGCCACGGCCAACAGTGGGCTGCCCGTGAGCTTCAGCAGTTCCGTCACCTCGGTGGCGACGGTGAGCGGCAGCACCGTAACCATCATAGGCGTCGGCAGCACGACCATCACGGCCAGCCAAGGCGGGGATGCGACGTATTTGCCCGCCAGCAGTGTGCCGCAGACACTCATGGTGTCGGCTGCCCCGTCCATCCCGTCCATCAGCACGCCGCCGATAGGCCAGTCCTTTACACTCGGGAGCGCGGTGGCGCTTTCCGTCAGCGCCGGTGGCACCGGCCCACTTTTCTACCAATGGCAGTTCAACGGGGTGAACATCGGGGGCGCCACCACCGCAACGCTTGCGCTATCAAACCTCAGCGCAACCAACGCCGGGGCGTATCGTGTGGTCATCACCAATGCCGTCGGCACTATCACCAGCCTGCCGGTGGATGTGTATTTCTACGGTGATTTGAAGTTCATCGCCGCGACGGTCCTCGCCGGATCCCTAGGCCAACAGTATCGAGTGGATTACGCGGACGTGGTGACCGTCGGCACGACGAACTGGCAAGTGCTCACAAATCTGGCGCTTCCTTACAGTCCGTTCTTGGTGATTGACCCCGCGTCGTCAGGAAAAACCAAGCGTTTCTACCGCGCCGTGCCGTTGCCGTAAACTATTCTTGTGAGCGGATGGGCGAGCAGGCTCCGAGGCAGGGCAGGAGATGCCCATACCATCCGAAGGTAAAACTCGAAGCTGCCCGCCCGAAAGTGTTCCCGTCGTCCCGCTCCACGTTCCTGCAATCCATTATCCCTGCACCAACACGGTCTTTTTCGCCTTCAGATGCTCCGTCAGCACCTCCAGATTGCCTAGGGTGGAAGGAACGCGGAACGGTTTCCCTTTGAACATCTTGTAGTGGACTAGCCGATGGGGCTCACGCTCTGGTCGTTAGCACACCCTGCGCTGTCGAGCATGGTGGATTTGCAATCCACTGGTCAGTTCTATCAATTAACCCTCCCACTCGGCGCTGGCTCAGGCTCGCAGCATGAAACCTATGCCCGTCCCAGCACCGCTCTCTTGTTCCCCTACCTTTCCCCTCCAGAAAGCCCTCGACCGACCGCCGCGCCTAGCGTTGCCCCGTAGGCAGTTGGCGCTACTGCTGCTCGCCACTGGACTCGGCACCGGCTGCCGCGCGACGAATCATGTGGTGCGGCTGTCGCAACCGCACACGCAGCCAGTCACGCATCAAGTGCAGCGCCTCGACGCAGCGTTCGTGGCCGACGATGGCCGGCTATTGCTACGCGCCGCTGGTCAGTTGGGCGGCGAATCCGCGACGACGACGCTGACGGTCGCGCTCCCGTCAGTTCACGGGACCGCAAAGACAGTGGCCCAACGAGTCATCGTGCCAGCCGCGGTCGTGCGTGCCGGCTGGGGACCGGTAACTCAGGGAGCAACTCCGCTGAAAGCGGTGCCGGTCGGGCCGCCCCTCGTCCTCGCTGCCACTAGCACCTACGAATGGGACTGGCTGCGGCCCACGGCGGGGCGCGGGAGGGAGGTCCGACTGGTGCGCCGCATGGGGGCGGTGGAACGCTGGGAAGTGCTGCACCTGAGCGTGGACGCCGCCACGGGCGAGTGCCGCTTCACGGTGTTTGAAGTGCAGCCGACGCAGGTCGCGGTTCGCTACCCGACCACTCTTGTGCTGCTGCCTCTGGCGATGGCCTCGGATGTGGTGGCGGTGGGGACGATGATCGCCGCGCCAATCGCGTTCGGTGGCCTGTGCGTGATAAGCGGTGCGCCTGGCGGGTTGGCTTACTTGGATCAGTTGGAGCCGGTGAAGCATTTCCGCAACCGCTGACATCCAGCCGTATGCCAGACTTGGCCGGTGGCGATGTTCGGGGCAGCAATTCGGCTCTTCAGCTTCATGGGGAGTTTCGGACTAAGCGTGACTGCGAATGTTCAATCACCGGGAGCTGATAGCTACAACCTTGAGGTTCAGCGGAGAGGAGATGCTTCAGCCCAGCTCAACTTCGCCGCGAACTTGCTCACGCGCTTCAAAGACAACGAAATCCTGATTGATGAAGCGCTCCAGCTCCTTCTTCCTGATGTCCCGTCCCAGTCCAGAATCTTGGATTTTCTCCGCGACATTCCACCGTCACCCGCGCATCCTAGCAGAGTGAATCCTATCGCTCACGGCGTAGCCCATGCCCGCAGTGGCGTCTTGCCGTGGTTCGGCCCGGCGGGCACGGACTTGCTCCGTGTCGGCAGCACCCGCCGTGGGTTTCTCCAGACCGGCTTGAAGGGCCTTGCCGGCCTTTCCCTGCCGGCCTTGCTGCAACAGCGGGCGCTCGCCTCCGCCGCTGGCCAGCCGAAGCGCAAGACCAGTGTTATCCTCTTCTGGCTCTCCGGCGGGCCGAGCCAGATTGATATGTGGGATCCCAAGCCCGACGCGCCGAGCGAGATTCGCGGCCCGTTCGGCGCCATTCCCACGAAGCTCCCCGGCGTCCACGTCTGCGAGCATCTGCCGCTGACCGCGAAGCTGATGGACAAGCTCACGATCCTCCGCTCCGTGGACTGCCGCGCCAGCGACCACACGCCCATCACGATGCAGGCCGGCAACTCCCTCGCCCGCCGCACCAACGACGGCAAGGACGGCGGCGGCTATCCCAGCATGGGCGCGGTGGCCGCGAAGTTCCGCGGCCCGAACGCGCCGGGCCTACCCGGCTTCGTCGGGTTGGCCGATTCATGGAAGTCCGATATCTGGGGTGCGGGTGAAATGGGCAACGCCTTCGATCCCGTTAACGGCAAGGAACTCGCCGGCCAGCTCGCGCTGCCCGATGGACTTTCCGTGGAGCGCCTCGGCGACCGGCAGTCGTTGCAGGAAAACCTCGACCGGCTGAAACGCTCACTCGACCAAAACCCCACCGTGGCCGCAGCGGACCAATACACGCAGCAAGCCTTCGACGTGGTCATGTCCGGTCGTGCCCAACGCGCCTTCAACCTCGACGAGGAAACCCCGGCCATGCGCGCGCTCTACGGCAACACCAGCATGGGTGAGAAGGCCCTGCTCGCGCGGCGTTTGGTGGAGGCGGGCGTCACCTTCGTGCTCGTGAGCGGCGCGTGGGGCTACTTCGACCATCATGGCGATGAAGTCCGCTGGGGCGGCATCGAGAAGGGTCTCAAGCCGCTGCTCCCGCGCGTGGACCAGACGCTCCACGCCATCGTCACCGACCTCGAAAGCCGGGGCCTGCTGGACACCACGCTCATCCTGATGATGGGCGAGTTCGGTCGCTCCCCGGTCATCAACAAGAACGCCGGTCGCGACCATTGGACGCGTGTGATGTCCATGGTGATGGCCGGCGGCGGCCTGCGCCACGGCCAGGTCATCGGCAGCACAGACCGTCGCGGCTCGGACATCGCCACGCGCCCCGTCACTCCCGGCGACCTGGCGGCGACGGTCTATCGCCACCTCGGGATTGATACCGGCGCACACTGGATTGACCGCCAAGGCCGCCCTATGCCCATCGTCACCGAGGGTGGCCAGCCCATTGCGGAGTTGGGCTAGGCCGTCGGTCCTGAGCGAGAAAGAGGGAAGCTCCGCTGTTCTACTTCGGTCAAAGCGGCGGGAACTCCACGCGGTTCGCTATCTCCGCCGGCGAACTCGCATTGGCAATCAACTCCAAGTCCGCCACGCACCGGCCCACCGAAACACGAAGCTGATGGGCATGCACCACGCCGCTGCTCCGGCTGAAATACCACAACTCCATCGCCGACGCCGTTGCCGATGACGCAGGTCTTGTTGCGGCGCAAGATGCCGGACTCCAAGGCTGGGAACTTGACCGGTTGCTCTACAACTTCCGGGACATCTTCTTAGAGCCTGTCTGAAAATTGGCGTTTGTCGGATTGATGTTAGAAATCCGCTGGGCCGCGTGAAATTGGCGATGAAAAAAGCGCGTGAATGACTTGACATAGCGCACCGAGAGGGCGCGTTCAAATCTCAGCGCAGCGCTCTCGGGGCGATGAAAATTGCTGCCTACGACACCAGTCTCACGGACGCCCAATGGGCTTTCCTCAAACCGATGCTCCCCAAGCCCAGCAAGCGCGGCCGACCGCCCACCGGCCGGCGGTGCATCTTGGATGCGATCCTCTATGTGGTCAAAGGCGGCATCCAATGGCGCTTGTTGCCCGCCCACTTCCCGCCTTGGAAGACCGTCTATCACGTCTTTCGCAAGTGGACGCTCGACCACACCTGGGAGGCGCTCAACGCCCAACTCCGCGCCCATGTGCGCGCCACCCAGGGCAAGCGGTGCCGGCCCACGGC
>CALQJI020000140.1 GCA_943330855.2 Klebsiella pneumoniae
ACCAACGCGGTGACCGAAGGGTTAAACTCTAAAATCCAGAGCCTCAAATCCGCCGCCCGAGGCTTCCGCAACTTCCAGAACTACCGGACGCGCATCCTGTTCTTCTGCGGAAAGCTCGATCTTTACCCACTATGATCCCCGAAGGACGATAAGAAGGAACGGACGTTCTGGACGGCGGTGGTGGTGTGCATTCCGCTGGCCGGGCTGTTGTGCTATCTGCCCGTCGCGTGGCGGAATGCGGCGACGGGTTCGCTGTCTTTCTGGCGCAAACCCCGGCGCGGCCAGCAGTAGTCTGGATTTCTTCCACTTCATGCTCTCCGTCCCGCGCCGATGGAAAGCCCTGTTGGGCGGCGCTCTGGCGCTGGCTTCTGCGGGCACGGTGAGCGGGCAGGTTTCGAGTCAGAATGTCCGGTCGAGCGGGGCACCCATCAGCTCGGGTGGGCAGAGGCACACGAGCACGGATCTGAACGCGACGGGGGATTCGGATTTGGGCGGGGCTGGGACCTCGGACTCCAGCCTCACGCGGGATGCCTTCACGGCACAGGAGACGTTTTTCCGCACTTTCAACGACGGCATTATCCGCACTCCGAAGCTGGGCTACGGGCTGGGGAAACTGTCGATGTCCGCGCCGTTGGGGGCGTCTGCGGGGTTTTCGCCGTTTCGCATCGAGGGGCAACCGGATCAGGCGGAGCTGAAGTTCGGGAATTTCTACTTGGATATCCTCACGTTGAGCGGGTCGCTTTTGTATAGCGACAACAGCTTGCTTACGGAGGCGGACCGGGAGCCGGAGCCGACGTCGGTGGTGCGGTTGGAGGCGGCGCTGATTTACCAGATCAACCCGGCGATGCAGCTCACGGCGGCGGGCGCGATGGTGTGGCTGCCGTTCAAGAGCGAGGTTGGTTTCTCGGACCCGCAGGCGGACTACACGGGGAATCTCGGGCCCTTGTTTCAGACGCAGTTCAGCTATGACATCCCCTTCAACAAAGTGGATGTGCAGTTCCTCGAGAGCTTCGCTGCGCTGCCGGGTGGTTTGGGGGTTTCGGGGCGGGCGTTCGATTTACTCGACCGTGGGGTGAGCGGAGCGGAAGACCCGGCGTTGCTGAACACTCAGTCGCAGGGAGTGACGGACCGCCGGGACCGGAACACGATTTCCTACAAAAACAACGTGGGTGCGAATGTCAGCTCCGTGCTGCCGACGGTCACGCGTCTGACTTTCGGGTATGTGCATGAGAACCTTTGGCAGTCCGGTGGGACGGGGCAGGAAAGCAGCTCGGACAGCTTTTCGGCGGACTTGCGGTCGGAGCGGGAGAACTTGCGGTTCAAGCCTTACTTCAACTACACGGCGCGGCATCAGAGCGACAAGTTTGGTTACGACTCTGCGCCCCGGGGCGGCATCGAGGGGCCGATCACCGAGAACCTCGATCTGCGGACGGAGATGGGTTACTTCCTCGCGGGGGATGAGTCCGGCGAGGGGTATACTTGGCGGTTGGCCCTGCTGCACCGGCCCCGCGAGCGTATCAATCATCAATTGATCCTCGGGCGAACCATCACGTATCCGGACCGGTCGTTTGGGACGGTGGTGGGCTACACCGCGCAGTTTGAGGCAAGTCAGGACATCCTCATCGAGCTGGCGGCGCAGGAGCAGAACTTCGAGCCGCTGGACAATCCAAACAATTCCTTTGGCGGTAAACAGTTTCGGACGGAGGGCCGCCTGCGCTACCGGATCGGGAGGCGGGTCGTCACGCAGTTCGGCCACGCGTGGGTCCATGCGGTGAGTCGCGCCGCCCCCAGCGTGCGGTTTGACCAGCACACGCTGCGATTCGATATCACGACTCAGCACACCTTCAAGTTGGAGTCCAAGCTGATCATTCAGAATGAGACGCGGGACTCAAATACCCCGACCGACAGCTACACGGAAAACGTGATCTCGCTCACGTTGTCCCGGAAATTCTGAGCCGCTCACTCCGCCCTGTGCTAAACCGATTCCAGCTCGCGCTCGACCTGGTGCTTACCGGCGTTGTGGTCCAAGAGCGGACGCCCGCATGAACATCGCTTACGTCACGGGGGACGACCCGCACAGCCTGAAAAGCTGGTCTGGCCTCTCCTATCACATCGCGGAGTCGCTCAAGCCACACGGGGCGAAGATCAATTACCTTGGCCCATTGCAGTCGGCGGATTCGGCGGCGATGCGGCTAAAGCGCAAGTTCTGGGGCCTGCTGGGAAAGGAAATCCTCGAAAACCGGGAGCCCTCCATCGTGCAGAGCTGGGGGCGGCAGGTGGCGCAGAAGGTGCGCGGGTCGGACGCCGAGGTGATTCTCGCCACGCACACGGAGCTGCTCGCAGAGTTCGAGGGAGACCAGCCCATTGCCTATTGGAGCGACTCGAACTTCGGCTGCATGTTGGGAGCGTATCCGTATTTTCAGAAGCTCAACCCCTTTGCCATCCGGCGCGGGCACCGCTACGAACGGCGCGCATTGCAGCGGGCGGACATGGTTTTCTACGCGTGCGATTGGGCGCGGGAGGCGGCCATCCGCCAATACGGAGTGGACCCCGACAAGGTGAAGGTCATTCCGTTCGGCGCGAACATTCAGTGCGACCGCACGGTGGCGGAGGTGGAGCGGCTGATAGCTTCGCGGCCCACGGACCGGTGCAACCTGCTGTTTCTCGGTAAGATCTGGGCGCGCAAGGGCGGGGACACAGCCGTGGCGGTGGCCGAGGCGTTGAACAAATCCGGCCTGCCCACCACGCTCACGCTCATCGGATCGCAGCCGCCGGAGGGCGTCACGCTGCCGCCGTTCGTGCGCAAGACGGGCTTCATCAACAAGGCCGACCCGGCGGGGCTGAAGCAGTTCAACGACCTCATCGCGGAGTCGCATTTCCTCATCCTGCCCTCGCGAGCGGAGGCGTTTGGAATTGTGTTCTGCGAGGCGGCTTCCTTCGGGGTGCCCAGCCTAGCGACGCGTGTGGGCGGCATCCCGACGGCGCTGCGGGACGGCGGCAATGGCAAGACCTTCCCACTCGACGCGCCGCCGGCGGACTACGCGGAATTCATCCGGCAGAATTTTGCGAACTACCCTGCCTACACCGCGTTGGCCAACTCGGCCTTTCGCGAATACGAGACACGGCTGAATTGGGGCGTGTCCGGCGCGACGGCGATGCGGCACTTGCAGGGGATGCTGGAGAAGCGTCGCAGATGAGAGGTGGCGACTTGAGTAAGTCGCTCCTAACAGCAAATCGAAAATGTGCTTGAAGCGAGTCGGCAGAGCGGCAACATCATGAGAATGGTTCCTACGCGCACGCCGGCAAGGCTCTATTCATCGTCCCCTTGGGCCATTCCTGTCGTGCGCGCGCACTCGCCTGAGTCCGCACTTAAGCCCCTCGTTCGAGTTGGTCGGGGAAATAAGTTGGAGAGCCTCTCAAGGCAGCTTTCCACTGAACTGCGCAGCAGTGAAACCAATTTCAATCCCGTGAAAGCATGGCCGCTGCTTCAGCGGGCCGAAGGGTGCTTCAGCGGATGACGGGAGAGCTGCCCCGCCAAGCGTTGGTCGGCTTCAGACACAGAAAACTTATGAAAAACGAAAACACAAGCTTGCGGCAGAAGGCGAACCAACTGCTGCATCGCCTTGACCTGCATCTCACGTCCCAGCCCGACCCGGGAAGGATCCCGTGGATACTCAAGAACCTAGATAACGCGCCGTCCCCCCTTCGTTGGATGGTGCCTGAGTTGATCCGCCAACATGACTTGAAAACATTTGTTCAAGTCGGTGCCAACGATGGCGAGTGGGATGATCCGTTGAGCGAGTGCATCAACAAGTTACCCATCCGGGGCATCATGGTGGAGCCTCAGCCCGGGGCTTGTGCGAAGCTGAAGCGGAAATACGCCGGCAACGACCGCGTGACGATCGAGCAGGCGGCCATCAGCCAGAACGAAGGATTCCTCACCCTCTATCACCTGAGCGACGACCAAATTTCCGTGGGTGGAGAGAAGCCACTGCGGTCCGATCTGCTGACCAGTGGCAACCGCGCGCACATGGAGAAGATGCGGACTGCGCTTGGGCAAACCTGTGGCATTGAAGAGTTGCAGGTCCCGGCGTTGACTTGGCCAAGCTTGCTCCGCAAACACGGGATACCGAACCCAGACATGGTCCTCGTGGATACGGAAGGCATGGACGACGTCATCGTGAATCAGATCGAACACGGCGAACACAGCCCTGCCTTCATCCAGTTCGAATCGCTCCATTTGGACTCGGCACGGCTGACCGTTTGCACCCGGCGTCTGGCCAAAGCTGGCTACCGGTTTGTCATGAGCGAATACGATTTGCTCTGCCTCCACGGACGGCTTCTGAAAGGGATGATGTAACCGGGGCGAGGCACTCGCATCGTCCGTCGATTTGAACAGAATCGTTGCTACTCCCCTCATGACCGACCCAAGCCAGCGCGAATCGCGACGCGTTGAACGCCGAACGATCGGTGCGTTGGGAAAAAATGGTTTTGCCAACCAGTCGGTTGTTGTGTCATGAAGCCGCGCGGGCTATTCCGCTTGGACTCCCTTGAGACAGGCGGACCCCGCAACTGGGCCAAACAAATGATCAGCCAACTCCTGCGCACTGCGCTTGTCCTGACGCTGCTTTTCACGGCCCCCCTGTGCCCGATCGCTGCGGAGCCTCCCCCCACGCAGAAGCAGATGGAGGATCTGAGGACGAAGATCGGTTTGGCCGAGTTGAGGAAGGATCAGGCTGCCGTCGAACTCTACGGGAGAGAACTCAAGGCTCTCGAAGTCCGCGCCGGGATCGCCACTACTCCCGCTGCTGTCGCTGCAACGTCCCCCGCCGCCTCCTTCTTCTCCGGACCCGCCGGCAACCTGCCGCCCACCAGCACCACCACGCTCTTCAGCACGCCCTCGCCGTCGTCTGCTACTTTGGCCGGGCCCTCCCTCACCCCGCCGCTGGCACCTCGCCCCCTTCCGACTGCGGCCTTCGCACCGACCCCCGCTGCGACCACCTTCCAACCCGTTGCACCGAAGGCCCGGCCCACAGTCCCACCGTTCGCCGGAACCTTCAGCCCCCCCCCCGGCTGTGACAGCAGCTCCGCTCGCCCCAGCCCGGCTTGGCAACTCCTTCAACCCCGCGCCCGAAGAGCCGCGTCCGGCAGAGTTGCCTCCCGCGGTCATTGAGTTGCGCGCGGCGCAATCAGAACTCTCCCGGTTGGAAGAATTCCGCATGGCCGAGAGCCAGACATCTCGTCGCAGTGCCCCGCCGTCCTTTGAGCCTGCCCGCACCCCGCTCGTTCCGCCGCCCGTGGCAGTTTTGGCACCGTCCAGCCCGGCTGGCATGTTTACCTTCGCTCCCACCTCATCTGTGAACCTCACCGGCAGTGCTGGTGACGCAAGTCGCCGCTTGGAAGACCTCACCCGCCGCCGCACTGAACTCCAGCTCGAAGCCGAGCGTTTGGCCAAAGACAATGTGGACTGGGAAGCCCGCTACAACGCCGCCAAAGCCGAACTCAACCGCCTCGAAACCGAGAACAAAGGCCGCGGCCGTCTCGAAACCATCCGTGAGGAAATAGCCCGCTTGGATGCCGACGCCACCCGCCTGATGCAGGAGATAGAAGCGAGCCGCGCCGATCAAGACCGGCGCGCTCATGCGATGATCCCCCGCTCCAGTTCATCCGCCAGCTTGGCCTCCCTCATGCAAGACCGGCCCACGGTTCCCTCATTGGGCACCCAAACAGCCGCGGCACCGCCCAAAGGCCCGCAATTCCTGCCCGTCGGCTCTTTCCGTCCGCTTCCCCCGCCTTCTAGCGATGGAAACATCGTCCGAACCGGTCGCACCGGCGGCGACCCCGTCGCAATTCAGCGCGAACTTGAGCGGCTGAACGAGAAACGTGAACTGATGCTGCGCGAGTTGGACGAAGTTCAGGCCAAGTTCCAACTCGCCCAGCGCGAATTGGCAATGGCTGGCCGCACCGGTGTTCAATCGGAAGTGGACCGTTGGACAAAGGAAAGCGCATCCCTCGACTCACGCTACAAAACGGCCGCCGCTGAACTCGCGAAGCTGGATGCCGAGCAACAAAGCCGCATCGCTGCCTTGAAGGGGGCCATGGTCGGCGAAGACCCAGACACGGTGAACCCCGGCGACGTCCTGAGGCTCATTGTCGCGGAGGACGATTCCTACACCGCAAACTACCCGGTCAAGCGCGACGGCAGCATCATCGTCAAGAGCCTCGGCCGAGTGGCCGTGGGAGGCAAAATCATCAACGAAGCCGAGGCAGCGATCAAAGCTCAGTTGGAAGAAAGTCAGTTGACCAAAGCCACGGTCACCTTGGAGTTTTTGACTAGGCCTGACCGTCCCAGTGGTATTCTTGGCGGCGGTCCAGTGACGGACCAAACCGTCATCATCTACCTCGCTGGCGAGTTCATCACCCCGGGCCCCCTGCGCGTTCCCGAGGGCGTCATCCCCACCCTCATCACCACCATCATTCGGTCTGGCGGCGTCACCCCCTCCGGGGACCTGACCCGCGCCAAACTCCTCCGCATCGAGAACGGCTTGGGCGCGGTCGAGGAAATCAACGTTGCCTCCATCCTCGCCGGCAACATCCCCCCGACAGACATCGCGCTGAACGCGGGCGACATCATCATGATTCCCGCCTTCGCGCCCGTGGTCTATGTCACCGGCAACGTGAACAAGCCAGGCACGCTTCGTCTCTTCCAAGACGAGACCCTCACCGCCTATTCCGCGATCCTGCGTGCCGGCGGCTTCGCCCGCTTTGCGAACCTGAAGAAATGCACCGTGGTTCGCGACCTCGGCAACGGCGAGAAGATGCAAATGCCTCTCAATGTGAAGGAAATCCAGAGGGGCATGGCTCCCGACATCGTCCTTCAGGGCAAGGGCATCGTCATCATCCCGGAGAGCTTTTTCAGTTTCTGAGCCGGGGCGAGAAATTAAATCCGGGTAGGGCGGACCAAGTTGAGCAGCAGTAACCGATCATGTTAGCAGGCGCAAAAAAACGGAAAGCGGACTTTACGGACGTGGTGATGTATGTCGCCATCGCCTCGAAGCACCTCCGCACGATCATCCTGCTGGTTCTTCTCTCACTCAGCGCGGGCCTGCTCTTCTACATCTTCAGCCGTCCGGTCCAACGGTGTCCAGTGAAGGTGTGTCAAAGTGAGGCATAGAGAGTGGTCAGGCGGGGCACGGCGGCGGCTTCCGTGAGGTTTTCTTGCAGCGCATGGCGCAACCACCGGATGAACTTTACCGAGCGCTGGCTGGCCCGCCGGGCGCTG
>CALQJI020000141.1 GCA_943330855.2 Klebsiella pneumoniae
GCCCAGCCCGGCGGGGCGCGCGATGTCCCAAAGGTGAACGTGGCAATCAATGATGGCAGGCGGCTCGTCGGCACAGGCCAGTGCGACGAGGCCGAACCAGCCGAGGATGTGTGCGCGGATGCCGCTCACGCCATGAACTCCTTGATGGGCCCGGTCTGATCCAGCTTCAGCGAGAGGTCGGGGTCACCGTAGTGCTTGATGGGATTCCCGTAGGCGTTGAGGATGGTGGTGTAGAAGTTGCCAAGCGTCTTGTGGCCGGGCGTGCCCCAGTAGGGCAGGCGCACGTAGCGGCTGCCAAGCTTGAGTTTGGTGTTCGAGCCGGAGAGGACGATGAACGGAAACTCCGTGCCTTGGGCGTGGTGCGTTTCGCCGCTGTTGGGGAAATAGAAAATCATCGTGTTGTCGAACATCGTGCCTTTGCCCTCGGGCACGCTTTTGAGCCGAGCGACGATTTTTTCCATGACCTTCATGTGGTGCAACTCGGTGCGGTGGCGGATTTCGACGGCCTCGATACCACCGATGACTTTGCCGTGGCCGATGTCGTGCATGTTCACGGTTTCGCCTTCGATGCCGGGGATGCCGGTGTAGTGGTGGCCGAGTTCATCCACGGTGAAGGAGACGACGTTGGTGAGGCCGGAGATGAGCGAGGCGAGGAGCACTTCGGCGTGGCCCATCTGGCGGTCGAGCGTGGTCATTTTTTCCGCGAGGTATTTGCTGTCGAGCTTCGGCACGTGGCGGCGCACGGTGTCGGCCATAAGGTCGATTTTGCGGTTGCGCTCGCGGATGTCATCGATGGAGCCGGCGTAGTTGCCGACCTTGCGCTGCTCGATGCCCGCGAGCTGGCGGGCGAGTTCCGTCTCGTGACCGGCGACGAACTCCAGCACGCGGCGCTGTAGCTGATACTGGGTCTGGCCGGTCTTATCCGCGGCGACGGATTTGAAAATCTCGTCCACCGCGATTTTCGGCGAGCCGAAGGCGTAGTTCGGCTGCTGCGGGCCGCGCGCGGAAAAACCCTTCGCGATACCGTCGAGGCTGCCACGCGCGTTGCCGCCGTCGGTCGGGAAGCAGGCCAGCTCGATGTGCTCCATCGGCGAGGGGAAAAGGCGGGCCAGCTCGAAGTCCACGGTGGCCCACTTGATGGAGCTGGGGCGCTCATTTGCCTTATAGACGCCGAGCGAGGAGCACCACGAGTGATGGCCGACGGTGCACATTTTTCCGGAGAGGCCCTGGATAATGGTGAGGTTCTTTTTGTGCCCCTCCAGCGGCCCCATCCACTCGGGGAGTTGGTGCTTGTCGAGGTCCACCTCGAAGGCGTCGTTGCGCTTTTCCTGCTCCTGCTCCGCAGCGCCGAGCGTCGGCGGCACGCAGACTCTTGGGAAAAGGCCGTTGCCGCGGTGCATGAAGATGAAACGCATCGGCGCGGTGCCGGTCTGCGCGGCGGAAAGGCGCGGGAGGAAGCCGGGCAGCGAAAGTCCGCCGAGGGCGAGGAAGGCGTGTTTGAGGAAGTCTCTGCGGTGTTGCATGGTCATGATGTGGATTATTTGCGGTAGAGAAACGAGTCGGAAGTGAGCAGTGAGATGACGACAGCTTTGAAGCTGCCGTCGCTCTGGACGTAGGCTTTGTCGGCCTCGATGAGCGTGCGCGAGTCGGAGAGCATTTCATTTCGCCCCATGAAAAAGCGGAACGCATGGCGGATGATGGACTGTCGCGCGCGCGGGGATTTGGCGATGCGGTCAATCATGTCGAAGGCGTCGGTGACTTCGCCATCGAGCGCGGGCGAGCCGGTGCTGTCGAGCGCGCCGCGCGTGTTCACGGGCAGCGTTTTGTAAATGGGGAAGTCGGTCTTCGGGCCGGGCGTCTTGCCGACGATGTTTTCGGCGTGCTCCAGCGGCTCCTGCGTGCGGAAGCGGCCAAAGTCGTCGAACTGCTCGAAGGGAAGGCCGAGCGGGTTCATGTATTGGTGGCACTTGATGCACTGCTGCGCGGAGGTCACGGCATCGAGGCGCTGGCGGAGGGTCTTGTGATGGTCTTCCGGCACCACGGCATCCACGGTAATCGGGATGTCGGGCACGCGTCCGGCGAGCAGCTTTTCCCGAATCCAGCGGCCCCGGCGCACGGGGTCATTTTCCGTGTTCAGCGAATGGGCGATGAGCCACGCGGGATGCGTGAGGATGCCTTTGCGGTTGGCGATTTTGAAGGGCTGCTCCAGCGGGTAGTCCCAGAATTTGGTGTCGTCCAAGCCCTTGAACTTGGGGTTCTCCACCTCGCCATAGCGCCCCCGCAGCGGCGTCGGCGGGAGGCTGTAGAACGGGGAGTGATTGTAGTGATAGCCGAACGCGGTCGCGATGGTGGTGAAGGGCGTGACACCTTTTTCGAAGTAATCGCTGAAGAAATACATGTGGCGCAGGAACTCGCGCTTTTGGTGCAGGCCGTTTTTGGGGAACTGGACGGTCTTGCTCGCCATCAGCAGCGCGAGATTCTCAGCCATGACCTTGTCCGGCTCAGTCTTCCACTTCGTGTCCTTGAGCGCGGTCCAGAGCTCCTTCCAGTCGGCGATAATCGCGCGGCCCGCCGTAGGCTCCCGGTTGTAATAGACGATGAACTCATCGGTGCCGAGCAGCGTGGCGAAAACGTCCCGGTCCTTCTGGAGAATGTGATCCACGAGGCGGTCGGCTTCGTTCACGAGAAAGCCGGGAGTCCCCGCTGTGCCGCGGTCGGGATTCTGGTAGATGCCGGCCCCGCGCTCCGGGTCTTTGAAAACTTTCGTCGCCATCGGATACCCGAAAAAGTCGCGGAAGAAACGGACGATGCGCGGGTGCGAAGCCACATGGGAGCGCATGTTTTTCCCGGTCAAGGCCGGATCAATCTCGCCCGCGTAATAGGTCTTGTCGTCCAGCAGGCGCAGCACCTCGCGCTTGTAGTCGTCGCGCGTGGCGAGTCGTCCCTGCTCGGCGGCTGCGAGCAGCTTTGCATCCGGCCCGCGGTCGCCGAGCGCGTAGGAAAGCGCGTAAGCGCCCTCGCGAGGCGCGAGCATTTTCCGGCCACGTGCGTCCGCCGCGCCCGCGCCGAATTCCAGGCGGTAGAGAAACTCCGACTCCAGCAGCACCGACAGCAACATCTGCCGCAGCCCCTCCGCATTGCCGCCAATCGCGATGGCGTCGCGCGCCAGCTTCGCATACTTCGTCAGCTCCGCCTCGCCGGGCGCGCGCTGCAACACGCTGGCAAACTGCGCGCGCACCGCCTCGGTGATTTCCGCCTCTGTCGGCGGCTCTTTTTTGAGGACAATCGCATCGAACGCCGCCGGGTAATGTCTCGGCACCCAGCGGTCCTGCTTGTTCGGCAAGTCGTCGGCCTTCAACTCGCCGTTCTTCACGCGCGCGCCGAGCACCTGCTTCTGCGAAATCCATTCCGCGTTCGCGAGCATCACCAGCAGCGTGCCGCCATCGAGCGACTCGTTGTCGTAATACCGCACGCCCGATGCCTCCGGTAGCACGAAGGGATTCGCCACCCCATAGAGCTGCTGCGGACGCCCGAACCCCATCGGGCCGAAAACATCGTTCGCCCGCTGCGAGAATATCTGCGGGCTGACGAGCCAGCGCCGCGCGGGAGTGAAAGGAGCGTCCGTGATTTCGCCGCTAAAAAGCCGATCGTGGTCCACATAGTTCCCGTAGGCCGGGAGGCGCAGCTTATCCTCCAGCGTCGAGGCATTGTGGACCCGAAGTTCGCCGCCAATCCACTCCAGCAGCGCCTTCCGCTCCGCGGCCGTGGGCTGCGACTTGCGGCTCTTGGGCGGCATCTGTCCGATGAAGGTCTGCTCCTGCATCCGGTTGAGCAAAGCGAGCCGTTCGGCGAGCGGCATCGCGCCCAGCTTGTCAAAGCGCACGTCTCCTTTCTGGCTGTCCGCGCCGTGGCAGGAAGAGCAGTGGTTGACGAGGAGTTGCTCCGCCGCCGGCGCGATGCGGAAGGCGCTCTGCGCCTGCGCGTGAAGTCGGGCCGCTCCGAAAATCACGGCGGCGAGGCAAACGAAGGCGGTGGTGATGCTCTTCATTCGCTTAGTTGGCGGGTGTTCATGCGGTCGGCTGGATCGTTTCGCCGTGTCATGGAACCGTCAACACAGGTTTGCCGGGAACATCCAGCCTGGACGGCGGGCTGCGAGCGATGGAGCGAAAGGAGCAGGGATTTCATCACTTCGCCGGCTTGAGTTGTCTGAGTTCCGCGATCGCCTCGGCCAGCCCTTTGCCGACGCCGCCAAGGATTTTCGCCGAGCCAAGATAGTGGTATTCAGCATTGGAAACGCCTTTCTCCAGCACCTGCCGCTCGCGCTCGGTGAGGCCTTTGGTCAGCTTTTTTTGCAAAAGGGCTTTTTCCTCAGCGGGCTTCATCTTGCCCTCGGTCGCGAGCTTCTTCACCTGTTGTTTGAGGTCGTTTTCCTTGGCTCTAGCGGCGCTCAGTTCCTGATCCCAATACTTCTCCGTCAAAACGGCGGCGACATTGCCTTTGAACTCTGGCAATAGCGCTGGTGCCGCCATGGCGGAGCGGAAGTTATCCTTATGTGTTTTGTTTCGTTGCTTGTCGGGACCAAACTCCGCAGTCGGCCCTCCGACCCCGAGGACGCCGATGACGAAAGGCAGCTTCGGTGCGTTCAAGTCCTTCCGCACATCGCGGATGAAGTGGGCCATCACTGTGCTATAGTCATCGTAGCCACCCGGCATTTCACGGTTTGGATAGACGCTCCTGGCTACGAGGTCGTTCCAGCCTTGGAACCAAGCGAAGCCCGCCAGCTCGTAGCCCTGCGCTGAGTCGTAGTCCGGCACCACGCGTTTGAGGTCGGCGAGCACCTTCTTCACATGCTCGATCATCTGCCGGTAATACAGCCCCGTCTCCTTCTCCTTCGCCGCCTTCATCGTCGCGAGGTCCTTGCCCTGCTTCTGAAAATTGGCGAGCTGCGTCTCATTGAACACATACGGCCCCGCGCTCGGTGGGCGGAAATCCGTGTTCAGACTTTTTCCACCCCACGAGGTCTTGATGAGCAGGATGGGCGCGTCGGTGAACTTCTGCATGTAGAGGCCGAAGGTGAACTCCGGGCCGATTTTCTCGCCCGACGCGCCGAAGCCCGCCGTCAGTTTCCCCGTCTGCTCCGCCTCCGCGCAGCCGATGGACGAAATCCAAACCCGCTCGCAGACCTTCGGCTTCCCATCCGCGCCGAGCATCTCCGCGAGCATCGGCTTCGTGGCCGGGTCCATGCCGATGTGCTCGAACGTGCCGACCTTGGCGTGGCCCTGCATGTTCGACTGCCCGGCGAGGACGAAGACTTGCAGCGGTTTTGCGGCCTGGGCGAGGAGGCTGCCGACCGCAAGCGCCGTGAGGGTGAGGAGGAGGTGTCTCATGATTTGGCTCTACGTGTGGACGGCGGGGGCCCCGGAAGCGAGTCCCAGATTTCTGCGAACAGATCGAAAGCGGCTTTCAATGGGATGAAAATGGGAGGTGGGTTTGCCACCTTCAAGCCTTCTTCCTTTTCAGCATCGGCACCAATTGCACCACCAGCACTCCCAGCAGAATCAGAATGCAGCCGATGAGTGCCCGCCCCGTCAGGGTTTGCTGGAGCACGAGGTATCCGGCGATCGCGGCAAAAACGGCTTCCAAGCTCATGATGATCGCCGCCGGCGCTGGCGGGCAGTGCTTTTGGCCGACCACCTGCAGCGTAAAGGCAACGCCAACCGACATGATCCCGGCAAAAGCGACGGCACCCGCTCCGGCCTTGACCGCCTCCAGCGACCAGTTCTCGAACAGGACCGCCGCCAAAAAGCTCAAGATCGCGCAAACGGAAAATTGCAGCAGGGAAATCACGATGGGATCACCGTCGCCAGCGACGCGGTCAATGGCCAGGATCTGGCAGGCCCACAGCACCGCTCCGACCATGATCAGGACATCTCCTTTGGACATCACAAAATCCCCGGTGACGCTCAGCAGATACAACCCAACCAAGCTGACCGCTATCCCGCCCCAAAGACTCACTCTCGCCCGGTGACCAAAGAACAGCCCGAGCACCGGGACGAAGAGGATATAGAATCCGGTGATGAAACCGGCATTGGCGCTGGAGGTGTATTGCAGTCCGATCTGCTGCAGACTGGCGGCGGCGAACAGGAACAAACCCGCCCACACACTGGCGGCGATCGGCAGCTTCGTCGGCTTGGAGGCAATTTCCCGGCCCCTCCGACGCCACAGCAGCACCGGCACGAGCGACAGACAGCCGAGCGCAAAGCGCAGGGCGTTGAACGTCATCGGTCCGAGTCCCCGCTCCATGCCGATCTGCTGGGCGACAAAAGCTGCCCCCCAGATGATGGACGCCAGCAGGAGCAACAACTCATACTTCAAGACGCCCATGCCCCCGGGCTTCGATCCGCTCGTGGAATTCATCAAGGTGCGCTAGTTCTTCAACAGCTCCATGATCGCTTTGCCCATGGCTTCGCCGACATCCATGTAAACCTCGGCCTTCCCGCCGTAGTGACTGTTGCCGCTGCCGCCTTGCGCCATGGGATGCGTGTAGATGTTCGGGACATTGCCCAAGCACCTGCTGGCTGTCAGTGACAAACCATCTACATGGCTGTCACTGACAAGCCCCGTCAGGGCAGCGACAGCACCGGCATCATCACATCATCATTTTTTCAGCACTATCAGTGATGCGGCAGCACCCGCAGCAAACCAGCGTGCAGGGCAGGAAGCCGACTTGAGCCGTAGTGCGCGAATGGGCCGAAAACGGGCAGTCTGCTTACATTCTGCACACAGTTTGGCCGGTTAGGAGGACAGGGAAAAGCCGCAGAAGCCTTGATTCTATTGGGTGAATTGGGAA
>CALQJI020000142.1 GCA_943330855.2 Klebsiella pneumoniae
AGCGCCCGGCGGGCCAGCCAGCGCTCGGTAAAGTTCATCCGGTGGTTGCGCCATGCGCTGCAAGAAAACCTCACGGAAGCCGCCGCCGTGCCCCGCCTGACCACTCTCTATGCCTCACTTTGACACACCTTCACTGGACACCGTTGCTCGATGCCATTGACCTGCGGAAGCTGGAGGTCCAGCAGCACCACGTTGGGCTGATGCGATTTCAACGACTCGATCGCCGTCGAGCCATCACCGGCCAGCTCTACGGTGAAGTGTTCGGAGCTGAACTTGCGCTGATAGAGGTCCGCAATGATCGCATCGTCTTCGACAATGAGGATTTTCATTCCGGCGGACATGGAGTCAGGGCGAAGGGTCAGGCGGGCATGGGCAGCCGGATGGTGGCCGTCGTGCCGACGTTCTCCGCGCTCTCCAGCGTGAGGGTGCCGCCGTGTAGCTCGATGAGGCGCTTGGCGATGACCAGCCCAAGCCCGCTGCCTTGCTGCTCGTGCTGGCGACGATCAAACTGCACATAGGCGGCGATGCCGTGGATGTATTCGGGCTTCATGCCGCGGCCTTGGTCAGCGATGACAATCTTTAAAATTTTACCTTCCGGCACGGCGCTGACTTTCACGGGCGTGCCCGGCTTGGAGAACTTGAAAGCATTGCCTAGGATTTCCTCCACCATTTTGCTCAGGAGGTCGTCGGCGCAGCAAATGCCGCCGTGACAGATATCGGTGCGCAGATCGGCAAGCCGGCTCAGCGACTGCGCCTTGGTGTGGCTGACAAGGGTCAGCGTCTCGTTCACATCCTCGATGCGCTTGGAGCGCATGGCTGTGATTTCCTTGTCGTCGGCGCGGAGGAGTTCGAGCTGTGAGTAGATAAGAAAGTTCTGGATCAGCCGCTGGAGGCGCTGTCCGGATTCGAGGATGTTCCGGCCCATCTCTGCAAGTTCGCCGGGCTGGAGAGTGTCGGCGCAACTGCTGATGATTTCGCCGTAGCCGAGGATGCCCACCAGCGGCGTGTTCAGCTCGTGCGGCAGCATCAGGCTGAGGTTGGCGCGCAGCTCGGCGAGCTTTTTCTCGGCGGTATCTTTGATGACATCCTGCTTCTTGAGCCGTGCCTCAACAGCCTTGAGGAGCCCGTTCATCGCGAAGGGCTTGGTGAGGAAGTCGTCCGCGCCCAGTTCCATGCCCCTGCGCATACCAGAGATTTCGGACTCGCCGGTCATCAGGATCAGCGGGATGTGTGCGGTGGTGGGGTCCTTACGCAACTCAGCCAGCGCGGCGAAGCCATCGGCCTGCGGCATATTGATGTCGCTGATGATGAGGTCGGGTAAGGCAGAGCGCGCCAGCTTGAGGGCCGTCATGCCGTTGTCGGCGTCCATCACCTCATAGCCCTTCAGCTTAAGGACCATCTGGATGGTCGAGCGAAGCTGTGCGTCGTCGTCAACGATTAGAATTTTGGGCATGAGTCATTTCAGGTGTCGGACCAGCGGAGTTGTCTGCTTGCTTCCGTCAACGTGCGCTGATAATCCGCCGTGCTGTTCCGGCTTACAAACCGAAAATCGTATCGGGCCAACCCTTGGACACCGCTCCCTCGTCTGCGAGCAGCGGTGGTTTCTCCTCCTCCAACGAAGCCTTTCACAGCGAGGCGCCCTGCCCTGCCCTTGCGCCATTCGCCGGCTCGCGGATCAGCACCAGCCCCGCCACCGTCAGCAGCCCGTTCAAAATGAGCAGCTCGTTGCCAAAGCTGTAGCCGCTCAACCAAGCCTTGGAATTCGTGTCCAACAGGTAGCAAGCGACCGGCGGCACCACGCAGACCAGCGGCACCCAGGCGTCGCGCACACGCCAGTCGCACGCCAACCCGAACGCGAACAGCCCCAGCAACGGGCCGTAAGTGTAGTTCGCCAGCTTCAACACCGCACCGATGACGCTCGGCGTGCCCGCCGCCTGAAACGCCAGGATGGTCAGCAGCAGCACGAACGCAAACCCCACATGGACCCGGTGTCGCACCGCCGTCTTGTGCGCCTCGTCCAAATCCTTCCGCTCTTCAGTGCGGAGGATGTCTATGCAGAAACTCGTCGTCAGCGTCGTGAGCACCGAATCCGCACTGGAGAACGTCGCCGCCGTCAGTCCGAGGATGAACACCACCGCCGCGAACATCCCGAGGTGTTGCAACGCCAGCATCGGGAATAAATGGTCCGTGCGCTCTGGCAGCTTCACGCCCTTCGCGCTCGCGTAGGCGTAAAGCAGTGCGCCCATCGCCAGGAAGCACAAGTTCACCAGCACCACCACCAGACTGAAGCTCACCATGTTGATCTGTGCCTCGCGCAGTGAGCGGCAGCTCAGGTTCTTCTGCATCATGTTTTGGTCCAGCCCCGTCATCACGATGGCGATAAACGCGCCGCCGAAGAACTGCTTCCAAAAATAGGTGCCCTCCTTCGCGTCCCAAAAGAACACCTGTGAGTGTGCGCTCTCGCCCACCGTCTTGAGCATCCCGCTCCAGTCGAGATCGAGCTGGCGCGAGACCGCCACGATGGACAGTCCCACACCCAGCAGCAGGAACGTGGACTGGAAAGTGTCCGTCCACACCAGCGTCTTGATGCCGCCTCGGTAGGTGTAAGCCAGCATCAGTGCGATGATCGTCGCCACCGCCAGCCAGAAGGGAACACCCAATGCGTCGAAGACAAATGTCTGGATCACGCTCGCGGCTAGGAACAGCCGCGCCGCCGCGCCCAGCGTCCGCGATAGGATGAAATACGCCGACCCAGTCCGTTGCGACCACGACCCGAACCGCCCGCGCAGGTAGCTGTAAATGGAGATGAGCTTCAGTCGGTAGTAAAGCGGCAGCAGCACAAACGCGATCACCGCGTAGCCCAGCACGTAGCCGAAGACGATTTGTAGATAGGAGAACGCCGACTTCCCCACCGCGCCCGGCACCGAGATGAACGTCACCCCCGAGAGCGAATCGCCAATCATCCCGAACGCGACCGCATACCACGGCGACGCCTTGTTCCCCAGGAAGTAGGCCTTGCTGTCCGCATTGCGACTCGTGAACCACGCAATCAACAGCAGAAAGCAAAAGTAGACGGCAATGCAGGACAGGATAGCGACGGGCGACATGACTGGCGCGGACAGTGCCCAGCCCCGCGACGAGATTCAACCCCGGTCCCGCGCCGGGTTTCGTTCAGCCACAGAGACACGCGGAACACAAAGAATTATCGAATCCACCCGAGTCCGTCGTTGAACTGGCCTCGTGCTTGTGCAAGTTTCCGATAGCAAGCAACGCGCCGAAAGCGCATCAATCCACCGCTTCCCCACCATGCAAATCACCAAGCAGCTCGCCATCTTCCTCGACAACGAACCCGGTATGCTCGCCCGCGTCTGCCACGCCCTAGCCGGAGCGAAGGTCAACATCTACGCCATCTCCGCCAGCGACACGGTGGACCACACCGTCATCCGCATGGTCGTGGACAACCCGCAGAAAGCCGCCTTCCTCTTCGAGGAACACGGCACCCTCGTCGTGGAGGACGACGTGCTGATGATTGACGGCGACAACCGCCCCGGCTCGCTCGCGCTCATCTGCGAGAAGCTCGGCAAGGCGAAGGTGAACATCGAATACTGCTACTGTGCCACCAGCCCCGGCACCCGCAAGGGCCTGCTCATCCTGCGCGTGAAGAACCCGCAGAAGGCGCTGAAAGTGTTGAACAGCTAAAACGAAGCTATCAGCGTTCAGCGAACAGCCCATGAACTCGCCCGCCCCTCCGACTCGCTGACGGCTGAAAGCTTAACGCTGCCATGCACCCCCTCCTATACGAACTGAACACCCGCTGCTGGTTGCACGAACTCTCCGCGCAGCACGGGCGGGTCGTCCAACTCGGCAACGTGCCGCAGGAGGAGTTCGCCAAATGGCAGCGGCTGGGCTTCACCCACCTCTGGCTCATGGGCACTTGGACCACCTGTGCCCGCGCCCGCGAAGCCGCGTTGAACGATCCGGCCCTGATCGAGAGTTTCCGCAAGGCCCTGCCCGACTGGACACCCGAGGACGTCACCGGCTCGCCCTACGCCGTCGCCGAATACCGGGTCCCGGACGCGCTCGGAGGCGAGGAGGGCCTGCGTCAGTTCCGCGCACGGCTCAACGCACACGGGCTGAAACTCATCCTTGATTTCGTCCCCAACCACACCGGCCTCGGCCACCCGTGGGTGACGATGCAGCCGGAGCTATTCGTGCAAAGCCAACCCGGCGTGCGCGAGACCTTCGCCACGGACACCCACTCTGGCATCGTCTGGATTGCACACGGGAAAGACCCGTTCTTCCCCTGCTGGAAAGACACTGCTCAGCTCGACTACCGGCGCGCGGACACGCAGTCCGTCATGCAAGAGATTCTGCGCGGCATCGCGGCCCGTTGCGATGGGGTGCGCTGCGACATGGCGATGCTGCTCCTGCGCGACGTGTTTGCGAAGACGTGGGTCGCGTTCCCGAATTCCTCACCGCCGATTCCCGGTGAGTTCTGGACAGCGGCCATCGCAACCGTGAAGCGCGCCTTCCCCGACTTCCTCTTCATGGCGGAAGTCTACTGGGACCTGGAGGAGAACCTCCAACTGCTCGGCTTCGATTACACCTACGACAAGTGGCTCTACGACCACCTTGCCTACGACAACTACCTCGAGACGCAGAACCACCTGCTCGACGTGCCGGCGGACTTCCTCCGGCGCAGCGTCCACTTCCTCGAAAATCATGACGAGCAACGCGCCGCCTCGCGCTTCACTCTGGATGAACATCGGGTCGCCGCCCTGTTGACCTTCGGCCTGCCGGGGATGCGCTTTCTGCACGAAGGCCAGCTCGAAGGTGCGTGCGTCCGCCTGCCCGTGCACCTGTCCCGTCGGCCCGTGGAGCGCGAGGACAGGCAGCTCGCTTCGTTCTACGAAAAGCTGCTCGCGGCCCTCAACAACAGCTCCGTGGGCCACGGAGACTTTGAAATCCTCCGCCCCCGCTCCGCCTGGTCGGAGAACTCCACCGACCACTGCTTCGTGGTCGTTCAATGGCAGTCCACGCCGGACGCCTTCGATCTCATCGTGGTCAACCTCGCATCGCATCCCGGCCAGTGCTACGTGAGTCCGGGCATCAAGGGCCTCGCGCGCCGCGAGTGGAAGATGGAAGACCTGCTCGGCGAGGAAAAATACTGGCGCAACGGCACCGAGATGGCCACCACCGGCCTCTACCTCGCCCTCCCGCCGCGCGGAGCCCAGCTCTTCCATTTCACTCCGGCGAAGTTTTCCTAGCAGCGCCGCCCGTCACTTCCCCCGTTTCCAAGACTGGTCTCCAAGTCATCAACCCGCAGCGCTGCCTGCGTTGGACGGTGGCTCCAACTAAAAGCCGAATCCCGCCCATCTCCCCTACCCTACCAGCCACGCGATAATCGCCTTCTGCGTGTGCAAGCGGTTCTCCGCCTCGTCGAAGATCGTCGCCGCGTGCGCCTCGAAGGTCGCCTCGTCAATCTCCTTGCCGCGATACGCCGGCAAGCAGTGCATCACCAACGCATCCGGCTGCGCGCGCTTCAGCAACGCCTCGTTGATCTGATAGCCGGTGAGCACTTGGATGCGCGCGGCAGCCTCTGCTTCCTTGCCCATCGAAACCCAGACATCCGTGTAAAGCAGGTCCGCACCGGTGGCCGCCGCCGCGAGGTCTGCCGTGAGCACCACCTTCCCGCCGGTCGCCGCCACCGTCCCGGTGACGACCTCGCCAGCAGCCGTGCTCTGCGCGTGGACGTGCGTGAAGCCCGCGCGCTCCAGCAGCGACAGCGGCGGCTGGAACTCCTTCGGAGCCGCGATGCGCAGCTCGAAGCCCAGTTTCGCCGCGGCAAAAACCCAGCTCGCCGGCACGTTGCACGCACCGTCGCCCACGAACGTCACCACCTTCCCCTGAATCGGCCCGCGCTGTTCCTGAAACGTGAAAATGTCCGTGAGTATCTGGCACGGGTGCTCCTCGTCGGTCAGCGCGTTGATGGTCGGGATGTTCGCGTAACGTGCGAACTCCTCCACATCCGCCTGCGCGAAGGTGCGAAAAACCGTGCCATGAACCATCCGGCCCAGCACCCGCGCCGTGTCCTTGATCGGCTCGCCACGCCCGAGCTGGATGTCTGCGGCGCTGAGGAACATCACGTTCGCCCCCAACTCGCGCAGGCCGACCTCGAAGGACACCCGCGTGCGCGTCGAGGACTTCGCGAAGATGAGCGCCCACGTCTGCCCGGCCAGCGGTTGCGGCCCTGGCTGGCCACGTTGGCGCTTCATGGCGGTCGTCGCCGTCAAGATGGCGGTCATATCCGCACCGGACAATTGCTCAAGGCTCAACAGATGTTTCATCGTCGTGAGAAAGCGCGGAGTGTAGGCACGGAAGCGCGGAGTGCAAAAACATTCTCCAGCAAAAGCCGGAGGCGAGTTGACTCATATTAAATGTTACCGGGGCGGGGAGTTGGACGAGGAGTCCGACGATACGTTGACTCACATTCGTGGTTACCCAAGCCCCGAACATGAGTCGCTCCGCCAAACGCGAGGCCCTGGCCCGCATTCACGGCCGCTA
>CALQJI020000143.1 GCA_943330855.2 Klebsiella pneumoniae
CCGGTCAACGCCTCCGGCGCACTGTAGCTCGCCGTCCGGTTCGCGTTCGTCAGGTGCATCGTCCCCTCGTTGAGACTCGAGATGCCAAAGTCCGTCAGCACCAGCTCCAGCGGCTCTCGGCTGCGCATCAGCACGTTCGCCGGCTTGAGGTCCCGGTGGAGGATGCCCTCCGTGTGCAGGTGGCTGACGGCTTCGCTCAGTTCCTTGAGCACCTCCTTCAGCCGCTCGGCCGCCACCGGCTTGGCCAGCTTCCGCAGGTCTCCGTGCTCGATCTTCTCCAGCACTTCATACGCCCGGTTCCCGAACTTGCCGTGCTCCTCCAGCTTCACCACGTGCTGGGCGGCCAAGGCTTGCAACTTCTGGGTCATCACCGCCTTGGGCTCGATGCCGTAGCGGTAGAGCTTGAGGACATACTCGGTCTGGTCGTGACGGACGAACCACAGGTCCGCCTCGCCGCTCGTGACTTCCAATGGTGCCAGCAGCGTGTAGCGCAGGAACAGTCCGCCGGGCACGAGGTTCATCTGCCCGGTTCCCGTGGAGCTCCCTTCGCGCAGCGTTGCGTCGGTAGCGCTCGCTCCGCCCACACCTTCGCGCACCGTCACATCGGCAGATCCTGCGTGACCCGTGCCTTCGCGCAGCGTCACGTCCGTAGCCCCGGCGAGACCCGCTCCTTCGCGCAGCGTCACGTCCGCGGCTCCAGCCGGGCCGTTACCTTCGCGTATTGTTGAGGGCATAAACTGAAAGCGGTCTAGCGCGACTCGTATTGTCCGAGCACTTTGCCTTGGGCGTCGGTCAGAAAAACCCAGTGGCGCTGGAGCGGCCCCACTGAGGCTGCCCAATGCCAGCGATGCCGCGGCCCGCCGCGGCCCTGCAACGACGAGACCTGCGGCCGGACCTCTCGCAAGGCGGGGTGCTGGTTGGCCAGCAGGGTCTGGAGGCGTTGTTCCAAGTCAGCCATGGATTGGCGCACAGCTTCCTGAACGGGTGTCAACGTGTCGAGCAAGACCACGCGCGGCGGCGCGTCCAGCCGGCCGAGTCCCGTGGGCCTCCGGCCCATCACCACACTCGGGTCGCCGAAGAGGTTGAACGACAGCAGGGTCTTGATGGCCAGATGCGGGTCCATATCCGGCTGGGCCATGCTTTCGGCCACGGCATGGCGGGCGTGCAAGTGAGCCACGCCGGCGGTGTGTCCCTGGCGCATCGCCAACAGAAAATCCCGCACCATGACATCCGCGAGGCGGTTCGGCGGCCGGCTCGGCCCGTAGGCGATCCGGCTGCTCCCCAGAAACGCCACGGTGAGGTGGCTCAGCGCGGACAGCAGCACGCTCGCATCGGCATTCAACCCCGCGAAACGCGCGCCATAACAAGCCTCCACGCCGATGACGTTGAGGCTTTGCAGGCGGGTGGCCAGCGCGGGCAGGAACGCCACGGGATAATCCCCGGCGTGCTCGCCATACCAGCCGGGTTCCCCCATCGCGCCGTGCAGGTTGAAATACTGCCAGGGCGATCGCGTGTCCCAGCGGCCGGGCAAACTGGCATGATCCAGCACCGGCGAGGACTGCACCAACCCGCCGCCGAGCGCTTGCAGCACTGCCTGCGAGGCCGCTTCCCAGCACCGCGCCGAGAGGCCAAAGGGCAGGCTTCGGGGGGTCGGTTGGCCGGCCGCTTGATCGCGGTTCTGCCAGTAGTGCGCCAGCGCCTCCACACCCCAACCCGAGCCTGCGGGCAGCCGCCCGACGGCCCGCGTGAACTGCCGCGCTGACTCCTCCTCCCACGGATCCCCGGCGGACAGCGACGCGTAAACGGCGTCCGTCTCCACTTGCGGGTCTGATTCGGTCAGGTCGCGGAAGATCGCCTGGGGCACGACCTGTTCATCGCCCACCAAGCCCAGCGCGGCGAAGCCCCGGCCCACCGACTCTTGCAGCCGCGCCTCCGCCGTCCGCAGCACCTCGACACAATCCTGCCACGTGGCCGCGTGCGTCCCGAAGTCGTCCGCCAGATCCACCAGCAACGCGCAGTGCTGCTCCCGCAGGCCGGTGCGCTCGCGCAGTTGCCGCAGGATCTCCACGGCGGCGTCCGAGCCGAGCTGTTCCGACAACCGCCGGGAGTGGGTGACCCACAACTGCACCGGAACGGCGGGCGGCAGGTCGGGCGCAGGCTCTCCCCGCCGGAAACCACCGGTGAACCACGTCGCCGGCGACGGAGCCACGGAGCGCTGGGGCGAAACCTCCAGACTCGGCAGCCGCTGGCCGCATTCCGCACAGAACGCATCCGCCGTGCCCGCCTCCCGGCCGCATGCCTCACAAAAGCGCCGGCTCATGCGGACGCCTCGTTCAAGGGCCGGACTTCGGCGACCAGGAAGACCTGCGCCGCTTCATCCCAGCGGCCGGTGATTCGGCAGGCCTGACCCTGCCACGGACGGAATTCCTCCTCGGCGAACGGGTTGCCGCCGGGGCGGTGCAGGCGCACCACGCGATCCGCCGCCACCACCAGATGCGGCCGCACCGAATCGCTCTTGCTGCCGGCCGCATGCCGCAGATAGAGCAGATGACCTTCGAGTTCTTCCATAAGTGTCAGGCCGCCGGGGCCGGTTCAGGGTCGATGTCCACCACCACCACCGAGAGGTTGTCCTTGCCGCCGGCCGCCAGCGCAGCGGCATACAAGGCGCGGGCCGCCCCCGCCCCGTCCTCACGTCCTTGCAGCGCGGCTTCCATCGCATCCAGGTCCAGCATGTCGGTGATGCCATCGCTGCAGACCACGAACCGCGCCGCCGAGCGCAGCCGCACCGGATACAAGTGTGGCTCGATCTCCACGAACTCATGCCGGCCCCCCAGACATTGCAGAATGGTGTGCTGCGTGGCGGCGCGGTCCCCTTGGGCCTGGCCCGCATCCAGCAGCACCTGATGCAGTGAGTCATCCTTCGTCAAGGGCTGCAGAAAACCGCCGCTCCACCGGTGCACCCGCGCATCGCCCACATTGAAGGCGTGCAAGCCTGCGGCCGACAAAGCCAGTCCAGCAATGGTCGCACCCAACCCCGCCAGCGTGGGCTCGCGCCGGCCCAGGTCAAACAGCGCTCGATTGCACTGCTGCAATCCAACGGCCACCGCCGGCGGGCTCCAATCGGTCCACGCGGCCAGCGTCCGCGCCACTTCAGCACTGGCCGTCTCGCCGCCGTTGTTGCCGCCCATGCCGTCGAGGACCGCCATTCCCCACTCGGCCCCGCTGAAGCTGCCCGCGAACTCCCGCTGACCGGTGAAACACGCCCCCGGCAGCACCACCGCATCCTCGTTGTGGTCATGGCTTAGGCCGGGGCCGGTCAACCCGGCGTAGGTGATGCGATGGGTCATTGAAATAGGAGGTTGGTCAGGCAAATCTGTTTCGAGGAGGGTGGCAGACGCACGGCAAGTCTCATCGGTTCGTTGAGATTTGGTTAATCCTCGCCGAGGTCGGAAAGCGCCTGAAGTGCATCGGCATATCCCTGCTCCGCCGCTAGGCGATACCACTTCACCGCCTCAACCTTGTCCTTCGGAACGCCATTTCCGTTGTAATAGCACCACCCGAGGGTGAACTGTGCCGGGGCAAGTCCCTGCTCCGCCGCTAGGCGATACCACTTCACCGCCTCAACCTTGTCCTCCGGAACGCCATTTCCGGAGGAATAGCAGAACCCGAGGTTGGTCTGTGCATCGGCATATCCCTGCTCCGCCGCTAGGCGATACCACTTCACCCCCTCAACCTTGTCCTCCGGAACGCCATTTCCGTTTTCATAGCACCACCCGAGGTTGAACTGTGCATCGGCATCTCCCCCGGATGCTTGGCGATACCACTTCCGCGTCGCGGGGTGGCTCTCCGCCTTAAACCTTTCTGCCTCGGCAGAGTGCGCGGGTGGGTTGCGCGCGCCCGCCAGCCACTGGGCCACCTGCTCCCCCTGCCAGCGCTGCTCGTGGTCCCGCGTCAGCAGGCCCTTGAGCAACTCCGCCCAGTCGGCTGCCGTGTCTGCCGGGATCACGATGCCTTTGCTCACCAACTGAAAGTTGATCACCTGCTCGCTCTTCCCCGCAAAGGGATGCACGCCTTTCAACAACTCCAGCACCATCACCCCCACGCTCCACCAGTCGCTCGCCGCGCTCACCACTCCGGTCAATGCCTCCGGTGCGCTGTAGCTCGCCGTCCGGTTCGCGTCCGTCAGATGCATCGTCCCATCGTTGAGACTCGAGATGCCAAAGTCCGTCAGCACCAGGTCCAGCGGTTCCAGACTTCGCATCAGAATATTCGCCGGCTTGAGGTCCCGGTGGATGATGCCCTTCGTGTGCAGGTGGCTGACGGCTTCGCTCAGTTCCTTGAGCACCTCTTTCAGCTGCTCTGCCGCCACCGGCTTGGCCAGCTTCCGCAGGTCTCCGTGCTCGATCTTCTCCAGCACTTCATACGCCCGGTTCCCGAACTTGCCGTGCTCCTCCACCTTCACCACGTGCTTGGCGGCCAGCGCCTGCAACCGCGCGGTCAGCTCCGCCTTGGGCTCGATGCCGTAGCGGTAGAGCTTCAGGACATACTCGGTCTGGTCGTGCCGGATAAACCACAGGTCCGCCTCGCCGCTCGTGACTTCCAGTGGGGCCAGCAGCGTGTAGCGCAGGAACAGTCCGCCGGGCACGAGGTTCAGGTGGCCGGCTCCCGTGGGGACGTCTTCGCGCTTGGTCGCATCCTCCGGAGCGTCTGCGGGTCCCATAGGAACTGAACCACGCTCTCCGACACCTCCGCGCTGGGTCGCCGCTTGGGCCTCTGGCGTCAACAGTTCTTTCTGGTCTGCAGCACATGCCGCCACGCACTCCGCCGTGCCCCAAGACGTCGTGTTCCACAGTCGGTCCAGCGCCTCGTTGGATGATTCCACGTATTGGCTGGCAATAGATCCCACCCGTGCTTGGAGAGCGTCAGCGGAACCAAGTATCCATGGCAGGGCTTTCTCCGCACGGGTGCCACAGCCCAGCGCCTCCACCCGTGGCCAGTATTTGAGCCAGCGCTCCGCTGCCTCCAGCAGCCAGGCCTGTTCGGTGAGTTGCTGATACAGCGCGGGAAGCTGGCCCTCCAACACGGTCACCGCCCGCTCTGGATGCTCGCTCAACGTCTCCGGCGTCACCTCCCAGTCGCCAATCTTCAACTGCGGATTTCCCGTGATGACCACTCGCTCCAGTGCTGCCAGTTGTTCCGGCGGGAGTTTGGCCGCCTTGAGTTCTATCAGCTTCTTGATCAGTTCCACCGGCCAACCCGGCTGCTTCTCCAGCTTGGGCCGCACCCGGCTCCCCAGCAGTGCCTGAAACGACTCCGGCTCGCGGGCCGCCCACTCGCGGTTCACCACGTTTCCCCGCCACATCGCCGGCAGGCTCCGGTCCATCTCCACCAACGCCGCACTCAGCTTCTCGTCCGCACTGAGTTCCTTGTCCTCGTAAACGTCCAGCAGGCGCGAAGCCAGATCGAAATTACGCAGATCGCTCTTCACCCACTCCGCCACAAAACCACGCCCGAAGTTCTTCGCCCCATTTCCCCAGTCTCCGCTCAAAGCAATGGCCAACTCCTTGGCGGTGTAGATCTGTTTCTCGCCAAACTGATACGGCTTGTGCGTGTGCGTCTGCTGCCGGTCACCTTCGTAGTGCGTGGGCTGATTGCGTGCGCCCGTCAGCCACTTGGCCACTTGCTCGCCCTGCCAACGATGCTCGTGGTCCCGCGTCAGCAGGCCCTTGAGCAACTCCGCCCATTCCGCCGCCGTGTCTGCCGGGATCTGAACTCCTTTGCTCACCAACTGGAAGTTGATCACCTGCTCGCTCTTCCCCGCAAAGGGATGCACGCCTTTCAACAACTCCAGCACCATCACCCCCACGCTCCACCAGTCGCTTGCCGCGCTCACCACTCCGGTCAACGCCTCCGGCGCACTGTAGCTCGCCGTCCGGTTCGCGTTCGTCAGGTGCATCGTCCCCTCGTTGAGACTCGAGATGCCAAAGTCCGTCAGCACCAGCTCCAGCGGCTCTCGGCTGCGCATCAGCACGTTCGCCGGCTTGAG
>CALQJI020000144.1 GCA_943330855.2 Klebsiella pneumoniae
CTTCCGCAGGTCTCCGTGCTCGATCTTCTCCAGCACTTCATACGCCCGGTTCCCGAACTTGCCGTGCTCCTCCAGCTTCACCACGTGCTGGGCGGCCAAGGCTTGCAACTTCTGGGTCATCGCCGCCTTGGGCTCGATGCCGTAGCGGTAGAGCTTGAGGACATACTCGGTCTGGTCGTGACGGACGAACCACAGGTCCGCCTCGCCACTCGTGACTTCCAGTGGGGCCAGCAGCGTGTAGCGCAGGAACAGTCCGCCGGGCACGAGGTTCATCTGCCCGGCTCCCGTGGAACTGCCTTCGCGCAGGGTCGCGTCCGTAGCCCCGGCGAGACCCGCTCCTTCGCGCAGCGTGACGTCCGCGGCTCCAGCCGGGCCGTTACCTTCGCGTATTGTTGAGTCCATGATTGTGAGTGAAAGGTGACTGCATCCCACCAGCCACCGGATCCGTCAGCACGGCTGTCCTACCGTGGTCTTCAATTCAAATTCGCATTGGGAAGAGAGGCGCACCCGGTGCTCGATGGCCAGCGGGTGAAACTGGTTGGGACTCAGAGGCCGCCCGTCCATCGTGCTCGTGTTTGTGCTGGCAAGAATGCGCACGTTCCACCGGCCGCCTCGCACGAGGATCTGCGCGTGGCGGCGTGAAAGCGTCCCGATGCCGTTCATCTGATCCATGGCCAGGGTCCCCTGCCGCCCGATGACGTCGCCGCTCTTGCATATATATGGCGTCGCGCCCATCACGAGCCGAAGCGGCCCGAGGCTGGCCCACTTGCGTTTCCGCAGGACGCGGTAGGCGATCTCCGAGCCGGCGGGCTGCTGCTCGTGCAACTTTCTGAGTGCGTCGCGCTCCCCGCCCAACTGGGCCAGGCAGGCCGCCGCCAGATGGTAGGCCGGCTCCCGTTCCGGGGCGTTCTTGAGCCGCTCGCGAGCTGCCTCCAGAAACATCTTGTCGCGGCCCTGCCGGTATTCCTCCAGGAGCAACTCCACCTCCAGCGCGGCCCACTCCGCGTTTTCACTGAACTTCCGCTTGGCTCCGGCCAGCAGCTTGCCTGCCGCCATGAAGTCGTGCTTGCGCGCCAGCAGTTCGATGCGCTGCCCGGTGGCGAGCGCATCATCCACGTCCAAGCTCTCCAAGAACTGCTGTGCCAGTTCGGGGTCGTATTCGACCAGACAGTGGAGATAGGCCCGCCAGAGCCGGGGGTCGCGGCGCTGATACTGCTCATAGAGCGCCTGCAGCTTGGGATAAGCTTCGTCCACCTTGAACTCGGTGTAGAGCGCCTGCTCGGCGGCCGTGAGGCGGAGCAAGTCCGCTCCCGCCAGCGCGGACTCCTCCACGATTCGGAAGGGGGCCTCCAGTTTTTGCACCTGTTCGGCAGTGAGACCCAACCGCGAGGCTGCCGCCCGCAACATGACGCGATCAGCTTCATCCACGCGGTTGTTCTGATAGACCACGCCCAGCTTCGCGCGATAATCAGTCTCGGCCCGGCTCTGCCCCGCCTTCTGGCAGTTCTCACAAGCGCGCAGCGAGACGACGAAGTGGTCGCGGCATACCCACTCTCTGCACTGCGGGCAATCATGCCCCTGCACCACCTCTCGGTTGGAATGGCAGACAGCGCATAGGCGGACCTTCTTGGATTCGTCGCTGTGCGTGACGGTCGTGAAGTTGCCCATCACTTTGATCTCATCACGGCCAACCACATTGCCGGTCACGATGGCCTTTTCACCGATCGAAATCGGCGTGCCAGCCACGACCCCGGAGGGCGGCCGCGGCGGAAGTTGCATCAGGGTGCCGCACTCGGGGCAGAACTTCTCGCCCGGTGAAATCAGATGGCCGCAGTCAGGCTTAACGCAAATTGGCATAGCGGGCAGGTTTGGAGGGCATTTTGAACTCCCTGATGAAAACCGTTTCAAGCCATCCGCGCAAGCGATTCGCAGACTCCCAGCATCCCCTCGGTGTCCGTGCCGCAATATTCCAACAATTCGCGCCGGAGCCGCGCCCGGTCAGCCTCCGAGGTCTCCGCCGCGCAGGATTGCATGAACGCAGCTACCGCAGCCATGCCGCTGCGGATCGCTAAAGCCTCGTAGCCCCGCCCCGCCAGCAGCGGCATGATGGCCTTGAGCGAGGCGCTGCCTTGTTGTGACGGATGGTAGTAATGAAACCGCCGGAACGGCTCGAGCAGGTCAAGCGTGCGCTCGGCGATTTGGCTGACCCACGGCTCGAACTCCGGATAGGCCTCGGCCGCTTCGCGCAGGCAACGCCGCTCGAAGGGCGCATTGTAGGCCACCACCGAACCCCGTGGCCCGATGCCCCGCCGGAGCTGGCGCAGCAATTCCGGGCGATGATCCCCAGTGTCCTCCGCCAGAAAATCCATCCGCTCCATCGCCGCTCCGGGTGCCTTGACCACGCCCAGCGCGAATTGAAACGGGACCTGCTGGTAGGGGCGCGCCAGCCGATGCTGCGGAATCGCAAACCCCAGCGTCTCGAAATCCAGCAGGTGCAGCGGATACTCCAGTTTTTCCAGCCAGGCTTGAATCTTCTCCGGGCGGATCTGCGCTTCGCCCGTGCGCACCGCCGCCTGCTGGATACGCTGCCGGGGCGTCAATTGCTCCCGCTCCACGTCGAGTAGTGAAACCACTCCGGCGGCAAACAGCTCATGCGCCTTGTCCCCCGCCCGGCACAACGTGAAGACGTTGTCCGGTGGCAGGAACGCCCAGCACCGGGCCTTCAGCGCACAGGGATAGGGCTTGTCGCAGTAGCTCCCGATGGGCACTTCCGGCTCCAAGTTCTCGCGGCTCAACCGCACCAGTCCTTGCACCTTGCGGTCAAAGTCCTGCGCCACCGCGGCCACGGCGTCGCTCACCCACACTTGGGATAACAGTTGCTTCGGCCGCAACGGTTCCTGCAGTTGATACCAGCGGTTCAAATGCACCACGTAACAATCGCGCACCTTGAGGCCGGACTGCGTTACCACATGGCGCTGAAACGCCACGTCCAGCCAGTGCTCCTCCTTCACCCGCGTCGAGCTTTTCACCTCGATCAAATCCCACTCATCTGCACCCACCGGATTCAACACATCCACCCGCGCATAGGCTGGCCCGTGGGCGAAGGAGGCCTCGAACAGTGGCACCCGCCGAGCCAACTCGCGGCGCGTGCTCGCCACCGACCCGGCGAGGTTGCGCGGATCGTGCGGCACGAGCACGCCGCCGGGGAAGAGCGTGTGCGCCAGCGCCCCCACCGCGTGCCCCTGATCAAAGCGGAACTGCGTGGCCGCATCTACGGGGGGAAACTCCGAGCGCTGGTTGTAGTGGTTCCAGAACAGCTTCCGGCAGCGCTCGCCATAGAGGAAACCGGATTTGGAGACATGCCCGGTGGCCTTCTCCCAGTGGAGGGGGGCGGGCAACGCCGGCACCGGCGTCCCGCACTGTTCGCAAAAGCGCGCGTCGGCCGCCAGCGGGGCACCGCATTCTTCGCAAAAAAGCATTTTGATCACCCCAATGGGCCCGCCTCACTCTACGTTGTAGAGAGCCATGAACCCCTCGAACCATTGACGCATCCGAACCACGCGGGCCGTCTCGCCGCCGTTGTTGCCGCCCATGCCGTCGAGGACCGCCATTCCCCACTCGGCCCCGCTGAAGCTGCCCGCGAACTCCCGCTGACCGGTGAAACACGCCCCCGGCAGCACCACCGCATCCTCGTTGTGGTCATGGCTCAGGCCGGGGCCGGTCAACCCGGCGTAGTTGATGCGATGGGTCATTGAAGCGAAATGAGTTCTAGTGCTTCCGAGAGCGACAGACGGTGTTCAGGTGACTTCTGTTTTAGGTAAGCTCTATGGCCCTTTTCGTAAAGGAACCTACCGGATTGGCTCAGTCGCAAGAATTCGACCCAGGATTTCGGCTATCTCTCGCGCTTCTCTCTTTCCTCGTCCCCAATCGAACCACTGGTTCGTTGGACTACTCTTAATCATTACCTCGCTGCCGGTTTCAGTCGCGATGACGGTCCCAATCACGTGTTGACCATAACTTAAAAAGTCGGCCCCGCTTTCTCCTGTTACGGCTAACTCGGCTTGATAAAAGACGATACCTTCAAGGCCGAATTGTTGAAACGCTCTGCCAAGTGCAGCAAAGGCAATCTGAGTGGAAGCGCCAGTTAGAACTCGACCTTCGCTCTCCATCTCAGTCTGCTTTTTTTTGACGCTCGCCGCCTCTTCAAGGTGGGCTGCTGCCGCCCAGCATGCGATCGTGTCTAGGATCTCACCGGTGACTCTTCCGTAGATCTTCCCCAAACGAGGATTTGCCCTAAGTTCCTCGACCACATCTATTGAAATCTGATTCCTCAGGTTTTCCAATGCGAGCGTGGCATGGACGTCTGGCCTTTTGATCAGTTCTACCGCTAACTCCCAGTCCATCTGAACACCAAAGCCCTGCAAGTAGGCCAGGCTCTTCGCCATGTAGATGGCCTGCGCCTGCGCCTGCGCCGCCGCCTCGGCTACGGCCGCCGCCTCGGCCGCAGCGACCTTGGCTCGAGCCACCTTGGCTTGGGCCGCCGCCTCAGCTAAGGCCGCCGCCCCGGCCGCCGCGACCTTCTCGGCTAAGGTCTTGGCTGCGGCCACTCGTTCGGCAGCGGCCTTGGCCAACCCCGTCACTAACTCACTACTCGCCGCGGCACAGACTGCTACGCATTCGGCTGCCCCCCAGATGGCCCCCGCGTGCCAGAGGCGGTTGAGCGCCTCGTTCTTCGCCCCTACATACTGGGCAGCAATGACTCCTGCTTGCTTCCGCAGCGCCTGGGGGGAGCCAATAATCCACGGCAGGGCTTTCTCCGCACGGGTGCCACAGCCCAGCGACTCCACCCTTGGCCAGTATTTTACCCAGCGCTCCGCTGCCTCCATCAGCCAGGCCTGTTCGGTGAGTTGCTGATACAGCGCGGGAAGCTGGCTCTCCAACACGGTCACCGCCCGATCCGGGTGCTGTGCCAATGTCTCCGCCGTCACCTCCCAGTCGCCAACCTTCAACTGCGGGTTGCCCGTGATGGCCACCCGCTCCAGTGCCGCCAGATGCTCCGGCGAGATTTTGGCCGCCTTGAGTGCAGTCAGCTTTTCAATCAGTTCCACCGGCCAACCCGGCTGCCGCTCCAGCTTTGGTCGCACCCGACTCTGCAGCAGTGCTTGAAATTCCTTCTGTTCCCGCGCCGCCCACTCGCGGTTGATGATAGCGCCTTTCCACATCCCCGGCAGGCTCCGGTCCATCTCCACCAAGGCTGAACTCAGCTTCTCGTCCGGGCTCAACTCCTTGTCCTCCTGAACGTCCAGCAACCGCGAGGCCAGGTCATGATTCTCCAATTGCCGATCCACCCAGCCCGACACAAACCCACGCCCGAAGTTCTTCGCCCCATTCGCCCAGTCTTCGCTCAAAGCCACGGCCAGTTCTTTAGCGGTGTAAATATCTTTGCCGCCGAACTGATACGGCTTGTGCGTGTGCGTCTGCTGGCGGTCACCCTCGTAGTGCGTGGGTTGGTTGCGCACTCCCGTCAGCCACTTGGCCACCTGTTCGCCCTGCCACCGCTTCTCATGGTCCCGTGTCAGCAGACCCTTGAGCAACTCCGCCCATTCCGCCGCGGTGTCTGCCGGGATCACGATGCCCTTGCTCACCAACTGGAAGTTGATCACCTGCTCGCTCTTCCCCGCAAAGGGATGCACGCCTTTCAACAACTCCAGCACCATCACCCCCACGCTCCACCAGTCGCTTGCCGCGCTCACCACGCCGGTCAACGCCTCCGGCGCACTGTAGCTCGCCGTCCGGTTCGCGTTCGTCAGGTGCATCGTCCCCTCGTTGAGACTCGAGATGCCAAAGTCCGTCAGCACCAGGTCCAGCGGTTCTCGGCTGCGCATCAGCACGTTCCCCGGCTTGAGGTCCCGGTGGAGGATGCCC
>CALQJI020000145.1 GCA_943330855.2 Klebsiella pneumoniae
ATGCACGGTAAGGGCTCGAACGGAGAGGTTTTCAGGCGGCCCCTCAACCCAACGGGTTCCGTGCAACGCCGGAGAACAACCCCGCCTGTTTTCCCCTCTAAAAGCTGCTTTCTCGGGTTTCTACCCACTAAGTTCCCCGAATACCCAAATTAGGACTTTCGGTTCGCGCGACTTGGCGTTTAATTGCCGCGTCAACCGGAGCCCGCGTATGGAGCCAGTCATGAGTCACACCGCTGCGAGTCGTCGTAAGCTGCCGAGGTCGCTGAAGGAGCTCACGCCCACGAAGGCGTTCAACCCGCGCACCTTCTTCCGTGAGATGGTTTGGAAGGCGCTCATCACCAAGCGCACTGGCGCGCACCAGCCCCCGCAGTTTCCCAAACTCGAACGCGGCCAACTCGCGCTGACGTGGATCGGTCACGCGTCGTTCCTCGTCCAATTCAACGACCTCAACTGCCTCATTGATCCGAACTTCGCTAACTGGCTCTTCTTCCTGAAACGGCTCCGGCATTCCGGCCTGAAAATCTCCGACCTCCCGCCGATTGACCTCGTGCTGCTCACGCACGCGCACTTCGACCACTTCCACAAGCCGTCCATCCGCAAGCTGCCGCATCCCAAGATCGGCGTGATGCCGTGGGGCATGGCTCCGCTGGCGAAGGGGCTGGGCTTCAGCCGCATCATCGAGCTGAAATGGTGGGAGAGCTTCAGCCACGGCGATTGGAAGGTGACGCTCACGCCGTGCAAGCACTGGGGCGCGCGCACCATTACGGATAAGCACCGCGGCTACGGCGGCTTCGTGTTGGAGCATCAGGGCCGCACGGTCTATCACGCGGGCGACAGCGCCTACTTCGACGGCTTCAAGGAAATCGGCGAGCGCCTCGCGCCGGAGATCGCGCTGCTGCCCATCGGGGCCTACTACCCGGAGAGCTTCCGCAAGGTCCACATGGGGCCGGACGAGGCGGTGAAGGTCTTCAGCGAGGTGAAGGCGAAGTGGTTCATTCCGATGCACTACGGCACCTTCAAGCTGTCGTTTGAGGAAATGGACGAACCGCCGCGCTGGCTCCGTGACCTCGCTCGGCGCGACCAGTTCACCCAGCACTTGCGCATCATGGAGGAAGGCGTGCCAGAGGTGTTTTGAGCCGAAACGGAGCGCCGGCTTCCAAGCCGGCTTACGACGTGGCAGGGACCAGGGCTGGGTGTCAGTCGGTGGTTTTTGGTTCACCATTCGGTGCCCACCCCAGGCGTAAGCTAAAGCTCCAACTTTCGTTGTCTGGACCCTTTAAGCCGGCGCTCCGACGGCATCGTTCCGGTTCAGCTCAACTCACCGCGCCGCGATTTCTTGCCTCAACGGCACGAGGTCGGGATCGGCGAGGGCCATCTGCCGGAGTGCCTCGCGCGCATGGGGCTTCCCAGCGATCTCAGTGGCCCGACCAAACCAGTGGCGGGCGGCGTCGAGCTTCCCGAGCTGGCAGGCGTAGCAAGCGAGGTTGTAGGGGATGATCGTCTCGGCAGGAAAAAGTTCGACTGCCGGGCGCAACGCATCCCACGCGGTTTGGAGTCCGCCGCCTTCTTTGCGCCGTGCCGCGTAGGCGCGGTGGACCCAGCCGTTGACATCCCCCGGACAGGTTTGCACGAGCAGTTCGGCGACCGTGTGAGCGAGCGCCCACTGGTGTTGGTGGGCGTGCAGTTGCCAGAGCGCTTGCAGCACGAAGGGGTGCGACTGCGCGCTGGGCGAGAGTTGAGCCAACTCCGCCTCCGCCTCGGCCGGCAGATTGAGTTCCAGCCAGCCCTCGGCGGCGCGAACGAGGTGAACGTCCAGCGGTTCGAGCGGCGGAAACGCGGGCGCGCTCACTCGCGGAGGCTGACCTTGTCGGTGCCGGGGAAGTCAGCGGGAACTTTCTGCGTGACCTTGCCAGTGACGGCCCATTCCGCGCCTCGCTGAAACGTGACGATGAAGCCGACGCACTGCTGCGCCTCGCGCTTGCCGCCGCCGGCATGGCCGAGCGCGGTGTGGAAAACGCGGCCCTTGCCGAACGTGGTGGTCATCAACATCGGTTCGTGACGGTCGGTGCCGCTTTTCTCTTTGGGCGCGAAAGCGGTGGCGAGCACGGTCAAGTTTTCCGCCGGGCCACGGAGACGATCGTAGAGTTCATCCTTCGCGTGCAGCCACTTCACCGGGAGGCCGGCCACGATGGGGTGACTCGGCTCGCGGGTCTCGACGAAAAACTCATGCTGCGGGCCGTGGCTGCCGCCGCGACCGGGAGCGATGTCCTTGATGACCTTCGCCGCCTTCTCCTCCCAATAGACATACGGGCCGGACTTCTCGCTGCGCCCGCCCCAGCCGCCGAGGCCGATCATCTGGTTGTAGGCCGGCCAGTTCGGGAAGGAGTTGTTCGCCGCGTGGACGCTGACGAACGCCCCGCCGTTGCGGACAAACTCCTCAAAGGCGGTCTGGGTCTGTTTCGACCAGTCCTGCCCGTTGTAGTTCGAGACGACGAGTTTGTATTTCTTGAACTCGGGTTTAAACGTGGCCATGTCGCCCTTGTTGTCCGGCGTGGTGGCGATGTCCACCTCGAAGAGGCCGGTGGCTTCGAGATACTTCTTCAGGTGCGGCGTGGTGCCCTTCCAGTCGTGATTGTTCTGGCCGTCCACGATGAGTGCCTTCATGGCGGCGGCGTGGCTGGTGGCGGTGGCGAGCAGACAGGCGCAGAGGAGAACTGCGATGCGAAGTGACGTGTTCATGGCGCGAAGTGTGCCGATAGGTCGGGGACACGGCAAGCGTGCGTGTCGCCGACCACGCGCTGCGAGGTTTAAGGTCGAGATGCTTCCGAGGGTTCGGCCACCAGCACGGCTTGGATGAACAGGTCGCCCGGGCCGTAGTGATAATTCACAAGCTTGAAGCCGCCCCGTTGCAGGTGTGCCTCGGCATCCGCCCGTCCGCTCAACAGCGAGATCTCCGGCGGGTGCAGCGGCGCGGCACGGCCCACCACCCCGGCGAGGAACCAATGCACCATGCGCAGCACCCACACGCTGGGCGCGCTCGTCCGGGGCCAGAGCAGCATGGCCTTGCCGCCGGGCCGCAGCACTCGGCGGAGTTCGGAGAGAATGCGCGCGATCTCGTCGGTCGTGAAATGCTCCATCACGCCGAGGTTGTAAACGCCGTCGAAGGTCGCGTCCGCGAAGGGCAGGCGGAAGATGTCCGCCTGCTCGATGCGCGCGGCGACGGGGTTGTGCCGCGCGTAAAGCCGCAGCGCCGCGGGGGAAATATCCACCGCCGTGATGCGGACGCGGCCATGCAAGCGCACGTCCACCTGCCCGCTGCCGCAGCCCGCGTGCAACAGCGTGGCCCCCGGCGGGAAGTTCCGGCGCACGAACCGTTCGAGGTAGGGCATGATGACGCCCCGCCGGTAAATGCCCGCCACAAGGTCATACAGCCACCCGCTCGTGTCGGACTTGCCGGACCAATACGAGTCCCAGTCTTGCGGGTCGTGCAGTGCCGGGTCCACGCGCCGCACTCCGGCGGGCAGGCGGAATTGCTCCGCGTGGCGGAACCGTTCCCACGCGAGTTGCAGCAGGAAGCGCCCGCTCCGCGCCGCCTCGGCGAAGGTGAGCTTGGAATGACCATACGTGCGCGCCGGCAGGACGATGGGCACTTCGCGAATGAGGAAGCCGTTTTGCACCAGCACGAACAAGGACTCGAAGAAAAATCCGTAACTTCGGGACCGGACCCGTGCGAACAGCTCGCGCGGAATCTGCCGCAGGTCATACAGCCGCAACGCACCCGAGGCATCCTGCGGGACTTGCAGGAAATGCTTCGTCATCAAATGCCCGAGTCCGGTCAGCATGCGCCGGAGCAGCGACCAACCCGGCAGGCTCTCCGCCCCGTGCCAGCGCGAACCGACCGTCACGGCGGCTCCGCGCGCGGCCCCCAGCAGCCGGGGTAAATCCGCTGGCGAATGGGAGAAATCGCAGTCCAGCGTGAGCAACTGGTCGTAGCCCCCGGCGTAGGCGTGAGCGATCATCGCCTGATGCGCGGAGCCGATGCCCTCCTTGCCCGCGCGATGGAGCACGCGCACCTGCGGATGCGCCGCGCTCAACCGGTCGAGGATTGCGCCGGTGCCATCCGGCGAGTTGTCGTCGCAGAAGAGGATGTCCGCCGGCAACCCGAGTTGCAGCAACGCGAGGCACATCGGCTCCACGTTCCCCGCCTCGTTGTAGGTGGGGATGGCGATGAGGAGGCGCGGGGGACTCATGCGGCTCCGGGCAACACGGCTACGCGCATACAAATTCTATTTTTGGCAGCGGGAACAGGAGCCGCCCGCCGCCTCGGAGGAACTCCGCTTCGCGCTTCACGATGCCCTCCTTGAAATGCCACGGCATCACCAGAAAGCAGTCGGGGCGCAACGCCCGCGCCTGCGCCTCGGAGATGATCGGAATGTGGCTCCCCGGCGTGACGCAGCCGAATTTCTCCTCGTTCACCTCTGCGATGCACGGCAACAGCTCCGGCGTGATGCCGCAATATTGGAGAATGACATTTCCCTTGGTGGAAGCGCCGTAGCCGATGACGCGCTGACCGCGCTCACGCAGGTTGCGGAGCGTCGCCAGCAGTTCCTCGCGATGCTGTTCGATCCGCGCCCGGAAGCCGACGAACGCGTCGAGGTCGAGGCCGCGCTCGGTGGCGAGCATCGCGTCCACCTCCGCCGTGGCGGGGGCATGGGCTGAAGCGGGGTGGGCCAGCGTGACGGCGAAGCTGCCGCCGTTCACGTTGTTCTCGGCCACTTGCACGATCTTCAAACCCGCGCGCTCCGCCATCCACCGGATTTGTTCCAAGCCGTAGTATTCCAGATGTTCGTGGCAGACGGTGTCATACGCATTCACGCGCAGCATGGCTGGCAGGTAGCTTTGCTCGAGATGCCACAGGCCCTCGGGATGCAGAATGGCCGCAACCTCGCGCACAAAGGCGAGCGGTTCCTCCAGATCGTAGAACATCGCGATGGAGGTCACGAGGCGGGCGGACTTGCCGGGATGCGCCGCCTGAAACGTGCGCCCGGAAAAGAAGTCAGTGTGCAGGTGGACACCGGCAGGATAGCGCGCGCGGAATTTCTCAGCCGAGGGATCGAAGCCAACTCGGAGCGCGTGCGCGGGATAGAACCCGAGGGAGGTCCCGTCGTTGCAGCCGATGTCCACCACGCAGTCACCGGGGCCGAGCGGCGCGAGCGATTGGAGCCACGCGGCCTTCTCCCGCAGGTGCGCGACCATCGCGGCGTTGAGGGACGAGCGATAGCCGTAGTGCGCACCGTAAAGCTCCGTCGGGGCGAAGGAGTGGAGCAGTTGCACCAAACCGCAATCGCCGCAACGCACAAGCGTCAGCGGCCCCTTGGTCAGCAGCACTCCGGCATGAGCGGGAAAGACGCCGGTGAGGGACTGCTCGCCGAGGTGCAGCACGGCTTCGCACCGGGGGCTTCCGCACAGGCGGCATTGTTGAATCGGTTCAGGCATCGGAATGATCGCGCGGGAAAGTGTCAGATGTATTTGCGAACTAAAAGCCTCAGCTCATCGAAGCATGTTTCATTGACCCAGCGCTTCGGGTCGCCTCCGGGAGCCGTTGGCCACGAAGCATCAGAAATCCTCCCACGCCCAGCGAGGCGATGCTCAACGCCACGGCCTCGGTCATTCTTCGCGGGCGGAACTG
>CALQJI020000146.1 GCA_943330855.2 Klebsiella pneumoniae
AGCGCCCGGCGGGCCAGCCAGCGCTCGGTAAAGTTCATCCGGTGGTTGCGCCATGCGCTGCAAGAAAACCTCACGGAAGCCGCCGCCGTGCCCCGCCTGACCACTCTCTATGCCTCACTTTGACACACCTTCACTGGACACCGTTGCCCGCGCCCTGCGAGTGACCGCACACGATGAGCTTGCTCCACAGCACCGCATTGCCGCTGTAATACTGCCCCCAGCCCCGGGTGGGATAGGTCGTGTTAAGGTATTGCAGTGCTTTGAGGAGACGGCCCTGAATGCAGTTGGTGCTATCCACGCTGAGAAAGCTGACGCGGTCCGTGCCATCGATCGCCTCCAGCCTTGCATTGCCTGCGGCGTCGGCATCGAGCGGCGCATTCTGTGCGCAGAGTGAATTGATCGCGCTGCCGTTCGGATACATCAGCCCCAGCGCATGGAAACCGAGGCTCGCCGCGTTCTGCGGGAAGAGACGATAATCAAAAGGCGTCGCGCCTGTGCCCGGCAGAAACAGCACCAGGCGTCCACGATTCGTCACCGCCGGGTCCACCACGGCGTAGTGGTTGTTGTTGAACTGCGTAATCGCCGGATCAGTCGCGCTCGGCGCGAAGAACACGCGCTGTTGCGCGGCTGACGCGGTGCTCGCGCAAAGATGAGCCAGGAGCAGGGCGATGAGGAGTGTGAGTGAATGTTTCATCAAATGCTGGGTCGTCCATCTGATCTCAACGAGCAAAAACGCCGATTACTGCGTCATCTTGGGCCGCTCCCAGTCTTTGAAGTTCCTTTTTGCATCGCGGGCTTCGTCGGTCTTTTCGGGTTTCTCCACGCGCACGGCGGGATCGTTGGGATCGAAGAGAGGCCAGGTGTCGGTGCGGAACGGGGAGGCGGGAAGGCCTTCCTGGTTGTAGAGCAGATTGCGCTGCGAGGGATTCATCGCCCAAGCGTAGCGGACGGCCACGGGAGTGGGCACTTCTTTGGATGATACGATGACCTTGTTGCCTGCGATCTCGGCATCCGCCCAATGCCATTGCTTGTCCGCTCCGGCGATGGCGCAGGCATCCAGCTTGCCGGGTTTGGCGGCCATCATGCCGCTGCCGATGCTGTCGAACTCGAGGACGATTTTGCTGCCTTCGATCTTCTGGCTGAGATAGCGCGGGCCGCAGGGGACGATGTCCTTGCCATAGACTTCCTTGAGCGCGAGATAGGCGTGGCGGATGCCAATGGGCTTCTTGTTTTGCGGATGCAGGGCAACGGGATCGCCGCAATCAATGCCCACCGCCATGCCGGTATGCGGCATCTCCATGCTGACGAGTCGCATGGATTCGCGGTTGACCGACCATGTGGCCTCAACGCCTTCGACGGGCTTCGTCTGCGGCGGCTCCCAACTGGGCAACTGCGTGAAGAAGAACGGGAAGTCTTTCGACACGTTGCCGCCGGAGAGTTCGTGCCATGAGGAGCGGTAGTAGCTGATGAGTCGCTTCAGTTGCTCACCGTAGGCAACAGCTTGCGGCACGGTCTTGGAATTGCGCTCGCCCTGATACCAGATGGCGCCTTTGATACCATAAGGCCGAATGGGATAAATCATGCCGTTGAAGATGTTGGCCGGATACTGATTCCCCAAGTCGGCGGGCTTGGTGATGGAGGGAGGTTGCAGCGCTCTCGCCTTGTTCTTCATCGTCTCGCCCGCGGCGACCTTCGCGTTGTAATCGGCGAGTTCGCTCTGGAATGCGGCGAGCGACTTCTCGCGGCTTTCGCCCTTGCCATCCAATTGCCGCTTCGCGCTTCGATCCATGTCCGCCTTTTGCTCCTTCGACTGCGCCATGTCCTGCTGCACCTCCCACGGCATCCAGCCTTCAATCGGCGTGCCCGCGTAAGCCTCCTGGATGATGCCAACGGGAACATTCAGAGCGAGGTGGAGCTTTTTCCCAAAGTTATACGCCACGACGGAAGTCTCAGCGGCGGATTCCGGATTGCAGGGCTTCCATTGACCAAGAAGATCGCGCTTCTCCTTCAGCGGCTCATGCCAGTGCTCGCGGGCGGATTTGAAGATGCGGTAGTTCGGCAAATTGACGTTCGCCTCCAGCTCAGCCTCTGCGGAGTTGCCCACCGACCAGCCCATGTTGGATTGTCCCGCGCAGAGCCACACTTCACCAATCGCGACGTCCTTGATCTCGATCGTTCTCGAGCCGGTGATTTTCAGCGAATGCCCCGTGCCGAACGCAGGTGTCTCCAAAAGCACATTCCACGCGCCATCCGCACCGGCTTGCGCCGAGGCCGTGGAGCCCCAGGAAGCCGTCACGGTGATTTTTTCTTTCGGGTCGGCCCATCCCCAGATGGTGTTCTTCATGTTCTGCTGAATAATCATGTGGTCGCCAAACAGGCTCGGCACGCGAAGACTCGTCTTGACCGGCACCGAGGCATCGGAAGTGGCTTTGCCTGCTGTTGCGGCTTCCGCAGCCTTGCGTCGGGCCTGTCTTTTGGAGGCTTTGTCGTCCTCCGCCTTCGCCAAGTAGGACGCAGGCAAGAGAAGGATCAGCGTGAGTGTAAATAGTTTTTTCATGGTTCGATCAAAGAGATGTCTTCGGAGTAGGGGCCAACGCGGGAATTGTCACAGCAACGACAAAAATTGCTGACGAAAACCAATGCGCCCCAGTTCGTCACCGCACCGTCGGTGTATCAGACACATCCACGATGACGCGGATTTGATCCAAGCCATGCTCGATGCCCTGCATCACCTGCCAGTCGAGTTTGAGCGTGCGGCGGTCCTGGCTCAGCGAGAGGTGGTCGCCGTTTTTGAGGGATCGCCCCGAGCCCTGCGGATACGCGAATCGCCTTTTTCCGAGCACTTGATCGCTGGCCGTGAGTTGATCGCCACCGGCGATGATCGCGATGATCGGGCGGTCAAAGCTCACTTCGCCGACGAAACGCTTGGGGTCGGACTTGGCCGTATTCTTCGCCTGTGGCGGATGGTATTGAATGAGATAGGTGTTCACGCGCCGCTTCTCAGCCGCGAGCGTCGTGTGGCGTCCGATGATCTCATCAGGCCCGTAGTCTCCGGGCTCAGTGACGCTCACGGTGAAATCTGTCCTGAGCTTGGTCGCGAAACGTTCCGGGAAGATCACGATGTTATCGCCATCGGTGACCTCCGCCGGATTCAGATGGGGCTGCGGATAGGCGAAGCGAATCTTGCCACCCGTGTTCACGACGCCAAACAACACCGGCCAGCCGCGAAACGAGTGCGTGTTGAACTTTCTGGGCACGAGCGCACCCGAGCCTTCGTTGAGCGTCACCTCATTGCCTTCATCAATGATCTTCTGCTCACGGCTGGCGAGCGACGTCACCGCGACCCGCCCCTCATAGACCGCCACATCCGTCGCGCCATTCGTCCCGACAGAGACGCCGAAGGTCGTTCCGAGATCCACCACCTTGGCCCGCTCGGTGTGCACTTGGAATCCAATGCCATCCGGCGGGACATTCGCGGTGAGCTTTCCTGAATGAAGTCGGGTCTCACCGGGGCCGATGAGCTCCAGGTCTGCCGGGCCTTCCAGAGTCAGGCGGACGTCCTTCGCGAAGTCGATGCGCACTACCCCTGCGGCCAGCCTCAGATGACCTCTCCCGACATGCACACCCGGAGCGAGCTTCCGATCACCGGACCACGTCGCATCTATCTGATGGGCGACAATGGCGAGCGACTCGTCGGGCTTTGGTAAACTCCACATCACGAATAATCCGAGCGCGATCACCGCAGCGATGCCAGCCACCCATTTCGCTGCCGGATACCAACGACTGCTCGGCTTCGAAAGTCTCAGCGCAGACAACACCGCACCGGACATATCGCGTGATGTCCTGCCAAGTAGAATGCATTGCATCACGTCCTTCACCCTGCGGTCCGCTTCAGCAAGCAAAGGCAGCCCACGCAGCGAGTTCTGAAGGCGAAGTTCATTCAGAAACCGCGCCTTCAAATCCGCGTCCGCCGCGAACGCCGTCAGCAACTCCCGCGACGCATCCTCATCGAGCGTCCCGTCCGCATAGGCCTCCAGCAGTTCGTTGAATCGTTCGTCGTTCATGACGCACCTCCCGATTGAAGTGAGCTCTCCATGCACTCACGCAGCGTCTTCCTCACGCGGTTCAACATCGTCGTGACCCAGCTCACGGTGCGCTGCTTCTGCTCCGCGATTTCCTTGCAGCTCCGCTTGTTGAAATAGCGCAGCGCCACCAGATGTGCTGCCTCGCGCCCCAGCTTCCCCACGCAGTCCCGCAGCCCCGCCAATTGATCCGACCGAAAATCCGGCTCCATGTCCTCCGTCACCGCCGAGGCAATCTCCACCTCCAATTGCTCGCGATAATTCGACAAGTTGTTCGTCTCCCGCCGCTTCTTCTCCAGCTCCGTGAGGATCAGGTATTTGCAAATCACGCAAAGCCACACGCCAAACTCCTCCTCCGCCCGAAACTCCGCCAGCCGCTGATAAGCACGGATAAACGTCAATTGCACCACCTCCTCCGCCAACGTCCAATCACTCAGCCTGCGCAGCGCATATCCCAGCAGCATATCCTGATGCTCCCGCACGACCTCGCCATAAGCGTCGAGATCGCCATCCAGGATGCGCTGTTGAGTGAATTGATTCATGCCGTCTCCGAGGTAGGGGCCGGAGTGGACTTTGTCACAAGAAAGGTTTCTGAATCTCGCACGTCTGTAAACGCCGGTCGAAAAGTGCGGCGGGTGGCGCTCGAAAAGTGAGACACCTTCTGGCCGAAGGGAACGGTTTCTCGCCTTCGAGGTCAAGTCCGGGAAGTTCGCCGCGAGGTAGAACGAGCAGGCGGGCGAGCGGCGAGCCCC
>CALQJI020000147.1 GCA_943330855.2 Klebsiella pneumoniae
GCCGAACGCGGCTTGCAGGTGGATTCCCAACACGTCGCCAGCACGAACCTCCGCGCCGTGGCGCTCGTGAAGCTGGGCCGCAAGGCCGAGGCTGGCGCGACCATCCAGAGCGCCCTCGCGCGCGACCCGGACAACTCCTTCACCCACGCGAACCAAGGCTGGACGTTGCTCGAACAGCGCGACCATCAGAAGGCGCTGGAGCATTTCCGCGAAGCGATGCGGCTCGACCCGGGCAACGACTGGGCGCGTCAGGGCATCATCGAGTCGCTCAAGGCACGGCACTTCATCTACTCGGTGATGCTGCGCTATTTCCTGTGGATGGCGAAGCTGCCGCCCAACTGGCAGTTCGGCGTCATCCTCGGCGGCTGGTTGGGGAACCGGCTGCTCGGCGCGCTCGCGAAGTCGAAACCCGCGCTGGAGCCGTGGGTGTTTCCGCTGCAAATGATCTACCTCGCCTTCGCGCTGCTCACGTGGACAGCGGAACCGCTCTTCAACCTCCTGCTGCGGCTGAACAAATTCGGTCGGCTCGCGTTGTCGGAAGAGCAGACGCGAGAGACGAACTGGGTCGGCGCGTGCGTGGGCCTGGGGCTGGCGTCGCTGCTCGGCTGGCTGGTCACGGGCTCGGCGACGCCGTGGATGGTGGGCGGTTTGGTGTTCGTCGCGCTGCTCATCCCGCTGACAGCGACCTTCAAGTGCCAGGCCGGCTGGCCGCGCCGGATGATGGGAATTTACACGGCCTGCCTCGCGCTGCTGGGCGTGGCATCGCTCGTCACCGGGCTGCTGGCGAAAGACAACGAGATCAATTTCATCGCCGCGTTCGACGCGGTGCTGGGTATCTTCGCTATCGGCGCGATGCTCTCGCCGTGGTTGGCAAACGCCTTGATGCTGGTGCGGCCCAAGCGTTGAAAAGCAGGTTTGCCCGGCGGGCAGGTTTGTGGTCCGCTTCAGCACAGTTATTCCTACCATGAGCACTTGGAGATACGTTCAAAACGGCCAGCCCTCCGCCCCCGTGGACACCACCGCACTGGCGGCGCTGCTCACCAGCGGCACGCTGGCACCCGACACCTACGTGTGGAAGGAAGGCATGGCGAACTGGCTCGCGGCGAAGTCGCTGCCAGAGTTCGCGAGCTGCCGCCCCGCGTCCCCGCCCCCCATGCCGCCGGTGCCCAGCGCACCCGTCATACCGGCTCCACCCAGCGCGCCGGCCTCGGCGACCGAGGACATTGATCGGAACCGCGCGTTCGCCATCATCTCCTATCTGTGGCTGCTCTTCATCGTCGGCTTGATCGCCGCGCCGAACTCGAAGTTTGCCAAGTATCACGCGAATCAAGGGCTGGTCTTGTTCCTAGCCGAGCTCGTGTTTGGGGCCGCCTGCATCGTGCTGATGTTTATCCCGATTCTCGGGCAGTTGACCATCGTTGCCGGCTGGGTCGCAGGGATCGTGTTCGCCATCATGGGCATCATCAATGCCGCCAGCGGTCAGTGCAAACCGCTGCCGCTCATCGGTCACTTCGAACTCATCAAGTAGCCATGCGGACCAAGGTCAAAATCTGCGGCATCACCCGGCTGCCCGACGCGCTCGCAGCAGTCGAGGCTGGCGCGGACGCGCTGGGCTTCATGTTCTTCGCGGGCAGCAAGCGCAACATCGCGCCTGCCGCCGCCGCACAGATCATCCACGCGCTCCCGCCGTTCGTCGCCAAGGTCGGCGTGTTCGTGAACGCCAGCGCGGAGACCGTGCGCGCCATCGTGGCCGAGTGCGGGCTGGACACGCTGCAATTCCACGGCGAGGAGACGCCGGAGTTCTGCCGCCAGTTCGCGCCGCTCAAGGTGGTGAAAGCCTTCAGCATCCAAAATGCGGAGTCGCTCAAGCCCTTGCCCGACTACGCCGTGGACGCATGGCTGCTCGACAGCTACGTGGCCGGCCAGCGCGGTGGCACGGGTGAGAAGTTCAACTGGGACCTGGCCTGTCAGGCAAAGGAGCTGGGCCGCCCCGTCATCCTCGCCGGCGGCCTCTCGCCGGAGAACATCGCGGACGCCCTCCAGCAGGTCTGGCCCTTCGGCGTGGATGTTTCCAGTGGCGTGGAGACTGCGCCCGGCCAGAAAGACGCGGCGCTGGTGAGGCAGTTCGTGGAGATAGTCCGCGCGACGGAGCAATCGCTGGGGTAGCCGCTGCACTTTCCCCGTTGGCCTTCGCTGTCTGCCTTGTTACTTTTCCTGTATGAGCAGTGACGCCACCCCGACTGTCCCCGACGCCCACGGCCACTTCGGCCCGTTCGGCGGACGCTATGTCCCCGAGACGCTCGTGCATCCGTTGCAGGAGCTGGAGAACGAATATTTCCGCGCGCAGCACGACCCGGAGTTTCAGCGCGAGCTGAGTTACTACCTGCGCGAATTCATCGGGCGCCCCTCGCCGCTTTACTTCGCCGAGCGGCTCACGCGCGAGTTGGGCGGCGCGAAGATTTATCTCAAGCGCGAGGACCTGAACCACACCGGCGCGCACAAGATCAACAACGCGATGGGCCAAATCCTTCTCGCGAAACGCATGGGCAAGACCCGCATCATCGCCGAGACCGGCGCGGGCCAGCACGGCGTCGCCACGGCCACGGTGGCAGCGATGTTCGGGATGAGCTGCGTGATCTACATGGGCGCGGTGGATTGCGAGCGGCAGATGTTGAACGTCTTCCGCATGAAGATGCTGGGCGCGGAGGTCGTGTCTGTGAAAGCCGGCCAGCAGACGCTCAAGGAAGCCGTGAACGAGGCGATGCGCGACTGGGTCACGAACGTCCGCAGCACGCACTACATCCTCGGCACGGCCTACGGTGCCCATCCATATCCGGTGATGGTTCGCAACTTCCAGCGCATCATCGGCGACGAGGCGCGGCGGCAGATTCTGGAACAGGAGAAACGCTTGCCCGACCTGCTCATCGCGTGCGTCGGCGGCGGCTCGAACGCCATCGGGCTGTTCTATCCCTTCCTCGAAGACAAGTCCGTGAAGATGCTCGGCGTCGAGGCGGGCGGGCGCGGGATTCTGCCGGAGCAACACGCGGCGCGTTTTCAAGGCGGCTCGCTCGGCGTGCTGCAAGGCACGCGCAGTTACATCCTCCAAGACGAGTTCGGCCAGATTCAATCCACCCACAGCGTCAGCGCCGGCCTCGACTACGCCGCCGTCGGCCCCGAGCACGCGTGGCTGCGCGACGAGGGCCGGGTGGAATACAGCTACGCCACGGATGACCAAGCGCTCGCCGCGTTCATAAAGCTCGCACGGCTCGAAGGCATCATCCCCGCGTTGGAATGTGCCCACGCCTTCGCCGCCTGCATGGAACGCGCGCCGAAGCTGGGTAAGGACGCCCTCATCATCGTGAACCTCTCCGGCCGCGGCGACAAAGACGTGGCACAGGTGGCGGACAAAGTGGGTTTGCAGATGCCAGTTTGAGGCAGGGCCTCTTGAATCCCCTCGCAGTTGAACGCCTCGGCGCTTGTTTCGTCAGACGAGGCGTCCGTATCCTGAAACGCACATGAAGTTCAACGCCTGCCTGTGGTTACTGCTGCTGACCAGCCTCTTCACGGCATCGGCGGCGGACTACCGCGACTTCGACCAGCCGCCCCACAACTACTGGAAGCGCACGCCCACCGACCGCTTCAGCCGCTGGATGACCAACCTCACTGCGGGCCGCGTCGAGCTGGATTACTCCGGCGAGAAACCCTTCCTCGCCAGCGTGCTCAAGTCCCTCGACATCCCAGCCTCGTCGCAAATGCTGCTCTTCTCCACGACCAGCCTCCAACTCAGCCTCATCTCCCCGCGCAGCCCGCGCGCCGTCTACTTCAACGAGGACATCTATCTCGGTTACGTCGTGGGCGGAAAAATCGAAATCGTCTCCGTGGACCCCGACCTCGGCGGCGTGTTCTACATCTTCGACATCCCGCGCAACGGCCAACCGCCGCGCCCGGACCGCGCCACGCGCTGCATGAATTGCCACGCGCGCGAAGACACCGGCTACGTGCCCGGCCTCGTGGTGAAGTCCGTCATCCCCGGCCCGACGGGCGGGAGCCTCGAGTCCTTCCGCCAAGAGCAGTCCGGCCACGGCATCCCGCTCCACCAACGCTTTGGTGGCTGGTATCTCACCGGCACCGGCACCTTCACCAATCACCTCGCCAACTTCTACGGCCAGTCAACGCCACAGGGCATCCTCCGCCGCCCTATTTCGCCCGGCACGACTTTCAACTATGACCGCTATCTGAAGCCCAGCAGCGACCTGCTGCCACAACTCCTCCACGAGCATCAAGTCGGCTTCGTGAACCGCGCCATCGAGGCCACCTACCGCACGCGCTCCTGCCTCTTCGAGGGCAACGGGAAACTCACCGCCGCGCACACGACCACGCTGGACCAGCAGGCGCGCGCGCTCACGCGTTACCTTCTGTTCGCAGACGAAGTGCCGCTGCCGAAAGGCGGCGTCGCGGGGGATGACGAGTTCAAGCGGGACTTCGCGAGCGTCCGACGGCTCGGCCCCGGAGGCGCGTCGCTCAAGGACTTCGACCTCCGCACGCGGCTCTTCCAACACCGGTGCAGCTATATGATTTACAGCCTCGCCTTCCAAGGCCTGCCCCCGGAGCTCAAACAGCGCGTCTTCACCCGCCTCGCCCAAGCCCTCGACCCCACCAAGCCCGACGCGGAATACGCCTACCTTCCCGCCCCCGAGAAACAGACCCTCCGCAGCATCCTCAAAGCAACGC
>CALQJI020000148.1 GCA_943330855.2 Klebsiella pneumoniae
CCACCCCGGCGTGCGCCCGATGCGCACGGTCTTCGCCGAGTTTCAAGCCCGCGAAAACCGTCGCCCCGCAACAGTCGCCGTGTGGGTCGGACCGGAAGGGGATTTCACCCCGCAAGAAATCGCAACCCTCGTCAGCAACGGCGTGCAACCCATCACCCTCGGCCCCCTCGTGCTGCGCTGTGACACAGCGGCAGTGGCGGTGTTGGCACGGGTGCTGGGGGAAGCGGACGCTGAGGAAAGTGCGAAAGCGGGCAGGTGAAAAAGTGAGAGGGCGTGCGGACGCACCTCATACCTTCCCACTTTCTCACTTTCCCACCTGCCCGCTAGTCATCCCCGCCATCCCCACCCCCGCGCCGTTCCCACGCGCGCTTCGGGCGCTCGGGCGCGCTCGGGTCCACCTTCGCGTAGTAAGTCTCCTCGCCGAGCAGTTCGTCCACGGCGCGTTGGAAGGCGAGGGTCGGGGCGACGGCGTAGCGCTCGTGGGTTTCGATGAAGAGCGGCGGCGCGTCCGGGTAGCGGAAGCAGAGGAAGAGCGGGCACTTGCCGCGATGTGCCTCGACGAGCGCGCGGGCGGCTTCGAGCTTCGCGCCGTCCACGTGCGCGGGGTAGAGGCGGAGGTGGACTTGCTTGGTGAACTTCCTCGGCGCGTCCTCCAGTGGCATGATTTCGCTGGGGAAAAGCTTGGGTTTGTCTTCCTCGTTGTTGACCTCGCCGACGACGAGGAGCGCCTTCCCGCTGACGAGGTGCTCGCGATACTTGTCGTAGTTCTCGTTCATCAGGAGCATCGAGAACGTGCCTTCCAAATCCTCCAGCGTGACCATCGCGTAGGGCTTGCCGGACTTCTTGCTCATGCCTTGCTGCACCGCGCCGACCATCCCGCCGATGCGCGTCATGGTGCGTGCCGCGAGGGTCTTGGCGGTGGTGGAGTTGTGCAGGCAGAACTTTTCGAGCAAGGGCGCGAGCGGCGTGAGCGGGTGGCCGGTGACGTAGAAGCCCAACAGCTCTTTCTCGTGCGCGAGCAGTTCGTGCTGCGGCCACTCGGCGAGCTGGGCGGTCTTCTCGACCTTGGCGGCAGCGGGTTCCTCCATCATGCCGAAGAGGGAGACCTGGCCGCGCACGCGGTCGGCGGCGGCACTGGCGGCACGGCCCATGATGCGTTCGAGCGCGGCGAACATGGAGGCGCGCGTCTCGCCGAAGCTGTCGCACGCGCCGCACTTGATGAGGGCTTCGAGGGTCTTGCGAGTAACGGTGCGCGAGTCCACGCGCTCGCAGAAGTCAGTGAGGCTGGTGAACTTCCCGCCCTTGTCACGGGCCTCGATGATGCCTTTCACAGCGGCCTCGCCGACGCCTTTGATGGCCGCGAGGCCGAAGCGAATGGCTTGCTTCGGGGGTTCTGAGTTCTGAGTTTTGAGTTTCGCGTTAGCCGGATAGAAAAACGCCTGCCCGTCGTTCACATCCGGCGAGAGCACTTCCACGCCCAGTGCCTTGGCTTCATCGAGGACAATCTTGAGCTTCTCCGTCGTGCCCATGTCGTTCGTCAGCATCGCGCTGAGGAACTCCACGGGGTAGTTGCCCTTCAGATACGCGGTCTGATACGCGACGATGGCGTAGGCGGCGGCGTGCGACTTGTTGAAGCCGTAGCCGGCGAATTTCTCCAGCAAGTCGAACACCTGATTCGCCTTCGACTCCGGGATGTGGTTGTGCTCCTTCGCACCTTTGACGAACAACTTGCGGTGCTGGGACATCTCCTCGGCCTTCTTCTTGCCCATCGCACGCCGCAGCAAGTCCGCGCCGCCGAGCGTGTAGCCGGCGAGAATCTGCGCGGCCTGCATCACCTGCTCCTGATAGATGAGCACGCCGTAAGTCTCCTTTGAGATGCCTTCGAGCAGCGGGTGCTCATAGACAATCGCGACCTCGCCATGCCGCCGCTTGATGAAGTCGGGAATGAGGTCCATCGGGCCGGGGCGATAGAGCGCCACGAGCGCGGTGATGTGCTCGACGGAGCTGATTTGGAACTTCCGGCAGAGGTCGCGCATGCCGCCGGACTCCAACTGGAAGATGCCCACCGTGTTGCCCTTGTTGAGCAGGTCGTAGGCTTTCGCGTCGTCGAGCGGCAGGTCGTCCACGGCGATGGTGATGCCCTGCGTCTGCTTGACCATGTCGCAGACGTTGCGGATGACGGTGAGCGTCTTCAGCCCGAGGAAGTCCAGCTTCAGCAAGCCGAGGTCGCCGACGGGGCCCATCGGGTATTGCGTGACGATGGTGCCGTCCTCGTCCTGCTTCAGCGGGAGGAGGTTCATCAACGGTTGGTCGCCGATGACGACACCGGCGGCGTGGACGCTGGAGTTACGCGCGAGGTCTTCGAGCACGAAGGCATTGTCCAACAACTCCCGCGTGACCTCTTCCGTTTCGTAAGCCGTCTTGAGTTCCGCCGATTGCTTCAGCGCCTTGGCCAAATCCATCTTCAGCTCGGCGGGCACCATCTTCGCCAGCCGGTCGCATTCGCCGTAGCTCAAGCCCATCACCCGGCCCACGTCGCGGATGACAGACTTCGCGCCCATCGTGCCGAAGGTGATGATTTGCGCGACCGACTCGCGGCCATACTTCTGCCGGACATACTCGATGACGTCCGCGCGACGGTCGTCGGCGAAGTCGATGTCAATATCGGGCGGATTGACGCGCTCGGGGTTCAGGAAGCGCTCGAAGAGGAGGTTGTAACGGATGGGGTCAACGTTCGCGATGTCCAGCAGGTAGGTGACAATCGAGCCAGCCGCGCTACCGCGCGCCACGCACGAAACGCCCATTTCACGGCCCTTCGCGACGAAGTCCGCCGTAATGAGGAAGTAGCTGATGAACCCGGTCTTCTCGATGACGGTGAGTTCGAGCTGGAGGCGGTCGATGATGACTTTGATGGCCGCGGTGACTTCGGGGTCGGAGAACGCGGGGAGGGGACGGGGTTTGGCGTCTGGCGTCTGGGGCTGGGGTTTGCGGCCTTCGGTTGGCACTCGGAGCGTGAGGGCGTCGGCAGCGGCGTCTTCCTCTTCGCGGTCGTCTTCGTCGTCGGACTGACCACTGGATACAGAGGACTGAACACTTTCCCCCTCCCCCGCGCGGTCCCTCACGGCCGCGGCGACTTCAGAGTGCGCGTCGAGGTGGTCGTCGGTCACTCGGGACCAACCGTCCGTGTCGAGGATGGGCACTTCCGCGTCGCCGTCGTCGGGTCTGGCTCCCGCGCGCGCCGGCACACTCGCGGCGACCGGCTGATTACTCGCGAGTGTCGGCAGCTTCCGCACGTCGCGGATGCCCTCGACCACGAACTCCTTCCCCACCGCCTTCACGTCCAGCGTGTAGCGGCGGCCCAAGCCCTCGGCCAGCAGCTTCCGCAGGTAGCCCTCGCGCGTGTAAAGCTCCGGCGGGTGGAAGACGGGGTAGTGCAGCGTCTTGAAGTCGAACTCCACGTTGCACTTCTCGGCGACCTCGAGCGTGTTCGTCACCGCCTCGGGCGTGTCGGCGAAGAGCGCCTTCATCTCCTCCGCGCTGCGCAGGTAGAACTGCCCCGGCACGTAACGCGGCTTGGAGTCGCTGACCGCGATTTGCCGCCCGATGCACACGAGGCAGTCGTGCGCGGCGGAGTGGCCCTTCTCGACGTAGTGAACGTCGTTGGTCGCGACCAGCTTGAGGCCGAACTCCTTCGCCCAGGGGATGAGGTGGCGGTTCACCTTCGCCTGCTCGGGGATGCCGTGGTTTTGGAGTTCGAGGTAAAAGTTCTCCGCGCCGAACGTCTGCTTGAACCAATCCACGGACGCGCGCGCCTTGTCCACCTGGTCGTGGATGAGGTGCTGGCAAATTTCGCTCGCGAGACAGCCGGACAGCGCGATAAGCCCCTCGTGGTGCTGGGTGAGGAGTTCCTTGTCCACGCGCGGCTTGTAGTAAAAGCCTTCGAGATGCGCCTTGGTGACGAGCTGAACGAGGTTCTTGTAGCCGGCCTCGTCCTTCGCGAGCAGGAGGAGATGCTGATAAACCTCCTTGCCCCCGCCGCCGCCGGAGCCGGCCTTCCTCTCGCGCCGGTCCCCGTGCGCGACGTAAACCTCGCAGCCGAGGATGGGCTTAATGCCCTTCTCGCGGACGGCCTTGTAGAAGTCCACCGCGCCGTAGAGCACGCCGTGGTCCGTAATGGCCATCGAGTGAAACTTCAGGTCATGGGCGCGCTCGGCGAGCTTGTCCAGCCGGCACGCGCCATCGAGGAGCGAATACTCCGTGTGCAGGTGGAGATGGACAAAATCGGCGTGCGACATGGGAGGAAAAGTTTGAAGAGCGGCGGACGGAAGTCGAGCCAACTCCGGCCCGAACTACGCAACGGGGCGCAGCTCATACCAATTCCGAATGCCACTCGGTGGAATGGCTTGGGGACTGCGACGCGCGCTGGCTCCCTCTCCCTTCATCGGAGGAGGGGAGCAACGGTGTTGTAAAACCAGCATTTTTTTAGGCGGGTTTGAGTTCGTGATTCATCTGCAACAGGAACTTTCGCATCACGGCGGTCAGCGCGACTTTGGCCGGTTTGCCCGCCAACCGCAGGCGGGCGTAGAACTTCCCCAGCGTGGTGGTTTTCATCCGGGCCAAGCCCACGGCGGACATGTAGAGGGCGCGCCGCACCGCCGCCCGCCCGCCGC
>CALQJI020000149.1 GCA_943330855.2 Klebsiella pneumoniae
CAACGCGGTGACCGAAGGGTTAAACTCTAAAATCCAGAGCCTCAAATCCGCCGCCCGAGGCTTCCGCAACTTCCAGAACTACCGGACGCGCATCCTGTTCTTCTGCGGAAAGCTCGATCTTTACCCACTATGATCCCCGAAGGACGAAACAAACTGGCGACGCCCGAGTAGTGATTCGCCGAGAGCTGGACCACGATCGACACGACCGTGATCACAATTCCAAGCACCGCCGCCATGAGGCCGACCAGCGCGCTAGTGGCATTCGAGATGATCTCGGGGTCGAAGAGCCAGTAGCGTTCGAGCGGGTTCTCTGAAGGCCCGCCGGAGCCCCCGGTCACTGCATGGTCGATCGAATAGAGGACCGCGAAGAGCCCAAAAGCCAACCCCCAGAGGGTTAGGAACGGAAGCAGCCACCGCTGCCGCATGCTGGAATCGGTGAGAATGTTGGAAACCGGCACGCTGGTGTTGGATTACAGAATACCGACGTAGATACGCGACGAACCAGCTGCGATCAGGTCACCGTTGACCAAGTCTTGCTCAGTTACGGGCTGGTCGTTGAGTTGGGTGCCGTTTTTCGATCCGCTGTCAACGAGCCGGAACGTGCCCAAGCTTGGCCGCAGTTCAAACTGCTTCCGCGACACGAGTCCATCCTTGAGGGCGAATTCGCACTCGGAAGCGAGGCGGCCGATGGTCACAGGTGCTGTCTCGAGGAAAAAGGTCGCGCCGGTGGCTGGACCCTCGTAAACGTGAAGGAATCCTCGTGCGCCACGCTGCCGGGCTTCCTGCGCAGCCCTGTAAGCCCCAGCCATTTTGACCGACTCGTTCTGAGGCTGGTAGGTGCAGTTTAGTGTAAGTTCCGTCTTGTCATCGCATGTCGGTTTACGCGCCGCGCCAGACATGGGTTTCTTCTTCTTCGCCCAATCAAACATTTGGCCCACTTTAGCCCTCGTGCGACGCCGGTCAAGCTACGCGGAATGTGGTCGGACGCTCGCGACCTCCGAGCTCAACACTCCAACCGTCGGCGGAACTGGTAGGCGAGGATATCTCGATGTAGCCACTGGCCTTCGGCGAAGAGTCTGTCGACCGTAAAGGGGTCGGTTTTTGGTATTGGCAATTGAGATGGCGTTAGCGAAACCCGCGACGCCGTGGCCAGCCTGTATCCGACCGCCGAGGAAGCCCGCATCACCTGCGCCATCGTGGACGCGGCGGCGAAGGTGGGTGACCTGAACTTCAAATACATGGCTGCGGGCAACCGCGCGACCGTCACCGCCCGCTTTTCGGCCCCGACGGCATCACCATCTGCGATCCGAACCGAGCGGGCGAAGGCGCGGACAAAGTGTTTCAGCGGATTTACCAGAAACCAATTTGAACTGCTGTCCCGCCACAAGTAGCCATTATCAAGACCTGCCCCCTTTAACTATTCCTCCTCCCGGCCTGCTTCGATACGGATCTTAACGTCAGCGGGGGATGCTTGGAAACTCACACGCTTCATTTGCTCATGGCTGTGCGCTTGCTGCACGTGCGCGTAGGTCTGCCCCTGGCTCATTACGTGGACTTCCCCTTGAGTCCCCTGCTGTTCGCACAGACCTGTCCCCCGATTGTGCGCACGCAGAAGTCCCCTTTTGAAAGTTACACGACATGAGCGGCGAAATTGCTTGCCGCCATGCTTCGCGGAAACGTAATACATCCCCGACGTTTTGCGGCGTCTCGACGTTCGGTCCGGTAGACTGTCAGTTATTCCGGAATGACTCTTGAGGGGCTTCGAGTTCATACAGTCGGGTTTACGATTCCGGAGAATCGCAAAGCGAAGTGAAAGACAACGGTTGGGGCTGGTAGCTCAGTTGGTAGAGCAGTGCCCTTTTAAGGCATTGGTCGTGGGTTCAAGTCCCGCCCAGCCCACCACCGAATCTCAAATCCTCAATGAAAGCTGTCATCCTCGCCGCAGGCAAAGGCACGCGCATGCGTGACCTCACCAACGAAATCCCCAAGCCCATGCTCAAGGTGCAGGGCAAGCCCATCCTCCAACATATCGTTGAGGGGCTGTTGAGCGTGGGCATCCGGGAGTTTTGCATTGTCACGGGCTGGCACGCGGAGGTGGTGGAAGAATTTTTCGGTGACGGCTCCCAGTTTGGCGCGCGCATCAGCTACGTGCGGCAAGTGGTGCAGGACGGCACGGGCAAGGCCCCGGAGCTGGCGAAGGAGTTCGCGGGCCGTGAGCCGTTCTTGCTGACTTACGGCGACATCCTCGTAAAGCCGGAGACTTACGCAGATATGCTGAAGCGCTGGCGTGAAGGGAAGTTCGCCGGCCTCGTCACGGTGACGGGCAGCGAGGACGTGACCAAAGGTGGGTTGTTCTTTTTCGACTCGGCCTTCTGTCTGAAGCATCTCGTGGAAAAACCCAGCGTGGCCCAACTCGCAGAACTGATGGCGCAAGGCTGGCTCAAGCAGGGCGAAACGGCTTGGTATAACGCGGGCATCTACCTGTTCGAGCCGCTACTGTTCGAGTTCACCGCGAAGCTGGAGAAATCGCCGCGCGGCGAATACGAGCTGACCGATGCGCTCACAGCGATGCTCGCGGCGGGGCACCAAATAGCAGGGGAACAGATTGCGGGGCGCTGGGTGGACGTGCGCGACCCGGAAGTGCTAGCGGCGTTGCAGGAGTAGTGCGAAGGGCGCTTCCTCGCGCGCTAAATCCGCCTCTTTACCTCGGCGACTACCAAAGCAAAAGCGGCGGTCAATGACCGCCGCTTTGCTTTTCAAGTTGGGCTGCTTCCCCGGCTTCAGGCCACCGGTGCGCTGGCAGGGACTTCCTCCACTTGGGCGTGGAGCTGGAGGAAGTCCAGCACCTTGCCGACGAGGATTTGCTCGTGGATCTCGCTCACGCCGTTGCGCTCTTCAAGCTGCTTGATGAGCTTCTGGATGGGCATTTGGTATTGCTGCGCCATCGCCTGCACGCGTTCGAGGATTTCCTGCTGCTCGACTTTTACGCCTTCCTTTTCGGCGATGCGATTGAGGAGGAACATCGCCTTCACGCGGTCCTTCGCGCTGGCGTTGGCGTTGGCGAAGATAGCGTCCTTCTGCTGCTCGATGGCTTCCTTGGGGATGCCACGCTGCTGATTTTCCTGCACGATGTTGTAGACCACGCTGCGGGTCTCTTGGAGGACGATGGACTCGGGGAGGTCGAAGCTCACCTTGCCGAGCAAGGACTGGATGATTTGGTCGCGGACGGCGCGGGAGGCCTTGGTGTTGCGGTCGGATCCGAGGTCTGTCTGGATGCCAGTGCGGAGTTTCTCAAGGCTTTCGGCCCCGAAGCCCTTGGCGAACTCTTCGTTCACTTCGGGGAGGAGGCGTTCCTTGACCTGCACAAGTTCGACTTCGTAGACACCGCGCTTGCCAACCAGCTCGGCGGAGATGAAGTCGGGGGGGAAATCCACGTTCACGGTGCGCTTCTCGCCGGCGCTCATACCATGGAGCTGTTCAGTGAAGCCGGGAATGAACTGGCCAGCCTCGCAGCGAATCCAGAAGGCCTTCTGCTCGGTGAGACCGCGCGCGGTGGGCGCGGTGTCGGTGATGGGCTTGCCGTCGCAGGTGCCGGTGTAGTTCACCACAGCGATGTCACCGGCGACGACGGGGTGGGCCACATCCTTGTAATCAGTGCGCTGCTCGCGCAGGACGTTGAGGGCCTTGTCTACATCGGCATCGGTGATGACAACGGTCTCGCGCTTGACGGGAAGGCCTTTGTATTCGGGGAGCTCAAATTCGGGCTGCGTCTCGACGGTGGCGGCGAATTGCAGTGTCTGGCCTCGACCAAATTGGATTTCCTCGATGTCGGGCTGAACGGCGGCGCGGATTTTCTCCTGTTCGAGCGCCTTCGGATAGGCATCGGAGATGAGCTTACGCTTGACCTCTTCGTCAATGCGCGCGCCAAAGCTCTTGATCACCATATCACGCGGGGCCTTGCCTGGGCGGAAGCCGGGGAGCTGCGCGTGGCGCTGGTATTCCTTGGTGACGGAGGCATAAGCGGCGTCCACGGCGGCGATGTCCAATTCAACGCGCAGGAGCTTCTTGCAAGGGCCGAGAGTTTCAACGGTTACGTTCACGACAATTATTCTGGGTTCAAACTTTGCCTGACAACGGACACGAGCGCCCGCTGACGGGACAAAGAGCGTGGCAGACTAGGGAGGTGACATTTACTCGTCAAGCACCGGCAAGGCGCTACTTCTTGTCCGAGTTGACTCATATTAAATGTTACCGGGGCGGGGAGTTGGACGAGGAGTCCGACGATACGTTGACTCACATTCGTGGTTACCCAAGCCCCGAACATGAGTCGCTCCGCCAAACGCGAGGCCCTGGCCCGCATTCACGGCCGCTAC
>CALQJI020000150.1 GCA_943330855.2 Klebsiella pneumoniae
CAGCGCCCGGCGGGCCAGCCAGCGCTCGGTAAAGTTCATCCGGTGGTTGCGCCATGCGCTGCAAGAAAACCTCACGGAAGCCGCCGCCGTGCCCCGCCTGACCACTCTCTATGCCTCACTTTGACACACCTTCACTGGACACCGTTGGGATTCAGGAGCGACTTCTTCTTCTCCTCCGACAACGGCGCTTGCTCAATCCACGCGCGCGCCGCCTTCTCGTCCATGTTCATCCAGTTCCGCGCGATGTTTTCGAGTTGGTAAGTGTTGCGGCTCTCCCGGCCCGGCTGAGCGGGGGCCGACGCGTAGAGTTCCATTGCCCAGCGCGCGGCGAGCGCTGGCTCCTGATACGAGGCTTGGCTGAGGAAGGACTCCGCCGCCTTGTCGCGTGACTTGCCGGCGGGCAGCGTCTCCAGCCACTTGTTCGCACCCTGCGGGTCGTTCTGCGTCCAGCCGGACATCACGCTGCTCATCGCGCTGTCGCGGGTCGTCCCTTCGGGGAACGCGCCGACCCACGCCGCCGCGCCCGCCGGGTCCTGATACGACCAGGAACTCACGATGGCCAGCGCCGCATTGTTCTGGTCCTTGCCCACCGGCAATGTCGCCACCCACGAGGCCGCCTCCGTCGGCGAATTTTGCGCCCAGCCCTGCGCGACGCTGCGGAGCAAACTTCCCGACCCGTCCGTGGTGCCGAGACTTGCCGCCCATTGCGCCGCGGCCTTCGGGTCGTTCTGCGCCCACGAGTTCGCCACGGACGAAAGGGCGCTCGTTTGTGCCGTGCCGGCCGGCAACTTCATCGCAAACTCCGCCGCCGCCGCCGGGTCGTTCTGCGCCCAGGTGCTCGCCACGTTTTGCAGAGCACTCTCCCGCGCCCGGCCCTCGGGCAACTGCTGCGCCCACTCCACCGCACCCTTCAAGTCGCTCGCCGCCCAGCGCGACGCCACGGTGCTGATGGTGTTCTGCTGCGAGTTCCCGGCCGGCAGCGACATGGCGAACTCTGCTGCCGCCTTCGGATTCGACTCCGCGAGTTGGTAAATCACGCTGCTCGCTGCCTGCTGCTGGCCCTGCCCCGCTGGCAACGTCTTCACCCACGCCGCCGCACCCTCCGGGTCCTGCTGCGCCCACTGTTGGGCGACGTTGCTGAACAAGTGGCTGTGTCGCGAACCGCCGGATGGCAATGCATCCAACCACGCCGCCGCCGTGGCCGGATCGCGGTAACTCATGCTGTTCACCACGCTCTGCAAGGCGCTGCTCCGCGCCTGGCCGGTGGGCAGCGCCTGCACCCATTCCAGCGCGCCCTTCGAGTCCGTGTTCGCCCACGACGACGCGATGTTCTGGAGCAAGTTGTTCTTCAGTTGCCCCGATGGCAGGCCGTTCACGTAAGCCACCGCCGCCTGCGGGTCGCGCCGCGCCCACTCGGACCCGAGCGATTGCATCGCCCGGTCGCGCGACTTCAGATCGGTCAAACTCTGCGCCCAAGCGAGCGCACCGGTGAGGTCGGTCTGTCCCCACGATTGCGCCACGGCAGCCATCGCGTCCGCCTGCGCTGCGCCCTTCAGCCCGAGCGCGTGTTGCGCGGCGGCCTGCGGGTTTTGGTTCGCCAATTCGCCCAGCACCGTGCGCGTCGCGTTGCGCTTGGCGGTCCCCTCCGGCAAGCCCTGCGCCCACGCCAACGCGCCTTGCACGTCCTTCGCTGCCCACTGCGCAGCGATGCTGTTGATGGCTTGGTCGCGGTCGCGCGCCGGGAGTTGCAGCGCGCGCGTCGCAGCGGCGACGGGGTCGGTCTGCGCCCACGCGTTGAAGATGCCGTGAACCGAGCTGCTGTAGCCGCCACCATATTGTGATTCGCCCTTGGGCAACTTCGCGTGCAACTCCAGTGCGCGCTCCGGCGAGCGTTGCGCCAGCTCGGGCAAAATCGCCGACCACGCCGCGCGCTGTTCGTCGCTGCTCTTCAACCCGGCCACTGCCGCAATCGCCCCCTCCACATCGCGCCGCGCCCAACCGTTGAACACCGCGCCCACGGCCATCTGCCGCTCGTTCGTGCGCGTCAGCGACTGCGCGAAAGCCAGCGCGGCCGCCGGGTCCGCCTCCGCCCAGCGAGGCATCAGCGCCATCAACACGGCGTAGAAATTGCGTTGTGCGCTGCCGCCCTTGAGCTGCGCCAGCACCGCCGGGATGTCACTGGGCGCAAGGTTTTGGATGGCCTCGAAGATTTCCTGCCCCGTCCGCATGGAGCGTGGGTCGTTCATCGCCAGCCGCAGCTTCGCCACGATTTCATCGAGCGAGCGCGGCGCGTTGCTGCTGGTGCTGGCGAGTGTCGTCTCCGCGCCGCGCGCCTCCCGAGCCGCTTTCTTTGCGCTGGCCGACATGGGTGGGTTGGCCGGTGGGGAAACGGCGGCCTTGCCGGGCACCGTTCCCATCGCCGCCGCCCCGCCCCGCCCCGCGACATACCCGCCCGCCAGCCCGACGGACAACATGCACGCACCAACAACCCATGAACGAACGCCAGTGGAAGTCATGGCGGCAGGGTAATCAACTTCCGCGTCGCTGCAACCTTCGGCTTGCGGACGCAGGTGGGGCGAGCGTCGTCACCAGACGACGTATTGCGAAGTCGCGCCAGCGTCTGGACTGGGGCGGCTTCAACGCCGCTTTGGAACCATCCGAACGCCACAAGTATCCAGCCTGCCAAGCGCCTACCCCTTCCACCCACGGCGCGTTCAGCTTTCAACTTTCAACTTTCAACTCCCCGCCCGACCATCCCCGCGTGCGCGTCCACTTCCTCCTCGGCCCCGCCGGCAGCGGCAAGACTTGGCGCTGCCTCGCGGACATCCGCGCCGAGCTGAAGCGCTCCCCCGACGGCCCGCCCCTGCTCCTCCTCGCGCCGAAGCAAGCCACCTTCCAGCTCGAACGCCAACTCCTCGACGACCCCTCGCTCGCCGGCTACACGCGCCTGCAAATCGTCTCCTTCGACCGCCTCGCAAACTGGCTCCTCGAAACCTTCGCCACCGTCCCCGAGCTCCTCGACGACGAAGGCCGCGTGATGGTCCTGCGCGCGCTGCTGGCCCGGGAACACGCCTCGCTCCGCGTCTTCCGCGCCACCGCCCGACTCCCCGGTTTCGCGCGCCAACTCAGCCAGCTTCTCCGCGAATTCCAGCGTCACCAACTCACCCCCGTCAAGCTCGCCCGCCTCGCCGCCCGTTGCGCGGAGAAGGGCCCGCTGCGCGACAAACTCCACGACCTCCACCACCTCCTCCGCGCCTACCACGAGTGGCTGGAGCAAAGTGAAATCCGCGACGCCGACCAACTCCTCGACCACGTCACCGAGCAGCTCCGCGATTCCCTATTCCCCATTCCCCATTCCCCGTTTCCCATCGCCGGTCTCTGGCTCGACGGCTTCGCCGAAATGACCCCGCAGGAACTCGACCTCCTCTGCGCCGTCCTCCCGTTCTGCCGCACCGCCACCCTCGCCTTCTGCCTCGACCCACACGCCGCCGACTCGAAAAGCTGGCTCTCCCTCTGGTCCGGCATCCGCCGCACCTACGGCGATTGCCACACGCGCGTCAAAGCCCTGCCCACCAGCGAAGTCACCGTCGAAGAACTCCCCCGCACCCCCGCCCACAGCCGTTTCCGCGACAGCGCAACCCTCGCCCACCTCGAAGCCAACTGGACCGCCCCATCCCCCTCCCGCCCGGTAGGGCGAGACTCCGTCGAGCCCCAACTCGAGCGCAGCGAGGCGAGCGCAGCGAGCATCTCGGGCAGCACCACACCCAGCCACGACGCACCGGCCCAGACGACAGACCCCATCCCCCATCCCCTCTCCCTCCGCCTCTGCGCGAATCCCGAGAGCGAAGCGACCCACGCCGCCCGCGAAATCCTCCGTCACGTCCGCGCCGGCGGCCGTTACCGCGACTGCGCCGTCATCCTCCGCACCCTCGACCACCACCACGTCCCGCTGCGCCGCGTCTTCACCCGTTACGGCATCCCCTTCTTCCTCGACCGCCGCGAGCCCGTCACCCACCACCCGCTCGCCGAGTTGACCCGCTTCGCCCTGCGCACCCTCGCCTACGGCTGGCAGCCCGACGACCTCTTCGGCGCGCTGAAAACCGGCCTCACCCACGACCACGACGCCGACATTGATTGGCTGGAAAACCTCGCCCTCGCCCACGGCTGGAGCGGCCCGCGCTGGCTCGAACCGCTGCAAGTCTC
>CALQJI020000151.1 GCA_943330855.2 Klebsiella pneumoniae
CCTACGTCGAGTTCTGCACGGAGCACGGCTGGGCGGCGCTCCCCAAGAACAAGTTCACGAGCGGCATCGCGGACGTGGTGGTTCGCCAGTTCGGACTGACGGTGCGCCACGACATCCCCGACGGCGGCGAAAAACCTCAACGTGGCTGGAAGGCGCTGACGCTGGTGACGAATTTCACAGGAACGAGTGGTGAAAACCCGTCCGAAGTGTCCGAGACACAGCCCGCCACGCCCTCGCCGGACAGTTCGGACAACTTCTCACCAGTCCGACCGGGGAAAATCTCAGCCAGCAAACTGGCGGAAGCCTTGCTCCTATGACCGCCCCAGCCCTTTTCCACGAAGCGAGGCGGCGCGGACTGCGACTTGAGCCGCACGGCGACAAGCTCGCCGTCATTCCCGCGAACCTTTGCCCGCCTGAGTTCGCGGAAACCCTCAAGGCACACAAGGTTGAGTTGCTACATTGGCTGAACCGTCCGCCCCGCCCCGGTTGGGGAACCCTGCCGCCTGTCGAATTGCCGCTCGTTTCAGTTGAACCACGACCGACGCCGCACGACCGCCTGCAAATGATTGACTACCTGCGCCAGCAAGGCGCTGACCGTCCGTGTCCGTTGGCTGCGTGGCTGGTGCACCGAGAGTCCGCATACTACGACGGGCCGGGCAGGAAATGGGATTGCTCCGCGTTCGCCTACGCCGCCGCCCGAGACGTGGCTTGTTGGCAACTGAATCGAGGTGAGCGCGAGGTCTTGGACCTGTTGGCGGGTCTTACTGAGGCATCCCCGGCAACGCCACTAGCGAAACATGGATGGCAGTGAGCGGGGCAGCCGCTGACGGTCTTTTTTCGGGTCCGTGTTTAAGGAGAAGGTTGAGGCTTTTCTTTTAGCTATCCGCTGTATCCGTATCCTTGTGGATATGGATGGATGCTGAAATTGAGGCCGTGTTTCTGGAGGCGATGTTTGCTGCCTTTGAACGTGGCGATGAGCCTACCGAGATGGACGTTGCTGCTTCCATGAACAGTTTCGTGCCGTTGTCGAAATTGATGGCCGAGCAGATTGCTGGGCTGAAACAGTGGTCTGTAGGCAGAGCTCGTCCGTCAACCTCCACATCTTCAACTTCTGAGCGAAAGCTCCGGAAGTTGGGGGTGTGAGGTGGGGAAAAAGGAGTCGGCTTTGAGCTGATTCCTTTTTTTTAGCTGTTGGCCGCTTCAACGGGGCCGCGCTCACATGAGCGCGGATGGCAGTTGATGCGGAAGGAATCGAAGCCAAGCGCAAGGCAGCTTCAACGGGGCCGCGCTCACATGAGCGCGGATGGCCGTGCGCTTGTCTTTCACCGACTTTTTCCGCACCGGCTTCAACGGGGCCGCGCTCACATGAGCGCGGATGGTTAACTTCCGAAAGGAAGCGGCCTGAATCGCCTCCCCCGCCGTCTCCAGCAGGTGCTCAAACAATGCCCTGGCCTCCAGCTCGGGTGCCGCCCGCAAATACCCCTCCGCCAGTGCCCACGCCGCGCCCAGCGGATCCGTCCGCGTGCGCCACGTGCGCGGCCCACGCGCCGCCAACACCACCGCCCCAGACCTCACATACTTCCGCGCCGTCTTGGGGTCCATCCCCGCTTTCATCGCACTCATAGTCAGGTTCCCTTCCCGTTTGAACTCGCGGACGAGGCGAGTCAGTTGTTGCTGGTTGATCATGCGCCAGCAGTCTGCACCAGCGGCCCGCTGCACCGCCCGAGTCAGTCCGCCAACGCCCTCCCTCGACTAGGGAATTTTAGTTGTCGTCGAGGGGAAGTGTAATTGTCGTTCTACGTCGCAGCGTTCACAAAGCCATGCTGAAAGCTGAGGCTCTCCGAGGCGAGCTTGCTGAGATTCGGAGTCACACCAGGCACCTTGCCATCCAGGAAGTCCATGGCCTCATAGCCGAGGTCGTCAGCGGTGATGAGCAATATGTTGAGTGGCGGCTAGGCGGCGCGGAGCGCGGCCAGCGGCGTGAGCACGATAGCGGTGAGGAGTGTGAAGGTAAGTTTGATGGCGTGGGAGACATTTTTCATTTCGACAGCACCTCGACGTTGGTCACAGCACCGTGCAGGTAGGGCTTCAACTCATCGCCTGTAAGTTGTTTCGCGGCTTCGGAGTCGGCTTTGAGGTGGGCGCTGAAGAACAGGAGCGTGGCAGCGCGGACGATGGGCTGGACGTCTTCTCGTGTGGGCGAAGACATCGCACGACGTGATGCGCCAGTAGAGTCAGTGAAGTCGAGATGACGGGCGTTAGTCAGCCAGATGAAACGATGCGCGCCTTCCGGCCATAGCTTGAATGCATCGCGACGGTTGGTGGCGGGCAGGCCGCCTTGCTGCCGATCTTCCGTGCCGGAGATGCCGAGCAGCGGAACCTTTAACGGGGCGAAGCTTTCGCGAATGAAGAACGGCGCATCCGCGCCCTGTGGCGAGAGGGCGACGCCGCACTTCACACGGCGATCTTGCAGATCCGGTCCGAGACCTTTGCCTGGCTCCACCCGTGGCGTGATCCAGTCGAGCGCGGGTTTCATGCCGCACACGACCATCGTGGTGAATGCACCGAACGAGTGACCCATCACTCCAGTGTGCTGAAGGTCGAGCCGGCCGCGCAGCTTCGCGTGTGAGCGATTCCACTCGGTGGCACAATCCAGTGCGAATCTTACGTCCTTCGGGCGACCAAGCACCTCACTGGAATCTCGAATCATCTCATTGAGATTCTTCATGAACCGCATGCCCTGCTTCATTCGCTCCAGATTGCTGCCCACGTGCTCCAAACAAAGCACGGCATAGCCATGGGAGGCGAGGTGCTGGGCCTGCGCAAAATGCGTGTCCCAGTCACCGCCGGCACCGTGCGAGATCACCACAATGGGACAAAGTTCTCGCCCCTCGGGCAGATGCACCTTGATGGGAACTTTGCGATTCTCCCGCTGCGCATCCGTCATCTCCGGGAACTCAATGATCGTGATCTTGAAAGGACCGCTGCTGGAAAGATCCGCCGCCGGAAGCAACAGGTCTACGAACTGAAAAAGGAGAAGGGAGAGAAGGACTTTCATGGCGTTGTGCGGAGCTTGTAAAAACAGCGCGGAGGAAGCGTGCCGAACGGCAGTGTCAGTGGACTGGTGGCCGCTGGCTGTGGAGTCCAGAGCGTGAGATCGTCGGACTGCTCCAGCGTGCCGGGGGAGAAAATGACGCTGATGTTGCCGCTCGCGGACTCGATGGTGATCGGCGCGGTGTCGTGCAGCAGCAGGTAGTCCCACACGGGTTTGAAGACGGGCGTGACGCCATCGAGCTGCAGCGGTGTGGCAGCATCGACGATGGGGCAGCCGTGGTAGCTGGTGGACTGCGCGGGGGCGGGCTCGAGATTGGTCGAGAGAAAATGGCGACCGCCGTAGCTGGCTGAGGCCGCGGTCTCCACCTGCACATAGGCACCGTAGCGGGACACATCGAGCGCGGCGGCACAGGTCTGCATCTGGGTGAAGTCGAGATATTGATCGCGCTCGTGAGCGAAAAGATACCAGCGGTCCACCGGCGTTTGCGGAGAAGTGGACATCCAGTTGTAAGGGCGGTTGTCTGCGACCCACCAGTCCATGTCAGTGAACACGACGCAACGATCAGTGACGCGCGTCTTCGCCAGCATCGCTGCCATGCCCGCGCCCCAACGGTGTCCATGACATGCGCTGAAAATAGCGACGAGAACGACGCGTGCCGCGCGTATAACGCCGGTCCGCAGGCCGATTCTACGCGGGTCGCCGCAAGCCTCCCGACCGCGAAAAGCCCCGCCAGGAGGCGTATAACTCCAGCAA
>CALQJI020000152.1 GCA_943330855.2 Klebsiella pneumoniae
GCTGGAGTTATACGCCTCCTGGCGGGGCTTTTCGCGGTCGGGAGGCTTGCGGCGACCCGCGTAGAATCGGCCTGCGGACCGGCGTTATACGCGCGGCACGCGTCGTTCTCGTCGCTATTTTCAGCGCATGTCATGGACACCGTTGCTGGCAAGGGTATCCGCTGGGAGTGGCAGATTGAGTTGGTTCTTTATCCACACAGGGAACCGACGACCGAGACCAAAGCTCTGCTGCACGGGTAAATCACCGTATCCAGCACCCATGCCCAACACAATTGCCCTATCATCAGTGTTTAAACGCGATAGAACGCCAGTGGAAAGAAATGATCCGATTGCGTATAGGTGAACAAGTGAGTTGGAGTTTTTTGGTTCAAAATGTTTCCCTAGAAGTGGTGAAAACAGATTTTCTGCGAGAACTTGATTTAGCTTATCTCCAAAATTATTAATTTTACAATAGCTTGGTGTAATCATGTCGCTCACAAAAAGTTTTTCTCTTTAGCAAAGCATAGCAGTTCATTGGAAAAGGCCTTATGCATGAGAAATATCAGAACGAGTAACGCAGGCCCAAGGAGAGCAGGATGGTGTTGCCCAGTTCGATCTCCGCTTGTTTACCTGCCACCGTTTGGGAAAAGGTGCCCAGGTTTTGATACTGCCCCGCGCCGATCAGACTCACTCGGTCGGTGATCTTATAGGACGCGGACAGGCCGGCGTAACCGCCCAGCAGGACCTCCGCAGTGCTTCCCGATCCCGCCCGCGCCTGCGTGGCGGACACACCGGGCTGCAACCCCGGTCCCATCGATGGGATGGTTACGGATTCGCTGAACGTGAATTCGCTGTTGACGATCGCCGCCGCGAGCCCGGCGTTCAAGGTCAGGCCCCAGCGGGAGGCTGGACTGGGACGCCACTCGACCTGCGGGCCCAATTTGATGGCGAATAGCGCGGCGTCCAGTTTGCTTTGCCCGGTCACGACCGCTCCGCCGGGAATGACCGTCGGGGTTCGCGCCGGGATGTCACTGATCAGCGGTCCAGGCCCCCCCGCGGTGCCCGTGAAAGGCGCGGGTATCGGATTGTTGTTGAGTGAGTAGGTGTCCGTGATCCGGGTGACGGTGCCGGCCAGCGAGTGATTCTCTTCCGCGGAGAGGTCGTGCCAACTGAACACACCCTCAATCCCCCATCGAAGGTTTTCCAGAACTCCGATCTGGCGACGGTAGCGCACTTCCATGCCCAGCTTGTAGTCTGATCCAGACTGCGAGGTTAGGTCGGCTGCGGAACTAGAGCTGTTCATCCGCACCGTGTTGTCGCCCGGCGTCTGGCTCACATTCGAGAAGCCCCAGTTCCACGTGTCGCCACTGGTGACAGCACGGCTGCGGCTATCCACACGATTAAAGCCATCATCGTAATTGTGGTCCACGCCTCCGATTGCCGCGCCTACGGCGGTTTGCGTGGTGAAGCCTCCGAGGCTCTTGAAGGTCGTGCGGATGTTCAGACCAACGCTGGGAGCCAGACTCCAGCCATTCAGGAACCCACCAGCCGTGGGCGCTTCACCCTTGGTGAGAACGTCGGCCGGTTTTTTCCCTGAGCCGCCGGGCTTGGTGCCCGCATCGTTCTTTTCCTGGGCCGCCGCAGTGATTGCAGTCCCGGCTACCAGGCTGACACTCAACAGGGCGAACCGACGCAGCGCACGCCGCGGGCAGTTGTTTCTATGGTTGTTCTTCATGATGGTTCGTTTTGGCGTTTTGAAATCAAGGCACGAGCAGGACGCGGTAATAGCGGGTCGGGTCGGTTCCCGGCGCCGTATCCGTCTTGGCCGGGCCGGAATCAAGCCAGAAGAGCCGCGAGCCGGTGCCCGTGAGCGGCGGCATTGCGGTTTTCCAGGTGAGCTGATCGCTGCTGTATTGCACGTAGTAGGTGCGGCTGGCGAGTGACTCGAACTGCACCAGATAACGTCCGTCCGCCAGCCAGTTGGTTTGCACGTCGCCGATGAGTGTGCCGACCGGGTTCACGGGGGCAGACGAGGGCACCGGCTCGGGCAGGAAGTTCGGGTTCGTGGGCAGGTTCAGCCGGTCGGGCACGAAATACTCCAACACCAGATCCACGCTCTGGCCGGCCAGCAGCGGTTGGTCATAGAGCACGAACGCCTCACCGCTCACCGTGCCCACAGCGTTGTAAAGGCTCACGCCCGCCGGCAGGTTGCGCACCCGGATGCGCACGGCATCAATGGTGCTCCCCAGCGTATTGCTGATCCGCACCGTCTGTTCGTAGAGGCCAGTCAGGACGTTGGGCTGGCTTCCGGTGGTCAGCGTCGTGACCAAGGAGAAGGTCGGCAAATCAGACACCGGCGTGTCGTTGCCCGCCTGAACCACACTGGTGCCACCGGTGCCGTGAGTCACCCCACCTTGCGCCGTCGCGTCCTGCGTGGTGACCACCGTGCCGTCGGCCTGCACGCGGTTGGCCGGCACCAGACCGGCCACCACCACGGCCAGCGCCGTCGCGTCCCGGAGGTTGATGCTGCCCGCGCTGGCCAGCGCCGAGGCATTCACTACTTCCGTCTCGATTGCGTTATCCGGCGTGGGGCTGCCCACGCCCGTCGTCGCGGTGAAACGCACGGTTGCCGCGTAAATGTTCACCGTGGTGTCGCCTGCCGGTGAGGCGTCGAGCACGGCACCCGCGCCGGCCGTCACCGACACTTGACCCCAAGCTGCCTGGTTGGCCAGCGTGTTGCCCGCGCGATCCACCGCCGTGCGCGCGTCCACCACGCCCAGCGTCACGCCCTGCCCTGCCGCCACGCGGAGGTTCCCGCCCCCGGTCTGCAGCCGCGCGGCCGCCGCCATCGTTACCCTGCCCGTGGTTGCGGCCACCTCGAGGGTGCCGGTGCCCCCGGTCACCACACTCGCGGTCGCTGCCAGCGTGACATCGCCCGTCGCCAGCACGCTCACGCTGCCCGTCCCACTCGTCACCGCCGTGTGGAGCGTCACGCCCGCCGCCGCGCCCTGCGCTTGCAGCAGCACATTGGCCGCACCGCCCGCCGCCACGCTTGCGTTCACCGTGATCGACCCGTTCACCGTGCGCAGCACGACATGCCCGCCGCCGATCAAACCACTCAGCGCCGCCGCCTGCACGGCCACCACACCCGCACCCTGCTGCACACGGTTGATCGAAACAGTGCCGACCGTGTCCACTGTCACCGCCGAGGACTCCAGCAGGCTCACCCCGCCCGTGGTGCTCGCCGCCGCCACCGTCGCAACCTCCAACTCGATCGGGTTCAA
>CALQJI020000153.1 GCA_943330855.2 Klebsiella pneumoniae
ATACGGCTTTTGACCGTATACCGGTTTAGCAAACCAGCGCCTTCAGCCACTCGGCCATCTCTCCAGCGACCTGTTCAGTGAACCGTCATCGGCTTCCATGCAGCAAGCAAATTTTGCCATTCTGTTGTGTAACTTTAAAAAGGAGACTTCTGCGTGCGATCAAAAGCGGACTGGTATGTGCGATTAAAAGCGCACTGGTGGTTTAGAAGACGGGGCAATGGAGCAAGAGGAGGGGGTTGGCGGTTGGGTCCGGCGCGAGGCGGAGGTAGTAAAAGTTTCGTGTCCAAGCGCAGACAGCGGATGAGGGTGGAGCGGGGCATCGGTGTCCACGACTTGCTCTGAAAATAGGGACGAGAACGGTGCGTGCCGTGCGTATAGTGCCTGTCCGCAGGTCGGATTTTCGCAGGTCGCCGAAGGTCGTTTACTCGCGAAAAACGCTGCCAGCAGGCGTATAACTCCAACAAACAGGCTTGGCACACACGGGGTCGCCCAAAATCGACTTCGATGCTTTCTACTTCCTCCTCGCCACGCGTGAACGACGTCTTCTTCCAAACTCTAACCGGGCGCGTCGCCGCCAGTCCCCACACCCGGACCTGCCCCGAATTCACCGACGAAGCGTGGCTCCACCTCGGCCTCCAGCGCGTGCTGGCCGCCGCCCCCCCAGCGGTAGTGCCTTTCTTAGGAAAACAGCCCGCGCTTCGCGGACCCACCCAAGCGCTCCAACCACTTTGTCGCCCTCGCCAGCGAACGCCGGGGCGCGTTGGCCCGCGACGTAAACCGCGCCCTGCTCGCCGACGCCAGCCTGACCGACCGGCTGGCGCACGTGCCCGCGTTGGCCCACTGCGAATGCTTCGCGCTGGCCGCCCACTGGCACCGGGCCGCCACGCACGATCCCCGGCATAACGGGGTCAAAATGGCCGTCGGCCACTGCTACAGCCTGGACCTGCGCGGCCATCAACTCCGCCACCTCACCGTGCGCGAAGGCCTGCACGAACACGACCTGACCATGCTCAAGCGCATCCAACCCGCGGGCTTGCGCCAGGGCGTGCCTAAAGGCCGCCGCGTGCTGCTGGTGTATGATCGGGCCGCCTTTGACTTCGCCTTTTGGAAGCGCTGTCGGCAGGAGAACGCCACTTACTTTCTGAGCCGGGTCAAAGCCGAGATGGTCTATCACTGGGTGGACAACCGGCCGGTGGACGCCCAGGACCCACGCAAACGTGGCGTGACGCAGGACCGCAGCATCCTGACACGGGACGGGCACCAGATGCGGAGCATCTGCTACACCGAACCGCTTCAGGGGCAGGCGTAGGAGTTCCTGACCAACGAACCGGACCTGCCCGCAGGCGTGCTGGCCGAACTGTATCGGCGGCGGTGGGAGGTGGAGCAGGGCTTTGATGAAGTGAAGAACAAGCTGGGCCAGCGGCAGGCGTGGGGGACGAGTTTGGTGGCCAAGGCGGCGCAAGGGCAGTTGGTGGCACTGACGAACCATCGGCTGCTTATCTACCAGCACCGGCTGGAACAGGAACACGCCGTGAGCAACGCGGCCGAAGCCCGGCGCCGAGCCAAGCGCGTGGCCTCGACCTTGCTGAGCAACGCGCGGCGGGCCAGCCAGCGCTCGGTGAAGTTCATCCGGTGGTTGCGCCATGCGTTGCAAGAAAACCTCACGGTGGCCGCTGCGGTGCCCCGCCTCACCACCCTCTGCGCTTCACTTTGACACACCTTAAATGGATACCGATGGGAGCGCGGAGGATCGTCCAGAGAGTGAAGTTGGGCCCCGACTGGAACCTTGCCGTCGTCGCCCACGCGCACGGGGGTTCGCGGCTCCATACAAAGGACCACCACGGGCAGGCGGGCACGGGGCGCAGGACGGACGGAGCGTTTTTCGACCCGGCCTAGTTCTAGGCCGCGGGGCGGGAAATTCATCGTCCCCAAGCCAGAAGTAAACACGCCGCGCCGGGCGATCAAAAAACTCCAACCGCCGCGCAGAACCAAGGAAGAAGGAAGAGAAAATCTTGGGCTGAATCCTGAAGAAAATCCGCGGGAAGAAGACAGAATTTCAAACCGCGAGAATCACCCCACTTTCATGCCGCCGCTGACGCTGCTGGTCAATCAAGGCGCTGAACGCCTTGATACCTTCGCGCCCCGGCTCGTGGAGGCTGGGCACGTTGTCGCGGCCGCGAGGAGGAGATGTGCGGCAAACGCAGTTGGCGTTGCGGCGGCTGCGCAGTGAACCCCGTTTTTCTCGTGGCAAATTGGCAGCGCTGCTGGCCGTAAGTCCGCAAACGCTGCGACGATGGGAGGATGGAACGCTTACACCTTGCGCGTCTTCGCGCCGGGTGGTGCAACTCGTGGAGCGGTTTTACTTCGGGTCGGGTGATTTTCCCCAAGAGCCTCTGGGCAGCGTTCTGCACCCGCTACAGGCGGACATGGCGGACAAGTCGGCGGGATTTGCAGCAGCGAACGGCTCAGAGTCTGTCTGAGAATTGGCGAAGGTCGGATTGGCGGTTAAAAATTCTGCGGGTATTGCGCTGGGACGGGGGGTAATAAAGTGCGTGAATGACTTGACATAGGGCCTGACAGAGCGGGTTCAAATCGCAGCGCAGCGCTCTCGGGGCGATGAAAATCGCTACCTACGCCACCAGTCTCACGGACGCCCAATGGGGCTTCCTCAAACCCATGCTCCCCAAGCTCAGCAAGCGCCGGCGACCGCCCACTGAACGGCGGCGCATATTGGACGCCCGGCGTTTGCCAAATGGGTTAAAGGCTTGCGCCGCAAGTTGGTGGTGGAGGTCGTCAAGCGTTGCGATGACGTGCAGGGCTTTCGGGTGCTGCCGCGGCGCTGGTTGGTCGAGCGCACGTTCCGCTGGCTGAAGCGCCAGCGGCGACTGGTGCGCGATTACGAGACCAGCGAAACCAGTGCCGAGGCTTGGGTCTATATCGCTATGATACGAATCCAACTCCGCCGCTTGTGTAAACGCCGGTTGAAAAGTGCGGCGGGGTCACGGATGTGACAGGGCGGTCGAAAAGTGCAGCGCCTTCATGAACAATGAAGCATGTATCGCATTATGGAAGACTGGACCGACATACGGGAACGGGTGGCCTCGGGCAAGGTGAGCAA